>CAWEDP010000004.1:0-193631 GCA_963807925.1 uncultured Acidobacteriota bacterium | reverse complement strand
TCGCTCGCCCAGTTCGTCGCCCGATAGGTCAGGCCGGCGATGTTGCCGTTCACCGGACACCCGGCCGTGCACTGCTCGACGACCCGGGTGAGATCGTGCGTTGGGTTACCGGGCCGTTCGCGGCCGCCCCACGTCGTCAGGTACGTCCCGACGCCGGCTTCGAGCAGCAGCTTGTTGGTCGTCGGCGAGGTCCACGTGATCTGCTGCACGTGCAGTGGAATGCCGTCGCCGGTGGACGCCGCTTCGGGCGACGTCGTGGCATTGCCGCCCGAGATGCACGACGTGCACGTGCTCTGACGATCCCAGAAGAAGCCGAGCTTATTGCGCGCCGAGGCCTGCCAGGTGAGGCGCCCGTGAACGCTCTTCCACGTCCCGTCGTCCTGGGCGGGCGCGTTGGGGTCGGCGAGGTAGGTCCACTTGGCCGGATCGCCCGCGTAGACGTTGCTGAACATCCCGGACACCTGCTTGCGGTTGCCCTGGTGGCGCGCGCCGCCGAAGTACCACAGCCGGTCCTTCGCGATTGGGCCGCCGATGACGCCGTTGACGTCCCAGATCTTGAGGAGGGTGTTGCCGGCGCGGACGCCCACGGCGGTCAGCGCCGGATCGAGATTGTTGCCGCCGAAGGCCTCGCTCGCGCCGTTGGCGAAGAAGGTCCCCTTGACGGTGTTGCCGCCCTGCCGCGGCACGACGTTCATGTACGGCCCGCCGACTTCGGCTTCGCCCAGGCCGCCGGAAGTGCTGACCGTCACCTCCTGCGCGTTCCCGATGTCGGTGACGTAGTAGCCGGTGCCGCTGCCGTTCAGCGCCGCCCCGACTCCGATGCCGTCCACCTGCAGCCGCCCTTCGTTGCCGCGGCCGCCGTGCACGGCGAAGGTGACGACGAGGGGCCCCGAGATGCCGCCCACGTCGTTGGTACCCGATGCCGTCACGCCCGGCACCAGGTTCATGATCGCCGTGTAGATCTTCGCGCCGGGGATCGCGCTGATGACGTCGTTGTTCAGCGTCTGCTGGCGCGTCGCGCTCTGCACGTCGACGATCGGCGTCTCGCCGGACACCGTGATCGTCTCGGTGACCGCGCCCACCTTCAGCTCCGCGTTCACCGTGGCGTTGAACGACCCGGTCAGCTCGATGCCCTCGCGCTTCACGGCGTTGAAGCCGGAGAGCGTGAAGGTCACCTCGTAGGTGCCGGGCCGCAGGTCGACGATCTTGTATTGGCCCGTGCCATCGGTGACGACCGAGCGCACCTTCTCGATCAGCGCCGGGCTCGACGCTTCCACCATCACGCCCGGCAGCACCGCCCCTGACGAGTCCTTGACGACGCCGGCGATGGATGCCTGAGCACGCGCCGCCGCCGGCGTCAGCACGGCGCAGAGCAGGGCTGCGCCGACATGCACGAAGACTCTTCTCATGCCGTTCCTCCAGTTCGGGCTGTTCCGGCACCCGGGCGGCCCCGGATGCCGGACGCTAACGCTCTTCTCCGCGGGTGTCAACCTGGCTCGGCGCGCGTCCGCTCTCGGCTGCCGCCTTGTCCTCCGCGCGCCCCGCGGTCAGGATGTTGTGCAGTCCGTAGTTCCCTTCGTGGCACGCGTACTCGAACAGGTCGGCCTGAGGCGTCAGGTTCAGCGCGGCGGTCCACGGCCGCGTGAACGTATGGGGATCGTCGATCGTGACTTCGTACCGGAGCGTGCCGGCGTCGATGCGAGTGAAGCGCTCGATCAGGTGGAGCGTCTCACCCGAACCGCGATAGTTCGTCTTCTGGCTGAAGTTCGTCGTGTCGACGACCAGCGCGCCGCCTTCCCAGTGGCCGCGCGCGTCGCCGAGATACCCGCGCACCCGGCCGTTGAGGTGCGGCCGGCCGTCGAGCGGGATGATCCGCGTCTCGTGAATCATCTCGTAGGTCAGCGCGACGTAGCCGGGGCCCTGGACGATTCGCGAGTTGTTGTTGTAGATGGTCGGGAACATCACGTTCGGCACGCCGCGCGTGATGCAGCGGTCCCACAGGCTCCGGTCTTCGTACGAGTCGGCGGGGCCGCGCCCGGCGCGCGCCGCGGTGCGCGCCGCCGCGCGATCCTGGGCCTCGCGCGTCAGCGGCGGCACCCGGCCATCAGCCGGATCGATCACCATCGACGTACGCGCCGATTTCGCGCCCCAATTCTCGTACCAATGTGTCGGACCGGCGCCCGTGACACCACCGGCCAACGGCGCGCTCTGGCTGCGCTGCGCCGCCCGCTGCTCGAGCAGCTGATCGAGCTCCTCGCCGGCGACGGTCGCCTGGCCGGCAAACTGCTCGGGCCGCTCGAATGGCACACCGTTCTCGCTGTCGCTGGTCCAGGTGCCCTGCAGATCCGGATCGCCCCACGGCGTCCGGACGGTCCAGCGCTTCGCGGCCGATCTGGACGTACCGGACCCAGCGGTTGCCGTCTGTCCGCTCGCGCGGACGCCGGTCAGCGCCGCCGACGCGATGGCCACCACAGCCGCCATGCCGAACACCCGCTCAGTCATCAGGTCACTCCTCGGGCGCCAGCCCGTCATCGAGATTCGATCCTTTGGTATATATATATGGAGACAATCGTATATGTCATCAATCACCTGAATGTCAACCTGTTTGTGTTTGAGCAACAGGTTGCGCACAGAACATCCCCTGAGCGCCTGCGCAGCCGGAAGCGTCGAAGTGGAATATATACTATGGTATAGTCCGCGAGCCCCGAGGAGACGCTGCGCCAACGCGACCGATGCCACACGAGAGCGCCACGCCCGATAGCACCGTTCCGTACCTGAGCGTCACGACTCGGGCGAAGCTCATCGAGTTCTCGCCCGACGCTGTCGTCACGGTCGACGAGCGCGGGCGCATCGTGTGGCTGAACTCGGAGACCGAGACGATGTTCGGCTACTCCCGGCACGAGCTGGTTGGCCAGCCGGTGGAACTGCTGATTCCGGAGCGCTCCCGAACGGCCCACTCGAGTCATCGTGAGCGGTACTTCAAGAGCGCTGAGCGCCGTCCGATGGGGCAGGGCGCGCTGCTGCACGGACGCCGCAAGGACCGGAGCGAGTTCCCCGTCGACATCCTCCTGAGCCCGGTGCGTGGATGCGACGATCATCCGATTGTGCTCGCGGTGATTCGGGACGTCACCGAGCGTCATCGGGCGGAGAACGAGATCAGGCAGGCGCAGGAGCGGATTCGCGAGAGCGAGCGCCAGCTGCGGCTGTTGACCGAGGTGATCCCGCAGCAGATCTGGAGTTCGGATCCCGCAGGGTCCATCGACTACTGTAACCAGCCGCTGCTCGAGTATGTCGGCCGGACGATGGATCAAATGCGCGGCAGCTGCCTGACCGATCCGGCCCATCCCGACGATCGTGATCGCGTCATCACGTCGTGGCAGGCCGCGCTCTCGGACGGGACGCCGCTGGCCACCGAATGGCGCGTGCAGCGCGCCGACGGCGACTACCGATGGTTCTTCTCGCGGGCGCTGCCGCTTCGCGCGACCGGCGGCCAGATCATCCGCTGGTACGGCACCAACACGGACATCGAGGATCGCAAACGCGCCGAGCAGGCACTGCTCGACACCCAGACCGAGCTCGCGGGGGTCGCGCGGCTCACGACGATGGGCGAGCTGGCGGCCTCGATTGCTCACGAAGTCAATCAGCCGCTGGCAGCCATTGTCACCAACGCGAACGCGTGCCTGCGCTGGCTGGGCAGCGGCCGGCCGAATCTCCAGGAGACCCGCGAGGCAGTGGAACGAATCGTCGAAGACGGCCATCGCGCCAGCGACGTGATCCGCAGGATTCGTGCGCTGCTGGCGAAGAGCGCGACGCCGCCGTCCCCGCAGGACGTCAACCAGGTCGTGCACCAGGCGCTGGCGTTCGTGCGCGATCGGCTCAGCGCCAATCGCGTGGTGGTGCGGACCAATCTGAGCGGACACCTGCCGCCGGTGCGCGGGGACCGCGTACAGCTCCAGCAGGTCGTGCTCAACCTGCTGATCAACGCGATCGAAGCGATGGCCGGCGTCGCGGATCGCCGCCGTACGCTGCAGATTCGCTCGGACGTGGACGAGCGGCACCGTGTGGTGGTCAGCGTGCGTGATACCGGCGCCGGCATCGCGGCTGGGGACACCGATCGGCTGTTCGATCCGTTCTTCACGACGAAGCCGGACGGTATGGGCCTGGGATTGTCCATCAGCCGATCGATCGTCGAAGCGCACGGCGGCGAGCTCTGGGCGGCGGCAGACGAGGGGGAAGGCGCCACGTTCGCGTTCGCGTTGCCGACGGGCACCGACTCGCATGGATAACGGAGAGGACGTGGTGCTCGTCGTCGACGACGACCACTCGGTGCGCCAGGCACTCGACAGCCTGATTCGGTCGGTGGGACTCCGCGTCGAGCTCTTCGCGTCGGCGCAGGAACTGCTGGCCGCCGACCGGCCCGACGCGGCGAGCTGCCTCGTCCTGGACGTGCGGCTGCCCGGGATCAGCGGCCTGGAGTGTCAGCGGCAGTTGAGCGCGACCGGATCGGACCTGCCGGTCATCTTCATCACGGGCCACGGCGACATTCCGATGTCGGTCCGCGCGATGAAGGCAGGCGCGGTCGAGTTCCTGACCAAGCCGTTTCGGGATCAGGATCTGCTCGACGCCATTTACGTCGCCCTCGAACAGAATCGCGCGGTGCGACGGCGGAACCAGGAATACGCCAATCTGCGGACCGCGTTCGAATCGCTCACGCCTCGCGAGCGCGAAGTGATGATGTGGGTGGTGTCGGGCCGGTCCAACCGTCAGATCGCGACCGAACTCGGAACCAGTGAGATTACCGTCAAGATGCATCGCGGCCACCTGATGCGAAAGATGAGCGCCGGGTCGATCGCCGATCTCGTGCGGATGGCCGAACGGATGGGCATGACGGCGATCCAGTAGACCGCGCGCCGTGAGACGATAGGGCGGACCCGGACACGAGGACCAGCAGGCATGATCAGTCGGAACAGACAACGCATGGCGGTTGCGGCGGGCGTGTGCCTGATCGCGGCGGCGGCGGGGGGCGTCCCGCGGGCGCTCGGTGCGCCGCCAGCACAGGCCGACGCGAACGCGGGCGGTCTGGAGGTGCTCCAGCTGCGCCCGCACTTCTACATGATTGCGGGGGCCGGTGCGAACATCGCGGTTCAGATCGGCCAGGACGGCATCGTCGTCGTCGACGCGGGCGCGGCGCCGCAGGCCGACGCGGTGATCGCGGCCATCAAGCAGCTGTCGGCGCAGCCGATCCGGTACGTGATCGACACGAGCGCGGATCCGGACCACGCGGGCGGCAACGAGAAGCTGTCGAAAGCCGGCCGCACGCTGTTTGTGACGAACAACGCGTTCGGCGAAGGCATGACCAACGGCGGGGCGGCGGCGATCCTGTCGGCGGAAAAGGTGTTGACCCGGATGAGCGCGCCGACGGGCAAGACCGCGCCGTTTCCGACCGCGGCATGGCCCACCGAGACCTTCGCCGATCGGCGGCGGTACATGTACCTGAACGACGAAGGCATCGAGGTGTTGCATCAGCCGGCCGCCCACAGCGACGGCGACAGCATCGTGTTCTTCCGCCGGTCCGACATCGTCGTGGCGGGCGACGTGCTCGACACGACGCGGTTTCCGGTCATCGACGTCGCGCGCGGCGGCAGCGTGCAGGGCGAGGTCGACGCGCTGAACCGGCTCGTGGAGCTGGCGATTCCCTCGGTCCCGATCGTGTCGCGCGAAGCGGGAACCTACGTCCTGCCGGGACACGGACGCGTGTGCGATCAGCTGGATGTCGTCGAGTACCGCGACATGGTGACCGTCGTACGCGACCGCATTCGCGATCTGATCAAGGAAGGCCGAACGCTGGATCAGATCCAGGCGACGGCGCCCACGCGGGGCTACACGCGCCGGTACGGATCCGACACCGGGCCGTGGACGACCCGCATGTTCGTCGAGGCGGTGTACGCGAGCCTGGTCCAGGAGCCAAAGAAGTGAGCGGACGACAGACGCTCGTCATCGCCGCGCTCGCGGCCGCAACGCTCGGTGTGCCGGCCGATGCGCCCGCGCAGGGGCGCGGAGGACGCGGCGGCGGCGCCCAGGCCGGCGGCCCGGCCAGAGGCGCTCAGACGCCGAGGGCGTCCGCGCCCATCGATCTCACGGGCTACTGGGTGTCGGTGGTCACCGAGGACTGGCGCTATCGGATGGTGACGCCGACCAAGGGCGACTACCAGGGCGTGCCGATGACGCCGGATGCGGTGAAGGTGGCCAACGCGTGGGATCCGGCGGCCGATCAGGCCGCCGGCAACCAGTGCCGGTCGTACGGCGCGGCAGCGATCATGCGGCTGCCCGGACGTCTCCACATCACGTGGCCGGACGACATGACGCTGCGCGTCGACGCGGACGCCGGCACCCAGACGCGGCTGTTCCGCTTCGGAGCGGATGCGCCGAAGGACGCCGAGGCGACGTGGCAGGGAAGCTCCGTCGCCCGCTGGGAGATGCCGGGAGGGCGCGGACGCGGAGCGAACGCAGGGCCGAGGAAGGGATCGTTGAAGGTGGTGACGACGAACCTGAAGGCGGGCTACCTGCGGAAGAACGGCGTGCCGTACAGCGAGAGCGCCGTCGTGACCGAGTACCTCGATCTGGCGCCGCTCGGCGACGGCACGCCCCTGCTGGTGGTCACGGCGGTCGTCGAGGATTCGAAGTACCTGCGACAGCCGTTCATCGTGAGCTCGCAGTTCAAGAAGCAGGCGGACGCCAAGGGATGGGATCCCACGCCCTGTTCGTCGACGTGGTAGGCGCCGGATGGGGAGAATCGCCGTCCGCCTCTCGGACCGGAGGGACGTGGTGAACAGGTCGACTCGCTTTCACACACTGCTCGCTCTGCTCGTCGTCGCGGCCGCGAGCCGTCCTGCCCTCGCGCAGACGGAGCTGTCGGGATCGTGGGCCGCGCGCAACCACGAGGACGCGCTCGAACGCGCGGCCGGACCGTACGCCGTCGATTACACCGGCCTTCCGCTCAATGAAGACGGGCGCCTGAAGGCCTTGAGCTACTCGGCCTCGCAGCTGGCGATGATCGAGCGGCAGTGCGGCCTGTGGCCGCCCTACTACCTCGTGATGGGTCCCTTCGGCATGAAGATCTGGAACGAGACCGATCCGCTCAGCGGCGCGACCATCGCGTGGAAGATCGGCGCGTGGGAGGATCGCGCGCCGACGACCATCTGGATGGACGGCCGTCCGCATCCGTCCAAGAACGCGCCGCACGAGCACGGCGGCTTCACCACGGGCGTGTGGGACGGCGACACGCTGGTGGCCTCCACGACCCACATGAAGGCCGGGTCGATCCGGCGCAACGGCGCCCCCACGAGCGACGAGGCGACGCTCACCACGCGCTTCATCCGGCACGGCGATCTGCTGACGGTGCTCGCGATCGTCGAGGATCCGGTATACCTGAGCGAGCCGGAAATCCTGTCGAAGAACTTCCAGCTCGATGGCAATCCAATCTCCCCCGTGGGTCCGCCGTGCGTGTCGGGCTACGAAGGCACCAGCGGCGACGGCAGTGTGCCGCATTACATCCCGGAGAGAAACCCGTTCGTCGACGAGCTCACGAAGCTGTACGGCATCCCGAGAGACGCTGTCCTGGGCGGCGCCGAGACGATGTACCCCGACTACCGCAAGAAGATGAAGGACGTCTTCGTGCGGCCGGAGAAGTGCGCGCGCAATTGCGGCGCCCCGGCCGCGCCCGCGCCGCCCCCGCCGGCTGCACCGGCTGCGCCGGCCCGGTAGACCCGCCCGCTCCCAGACCTTCCGCAGGGCCGCGAGGAATCGCAGTAAACTCCTGCCGCCGGCCTCGCAGCCGGCGCGGAGGTGAAGATGAAGCTGCGTGTCTCGATTTTCGCCGTCGCGATCTCGATCGCGCTTGCCGCCCTGTCGCACGGCGTGGCCACGCAGCGGGGACCGGCCGGCCGCGCGAAGATTTCCGATTCGGGTGCCGCGGCGATTTCCAGGCAACTGGCCGGCGCGGTCGAACGCGGCGATACTCCGGGCGTGGTCGCGCTCGTGGTCGATCGCGACGGCGTGCTGTACGAAGGTTCGGCGGGCAAGCTGGACGTTGGCCGCAACACTCCGATGCCGACCAACGCGATCTTCCAGATTGCGTCGATGACCAAGCCGGTCACATCGGTCGCCATCATGATGCTGCTCGAACAAGGCAAGCTGACGCTCGACGATCCGGTGTCGAAGTATCTCGCCGGGTTCGACAACCTGAAGGTCATCGCGACGTTCAACGAGGCCGACGGCACCTACGAGACGCGGCCGGCAAAGCGCGCGATGACGATTCGTCATCTCCTGACGCACACCTCCGGGATCGGGTATGCGTTCTGCAACCCGATCGTCGCGCGGCTGCAGCGTGGCAACCAGAAGAGCGAGTGGGAACTGCCGCTCCTGAGCGATCCCGGCGACAAGTGGAACTACAGCGCCAGTACCCGCGTCCTCGGCCTCATCGTCGAAAAGATCACGGGGCAGACGCTCGAGGCCTTCGACGCGGAGCGCATCTTCAAGCCTCTCGGGATGGTCGATACCTCCTACGCGGTG
Organism: uncultured Acidobacteriota bacterium; assembly: GCA_963807925.1. Lineage (GTDB taxonomy): Bacteria > Acidobacteriota > Vicinamibacteria > Vicinamibacterales > CAVVIG01 > CAWEDP01. The sequence goes on along the minus strand of CAWEDP010000004.1, from coordinate 185,060 downwards.
GCGGCCGACAAGCAGAACCGGGTGGCGACAACGCACACCCGCGCGAACGGGACGATGCAGGAGCAGCCGCGCGGCACGATTCCCTCCACGCCGGCCGCGCCGTTCAGGGGCGACGGCGGGCTGTATTCGACCGTGCGCGACTACGGCCAGTTCATGCGCATGCTGTTGAACGGCGGACGTCTTGGATCGGCGAGAATCCTGACCGACGAGTCGGTTCGTCTGATGGGACAGAACAACATCGGCCGGATCTTCGTCGAGCAGCAGCCGGCAGCCGATCCGCAGCGGACCAGGCCGTTCCCGCTCGGTGCGGGGCACGACAAGTTCGGCCTCGGATTTCAGATCGCCTCGAAGGACGATCGCTATGCTGCGTTCCGCACGCCAGGCAGCCTGAGCTGGGCCGGGATCTTCAACACCGAGTTCTGGATCGATCCCGTGCGGCACCTCGGCGGCGTCCAGATGATGCAGTTGCTGCCCTTCTACGACGATGGGGCGATCCGGACACTGCGCGATTTCGAGGCGCTGGTGTATCGGGAGCTGCCGCGGTAGCCCCGCTCAGATCGCGGTCAGGGTCGTGGCCCGCAGGTTCTCCAGGTCGAGGCCGGTGAGCAGCCGTTCGGCGATGTGCTCGCCGAGCTTGCGATAGCTCTCCCACTGCGCCTCGTCGAAGAACTGATCGGAGGTTGTCTCCTGCGGGAAGTCCGGGTGCGCCGCCGCGTACTGCAGGATGTCGACCGGCTCGTCGCCGACGAGCGTCGGCTTGACCCAGACGATGAGCGAGTGATCGACCGGATCGGTGTAACGAACAATCGCGAGCGTCGCGTGCGCGCTGGCGAGCCTGGCCCCGAGATCGCTGCGCCCCCGTTCCTCGCCGGGTTGAGGCGGCCCCGGCGTCCGGCGTCGAAGATCGGACAGCGCCCCGATGTCGTGCGCGCTGTCGCGACCTCCGACGACCTGGACGTCCACGGCAAAGTCGGTCCGCACGATTCGCACCAGTGTGGCGAGGTCCTCGAACCCGTAGTCCGGGTCGGCGCCGTTGTCGCACACGACGATGATCGGCACGCGCCGCCGGAGCAGTTCGTAGCAGGCGGTGTTTTCGAAGTGGCCGCCGTCGCTCAGGAACCAGTACTGCTGATGCGGACCGTCGAACTGCGCCAGCAACTCCTGCAGCAATGCGCTCTGCGCCGGAAAGATGCGCGCGAACCAGCGCTTCACCTGCGTCAGCAGCTTCGGTCGTGCGCCGCCCTGCCGCGTCCGCTGGCTGTCGCTCATCCACCAGTAGCCGAGGCGCACGTTGGCGAGGCCGAGCAGCAGGCTGACCGCGAGGCTGGTGCGCGCCCCCAGACCGGGCGAGACCGCGGCTCCCGAGATCGCCGTCCAGACCGAAAGCCGCAGCGAATCGGGTTCGGCCGACGGACTGTGGCTCCAGATGTGGAAGTTCCGGTCGGTGCCGGCGCTCCACTGGGCGCGAACCGGCTGGAGCACCTGCCGATCCGCGTCGGCCCAGAGCCCGTGATGCCGCACGCCGACGCTGATGCCGGCGGGCCCGACGGCCATCGGCAGCCCCTTGCGGTCACGGTACTCGATCTGCGACTCGCCGCTGATGGTCTCGTTCAATGTCACGTTGATCACGTGGAGCGGCCCGCCGTTGGCGTGAGGCGCGTACTCGCGCATCGAGAGATCGTCGTGCTCGACCTCCTCGGTCAGGCTCCTGCCGCCCTCGCGTTGCCGATTGGGGTTGCTGGCGCCGAGATATGCCCGCGAGAGTCTCGCGGCGTACATGGTGCTGAGCGACGACAGGTTCACAAACGACATGCGGCGGCCGACGAGCAGCGCCACCACCGCGAAGATGCCCGCCCAGAACGCCGCGTCGCGGCCGACCGCTGGCGGCAGCTCCGGATCGACGCCCCTCTCGGTCTGTTGAACGACGATGTGGTGCTCCGGCTCGCTCAACGAGATTTCGACCTGGCGCTCGACCGACTGGAACGCGGCAGAGAGGCGCCAGCGGCGCGCCACGCCCTGGCTCGCGGCCGACACCGCCGCCGCCGCGATGGTCGCGACGACCAGGGCGGCGAGACCGGCCACGACGGCGACCGGGAGCCGGACCCGCGTGCCCCCCTTCTCGCCGAACAGATGACCGCGCTTTTGCGCTGTCGTCACGAGCCCGGCAAGAACTGCCGCCGCGGTCGACAGGCCCGCCCTTGTGCCCGAGCCGCCGCTCCGCACCAGCACGTACAGCGACTGACCGAGCGTATCCACGAGGCCGAACGCCGCCAGCGCCGCGACCGCCATCAGACACCCCGTCAGGCCGCGTGCCGCCTGATTGCGGAACAGCCGATCGCCGCTCGCGGGTCCCTTGTCGCCGCGCGCCCTGACACTCAGGCCGACGGCGATGGCCAGGGCGATTGAGGCGAGCGTGCCGAACAGCAGCAGCGCCCCGTGGTAGATCCCGATGGCGACGCCGGCCGGCGCCGGACGCTGCACGAACGCCAGCAGCGCGATGAGGACCATCGCGCCCCAGACCCACAGGTTCGACACGTTCTGTCCGCGTCCGAGCCAGTAGCCCCACCCGAACGGCACGGCGGCGAACACGAAGACGGCGAGCGGCGCCAGCAGGTACGAGCTCCAGTAGATGCCGTGCCACGGTTTGATGCGATGGACAATCGCGATGACCGCGGTCGCCGGGCCGTCCACCGGCCACGCCGCGCCCAGCCACGCGCGGATCGCGTGTGCGCCCAGCAGCAGCGCCATCAACAGCGTGGCCATCACGATCATCACCGCCGTCCAGTTGCGGCTGATCGTGGCGGCGGCGAGGAGTTTGTCGCCACCGCCATTCGGCGCCAGATAGCGTCCGTTGTCCCGCAGCCAGCGCACTTCGGGAGACGACGGGTTGGTCAGCGTCGCCTCGACCGCCTGCACGTCCGGCTGAACGCGACGCGCGTACAGCGCTCCCAGGAACGCGCCGATATAGCCCCCGCCTGAAACCGTGGACAGGAAATCGAGGCGCGGCAGCAGACCGGCGCCCGCCAGCCCCTGGAGAAATCCGAGCGAGAACGTGGCGCTTCGGATGCCGCCGCCCGACAGCGCGAGGCCGACCGGCGGCCCATCCGTCGCGCCGGCCGCGGCGCGCCGCGCGGCCACCATCTCGCGCTCCCGATTCCGGATGACCTCCGGATATTGACAGTCGAATTGTGTCGGCATCGTGGCGTGCACTCCGGGCCGGGGTTACGCCTCGATTCGCGCCGCGGCCCGCGCGTCGACGCGCGCGTTCTGAACGGTCGATTTGAGCGGGCGGACGAGCAGCGTCAGCACGAAGCCGACGGCCAGAAACGCCGCGAGGACCTGCAGCGGCTGATCGTAGATGTGCACGCGCCCGGCGCCGGGCGGCAGCGCGGCCTTCGCCCGGTTCGACAGCTCGGTGATGATGACCGGACCGACCACCGCAGCGGCGCTCCACGCGGTCAGCACCGCGCCGTGGATGGCGCCCACGTTCTCCGGGCCGAAGATGTCGGCGAGAAACGCGGGAATCGTCGCAAAGCCGCCGCCGTACATCGTCAACACCACGAAGAGGGCGGTTTCGAAGAGGGCCCAGTCCCCGCGCGCGGCGAATCCGGGAGTCAGGAGGAACAGCACCAGCTGCACGACGAAGAAGATCGTGTAAGTGTTGCGGCGCCCGATATAGTCGGAGGCCGACGCCCAGACGAACCGCCCGCCCGCGTTGAACAGGCTCATCAGCGACACGACGGCCGCCGCCTCGAGCGCCGTGCGGCGAAACATGTCCTGCATCATGGGCGACGCCTGCGCCAGAATGCCGATGCCGGCCGTGACGTTGACGAACAGGATTCCCCAGAGCAGATAGAACTGGCGGGTGCGCAGGGCGTCGTCGCGCGACAGGCTCCGCTCGGAGACCATCGCGCGGCTCGTCGTCGTCGGGCCGATCCAGCCCGGCGGACGCCAGCCCACGGGCGGGCGCTCCAGCAGCCGCGATCCGATCAGCATGACGATGAGGTAGGTCGCGCCGAGCGCCATCACGGTTCGGCCGACGCCGATACGGGCGATGAAGTACGCGTTGAGGTACGCGGCCACGAACGCGCCGCCGCCGAACCCCATGATCGCCATGCCGGTAGCCATGCCGCGGCGGTCCGGAAACCATTTCACCAGCGTGCTGACCGGCGCGATGTACCCCAGGCCGCAGCCGATGCCGCCGACGATGCCCATCCCCAGAAACACCAGAATCGACTGCTGAAGGGTGAGACCGATGCCGCCGATGAGCAGCCCGGATCCGAAGAACAGCGCGGCGACTGTCGCCGCGACGCGAGGCCCCCGACGTTCGACCCACGGCCCGCCGAATGCCGCGCTCAGGCCGAGCAGGACCAGTGCCGTCGTAAACGTGGTGTACGGCGGGCTGAACCACCAGGGCGCATTTGGAAACGCCGCCTGAATCGGCCGGTTGAACGTGCTCCACGCGTACACCGATCCGATGCAGAGGTGGACGGCGACGGCGCCCACCGGGATGCGCCAGCGGTTCGTGGTCATGCTGGACGCGCATTGTATGTGAACTCGGGACTCGGGGCCCGGATCCCGAGCCTCGAAGTAGAATGTCAGGTTCGCGAACGCGGCCGTCTCTCGAGGAGATCATGACCCCTGACACCACCACGCCCGCCGCCGCGCCGGTCACCGACCGCGCGTGGAAGGCGCTCGAAGGCGCCTACGATCTGCAGGTCCACGTCGGCCCCGACGTGATCGCGCGCCGCATCGACGACCTCGACTGCGCGAAGGAATTCCTGGCGCGCGGCCTGAAGGGGTTCGTGCTGAAATCGCACTACATCCAGACCGGCGAGCGCGCACAGGTCGTGACCAAGGCGGTGCCGGGCAGCAGGGTGTTCGGCGCGATTACGCTCAATCACAGCGTCGGCGGCCTCAATCCGGTCGCGGTCGAGCTTGCCGGACGGACCGGCTGCAAGATCGTCTGGATGCCGACGGTCGACGCGCAGAACGAGACGGCGGGGCGGCTCGACGGCGGGCACGCGAAGCTTCCGTTCTGGGCGGAGATCCAGCGCGAGCTCGCGGCGGAGGGGATCTCGCCGCCGCCGCTCACCGTGATCGACCAGTCCGGCCGTCTCAACGAGGCGGCCCGGCGGGTTCTCGAGCGCATCGCGAAGCACGACCTGATTCTGGCCACCGGCCACCTCGGCCGGCGCGAGATCTTCGCGCTCGTGCGCGGCGCCCGGGAGCTGGGCGTCCGGAAGGTGCTCGTCACCCACGCCGAGTTCCCGTCGCAGAGCCTCACGGGCGACGAGCAGAAGGAGCTGGCCGATTCTGGGCGCGCTCATCGAGCACTGCTTCACGACCACCTACACGAACAAGGCGCCATGGGAGGTCGCGTTCGCCAACATCCGTCAGACCGGCGTCGGGCGCACGGTGATTTCGACCGACCTCGGCCAGACCATCAACCCGCCGGTGGCCGAAGGCTTCGCGATGTTCGCCCAGCGTCTGCTCGACGCCGGCTTCTCGGTCGACGAGGTGCGCACGATGGCGGTGACCAATCCGACGCGTCTGGTGGAGGCATGATGAACATCTGTCTGGCAGGGACCGGCGCCATGGGCGTCATTCACATGAAGGCGCTCAGGAAGATCGATGGCATCGAGGTCGTTTCGGTTGCGAGCCGCACCGAGCAGAGCGGACGGCAGTTCGCCGAGGAGTGGAACATCCCGTTCGCGTCGACGAGTCTCGAGGCGTGCATCGCGCGTCCCGGCGTGGACGCCGTCATTCTCACCACCCCGAGCGAGCAGCATGCCGATCAGGCCGTGCTGGCGCTGTCGCAGGGGAAGCACGTGCAGGTCGAGATTCCGATGGCGCTCGGTCTCGCCGACTCGCAGCGTATCGTCGACGCGGCCAAGCAGGCCGGCAGGACGTGCATGGTGACACACACGCGGCGGTTCTCGAGCGCGCATCGGGAGATCAAGCGCCGGATCCGCGAAGGCACCTTTCATCTGTATCATCTCGTCGTCGAAACCTATTTCTTCCGGCGGACGAATCTGAACATGCACGGGCGGCCGCGCTCGTGGGTCGACAACCTGCTCTGGCATCACGCGTGCCATTCGGTCGACATCGCCCAGTGGGTCCTCGACGACCCGAACTGGTCGGTCTGGGGGCAGAAGGGGCCCGATCACGAGGAGCTCGGCATCCCGATGGACCTGACGGTCGCGATGAAATCGAGCGGCGGCGTCCTCTTCAGCATGGCGATGTCGTTCAACAACAGGGGGCCATTCGGCGGGTTCTACCGTTACATTGGCGCGGAGGAGACCTACAAGGTCTATCGCGATTCGATGACCGACAGCGACGGCAAGGAAGCGTCGCTCGACAGCGTGCCCGCGTTCGACCGGCAGGACGCCGAATTCGTGTCGGCCATTCGGGAAGGGCGCGAGCCCGAGTCGAGCGCGGCCAGCTGCCTCCCTTCGATGGCATTGCTCGATGGAATCGACCGGGCCATGCAGGGCAGTCGTCTGGGATGATCATCGACTGTCACGGGCACTACACGACGGCGCCGACGGGGCTGCAGGCCTGGCGCGACGATCAGCTGGCGGCCCTGCAGGATCCCTCTCGCCCATCGTCGAAAGGGACGCTGCGCGTGTCCGACGATGAGATCCGCGAGAGCCTGGAGAGGGCGCAGCTGAAGCTGCAGCGGGAGCGGGGGACCGACGTCACGATCTTCTCGCCACGCGCGTCCGCGATGGCGCATCACATCGGCGACGCCACGACGAGCCTGCACTGGACCGAGCACTGCAACGATCTCATCAAACGCGTCTGCTCGTTGTACCCACAGAATTTCGTGGGCGTGTGCCAGCTGCCCCAGACGCCGTCCCATCCGCTCGCGAACTGCACTGCCGAGCTCGAGCGCGCGGTCAACGAGCTGGGATTCGTCGGCTGCAACCTGAACCCCGATCCGTCGGGCGGCTACTGGGGCGCGCCGCCGCTGACGGACCGCTATTGGTACCCGTTCTACGAGAAGATGGTGGAGCTCGACGTGCCGGCCATGGTGCACGTGAGCGCGTCGTGCAACCCGAATTTTCACGCGACCGGCGCGCACTACCTCAACGCGGACACGACCGCGTTCATGCAGTTCCTGATGGCGGACCTGTTCAGGGATCTGCCGGGGCTGCGGTTCGTCATCCCGCACGGCGGCGGCGCGGTCCCCTACCACTGGGGACGCTATCGCGGGCTGGCGCAGGACATGAAGCGCCCGCCGCTCGACGAGCTGATACGCGCCAATGTCTTCTTCGACACGTGCGTGTACCACCAGGCCGGCATCGACCTGCTCCTGACCGTCGTGCCGGTGGACAACATCCTGTTCGGATCCGAGATGGTCGGGGCCGTTCGCAGCATCGATCCGCAGACCGGCCATTACTTCGACGACACCAAGCGCTACATCGACGCCGCCGACCTGAGCGAAGAGGCCCGGCAGCGGATCTTCGAGGGGAACGTGCGGAAGGTCTATCCGCGTCTCAACAGGGTGCTGCGATGAAGCCGACCATCGTTCGGAGAATCGCGCGCGCCGACGCGCAGGTGATTGCCGATCTCGGCGGCCAGGGGGTCGCGACGGTCCACGAGGCGCAGGCGCGGACCGGGCTGCTTCGGGCGTACATGCGGCCGATCTATCCGGCCGCGCGCGCCGCCGGCAGCGCGGTCACGGTCCTCTGTCAGGCCGGCGACAACCTGATGATTCACGCCGCCATCGAAGTCTGCCAGCCGGGCGACGTCCTCGTCGTCGCGACGACCTCGGAATCGACCGACGGGATGTTCGGGGAGCTGCTGGCCGTGTCCGCGCGGGCGCACGGCGTCGTCGGGCTGGTGATCGACGCGGGCGTCCGCGACGTCGCCGATTTGACGAGCATGGATTTTCCCGTGTGGGCGAAAGCGGTCCATGCGCAGGGCACCGTCAAGGCCACCGCCGGGTCGGTCAACGTGGGGGTCGTGTGCGCCGGCGCGCAGGTGAATCCCGGCGACGTGGTGGTCGGCGACGTGGACGGGGTGGTCGTCGTGCGGCGGGCGCGCGCCGCCGACGTCGCGCGCCTCGGTGCCGAGCGCATCGCCAGGGAGCAGACGTCGCGCGAGCGGCTTCGGAGCGGCGAACTCGGGCTAGACTTCTATGGACTCCGAGCGAAGCTGGCCGAGCTTGGGGTCCAGTACGTGGATGGAGACTGAGGCACGAGGCGCTGGGGACTAGAGGGCAGGGACTAGGGATCAGGGATCAGGGATCAGGGAGAGAGCAATGGGTGAAATCGTTGCTGCCGTCGGCACGTGTCACACGCCCTATATGTTTACGCGGCCGCCCGACGAGAATCCGGAGCAGCTGGAACAGGCCGGCGCCGCCATGCGGGAGCTCGGGACGGTGCTCGACGAGACCGCCCCCGACGCGATCCTGTTCTTCGGCAGCGATCACGTCGAGACCTTTTCGGTCACCTGCGTGCCGTCGTTCGCGATCATCGCGGGCAGCCGCGCCATCGCGCGGTTCGCCGGGCGCGAGCACAATCTGCCGATCCAACGCGAGCTCGCCGAAGACATTCTCAACAAGCTCGTCGTCGACTATTCGTTCGACATGGCGTACTCGGAGGATGCCGAGCTGGGCCACGCCTTCTCGATTCCGTTCGAGTACGTCATCGGGGCGCGCGACATCCCGGTGATTCCCTTCTTCACCAACGTCTACCTCCCGCCGCTGCCGACGCCGCGGCGGTGCGCCGCGCTGGGGAAGGCAATCGCCGACATCGTCAAGGGGCGCCGCGAGCGCGTCGCCGTGATCGCCAGCGGTGGCATGTCGCACTTCCCGGGCACGACGAAGTACCTCCACCCGGAGTTCGACTTCGACCGCTGGCTCGTGTCCGAGTTCGAGGCGGGCAACGCCGACGCGCTGCTGAACATGACCGGGACCCAGCTCGACGAGGTGGGCAACACCGAGATGCTGAACTGGGCCGTGATGTTCGGCGCCATCGGGCCCCTCGAGGGGGAGCTCATCGACTACATCCCGACCTGGCATCACGGCCTCGCCATGATGCGGTTCCTCCCGCACCGGCAGCGGGCGCACGCGCCGACCACCGTCGCGGAGCGGTACGGCGGCTTCCACTTCAAGAACCAGGGATTCCAGTTCTACAAGCACCCGCCGGCGGAGGCCTACGGTCTGAACAAGCTGCTGTTCGAGTCGCGCCACAGTGCGGCGCTGCGCGACCGGGTTCTCGACAGCTTCGACGAGGTGGCGGACGAATACGACCTGCACGGCGATCAGCGGATCGCGGCCAGGGAGCTCATCAACGTCGGGAAGGGCGGCCTCGTCAGCGATCACGTCGGTCCGCTGGCGAAGGCCGGCGCGCATCCGCTCCAGGCGCTGATGTCGCTCCACGTCATCTTCTCCACCACGCACCGGCGCGGGCAGGAGGCGATGGCGGAGGCCGAACACTGACCGGTGAGCGGACCAACCCGAAAGTGACCGTGCGAGGGCTCCATGAAAACTGTTGATGTCGGCGTCATGCTCGACGAGGGGCGGTGGGGCGGCTATCAGAAGCTGCTCGTGTTCGCGACCGCGCTGACGATCATCCTCGACGGCCTCGACAACCAGCTGTTCCCGCCGGCGATTCCGGCGGTGATGCGCGACTGGGCCATGACCTCGCGCGGCCCCTTCGCCAACGTGCTGACGCTCGGGATGCTCGGCATGATGATTGGCGGCGCCATCGGGGGCTATGTCGGCGACCGGCTCGGACGCCGCGTCGCCCTGCTCGGCAGCGTCGTCGCGTTCGGCGTCCTGACCATGCTCCTCTCGTTTTCGACCGGCGTGTGGATGCTGGCGTCGCTGAAGTTCCTGTCTGGACTCGGCCTCGGCGGCGCGATGCCGAACGCCGCCGCCCTGTCATCGGAGTACGTGCCGCGGCGGCAGCGTCCGTTCGCGGTGACGTTGACCATTGTCTGCATTCCGCTCGGCGGATCGCTCGCGGGGTTTGTCGGCGGTCTGGTGTTGCCGACGCTCGGCTGGCGCGCGTTGTTCCTGATCGGCGGCCTCATTCCGCTCGCGCTCGCCGCCGTTCTGTTCATGGTGCTGCCGGAATCGCCGCGCTATCTGGCAAGGGCGCCGGCGCGCTGGCCGGAGCTGCGCGCCCTGCTGCAGCGGCTCGGCCATCACGTGTCGGCCGACGCCGTCTTCGCGGACACGACCGAGCAGGCGGTGGCGCGGGCGTCGATCCGCGAGTTGTTCGTCCCGGAGTACCGGCGCGACACGCTCGCCCTGTTCGGGTCGTTCTTCTTCTGCCTGCTCTCGGTCTACATGGGGACCAACTGGGTGCCGAAGATGATGACCGACAACGGGTTCGGCATCGGCACGGCCAGCTACGGGCTGACGGCGTTCAATGTGGGCGGCGTGGTCGGCGCGGTTCTCGGCGCGGTCGTCATCATGCGGGTTGGCTCGCGCGTCTCCATGCTGACCATGGCCGCCGGGTCGATTGCCGGCGCCGTCGTCCTGTCCGCCATGAGCATCGGGCCGCAGTCGGCCGTCACCGTCTTCGTCATGCTCGCGTGGACGGGCGGTCTCATCAATGCCGTGCAGACGACGATGTACGCGCTGGCCGCCCACGTGTATCCGACGGCGATCCGCGGCACCGGCGTCGGCACCGCCGTGGCGTTCGGCCGCATCGGCGGCGTCATCAGCCCGTCGCTGGGATCGTGGGCGCTCGACAGCGGCGGCGCGTCGGAATACTTCGCGATCATCGCCACGACCATGACCCTGGCCTTCGCGTCGCTCGCCGCCGTGCGACGACACATTCCGGGCGCCTCGGCCGTCCCGGCGGGCCGAGCGGTGGCCGTCGAAACGGGGCATTGATTCCCGCCATCGGATTCATCGGGTTCGGGGAAGCCGGGTCCACGATCGCGGCCGGCCTGCGATCGGCCGGGGCCGCCGCGCTGTTCGCCTACGACATCAACGCGGAGGATGCCGCGTCCGGGCCGCGGATCCGGGAGGGCGCGGCTCGAAGCGGTGCGACGATCGTTGCTTCGTCGGTCGAGCTGGCGCGCGCGAGCGATGTGCTCTTCTCGACCGTCACGTCGAGCGCCGCGCTGGAGGCGGCCAGGCAGACGTTCCCGTTTCTCGAGGCGCGTCATCTCTACGCCGACCTGAACTCGGTGTCGCCCGGGCTCAAGGAGGCGATTGCCGGCGTCGTGACGCCGAGCGGCGCGGCGTTCGTCGAAGTCGCCGTGATGGCGCCTGTGCTGCCGTACGGGCACCGCGTGCCGATGCTGATCAACGGTCCCGGTGCGGGCGCGTTCGCCGAGGCGATGGCACCGTTCGGCATGCGGCTCGACACGCTTCGCCCCTCCGCGAAGGTCGGCAGCGCGGCCGCCGTCAAGATGTGTCGCAGCATCGTCGTGAAGGGGCTGGAGGCGCTGCTGGTCGAGTGCGTCCTCGGCGCGACGCGGTTCGAGGCCGACGATCTGGTGTTGACGTCGCTCGACGAGAGCTTTCCCGGGATCGACTGGCGGAAGCTGGCCGACTACATGACCGGCCGCGTCGTCGTGCACGGCGAACGCCGGGCGCACGAGATGCGGGAAGTGGCCGAGACGCTGCGCGCCATCGGCGTCGAGCCAATGATGGCTGAAGCGACCGCGCGGCGTCAGGAATGGGCCGCGCGGCTCGATTTGCGGTCGCAATTCGGCCCGAGCGGGCCGGCCACGTACGCGGAGATGGTCCGGGCGGTCGATCAGCTGCGCGATGCGGCGGCAGCGGAGGCCACCTCAGCGGCCGGTGCACGATCGGCGGCGGCCCGGCAACCCGCCGACTGACGCCCGGCGCCGGCTACTTTCGAAGCCCCTTCGAATCCTTCGCCCACGGCGGCAGCCACAGCTTGATCCGTCCGTCCCACAGACTGCGGTTGTTCTCCTCGCACGAGTACTCGAGGATCTCCGTGTTCATCAGCGCGAAGACGCGTTCGTTCGTGAACGGCTTGGTGTAGTACTTCGGATCGTCGACGGTGATCGTGTGCGCGATGTGACCCAGGTCCACGCGGCGCAGCGTCTGAGTGAGATGAAGCTGATCGCTGTGCGGATGGCCGTTCGTATCGAGCCGCGTGTATCCGTTGAACCCGATCGTGTCGATGACGAGCGTGTCGCCGTCCCAGCGTCCGACCGAGTTGCCGAACCAGGTGGGATTCAGCTGGTCGCCCTTCGGGTGATCGCGGCCGTCGATCGGGACGATGTGAAACCAGGAATTCTGCTCGAACAGGAGCGCGACGTACTTGTCGTTCTGCATGATCTGCATCGGGTCGGGGGAGTTGATCGACCGCGCCATGCCGAACGGAAAGCAGCTGCCGGTATAGTCGCCGGGGCCTGCCGCATCGTTGAGCGTGTTGATGTCGTACTTCTTCCACTCCTCGAGGCCCTCGGCCGTGTACGGCAGGTCGCGGACCTCCCCCCGCTTGCGGAGCGCCTCGCGTGCGGCCGGCGTATCGTCGGGGCGGAAGGGAGGCTCCGCATAGCCCTTCTGTCCGCGGCCGTTGCGGGTCATGTCCGGGACGTACGGGCGCTGCCAGACCCCCTGCAGGTCCGGCCTGCCATTGGGCAGGCGCGGCGCCGGGCCGGTCGGGACCGCCGAGGGGACCGGCGTCTGCGCCGCACCGGCGGTCGCCCGCGCCGCCGGAATGGCGGCCAGGACGGCCGCGACTATCGCGACGATAATCGATCCGTGGTCGCGCTTCATTGGGCTGCTCCCCGCAACGGGTTCCGGCCATCGGCCGGCGTTTGACGCGGGCTGACGACCGGGACCGATAACCGCCGGCTGATGGGCGACGCGGATCTACTTGCGCGCTGACGGCCGGCCGAAGAGCGCCGCGTCGATCGGCACGTTGGTCTTCACCTCGCTGATCTTGGCGGAGAAGCGGCCGTCCAGCCACTGAAACTTGTAGTCGAACGGAAACTTGACGTCGCCGACGTCGCGATAGTCCCCGAAGTCGATTTGCGTCGGCATGCGGCCGACCGGCGAGGGGCTGTAGCGGATCATCCGGACGAGCAGGTGGGTCTTCGGATCGAAGTAGAGCGTCGCCAGGAAATTGCGCGGGCCGGTACCTTGCACGACCTCATAGTCCGTGTCGCCGATCGGCTGCTTGGCGCTGACACGCCAGTTGGTGAGTGCCTGTTTGATTTGCCCGGGAAACGCCAGCTGCGCCTCGAACCTGGCGCCGTCCAGCTCGCCGCCGACCAGCTCGTACTCGCCGAGCAGCGCACGCGGCGTCTTGATCCAGCCCGAGGTGCCGCCGAAGGCCCACGTGCTCTCGCCCCGATCAGGGTGATCCTTGAACGTGATGAGCGTGGTCTTCTGATTCGGCGCCCTGGCGTAGATCGTGAACTGCCCGTTGCCGCCGAGTCCCATGTACCCGACGCTCGAACCGGTGGCGACGAAACTGGTGAGCCCCGCCAGCCGCTGGGCGCCGCCGATCGCGTCGATGTAGCTGTCGAGGATCTGCGTCGCCGAGGGCTGCGTGCGGTCGGGCAGCGGGACGTCGTCTCGCTCGGCGTTCGGGGTGTCGTACAGCGAGTCGAGCGAGATCGTCGTCGCGGGGATGTCGCGTCCGTGATGGCACGTCCAGCACGTCACGCGCTGGACGCCGGCGAAGTTGGCGCGGTTGATCCCGGCCACCATCTCGATCATCCGCCGCGCCGTCCGCTTGCGGGGCGTGTCGACGACCCAGTCCACTTGATCGGTGCCGGCGTTGGGGTGGCAGTCTGCGCAGTCGAGGCCCAGATCGTCGGCGATGACGCCCATCGCCCCGATGAAATCGTCCACCGGCAGCTCTTTCAACGAGCTCGTCGTGACGTTCTTGAATACCACGCCCGCCGTCCGCCCCGGAGGAGCTCCCGCGCTCTGGGACTGAGCCGACGACCGGACGGCTGACGCGACCCCTGCGACCCACACAACCGTCATTCCTGCAATGGCCAGCCGCCACCAACGCTTCATGTCATGACTCCTTAGGTTCAGGGCGCACCTCGCTCGCTGTCTCGGGACGTCAAGCGGACGCGTGCGGAGATGATCTCGTACGAAATGCGAACGAAAACCAGGAACTGTACAGGATACCGGTACTCGCCCGCAGCCCGGCGAGGACGTCCTGCCGCACGGGCGGCGGCGAACGGGTGTCCGGGGCGGCGGTCCCGCCGTCGCGCCGGGACCACTTCTGACGCGAACTTCATTTGACATCATCCGGCTCGACCGACGAAAATACCTCCTGTTTGGGCTGTCCGGGTCTGCAATCTGGCGGCCGCAGGTAGCGAGAAAAAAGCCACGCACGGCTTTTGAGGAAAGGAAGATTCCATGAGGATGAAGTTCGCAGGGATCATCGGGGCCGTTGCCGTGTTTGCTGCAAGCGTGCCGATGATGGCGCACCACTCGTTCGCCGCAGAGTTCGACGCGCAGAAGGCGATGAAGCTGACCGGATCGGTGACCAAGGTCGAGTGGATGAACCCGCACACCTACTTCTACATCGACGTCACTGAAATCTGCGAAGGCACCCCCGCCGGCCGGGGCCAGGAGCCAGCGTGGAAGTGCTCGCCGGCCGACAAGAGCGCCGTGCCGAACTGGGGCCTCGAGATGGGCAGTCCCAACGGCCTGATGCGCCAGGGATGGACGCGCAACTCGATGAAGATCGGGGATGTCGTCACCGTCGAGGGCAGCCGCGCGAAGGATGGCAGCAACATCGGGAATGCGCGGTCCGTGACCTTGGCCGGCGGCCAGCGTCTGTTCGCCGCGTCCAGTCAGGCGACCAATCCCTGAGGCGGCCCGCGGCGGGTTCGAGCGGGAAGGAGGGTTCACCGTGGGACAACGGCTGAATGGCCGCTTCGCTGCCGCCACCTTGGCGACCGTGGCCTTGTCGGTGGCCCTCGTCTCGACTCAGGCACCGGGGCCTGCTGGCCAGCAGCCGGCTGGTCAGGGAGCGGGGCGCGGCCGGGGCCGCGGGCCGGCGGGCCCGCCCGAGCCGTCGCCGAGGCTGCCGGACGGCACCATCAACCTCGGACGCGTGCCCGGTGAGAAGGGCATCTGGAACGTGCCCTACATCACCAACATGGGGATGCGTGTAATCGGTCCCGACGGCCAGTCGCTGGCGCCTCAGCCGGCCGGCCGTCGTGGCGGACCGCCCGCCGGCGGGCGCGCGACCGGCGCGCCGCTCGGCGGCGGCGAAGGCACGGCGGGCGGCGGAGGCCGTGGCGGCGCCAAGTCGGAGCCCTGGGTGCCGTTCCAGCCCTGGGCGGCGGCGGTCTACGACTACAACTCCAGAAACAACTCCAAGTACGATCCGGAAGGCTACTGCCTCCCGCCGGGCGGCCCGCGTCTGATGGCGACGCCGTATCCGGCCGAAATCGTCCAGCTGCCGGAGCAGAAGCGCATCCTCATGATCTTCGAGGGCGCGACGCACATCTGGCGCGAGATTTACATGGACGGGCGCGAGCACCCGAAAGGGGATCAGCTGAACCCCACCTATCTGGGGCACTCGGTTGGCCACTGGGACGGTGACACGCTGGTCGTCGACGTTGTCGGGTTCAACGAGTCGACGTGGCTCGACTACTTCGGTCACCCGCACACCGATCAACTGCACGTCGTCGAGCGCTATTCGCGCCCGAACAAGGGGACGCTGCACTACGAGGCGCTCATCGACGATCCGGGCGCCTACACGAGGCCGTTCACGGTTGCCTGGGACATTCCGTGGCGGGCCAATGGCGAACTGAGCGAGTACATCTGCCAGGAGAACAACAAGTACCTGATGCGACTGACCGACGACTTCGGTCAGCCGGTCTTCGGGAAGAAGTGACTGGAACCCTCGGTTCTGAACGGTTCTGACCGGTCAATGGAGGATCTGATGGGTCACCGCGTCCTCAGCGTTCCGGCGGCGGCAATCGCTCTCGCCCTGCTGGCCGCGGCCCAGCCGTCGGGCCAGACCTCCACGGCGTCGCGGAAATCGACCGGCGCCACATCGGCCAGGCCGTACACGCCGCCGCGCGCGGCTGACGGTCAGCCCGACCTGACCGGCTACTGGACGCACGCCACCTACACGCCGCTCGAGCGGCCGGCGGAGTTCGCCGGCAAGGAGTTCTGGACGCCGGAGGAGGCGCTGGCATACGAGAAGCAGCGCGAGCGGCAGTTCAACAGCCAGGCGGCCGACGACATCCACTACGACAACGTGATCTGGCAGACCGAGCCCTACGGCAAGGGCGTGACGAGCCTGCGCACGTCGCTCATCACCGATCCCAAGGATGGCCGGCTGCCCCCGATGACACCCGAGGCGCAGCGGCGGGCGGCCGAGCGCGCCGCGCGGCGCGGCAATCCGGCGGATGCCATCCAGAACCGCACGCTGGCCGAGCGCTGCATCACGTGGGGCAACGACGTGCCGCCGCTCATGCCGGTCGGGTACAACTCCAACCTGCAGATCGTGCAGGGACCGACCGCCTTCGTGGTCATCACCGAGATGATCCACAGCGCCCGCATCATTCCGCTCGACGGGCGGCCGCACCTGAGCTCGAACCTTCGACAGATCATGGGCGATTCCCGTGGCCACTGGGACGGCAATACGCTGGTTGTCGATACGACCAACCTGACCGACCGCACCGCGTTCCGCGGCTCCAGCGAGAAGCTCCACGTGACGGAGCGCTTCACGCGCGTCGCCGACGACGAGATCAAGTACGAGTTCACGGTCGACGATCCCTCGACCTGGACGAGGCCCTGGAGCGCGCTGATCCCGATGCGCAAGATGGGCGCGCCGATCTACGAGTATGCGTGCTCCGAGGGGAATTACGGAATCGCCAACATCCTCAGGGCCGCACGGGTCGAGGACGAGCGCGCAAGGCAGAGCGCCGGCGGCACTCGATAGCGGATCTGGTGACGGGTGAGATGGAGGGTGGCGAGATCGCCGCTGCCGCTCAACTGCGCGTGATCTTGAAATCCCCCTTCTTCGAGCCTTCCATCCACGTCCCCGTGATGAACCGCTGATACGCGCCCAGATTCTCCACCTTCCCGTCGATCACGTACCGGACGGGGGCGCCGGACTCATCCTTCCCCTCGCCTTCGAGGTGCACGGTCCACGTGTCCGGATCCACGGTTGCCTTCTGCAGCTTCACGCCGTTTGGTCCAGGGTTGATCGTCCCGCTCAACTCTTTGCCGTCCCACTGAAGCTCGATAACGACGTGGCTGCGGTTCTCTTTGCTGGGGCCCCAGTCGCCGAGCCAGGTACCCTTCAGCGGATGTCCGAACTGCGCCGAGGCTGTCGCGGCCAGCGACAGACACGAGACGAGAATGGCCGACCGAACGCAACCCGGTCGCATGCTCTCCTCCTGCGGACGTCCCTGTAGCGTCCGGCTTCAGCCGGACTTCCCGGTAGCGTCCGGTTTCAGCCGGCTTCCCGGTAGCGTCCGGCTTCAGCCGGACCAGACTCTGGATTGTATCTGGCGCGTCCATGGAGAGATAGCCTAATCCTGGCGTGTGCCGGGCGGCACGATCGGGGCCGGTGCCGCTGCAAGCTTCAGGGCACCGAACCGGTACGAGTAGCTGCCGATGGCCACGCAGTCGGGGAAGGTGCGACGCCAATCGTCGCGCCCCAGCGGGCAATAACGTTGAGATTCATGGCGGAAGAGTTCAAGAATCGCGGCGGGGACGCGACAATACCCCGGAAGTACGATGCGGTCCGGCCGTGCCCGGCACGTCGGCGACCTCTCGATGAACTTCGAGGGCGTCCCCGTTTGGTCGGGCCGCAGACCCCCTCAGAAGCCCGCGAGCGCGGCCGGAGCCTTTCCCTCCACGCACTCGTACATGCGCCCCGTCGCCAGGTTGCGGAACTCGTCTTTGCGGCCGCTCGGCCAGACGATCACGAGCCGATCGATGCGATCGCGCGGACCGACGCCGAAGGTGACCGGCAGCTCCGACTGCGACAAGTAGCTCGATCCGGTCCGGACCATGCGTGACTGCGACGTGCCGCCGTGGAAGATGCGGACCGACGCGCCGACGGCGTCGCGGTTGGACCTGGTGCCCACGAGGCGGAACCGGACCGCGCGGTTTCCGGCGCCCCCGTCGTTTCGAAAGAGCCGAGCCGGTCCGTTGTTGGTGGTCATCAGCAGATCGAGGTCGCCGTCGCGATCGACATCGCCGCAGGCCAGCCCGCGGCCGACCTTCGGCTGGGCGAACCCGGCCCCGGCCGACGCGGCGACGTCGCGGAACCGGCCCCCGCCCTGATTCCGGAACAACAGCGGCGGCTGTGCGTACCCGACATTGCCGCGGATGTTGCGCACCGTTTCCTCGATGTGGCCGTTGGCCACGACGAGATCCAGGCGCCCGTCGAGATCGAGGTCGACGAAGGCGCAGCCGAACCCGAGCGTGCTGCGCGAGGCGCTGCCGACCCCGCTCCCCATCGCCACGTCCTCGAACAGCCCGCGGCCCGCCGGGCGGTACAGGCCGATCATCTCGTTGTCGAAATTGGTGATCGCGATGCCCGGCGCTCCCGAGTTGTCGAAGTCGCCGACGTCGACGCCCATGCCGGCTCTCGCCTTGCCCTCGCTGCTGAACGCCAGCCCCGCCTCGACCGCGACGTCCCGGAACGTGCCGTTGCGCTGGTTGCGGTACAGCTTGTTGGGTTGCGTGTCGTTGGCCACGAAGATGTCGGGCCAGCCGTCCTCGTCGACGTCGAGCATCGCTGCGCCGAGGGATTTCGATCCGGCGTCGAAGATGCCGCTGGTGGCCGTCACGTCTTCGAAGGTGCCGTTGCCGCGGTTGCGGAACAGCCAGCAGGTATCGCCCCGGTACGCCTCGGGCGTGCAGTAGGACTTCTGCCGGCCGTCGAGGCTGCAGAAGACGTCGTGCTCGGCCGACCACTTGACGTAGTTGCAGACGAAGAGGTCGAGGAAGCCGTCGCGATCGTAGTCGCACCACAGCGCGGACGTGCTGAACCCGGTGCGGCCGCCCAGGCCGCTCGCGGCCGTCACCTCGACGAACCGGCGCTTCCCCGTGTTGCGAAAGAGCCGGTTCTGGCCGACGCAGGTGATCAAGAGGTCGGGGAAGCCGTCGTTGTCGAAGTCCGCGCAGGCGACGCCCATGCCGTACATCTCGACGTCGAGGCCGGCCGCCCGCGTCACGTCGGTGAACGTGCCGTCCCTGTTGTTTCGATAGAGGCCCATCGTCGATCGCCGGCGTTTGTGGCCCGGCCAGTCCATCCCGTTGACCAACAGGATGTCGAGCCAGCCATCGGCGTCGTAGTCGAGAAACGCGCAGCCGGCCCCGAGCGTCTCCGGCAGCAGCTTGCCGCCGTACGCGCCGCTGTTGTGTTGAAACTGCAGGCCGGCGGCCGCGGTGACGTCGGTGAGGCGAAAGGGTGTCCCCGGCGTCTCGACTGCCTGCAGATGCCGGCCCACGGCCGAGGCGATGGCTGCCCCGAGCAACTCGCGGCGGTTCACGGCAGCGCCACCAGCCCGTGATGGATGGCGTAGACGACGAGCTCCGCCGTCTTGTGGATGCCGAGCGCGTTCATGATGTTGGCGCGATGCACGCCGATCGTGTTGACGCTCAGATCCAGCTTCTTCGCGATCTCCCGGTTGGACAGGCCGGTGCAGATGAGCCGCAGCACTTCGAGCTCGCGCGGGGTGAGGCCGTGGTCGCGCTCGCCCTTGAGCGTCCCGGGCTTCGCCACGCCGGGGTCGAGCACCCGCTCGCCGGCGGCGACCCGATGGACCGCCGTCGCCAGATCGAGATCCAGCGCGTTCTTCAGCACGTACCCGCGCGCGCCCGCCTCGAGCGCCTGGCGCACGAGCGTGTCCTCGGCGTGCATGCTGAGCATCAGGACGGCGGTCTCCGGAGACCGTTCGACAATCGCGCGCGTCGCCGTCAGACCGTTCGTGCCCGGCATCGCGCAGTCCATGACGACCACCTGCGGCGACAGCTCGGCCGCGAGCCGTATCGCCGCATCGCCATTGTCCGCTTCACCGACGACGGCGATCGACTCGTCGTCTTCGAGCAGCCGCCGGAAGCCGCGCCTCACGAGGCTGTGGTCGTCGACGAGCAGGACCGTGATCCTGGTGGTCTCCGTCGCCGGTCGAGTGGAGGTCACGCCCGCCGTCCTTCCGGCCCCGACGACCGGACGCGCCGGGCTGTCGCCGTATTGGGAGCGCCGGGAACGGGCCGAAGCGATCTCATCGCGCTCCCTCTGGTGTGTGCGACTCGAACACGTCGGTCGCGCTATCCAATCCGTCCTGCCGGTTGAGCCCTTCGAGCGGCACGCGGAGCCTCACGAGCGTTCCGCCCTCCGCGGGCGAGACGACGTCGATCGTCCCTCCGAGCAGATCGGCGCGTTCCCGCATCGCGACCAGGCCGAGCCCGCGCCCGGCCTGTCCGCCGAACCCTCTTCCATGATCCTCGATCTCCACCTGGAGGCAACCCGGCTCGTGCCGCAGCCGCACCCAGGCGCGGTCGGCGCCGGAATGGCGCGTGACGTTGTTCAACGCTTCCTGGACCACGCGGTACACGTGGATGCCGGCCGTGCCGTCGATCGGCGCCGCCACGCCGGATCGCTCGTAGGCGATCGCGATGCCGGACTGCTTCGCGACGGTCGGCACGTACCACTCGAGCGTCGACTCGAGGCCGGTTTCCTCGAGCAGCGAGGGATGGAGCGCCTGCGCCAGGCTCCTGACGCTGGTGAGCGTGGACTGCGCGAGCTCGTTGATCTCCCTCAGCTCGGCGCGGAGAAGCGATCCGTCCGGTGCGTGCCTGCCGGCGCGTCCCAGCATCGATCCCATCGCGGTGAGAATCTGTCCGAGCTCGTCGTGCAGCTCGCGCGCGATGTGGTGCAGCGTCGATTCGCGCGCCGAAATGAGCTTCTGCACGAGGTCGCGGCGCTGCGCGGACAGCGAGTGCAGCGTCGCGAACAGCGCCCGGTTCGCACGAATCAGGTACAGGCTCGTCAGCGCGATCGCCAGGAGCGTCGCCGTCAGAAACCAGTAGACCTGCCGCTGCACGCGATCGTAAATCCCCTGGACCTGCGCGGCGGTCCGCTCCTCGTTTGCGTTGTTCTCGACCAGCAGGCGCGCCACCGAGGTGGCGAGCGCCGCCTGCCGCGCCTGCAGCGAGACGCGAATCTGCTCCCTGGCGTCGGCGTCGTCGCCGCGCTTCGCGGAGGCGAACATGCGATCGACCGCGTCCCAGAACTGGGAGACCGAGTTGCCGAGATACTGACGCTGTTCCGGCGTCCGCCGCGCGACGGCCACCACCTCCTCGCGCCGCAGCGCGCTGTCGAGATCGGTGCGGAGCCGCTCGAGTTGGGCCACCCACGCCGTCAACGGGTACCGCTGCTCCACGTCGAGCATGTCGCGCATCGCCAGGCCGATCAGGTTCAGGTCGTTCTGGATCCGCAGCAGCTGCAGCGAGTCCTGGCGATTGCGATCGGTCAGATCGCGCTGCAGGTCGCGCAGGCCGTTGATCTGGCGAGTCGTGTAGAAGGAATAGACGGCCACGGCGGCGCACGTGATCAGCAGCCCGACGATCAGGCCTGTCGTCGGCGTCCGGGCGGTCGTCTCCGGGCGGGTCACATAGGGGAGAATAACGCGTGCCCGTCCTTCTGGCTATTTTTGCATCCGACATCCTGCCGATCTTCCTCGTCGCCGCCGTCGGATTTCTGCTGGCACGGCGCCTCGCCGCCAGCGTGAGGACGCTCGCCCACGTGAGTTTCTATGCGCTGGCCCCCTGCCTCGTGTTCAACACGCTGGTGACGTCCAGGATCGTCGGGTTCGAATTCGGGCGGATGGCGTTCCTCGCCGTCCTGGTGACCGCCACCATGGGCGTGGCCGGCTGGCTCGCCGTCCGCGCGCTCGGTCTCGGGCGTGCCGAGTCGAGCGCTTTTCTGCTGGTCGTGATGTTCTCCAACGGCGGCAACTACGGTCTGCCGGTGTCGCTCTTCGCGTTCGGTCCCGAGGCGCTCTCTTACGCGACGGTGTACTTCGTCGCGGGGTCGATGCTCACCTTCACGCTCGGCATCGTGCTCGCCGCCGCCGGCCGCCGCAGCGTGCGCCGCGCGCTCCTTGGTGTCGCGAGAGTGCCGGTGGTGTACGGCCTGGGTGCCGCCGGCCTGGTGCTCGCCACCGGCGTCCCGCTGCCGCTGCCGCTGATGCGCCCCATCGCCCTGCTCAGCGACGCCGCGCTGCCGACGATGGTGCTCGTGCTCGGCATGCAGCTCGAACGGGCGGCGCTGCCCGATCGGCCCGCCATCGTCGTCCTCGCGGTGGGGCTGTCGCTCGTGGTTACGCCGGTGGTGGCGCTCGGGTTGACCACGTGGCTCGGGATCACCGGTGCCGCCCGGCAGGCGGGCGTGCTTCAGGCCTCGATGCCGGTCGCGGTCGTCACGACCGTGCTGGCGCTCGAATTCGACGTGGCCCCGACCTTCGTGACGAGCGCGGTGTTCCTGTCGACGGTGCTCAGTCCGCTGACGCTGACGCCGCTCATCGCCTACCTGCGATAACGTGCGAGAGGCGCAAGACGCCGCGCGCAGGACACGTGTCACCGGCGATCGCGGCCGCCCTGTCCCCACTTCCAGCCGTCGGCCTGCCGCTCGATGCGCTTCAAACGGACGCGGTTGTCGTTCGGGTCACGGCTCGGCGACGCCCAGATGTGGACCGTGTCGCCCGCGCGCAGCGTGGTCTTGGTGATGCCGTCGCGTTCGAGCCGCGAGGTCCCGGCCCACTCGGCCGCGTACGTCTTCGGCCGGCCGAACGGATCCTGAGCGACGACATGAACCCACGCGTGGGGGTTCTTGTACTGGAACTCGACGACGTCGCCCTCGATTTCGATCGTGTCGGCCTCGATGTAGTACGCGCCGAACGAGTGATGTCCGAGCAGGGGAGTGCCCAGCGCCGCCACGGCGCCAAGGACCAACGCCGCCCACGATCGCAGCGTGCGACGAAGGGACTCACGGTCGTGTGATGCCTGCAATCTCATCGGCGATGATACGGCTGCGGTCGTTTACTCAATGCGCGCCCGGTTGGCGAGCGCCACCAACTCGGTCTTGCTCATCGGTCGATCCGGATCGGGCGCGTGAACGGTGATGTGCCGGTCGAAGTCCAGCTGCAGCCGCTCGATATTCCGAACCAGCGTGACGATCGACGGGCTCACCGGTTGTCCTGGCGCGGGCGCGTTGAAGTCCGCCGTGAACAGAATCCTCTCTCTCGGCAGATACGCGACGAGCATGCCGTCGCTGTGCTCCAGTTTCTCCAGGTGGTGCAGTTCGAGCGTGCGGGTGTCGTCCCGAAGCACCATCTTCTCGACGACGCCTTCGACTTTCGGCTTCCTGTGCGATTTGGCGAGCACGTCGCCGACCAGCGTCCGCGGCGACCCGAGCGCCTGCTCGAGGAAATACTTGTTGTTGTCGTCGGTCAGGATCGTGACGCCCTCTGCGACAAACGGCGCGAGCCCGCTGGCGTGATCGAAATGCGGGTGCGTGTTGACCACGTACTTGACGCGCTTGCCGGGAAACAGGCGCTTGGTCTCCGCGATGACCGCCAAGCCGCGCGCTTCGCTCTGTCCGCCCTCGATCACGACGATGTAGTCGCGGAATTCGATCGCCAGCGAGACGTAGCCGCCCGTGATGCGATAAACGCCGTCGGCGACCCGTTCCGACGCCGCCGCCGGAGCCGCAGACGGTCCGGCTGGCAGGCCGTCCAGCCCCGCTCCCGCTCCTCGCCCCGCCGACGCCGACGGCGCCATGAGCGCGGCCAGATTCGGTGGATTGCTGCGAACCTCGGTGATGGCCGCGACGAACGTCTCCATCCCGTCCTGCCTCTGCGCAATCTTCGCCGGGGCCCTGATGCCGTCGAAGTCCCGGTAGCTGGAGTAGATGAACTCGTGGTGCAGATCGCCGAGAACCGGGTGCTCGACCCATGTCTCGACCCGATCGATCAGGTTCTGCTCGTTGATGTAGCCGACCAGTCGATAGGGCTGACCGGACGGCGCCTTCTGGGGTGAGCTCCACGTCACGACCTTGTACGCGATGCCGTCGATCTTGCGGGAACGGACGGTCGCGTTGTTGGCGGCGGCGCCCCGCAGAAATCCCCACGGCGTCACCCAGATCTGCATCTGCAGCGCCCATGGCCCGGTCGCGGGAGTCACCGTTTGCTCGAAGGTCCCCGGTGGCCTCGGCGGAGCGCCCGGAATGCCAGGCGGTATCGTTTCGCCCGTCGCGTGGGAGGCGGGGACGGTGAAATCAATCGCGCGCGCGTAGTTCCGGATCGCCGTGGACGCCAGCCCGAACGAGATCACGCGGCTTTGACCGAAGTTGCCGAATGCTGCGGATCCCGAATACGCAATCGAGCGCAGGCCGGTGGCGCCGAGGGCTGTCGAGGCGTTTTCAACGACCGTCCTGGCATCCTGCGCTGTCGCGCTCGACGCCGGCACGCACGCGGCCAGAGCCGTGAGCGCAAGTGTCTTCCACATGCCGGGCCACAGCATTCCACATCTGGTGGTCCGAATGCCGGCGCTCATCGGCATTGGTGGCCGAGCACGCGACGGCCCACCAAAATTTTGGACGGCGGTTGGCGCTGGGATCGGACTGACGGGCGACGCAGAAGGCAGCTCAGGGCGCGCCTGGGGTCTTCGAGGCCAGGTAGCGCTTGCGCGCGCGGGCCACGAGATCCGGGCGAGAGAGACGGACGGTGATGTCGTGCATCCTGCCATCCAGCTTCTCCGGCGCGAACCCGAGCGCGTACTGATGGTGCAGCTCGTCGACGACCCGGGTGAACGCGGAGGCGAGGTCCCTGGCCGACATCAGCTCGAAGTAGCCGCCGCCGGTAGCGGCCGCGATCTTCGGGAGCCCCTCATCCGGTTTCTCCAGTTGTGGACGGGAGCCGTACCCGCCGATGCCGCGTCCGCCCAGGCCGCCGGGCCCCCCGGGCCCGCCGAAGGGGCCTGGGCCGCCACGATCGCCCGGCCGCGTCACGACGCCGGGCATCCCGGTGTCGCCCGCGAGACCGATCGCGTACACCATCACGTCGTACTCCTCGGCGTGCTTCATCACGTCCTTGAGCGACTTGTTGCCCTGGCTGAAGTTCATCGGCATGTCGACGCCGTCGGTGAACACCAGCACCACGCGCCGGCCCGGCTCGAGCAGCAGCTTGTCGATGCCGGCACTGACGGCGTTCCACAGCGGCGTCGGGCCGTCCTTCTCCAGATCCGAGCCGAGGACCTCAAGCAGTTCGTCATGATTGGAGGAAAAGTCCGGGGGGTCGATCTGGATGCGGGTTGCAAAGGTGCCGATCCGCGCCTTGTCGTCGGTACCCATGGCGCGGACGAACGCGGCCGCCGCCTGTTCCTCGAGCGCGAAGTTCGGCTTCATGCTGCCGCTGCGATCCAGCAGCATGACGACCGTGATCGGCTGGATGTCGTTGGAGAAGACCGTGAGGGCCTGCCGCTTGCCGTTGTCCTCGACGGTGAAGTCGTCGCGCGACAGATCGGGGACGAGACGTCCCTGCGGGTTCGTCACCGTCGCGTACACGGCGACGGTGCGGGTGCCTGTCGTGAACGAGGGCGCCGGCGTCTGCTGCGCGACGATCGCCGCGCCGATCGCCGCGGTGAACAAGGCGGTCATCAGCGAACGGCCCACGAGTCCTCCCCGATGCGGTCAATCCACCCGCACGTCAAGCTTAGCGCGCCGAAGCGTCGCGACGCCGGGGTTCTCACAATTTTCACCGCCGCGCGGCCGCCGCTCCCGGGACAGGCCCGACCTGGAAGAGATGGGCGCCGCCGGGGGGAAGACGGACGTACAAACCATGCGACTCGATGGCGCCGCGCTGGCGCGGGTACGTCTGACCGTCCAGCAAATCCTCGAAGATCGGCGTCATGCCCGCCGCCCGCCCGACCTCGCACCGCACGTGCCCCTGCGCCGTCACGTTGCCAAGATTCACCACGACGAGGCGCTCGGCGTTCGGCAGGCGCCACTCCCACGCGAGCAGCTGGGACGAACTGTCGTCGATGGCGCCGACGGGGCACAACCGCCAGTCGCCGGCGTGAAACACCCGGTCGTCGACCGCCGCCAGCAGCCGTTGGTAGAACGCCAGCAGGCCCGGATCCACCCCTTCGTGCGGCGGCCTCCCGAGCTGCACGGGCAGGCGGATGCGCCGGCCCTCCAGCTGGCCGTCGTGAAAGAAGCGCAGCCCCTCGAGGGTGCTCATGGCCACGGCCACTGCCCGGACGCGATCGCCGAACGCGGCGGCGCTCCGCGCTTCGTCGTGGTTCTCGATGAACCTCGCCGATCGCCGCTGATAATCCGGCGCGGCCTGCAGGTGGCCCAGCACCTCGGCTGCCGGCGCGCGCAGCAGGCGGTCGTAGAGGCGCTTGTCGTAGGTGAAATCGAACCCCAGCTGCTGCAGGCGCCACTCGAGGTCCCAGTACACCTCGGCAATCAGCACGAGCCCCGGCACGGCCGCGCGGGCGTCGGCCCAGAATTCGGTCGCCGGCGGCGGATGCGACAGGTGGTCGCGCCAGGTGCGAGCGAAGATGTCGTTCAAGAGGAGCATCGCCATGTCGCAGCGCACGCCGTCGGCGTGCTGCGCGATGGTCTTCAGCTCCTCGATCAGCGCCGCCCGTGCATCGGGATTGAAGCAGTCCAGCTGCGCCACGTCGGTCCACGGCGGGAAGAACGGATCGCGACCGCACGCCACGAAGCTCACCTCGCCCGCGGGCGTTTCGACGGCGCGGAACGCTCCGGGGGTGTGGCGGAAGGCAGCCTGCGATCCGCGCACGTAGCGTTCGGGACTGCGGCTCGTCCATCGATGGTCGAATGCCGTGTGATTGGGCACATAGTCGAGGACGAGGGTCATGCCTCGATCGTGCAGCTTCTCGCGGGTAACGGCCAGATCCGTCCAGGTGCCGACCGCCTCATCGGGTTCGTACGCGCTGATGCAGAATGCCGAGCCGATGACGTCGCGGGCTCGCCACGCGGGAAGCGCCTGGTCGTACAGCGGAAAGAGCTGCGGCTCCGATCGCGCAATCTGTCGTCCCAGGGCGCTGCGCCGCCACAGCCCCATCAGATACACCACGTTCATGCCGAGCCCGGCCAGCCGGTCCCACTCGTCGTCGGGCACCTGGGCGAGCGTCACCAGCCGTCCCTCGCGCTGGCCGAGCGCATCGAGCCAGGGGCGCGTGTTGATCTCGTAGAGGTGCGGGTGTGGCCGCAGCGGGGGCATCCTGGACTCCGGTCGGCATATTCTCTACGATGACTTGGTCCGGCTGAAGCCGGACGCTACTGGGGTGCACGACTACTGGGGTGCACGACTAGTCCGGCTGAAGCCGGACACTACTGGCGTCGGTTCTGCGGCTCCCGGATTGGACATGTATGCAGGGATTCTGGTCCGTGCTGATCGGGTGGCTGGTGCTTGCGCCGCAGACGCCAGACATCCACTTCGTGCCGACGACGAACAACATCAGCGACGCGATGCTGCGGCTCGCCCGCGTGACGCCCGACGATGTGGTGTACGACCTCGGGTCGGGCGAGGGGGACATCGTGCTGCGGGCGGCGTCGAAGTTCGGCGCGCGCGGCGTCGGCATCGAAATCGACAAGAAGCTGGTCAAGACGGCGAACGACCGCGCGCGGAAGCGCGGCCTCTCCGACAAGGTCACCTTCCTCATCGGCGATCTCTTCAAGGCCGACATTTCCCAGGCGACGGTCGTGACGCTCTATCTCTCGAACTCCATCAACCGGCGTCTGGCGCCGAAGCTGATGAAAGAGCTGAGGCCGGGCGCCCGCGTCGTGTCGCACCGGTTCGACATGTACGACTGGCCGCCGGACGCCCGCGTCAAGGCGGGCGGAACCAATGTGTACCTGTGGACGATCAAGTGACGGCTCGAGGCCCGGATCTGAGCTTCTGGCCTCGAGTCCCGGCCGCTATTTCTTCAGCTCCGCATACATCTGTCCGATGAACCGCGCGCCGGTCGTGCCGACCTGGGGGACCCTGGCATCGAAATCGGCCGTCGGCCTGGCGGCGACGACCTGTTCCTCGGTCTGGCCCTGGCGCACGAGCGGCGCGATCCTGTCGCGGATCGAGACGATCATCGCGCGGTGCGCGGCAACTCCGGCTTTGTCGGTCATCGCGCCGTGCCCGGGGACGATCTTCGTCGTCGGCTTCACCAGGTCGATCGCGGCCTGCAGTCCGGCAAGCATGCCGTTGAGCGTGCCGCCGTTGGTGCGGTCGATGTTGGGATAGCCGACGGTCCGGAAGAAGTCGCCCATCATCAGCACGTCCTGCGTGGGGAAGTACACCATCGTGTCGCCGTCGGTGTGGGCTGCCGGCACGGGAATGAGCTGGATGTCCTCGCCGTTCATGTGGACGATGGTCTTCGCGCTGTAGGTGATGGTCGGCAGCGCCATCGGCGGGGCCGGCGGCGGCTGGGTGCCGTTGGCCGCCTGCGCCGGCTTCATCAGGCGGGCGCGCAGCTCCGGCCGCGCCATGATGACCACGCCCAGCTTGCCGAGATTCTCGTTGCCGCCGGTGTGATCGCCATGCACGTGCGTGTTGACGAGAAAGCGGATGCGGCCATCGGAGATCTGCCGGATCGCGGCCACGATCTTGTCGGTCAGCGGAGCGAACTGGGCGTCGACCATGAACACACCGTCTGGTCCGGTCAGCACGCCAATCGTGCCACCCTGCCCTTCGAGCGTGTAGAAGCTCGGACCAATCTTCGTCGTCTTGATCTGGACCTGGCTGAAGTCCTGCTGCTGTGCCGCCGTCGCGGCTCCGGCGAGCCCGACCGCCGCGATCACCGCCCACGCCGCCTGCATCGTCCTCTTCATGGGAGCGCTCCTTGAGAGGCCACAGCTTAGTCCGCCGACGGCCAAGTCTCAAGCTCGAAGCACGATGGCGCGTGATACGCTCCCGACGTGCGACTGCGACGGCCTGCCGCGACGGAAATCGTGCTGGGCCTGTTGTGCATGATGTACCTCATCACGTACATCGATCGCGCGAACGTCGCCACGGCGGCGGGGGAGATCCGCAGGCAGCTGTCGCTGTCGGCGACCGAGTGGGGCGTGATCGCGTCCGCGTTCGGCTATCCGTACATCCTGTTTCAGATCTTCGGCGGCTGGGTGGGCGACCGGTTCGGCCCGCGTTGGACCCTCTTCACGTGCGGGGTGGTCTGGGCGGCGGCGACGATCTTGACGGGGCTCGCCGGCAGCTTCGTCACGCTGTTTCTCGTTCGCGTGATGCTCGGGTTTGGCGAGGGGGCGACCTTCCCGGTGGCCACTCGCGCCATGCAGGCGTGGACGCCGCCCGATCGCCGCGGATTCGCGCAGGGCCTCACGCACGCGTTCGCGCGGTTCGGCAACGCCGTGACGCCGCCCATCGTGGCGTGGCTGGTGCTGGGGATCGGGTGGCGGGCGTCGTTCGGCGCGCTGGGGTTCGCCAGCCTGGTGTGGGTGATCGTCTGGGTGTTCTACTTCCGCGACGTGCCGGCCGAGCATGGCGGCCTCTCGCGCAAGGAGCTCCAGCGGCTGCCGAACGCGGGCGTACGGCCCACCGTTGCGCGGGTCGCCGTCCCCTGGAAGCGTCTCGCCGTTCGGATGCTGCCGGTCACCGTCGTGTACTTCTGCTACGGGTGGACGCTGTGGCTGTACATCAACTGGCTGCCGCAGTTCTTCCTGCAGGAGTACAACCTGAATCTCTCGCGATCGGCGCTGTTCGCATCGACCGTGTTCTCGGCAGGCGTCGTTGGCGACTACCTGGGCGGCGTCATCAGCGACCGCATCCTGCGGCGCACGGGCGACGTGCTGAAGGCCCGACGGAACGTCATCGTCGCGGGCTTCCTGAGCTCGGCGCTGTTTCTGGCGCCGATGTTCATGACGCGCAACCTGACCATCATCATCATCAGCCTGGCTGGCGCGTTCCTGTGCGCCGAGCTCGTCATCGGCCCGATCTGGTCGATCCCGATGGACATCGCGCCGAAGTATTCCGGCACCGCGAGCGGCTTCATGAACACCGGGTCGGCCGTGGCTGCCGTGCTGTCGCCGCAGGCATTCGGATATCTCGCCGATCTGACCGGCAACTGGCATGTGCCGTTCATCGGATCCCTGGGCCTGCTCCTGCTCGGCGCGGCGCTGTCGTTCTCGATGCGGCCGGACGTGCCCTTCGAGGACGCCGTCCAGGCCGTCAGATGGCAGCCCGTCGAATCGCGATAACCACGTCGGGTCCTGCTGGAAGCCGCTGTCGTCCACCTGGCGCGCCAGGGCCTGCGCCTGGCCCCTGGTGATCTACGCTCCGGTCCACTTCGGCTGCCGCTTCTCGAGAAACGCGGCGACGCCTTCGCGAAAATCGCGGCTCGCGTAGCACATCGTGACCAGATCGCGGCCGGCGGCGGCCGGCAGGCGGCGCGCGGCCGCGACCCGGCGGATCATCTCCTTGGTCGCGCGAAGCGTCAGCGGCGCATTGGCGGCGACCCGTTCGGCCAGCTCGCGGGTCGCGCGGTCGAGCGAGGCCGACGGCTCGATGCGCGTCACGATCCCGCGGGCGAGGCCCTCTTCCGCGTGGATGAAACGCCCCGTCAGCATGAGGTCCCTGGCGACCGCGGGACCCAGGAGATCGACGAGACGGCTGTAATTGGCGGCCGACAGGCAGTTGCCGAGCGTCCGCGCGATCGGAACGCCAAAGCTCGCTTCGGGTGTCGCGACGCGCAGGTCGGCGGTCAGCGCGATCATGCAGCCGCCGCCGGCGGCGACGCCGTGCACCTGCGCGATCGTGACCTTCGTCACCCGCTCGAGGCGATCGATCACTTCGTCCATCCGGCGCTCGTAGTTCAGCGCATCGTCGTCGGTGCGGAACGCCTCAAACTGGGCGATGTCGGTGCCCGCGACAAACGCCTTCTCGCCCGCTCCCCGCAGGATCAGAACGCGGACCTCGCCCTGGCCGTCGGCCCGTTCGCATGCGTCCACGAGGGCCTGGTACATGCCCCACGTCATCGCGTTGCGGGCGTGGGGCCGGTTGAAGGTGAGCGTGGCAATCGGGCCGGTGACCGTGAAGATCGTTTCAGGTGTCGACAAAGGCGTCTCTCCTCTGCGGTATGTTCTTACCGATGGGTCCGCTCTCCGGCATCCGGGTTCTCGACGTGACGCAGTTCATGGCCGGCCCTTTCTGCAGCGTCATCCTGGCCGACCTTGGCGCCGACGTGATCAAGATCGAACCGCCGGGTGGCGAATCGTCCCGGCGCATGGTCGGCGCGGTCGGGTCGGAGAGCCCGGCCTTCAACGCGGTCAACCGCGGCAAGCGCAGCGTCGTGCTGAATCTGAAGCGGCCCGACGCTCGTCAGGCCTTCCTGCGCATGGCACGCGCCGTCGACATCGTCGTCGAGAACAGCCGGCCGGACGTGATGCGGAAGCTGCATCTCGATTACGATACGCTCGCGGCGGAGAACCCGGGCCTGATCTACGCGTCGATTTCAGGCTACGGCGCGACCGGTCCGGACCGTGCGAGGGGCGGCTTCGATCTGATCGCGCAGGGCGCCGCCGGGATCATGTCGGTGACCGGAGAGCCGGGCCGCCCGCCGGTGAAGGCCGGCATTCCGCTGACCGATCTCGGCGCAGGCCTCTTCGCGCTGACCGGTGTGCTCGCGGCGCTCCACCAC
Organism: uncultured Acidobacteriota bacterium; assembly: GCA_963807925.1. Taxonomy (GTDB): domain Bacteria; phylum Acidobacteriota; class Vicinamibacteria; order Vicinamibacterales; family CAVVIG01; genus CAWEDP01. Next base: position 153,424 of record CAWEDP010000004.1, on the reverse strand, counting down.
CGCGAGCGGACCGGACGGGGCCAGCGCGTCGAGACCTCGCTGCTCGAGGCGGGCGTCGCGCTGTCGGTCTGGGAGGCGACCGAGTATTTCTCGGGCGTCGGTGTGCCACAGCCGAAGGGGTCGGCGCACCGGATGAACGCGCCCTACCAGGCCGTCCGGTGCGCGGACGGGTACATCACCGTCGGCGCGAACACCGACCGGCTGTTTCGCCGTCTCTGCGACGTGCTGGGCCATTCCGAATGGGCGGGCGCCCCCGAATTCGCCGAGAACGCCGGTCGCGTGCGCAACCAGGAGAAGCTGGCGGCGCTCATCGAAGGGGTGACGTCGAGAGCGCCGCGGGCGTCGTGGCTCGCGACGCTGCAGGACGCCGACATCCCGTGCGGCCCGATCAACGACTACGCGCAGGTGTTCGCGGATCCGCAGGTTCTCGCGCGCGACATGGTGCGCGAGACCGAGCATCCCCTGCTCGGCCGCATGCGCACGCTCGGGTCCCCCATCAAGTTGAGCGAGACCCCGGCGGATCCCTCGCGGCGCGCTCCGCTGCTCGGGGAGCACACCGGGCAGGTGCTGAAGGAATTCGGCTTCACCGACGCCGAGATCGCGGCGCTGCGGGCGTGACCGGCGCGCCGCCGCGGGGCGAGATTGTATGATCGCGGCATGACCGTTCGCGATCTGATTATCGTCGGCGCCGGACCGTCCGGGCTGTCCGCCGGCATCGCCGCTCGACAGCACCATCTGGATTACGTCGTGCTCGAGCAGGGTGTGCTCGTCAATTCCATCTTCAACTTCCCGCCGCAGATGGTCTTCTTCACGACGCCGGAGCTGCTCGAAATCGGCCGGCTGCCGTTCGTCTCGCCGTACGACAAGCCGACGCGCGTGGAGGCGCTGCGCTACTACCGCAAGGTCGTGGAGACCTACGATCTGCAGATCACCTACGGGGAGACGGTCCTTTCGGTCGATCGCGAGCCGGACGAAGAGGCGCTCGGCCGCGAACCGGCCGTGCACGGCGGGGCGGCGGAGACCGCGACCATCTTCGCCGTCGAGACGCGCTCGTCGCGCGGCGTCCGCCGCATCCGGCACGCGCGCAACGTCATCTTCGCCATCGGCTACTACGACCAGCCGAACTACCTGCATGTGCCGGGCGAGGAGCTGCCGCACGTGCACCATTACTACCGCGAGCCGCACCCCTACTACCGTCAGCGGGTCGTCATCGTCGGCGGCGGGAACTCCGCAGCCGAATGGGCGCTCGAGCTGTTTCGATCGGGCGCCTACGTGACGCTGGTCCACCGGCACCCGGAGCTGAAGAAGACGATCAAGTACTGGGTGCGCCCCGATATCGAGAACCGGATCAAGGAAGGGTCGGTGGCCGCCCGCTTCAACTCGCGTCTCACTGAGATTCGGCCCACCTCCGTCATCATCCGGTCCAACGAGTCGGATGCGGACGAAGAGCTCGCCTCCGACGCCGTGTTCCTGCTGACCGGCTATCACGCCGACTGGGACTTGATGCGGCGCGCCGGGATCGCGCTCGGCGAGAAGCAGGTGCCGACCTACGATCCGGAGACCTTCGAGACCAACGTGCCCGGCCTGTTTCTGGCGGGCGGGGCCATCTGCGGCCGCGATACCAGCAACATCTTCATCGAAAACGGCCGGTTCCACGGCGAGCGCATCGTCGCCACGATTGCGGGGCGTCTGGGGACGTGAGACGGGCGTCGGGCGCGGTACCGGTCAGTGGGCGACTTGCGGGGCACGGGCGGTGCGTCCGAGCATGACCTTCATCTCGAGCAGCTCCACCAGCGATTCGGCGCGGGACCTGAGGCACTGGCGCTCGAGCAGCGCCTGTTTCTCGATCGGCTCGAGGTCGAGGTACTGGGCGAGGGCGTTCACGAGCTCTTCGTCGCGCATCCCCGACGGGACGAAGGGATCGGGCGCCGTCCTCGCTTCCTCCCCTCCTCCCTCGCCCAGATGCCGATCCAGCGTCGGCGCGAGCAGCACTTCGAGCCGCGCGCGCTGCCGCCTGAGGGCGGCGCGGTCCTCGGCCCCGAGCGCGCGCTCCGACACGAGATCGACCAGCGCGCGCCGGTAGGATCGCGCGTGATCCTCCTCGAGAATGCGGAACCGCTCCACGCCCCGCAGGACGATGTTGTAGCGCCCGTCGTCGAGCCGATCGACGTGGGTGATGACCCCGCTGCACCCGATCGGATAGACGGCAGGGCGCCCTTCGTATTCGTGCTCCCATCCGGGCTTGAACAGCACCATCCCGATCATGCGATCGTTGGCGAGCGCGTCGGCCACCATCTCCCGGTACCGCGGCTCGAACACGTGCAGCGGAAGGAAGACGCCGGGGAAGAGCACGACGTTCGGCAGCGGAAACAGCGGCAGCAGATCGGACATGTCACTCAACGCCAGGGCTGGTTGCGCGTGTGCGCCCTTTGCCCTCAATGGATCGTCTTGGTCTTCTTGTCCATGTAGTCCATCAGCACGTACTGACCGAGCGTGAAGGGCGTCGTGAAGTACGCCTTGCCCTTGCAGATCTCGGCGACGCGCCGGACGAAGCTGACCAGGTCGTAGTCGCGGGCGAGCATGAAGGTGTTGATCATGATCCCGCTCTTCCGGCACGCCGCCACTTCGGCGCACGTTTCGGCCACGATGAAGGGGTCGAGGCCGAAGGCGTTCTTGTAGATGCGGCCGTCAGCCTGGGTGAGGGCCGACGGCTTGCCGTCGGTGATCATGATGATCTGGCGCATGTCCTTGCGCTCCCGATCGAGGATCCGCCGCGACAGGCGCAGCCCCTCCCGCGTATTGGTGTAGTACGGACCGACGCGCACGCGCCCGAGCTCGGCCAGCGGAATCTCCTCTGCCGAGTCGTGGAAGAGGACGACCTTCAGCGCGTCCCCTGGGTATTGGGTCTTGATGAGTTGGGCGAGCGCCAGCGCGACGCGCTTGGCCGGTGTGAACCGATCCTCGCCGTACAGAATCATGCTGTGGCTGCAGTCGAGCATGAGCACCGTGGCGCAGGAGCTCTGATACTCCCCCTGCACGACCATCAGGTCCTCGTGCGTCACGCGCAGGCGCGAGGTGCTCTCGCCGCGCGCGTGCTGCCGCTCGGCGGCAGCGAGGAGCGTGCTCGCGGCGTCCAGATTGAGGGTGTCGCCGAATTGGTAGGGCTTGGGGGCGCCGATCGTTTCGACGCCTGTGGCCTGCTCGCGCGTGTCATGCCGGCCGTAGCTGCTCTTGCCGAGCGACCCCAGCAGATCGCGGAGCGCGCGGTAGCCGAGAAAGTCGAGCGTCTTGTCGGTGACTTCGAACGTGGCATGCTGCGAGGCGTCGGCGCTTCCGCCGCCGCGGCCCTGTCGACGCTCGCGCTCGGCCTCCAGGTCGGGCGGCGCCGTGATGTACCCCTGCTCGGTCATCCGATCGATGATCTGCTGGATCAGTTCCTCCAGCTTGGAGCGCGCCTCGGACTGGTCGCCGTCCGCCGGATCGCCCAGCAGCCGCTCGATCGTCTCGTCGGGCAGCACGCCGCCGTTGAACAGCGCGTCGAGAATCGCATCGTGGAGGGCCTGCATCGTCTGCTCGCCCTCGTCGGTCGAGTACGGGTTGCCGAACCCGCTCGCGAGCAGCAGATCGGACAGCTTCGCCACCAGATCCTCGAGATCGAGGTCGTCGAGCTCGTCGCCGGTGTACTTGCTGTAGCGGTACTTCATGGGTCGCGTCAGCGGCTAGTTGTAGTACTTCTTCTTTCCGGTCGGCATCCGGATCTCTTCCTCGAGCGAGGCTTCCTCGCGGCGGGTCGGCCGGCGCGGCGCCGCTTCGTTGGCGGCGTATCCCCGTTCGTCGCTCCGGCTGATCTTCTTCTGCGCGTACAGCCCTTCGAGGACGAAGTCGATGGCCGACGCGACCGCGGGCGCCGGGGCGCCGGACGCGGCACCCGCGCGCAGGGCGAGCTCGCGGAGGCCCTGCACGCCGGCTGCGGCGCGAATCACCTCGTCAGCCGACGTGCTGTCGCTGAGCGGGAGAGTGCCGCCCAGATCGAACCACTCGGTCACCGTGCGCGTGTCGGTCCCCTCGAAGCGTCCGCTGAACACGTTCCCGACGGCGGCGCGAATGAGATCCCGCGCGATCTGTTCGGCGCCGCGCAGCTCGCCTTCGTACTCCAGCTCGAACTTGCCGGTGATCGACGGGAGCGCGGCGTAGAGATCGGTGACGCGGGGCACGACGATCTTCTCGCCATTCTGCAGCGCCCGGCGCTCCGCGTTGGACACGACGAGCTCGAGCGTCGTGATCGGCAGCCGCTGGCTCACGCCCGATCGCTTGTCGATCTTGCGATCGGCACGCGCCTGAAAGGCCACCTCCTCCACCACCTCGCGGACGTACTCGGGGATGTCCAGCTTGAGGCCGTCGCTGCGTTCGGTCCACGCCTCCTGGCGCGTGATCGCCATCGCATCGTGCCGCGTCGCCGGATAGTGCGTGCGGATTTCAGATCCGATGCGGTCCTTGAGCGGCGTGATGATCTTGCCGCGCGCCGTGTAATCCTCCGGGTTCGCCGTGAACACCAGCATCACGTCGAGCCGCAGGCGAATCGGATAGCCTTTGATCTGGACGTCGCCTTCCTGCAGGATGTTGAACAGGCCGACCTGGATCTTGCCGGCGAGGTCCGGAAGCTCGTTGACGGCGAAGATGCCTCGGTTCGCGCGCGGGAGCAGCCCGTAGTGCATCGTCAGCTCGCTCGACAGGTTCAGCCCGGCCTGCGCCGCCTTGATCGGATCGATGTCCCCCACCATGTCGGCAATCGTCACGTCGGGCGTCGCCAGCTTTTCGACGAAGCGCGCCTCGCGCGGCAGCCACCCGATGATCAGGTCGTCGCCCTCCTCGGCGGCGCGCAGGCGGCACGACGCGCAGAGCGGCGACAGCGGGTTGTCGTGAATCTCGCAGCCGGGCACGACCGGTATCTGCTCGTCGAGCAGATCGACCATGCCGCGCAGAATCCGGCTCTTGGCCTGGCCCCGGAGACCCAGCAGAATGAAGTTGTGGCGTGAGAGGATCGCGTTGACGAGCTGGGGGACGACCGTTTCCTCGTACCCGATGATGCCGGGAAACAGCGGTTCGCCCGCTCGCAGCTTGCGCACCAGATTGTCGCGGATTTCGTGTTTGACCGGCCGGATGCGCGTCGAGTGCCGGCGCAACTCGCCGAGGGTCTGGAATGGAACCGCCATGTCGTCGATTCTATCCGAACTGGCGCGCCGGCCCCGCGCCACCTCGCCGGGCGGCGGCCGGCGCGTGAGCCGATGACCCGGCAGCCGTTCTTCAGCGCGCGTCGGCCGCAGGTCTTCGCGCACCGCGGCGGCAGCGCGCTCGCGCCCGAGAACACGGTCGCGGCATGCGACCTCGGCGTCGCGGCGGGCGCTGACGGGCTGGAGCTCGACGTGCACCTCTCGCGCGACGGCATGGTGGTCGTGCATCACGATCGCACGCTCGAACGAACCACCGACCTCGCTGGTCCGATCGCCGCCAGGACGGCCGACGAGCTCGCCGCCGCCGACGCCGGGCGTCATTTCGAGCGGGCGGGCGATTTTCCGTTCCGAGGCCGCGGAATCGGCGTGCCGACGCTGGCACAGGTGCTCGCGCGCTATCCGGCCCTCCCGGTCATCATCGAAGCCAAGGTCAATACGGACGAGATGGCGGCGGCGCTCGTCGAGACGCTTCGCCGCGCGGACGCCATCCCGCGCGCCTGCATCGGCTCCTTTGGCTTGCGCGTGCTCCGCGCCATCCGCAGACGCGAGACGGCCCTCGCCACCAGCGCGGCCCGGGAGGAGGTCCGCTGGGCCCTGTACCGATCCCGGTGCCGCTGGCCGGTCGCGCGCGCGCCGTACGGCGGGTACCAGGTGCCGGAATGGGCGGGCAGCACCCATGTGGTGACCCGGCGGTTCGTGGCCCACGCGCATCGCGCGAACCTGGCCGTCCAGGTCTGGACCGTCGATCGCGACGACGAGGCGCGCCGGCTCCTCGGATGGGGAGTGGACGGCCTGATTACCGACCGGCCGGATGTGATCGTTCCCTGCGTCCGGTCGGTCATTGCCGCGGGGTTGGGGTGACCTCCGTCGGTGGGACGCCGGCCGCGGCCCGGACGAGCTCGCGCGCGGCGAGCCGGAACACGCCACTGAGCATCGCCGGCGTGAGTCTGCCCGTGTTGGTGTTCTGCCGGCTCGGGTGATAGCAGCCGATCAGGGTGTGGCCGTTCGACAGGCGGTGGCGCACGCCGTGCGCGAACGCCGGCCGCGGCCGTTCCCTCCCGCCGCCGCGCGTGACCATCCGCACGTACGCATCGAACGCAATCCTGCCGAGCGCGACGACGACGCGAACCCGAGGGAGGGCGGCGACCTCCTCCTCGAGCAAGGGAAGGCAGTTGTGAATCTCGCCGGGCAAGGGCCTGTTGTCGGGCGGTGCGCACCGGACCGCCGCCGAAATGTAGGCATCGCGGAGGACCAATCCGTCGTCGATCGCGCGTGAGGTCGGCAGATTCGCGAGGCCGGCGCGATGGAGCGCCGCCATCAGGAAATCGCCGGAACCGCCGACGCCGTCGCCGGTGAACACGCGGCCGGTTCTGTTGGCGCCGTGCGCCGCCGGCGCGAGCCCGACGATGAGCAGACGCGCGCGCGGGTCGCCGAATCCGGGAACCGGGCGCGCCCAGTAGGTGTCGGCCCGATAGGCGCGCCGCTTCTCGCGGCCGACCTCGGCGCAGTACGCGCGGAGCCGCGGACAGCGATCGCACGTCACGATTCGATGGTGAACGGCGGCGAGGCGCAGCGGAATCGTCGGGCGGGTCGCGATGGGTGCCTCCTGCTCCAGGTGTCATTGTCCATCAGCGCCGGCGAGCTACTGAGCCGTCGCGCGATCGGTACACAGCGACAAAATTGAAGGGATCGTGCCCTCGCGCCGGTGTACGGCATGCGATTACAATGAGTGATCGATCTGCAGGTGACGGTCCCGCGAGCCGACCGCTCGGCGGGGACGTGGCCGTCGAGCGGCGAACGGCACCGGTCGGGACGATCGGCCGGACCATCGGGGCCGTCGACATTCGAAAGGACCCGGTTCGGTGAGAAACATTGCTCCGAAAGACGCGGCGGAGCTCGAGGCGGTCGAGACGCGCGAGTGGCTCGAGTCGCTCGACTTCGTGCTGCAGACCGGCGGCCCCGCGAAGGTCGCCCGCCTGCTCCGTGAGCTGGCGCTGCACGCGACCGAGAACGGCGTCAAGCTGCCGTTCAGCGCCAACACGCCGTACATCAATACCATCCCGGCCGACGATCAGGCGCTGATGCCGGGAAGCCCCGACATCGAACGCCGCATCAAGAGCCTCGTCCGGTGGAACGCCGCCGCCATGGTCGTCCGCGCCAACAAGGCGGAAGAGGGCATCGGCGGCCACATCTCGACGTTCGCGTCGGCGGCGACGCTGTTCGAAGTGGGCTTCAACCATTTCTTCCACGGCCACGACGACGGCGAGGCCGACGTCGTCTTCTTTCAGGGCCACGCGGCGCCCGGTGTCTACGCCCGCGCGTACCTCGAAGGACGGCTCGACGAGACGCACCTGGCCAACTTCCGCCGCGAGTTGCACGAGGGCGGCGGGCTGTCGTCGTACCCCCACCCGTGGCTGATGCCCGACTTCTGGGAGTACCCGACGGTCTCGATGGGTCTCGGTCCGATCATGGCCATCTATCAGGCGCGCTTCACGCGCTACCTGGAGGACCGCGGCCTCAAGCCCAAATCGCACTCGAAGGTCTGGGCGTTTCTGGGCGACGGCGAGACCGACGAGCCCGAGGCGCTCGGTGCCATCACTCTGCCCGCCAGAGAGAAGCTCGACAACCTCATCTTCGTTGTCAACTGCAACCTGCAGCGGCTCGACGGACCGGTCCGCGGCAACGGCCAGATCATCCAGGAGCTCGAAGCGGCGTTCCGGGGCGCCGGCTGGAACGTGATCAAGCTGCTGTGGGGGCGCGAGTGGGATCCGCTGCTCGCGAAAGACCGCGACGGCCTGCTGGTCAAGCGCATGGGCGAGGTCGTCGACGGCCAGTACCAGAAGTACGCCGTCTCGGACGGCGCCTACATCCGCGAGCACTTCTGGGGCGCCGACCCCCGGCTGCTCGAGATGGTCAAGCACCTGTCCGACGACCAGCTCAAGAAGATGACGCTCGGTGGCCACGATCCGGTCAAGGTGTACAACGCGTACAGAGCGGCGGTCGAGCACAGGGGATCGCCGACCGTGGTTCTGGCCCGCACGATCAAGGGCTACGGGCTCGGCGAGGCCGGCGAGGGCAAGAACATCACCCACCAGCAGAAGAAGATGAACGAAGACGAGCTGCGCGCGTTCCGCACGCGCTTCGGCATTCCGGTCTCCGACAGCGAGATCGCCAAGACGCCGTTCTACCGGCCGCCCGACGACAGCGTGGAAATCCGGTACCTGAAGGAGCGCCGTGCCGCGCTCGGCGGATTCGTGCCGAGCCGCAAGACGCGAAGCCAGCCGCTCCCGCCGCCCTCGCAGGATCTCTTCGAGGAGTTCTTCAAGGGCACCGACGGCCGCAAGGCGTCGACGACGATGGTGGCGGTGCGCGTGCTGTCGAAGCTGCTGCGCGACAAGGAGGTCGGACGGCTCATCGTGCCGATCGTCCCCGACGAAGCGCGCACCTTCGGGATGGAGGCGCTGTTCCGGCAGGTCGGCATCTACTCGCACGTCGGCCAGCTGTACCAGCCGGTCGACAAGGACACGCTGCTGTACTACAAGGAGGCCTCCGACGGGCAGATTCTCGAGGAGGGGATTACGGAAGCCGGATCGATGTCGTCGTTCATCGCCGCGGGCACCGCATACGCCACGCACGGCGTCAACACGATTCCGTTCTTCATCTACTACTCGATGTTCGGTTTCCAGCGGATCGGCGATCTGATCTGGGCCGCCGGCGACTCCCGGGCGCGCGGCTTCCTCCTCGGCGGAACCGCCGGCCGCACCACGCTCGCCGGCGAGGGGCTGCAGCACCAGGACGGCAACAGCCAGCTGTTCGCGCTCGCCTATCCCAACTGCGTCGCCTACGATCCGGCGTTTGCGTTCGAAATCGCGGTCATCATCGCAGACGGGATCAGGCGGATGTACATCGATCAGGAGAGCATCTTCTACTACATGACGGTGATGAACGAGCAGTACGCCATGCCGGCGATGCCGGCCGGCGCCGCGCCCGGCATTCTCAAGGGCCTGTATCGGTTCCGCGAGACGGCGACGCCGGGCGCGCCGCGCCGCGCGCAGCTGTTCGGCAGCGGCGCGATCCTGCCCGAAGTGATCAAGGCGCAGGAACTGCTCGAGTCGAAGTATCAGGTGGCGGCCGACGTCTGGAGCGTCACGAGCTACGCGGAGCTCTATCGCGACGGTCAGCGCTGCGAGCGGTGGAACATGCTGCACCCTGGCGAACCGCCGCGCGAACCCTACGTCTCGCAGTGTCTGAGCAACGCGCCCGGCGTGCTGGTGGCCGCGTCGGACTACGTCAAGGCGATGCCCGCCGCGATCGATCGGTGGCTGCCGCGGCCCTTGATCGCGCTCGGCACCGACGGGTTCGGGCGCAGCGAGAACCGCGCGGCCCTCCGCGACTTCTTCGAGGTCGATCACCGCTACGTCGTGGTGGCGACGCTCGGCGCGCTGGCCCGCGAGGGTCAGCTGGCGCCCGGAGTCGCCGAATCGGCGATCAGGGAGCTGGGAATCGATCCGGAGAAGGCGAACCCGGCGATCTCCTAGCCGGTCACGATCGCGTGAAGGTTGCATGAGATCGGAGGGCTGTTGGTGACCGACTTTACGCTGCCTGAGCTCGGCGAGAACATCAGCAGCGGCGATGTGCTCCGAGTGCTCGTTCGGCCCGGCGACGCGCTCGCCAAGGATCAGGCGGTACTCGAGCTCGAGACCGACAAGGCGACCATCGAGGTCCCGTCGTCGGTGGCCGGCCGTGTCCGCGAGATCAAGGTGAAGGCGGGCGACAAGGTCAGTGTCGGACAGGCCATTCTCAGCGTGGACGACCTCGGCGGCGCGCAACCGCAAACCTCGTCGCCGGCGGGAGCCGCAAGCGGGCAGCCGCCGGCGGCCCAGGGTGCCGCGACTCCAGGGCCCGACGAGCGCCCGGCGGAGGGGTCCCCCGTGCCGCCCGAGGGCGCGGAGTCGCCTGCCGGCGCGGCCGACCTCGTGCCGCCGCGGGGCCAGAAGGTCGTCGATATCACCCGCGGGTCACGCGCCACCGCCGAATCGTCCACTCCGCCCGAGATGCCTCCGGCTCCGGCGGCGCCGTCGGTTCGGCGTATGGCCCGCGAGCTGGGCGTCGACATCAACCTGGTGCCGGGGACAGGCGCCGGCGGCCGCATCTCGACCGACGATGTGAAGGCGCACGTGAGCCGGTTGATCGGCGCCGCGGCGCCGAGCGGCGCGCCCGCCGCCGCCGAGCCGCTTCCCGACTTCACCCGCTGGGGCGAGATCGATCGGCAGCCGATGCGCGCGGTCCGCCGCAAGACCGCGGCCCATCTGTCGTACGCCTGGGCCACCATCCCGCACGTGACGCAGCACGACGCTGCGGACATGACCGCCCTCGAGGACCTGCGCGCACGCTATGGGCCGTCGGTCGAGGCGGCCGGCGGCAGCCTGACCGTCACGGCGATCCTGGTCAAGATCGCGGCCGCCGCCCTCAAGAAGTTTCCGCAGTTCAACGCCTCGGTCGACACGGCCGCTGAGGAAATCATCTACAAGAAGTACGTGCACGTCGGCATCGCGGTCGACACCGACCGCGGGCTGCTCGTGCCCGTGATTCGCGACGCGGATCGGCTGACCATCACGTCGATTGCCGTGGCGCTCGCGCAGCTCTCCCGGAAGGCGCGCGATCGCAAGCTGACGCTCGACGAGATGCAGGGCGGCACCTTCAGCATCTCCAACCTCGGGGGCCTCGGCGGCACGGCATTCACCCCGATCATCAACGCGCCGGAGGTGGCGATCCTGGGCGTCTCGCGCGGCCGCACCGAGCCTGTCTGGCTCGACGGCCAGTTCGTGCCAAGGCTGATGCTCCCCTTGTCGCTCTCTTACGATCATCGGGTGATCGATGGGGCCGACGGCGTCCGTTTCCTACGCTGGGTCGTCGAAGCCCTCGAACAGCCGTTTCTGCTCGCGCTGCAGGGATGATCCCGGTCGATCGGTTCGTGATCGCCGAAGCCCGCCGGCGATGCCACCAGGACGGCGGGAAGACGGACGCGTCATGCGTTCGCCCGCTCGCGCGGCATAGCCTCCGATCATGATTTCCGTCCAGCTTGCCGTCGTCGGCGGGGGACCGGGAGGGTACGCGGCCGCCTTCTTTGCCGCCGATCTGGGATTGTCCGTCGCGCTCGTCGATCCCGAGCCGAACCCGGGCGGTGTCTGCGTCTATCGCGGCTGCATTCCGTCGAAGGCGCTGTTGCACGTGGCGAAGGTCGTCCACGACGCGCGCCATGCGAGCGCCTGGGGCGTGCGGTTCGGCGAGCCATCCATCGACCTCGCGAAGCTGCGCGATTTCAAGACGCAGGTCGTCGCCCGGCTGACGGCGGGCACCGGACAGCTGGTGAAGTACCGAAAGGTGAACTACCTCCAGGGCACGGCGGAGATCGTCGACCGTCACCATCTGAAGGTGGCACGGAGCGGCGGCGGGGAGGAGCAGCTCCAGTTCGACCACGCGATCCTGGCGACCGGTTCGCAGCCGGCGCGCGCGCCGGGGCTGTCGCTCGACAGCGCCCGCGTGTGGGATTCGTCGCGAGCACTGGATCTTCCCGAGGTGCCCAAACGGCTGCTGGTCGTCGGGGGCGGCTACATCGGGCTGGAACTGGGCAGCGTCTACGCGACGCTCGGCAGCGAGGTGACCATCGTCGAGATGACGCCGGGGCTTCTTCCCGGCGTGGACCGGGATCTCGTGGACGTCCTGGCGCGACGCATCGGCCAGATCGCCAGCGCCGTGCTCCTCGATACGAAGGTGTCGAGGATGGAGGACACGCCGGGCGGCGTGCGCGTGACGCTCGAAGGCGCGGACCGGAGCGGGGGCGAGCAGACCTTCGACGCCGTTCTCGTCGCGATCGGCCGCAAACCCAACTCCGACATCCCTGGTCTCGAACGGACGGCCGTGCAGGTGGACGCCCGCGGGTTCATCCGCGTGGACGCGCAGCGGCGGACCCACGAGCCCACTTTGTTTGCGATCGGCGATGTCGTGGGCGAGCCGATGCTCGCCCACAAAGCGTCGCACGAAGGGAGGACGGCGGTCGAAGCGCTCGCGGGGCAGCAGGTGGCGTTCGAGCCGCGCGCGATTCCGGCCGTCGTGTTCACGGATCCGGAGCTGGCCTGGTGCGGGCTGACAGAGACCCAGGCGGCCAAGGACGGTCGTGTCGTGTCGATCGCGAAATTCCCGTGGGCCGCGTCGGGCCGCGCGATTTCCATCGATCGCGTCGACGGACTGACCAAGCTGGTGCTCGATCCCCAAAGCGGACGCGTGCTCGGCGTGGGGCTGGTCGGCGCCGGGGCCGGAGAGCTCATCGCCGAGGGCGTGCTGGCCATCGAGATGGGCGCCACCGCGTCGGACATGACGCTGACCATCCACCCGCATCCGACATTGACCGAGACGGTGATGGAATCAGCCGAGGTGTTCTACGGGCAGGCGACACATGTGTATCGGCCCAAACACCCTTGAGCGCGACGCCGGCCCGGCGGCTACGCGTCGGTACGGATCACGGCGCCGCTCGGCGTCCACCGCAGAAATGACGAGTCGATGAGCGCATCGATGACACGGTGACAGGCGTCCCGTTCGAGGCCCCACAGCCTCGTCGCCTGGGCAGGCGTGAGTCTCAGGCCCGGCATTTCCGTGAACTCGGCGCGCACACGCCGTACGAGCGCTTCGAAATCCATGTCTCTCGTCCTTCGGATCCGCATACTGGGCGTTACAACGTCAGGAAAGAGAGCAAGAGAAGGGCCAGATCGGGGGCAACCGCCCGAATTCCAGATTTCCCCACCGAACGCGACATCGTCGGGTCCCCGGCGGCGGCGGACGACGGATTTGTCGATGAAAAGGCTACGAGGACGTCGGTAGACTCGACAGATCCAACATTAGTGTCAGACGCAGTCGTCTGCGTTGCCGGGCGGTCCCGGCTGGATCAGCGGCCGGCGGCCGCCCGGTATGCGTCGGCCGTCTCGTGGGCGTGATAGGAACTGCGGACGAGCGGTCCCGACTCGACGTGGGCAAACCCGAGCTCGAGTGCAATCGCCTTGAGCTTGCGGAACTCGTCCGGGTGATAGTAGCGAGCCATCGGCGCGTGCGCGGAACTGGGCTGCAGGTACTGCCCGACGGTCAGGATGTCGCACTCGACGCGCCGGAGATCCCTGATGGTCTCCACCAGTTCGTCGCGCTCCTCGCCCAACCCGACCATCAGGCCCGTCTTTGTCGGAATGTCGGGCCTGTACGCGTGGGCCCGCTCGAGCAGCTGCAGCGTCCGATCGTAGCGGCCGCCGGACCGCGCCTTCGGGTACAGGCGGGCCACCGTTTCGACATTGTGATTGAGGACGTCGGGACCGGCGTCGAGCACGGTGCGGAGCGCCGCTTCGTTCCCGCGGAAGTCGGGAATCAGCACTTCGATCCGACAGTCCGCAAGCCGCGCGCGCGTCTCCCGAATCGTGTCCGCGAACATCGACGCTCCGCCGTCCGGCACGTCATCGCGGTCGACCGAGGTGACGACCACGTAGCTGAGTCCCAGCGCGGCAACGGCGCTGGCGACGCGCCCGGGCTCCGACCTGTCGATCGCGGCGGGCCGCCCGTGGGAGATCGCGCAGTACGCGCAGGCCCGCGTGCAGACGTCGCCGAGGATCATGAACGTCGCCGTCCCGTGGTGCCAGCACTCGCCGATGTTGGGACAATGCGCTTCCTCGCACACGGTGTGCAGGTTCAGCTCGCGCATCAGCCCCTTGAGCCGGAGATAGCCCGGGGATCCGGGCGCGCGCACCTTCAGCCAGTCGGGTTTCGGCACGCGCGGCTGCACGGGGATCAACGGAACGACGGTGCCCACGAAGCCTCGATCGTAGCACGTGAGGTCCCCGGACCCTCGGCTCGCCCGGTGCGCCTGGTCTCAGCCGGCCCTCAACCCGGCGACCAGGAAATCCGCAAACCAGTCCGCGACGTACTGCGACGTCGCCGGCCCGTCCGGACGGAACCACCGCGGAATCCAGTTGACGGCGCCGAGAACGGCGAACGAGACGAGCTTCGGATCGTTGCCGGCGAAGACGCCGGCCGCCATGCCGTCGGCGATCAGCTGGCGCACGCGGCGGTCGACCTGATCGCGGCGGGCGACGATCGTCTTGAGGTGGGAGGCGGTCAGCGCCTCGAGATCGATGAACAGTGTCGTCCCATGGAGCTCGTCGAGAATCGTGTGCACGAAGGCGACGACGAGCCGGCGGAACTTCACCTCGGCGGGTTCCTGGGACGCCGCGATCGCGTCGAGGAGCTCGAGCACGCGATCCAGCGAGTACTGATGGCACGCGAAGAGAATCTCTTCCTTGTCGCGGAAGTAGTAGTACAGATTTCCCTTGTTCATCCGCAACGATTTTGCAATCCGATCGACCGTCGCTCCATGGTAGCCAAGCTTCCGGAACGCGGCCGCGGCGCTCTTGAGGATCTGCACGCGCGTCGAGTCGGCGCGCGCCGGCTGGCGGCGGGACCGGCGGCGTTTCGGTCGCTTGGCGGGCGGCTCAGGTGGCGGTGCGGGGATTGACGTCCCAGTCATGGCGTCCTACATTATTTGAACGGGCGTTCAATTTTTCAACCATGGCTGACGCTCCCGCCCCCGCCCTGACCTTCGAGACCTCGCCCGAGCGGTATCGGCATTGGAGGCTCGCCGTCGACGGCGCGCTCGCCACGCTGGCGATGGACGTCCGCGAGGATGCCGGCCTCTCGTCCGAGTACCGCCTGAAGTTGAATTCCTACGATCTCGGCGTCGACATCGAGCTTGCCGATGCCGTGCAGCGCCTCCGCTTCGAGCATCCGGAAGTCCGCTGCGTCGTGATCGAAAGCCGGAAGGCGCGTGTGTTCTGCGCCGGTGCGAACATCATGATGCTGCGGCGCGCGACGCACGCCGACAAGGTGAACTTCTGCAAGTTCACCAACGAGACGAGGCTCGCCATCGAGGATGCCAGCGCCCATTCGGGCCTCAGGTTCGTGGCGGCCGTCAACGGCACGTGCGCGGGCGGCGGGTACGAGCTCGCGCTGGCCTGCGACGAGATCCTCCTGGTCGACGACGGCCATTCGGCGGTGAGCCTGCCCGAGGTGCCGCTGCTCGGCGTATTGCCGGGCACCGGCGGACTGACGCGGCTCGTCGACAAGCGACGCGTGCGCCGGGACCGTGCGGATTTCTTCAGCACGCTTGTCGAGGGCGTCAAGGGCCCCCGAGCCGTGGCCTGGGGGCTGGTCGACGCCGTGTATCCGACCAGCCGGTTCGCGGACGCCGTGCGGGCGCGAGCCCTGGCGCTCGCGGCACCATCGGATCGGCCCGGAGGGCCCGGCATCGCGCTGGGGCCGCTCGATCCGACCGTCGCGGACGCGGCCGTCACCTACTCGGCCGTCTCCCTGACCTTCGATCGCCACAAGCGGACGGCGGATCTCACCGTTCACGCGCCCACCGGGCCGCAGCCCTCGACGCCGGAGGCGATCGTGGCGGCCGGGGACCAGTTCTGGCCGCTGCGCGCCTTTCGCGAGCTGGACGATGCGCTGCTGCGCCTGCGGCTGAACGAGCCGGAAATCGGCACCGTGATCATCCGCACCGACGGCGACGCCGAAGCGGTCCTGGCGCTCGATCGAACGCTCGCCGATCATCAATCGCACTGGGCCGTTCGCGAGGTGACTCTGCTGATGAAGCGGACCTTGAAGCGGCTCGACCTGACCGCCCGCAGCTTCTTCGCGGTCGTCGAGCCGGGTTCGGCCTTCGCCGGCTCGCTGCTCGAGCTGGCGCTCGCCGCCGATCGTTCCTACATGCTCGACGACCCGGACGAGCGCAACGTCGTCTCGCTGTCGGCGATGAACGGCGGACTGCTGCCGATGGGCAACGGGTTGTCGCGGCTGCAGACGCGGTTTCTGGGGGAGCCGGCGGTCGTCGGCGAGCTGATCGCGCGCGGCGGTCCGTTCAGCGCGGCCGACGCCGAGGCGGCAGGACTCGTGACCTTCGCGCCCGACGACCTCGATTGGGACGACGAGGTGCGTCAGGGCATCGAGGCGCGCGCGGCGCTGTCGCCCGACGCGCTGACGGCCCTCGAGGCGAACCTCCGGTTCGCTGGCCCGGAAACGATGGAGACGAAGATCTTCGGGCGCCTCACGGCATGGCAGAACTGGATCTTTCAACGCCCCAATGCGGTCGGTCCGACCGGCGCGCTCCAGGCGTACGGTCACCAGGGACGGCCGTCGTTCGACTGGAGAAGAACGTGACGAGGGCCACCGGCAGTCCGCGCCACCGAAGGGACGCGAGGCGATGATCTCGGCAGACCGGATTCCCAACAACGTGAACCTGTCGAGCAACCGGCGGCTGCAGCGTGCGCTCGAGCACTGGCAGCCGAAATACATTCAGTGGTGGCACGACATGGGTCCGCAGGGATTCCAGGAGTACCACCAGGTCTACGTCCGCACGGCCATCAGCGTCGACGCGCAGGGGTGGGCGCAGTTCGATTACGTGAAGCTCCCGGAGTACCGATGGGGCATCTTCCTCGCGGAGCCGCTGGCGGATCGCCGCATCGGGTTCGGCGATCTCTACGGCCGGCCGGTGTGGCAGGAGGTGCCGGGCGAGTTCCGCAACCCGCTGCGGCGCCTGATCGTCACGCAGGGCGACACCGAGCCGGCGAGTGTCGAGCAGCAGCGCTGGCTCGGCCGCCGGTGTCCGAGCCTGTACGACCTCCGCAACCTGTTTCAGGTGAACGTGGAGGAGGGGCGCCACCTCTGGGCGATGGTGTACCTGCTGCACTCCTATTTCGGCCGCGACGGGCGCGACGAAGCCGAGGAGCTGCTGGAGCGGCAGAGCGGCAATCGCGACAAGCCGCGCATCCTCGACGCGTTCAACGAGCCGATCGACAACTGGCTCGACTTCTTCATGTTCACGATGTTCACCGATCGCGACGGCAAGTCACAGCTGATGTCGTTGTCGGAGAGCTCGCTCGATCCGTTGTCGCGCACGACCCGATTCATGCTCACCGAAGAAGCGCATCACATGTTCGTGGGGGAGACCGGCGTCGCGCGGATCCTGGAGCGGACGTGTCAGCTGATGTCCGAAGCCGGATTCTCCGAGGACGTGCGGGCGCTCGGCGGGATCGATCTCCCGACCATCCAGAAGCATCTGAATCTCTGGTTCAGCCTGAGCCTCGACCTTCACGGCGGCGAAGTGTCGAGCAACGCCGCCTCGTACTTCGCCAACGGGCTGAAAGGACGCGCCAGGGAGGAGCAGTTCGAGGATCATCTCCTGAGGGAGGCGGCGTATCCGATGGAGTTCATCGACGGCGATCGCCTCGTGACGCGTCAGGTGCCGATGCGCAACGCCATGAACGAGGTGCTGCGCGACTGGTACGTCGAGGACTGCCGCGCCGGCGTCGACCGATGGAACCGGATTCTCGAGCGCCACGGCGTGGCCGATCGCCTGCGGCTGCCCGATCGCAAGTTCAATCGGCGCATCGGCATGTACGCGGGGTTGTGTTTCGATCCGACCGGCCTGCCGGTGCCCTCTGACGAGTGGCGCCGGCGCCGTTGCGAGTGGCTGCCGTCCGACGAAGACCACGCGTACCTGCTCAGCATCATGGCCGACCCGGTGTTCGAGCCCGGCCGGTTCGCGAACTACATCGCGCCGCCGCGCCGCGGGATCCATCACCAGTCGATCGGGTTCGAGTACGTGCGGACCGGGGAGTAGGCGAGTCGTTCGCCGCACCCAGCACCACATCGCATCACGCCACCCCATGTCTCTGCGCTTCACGTGGCTGGGCCATTCGACGTTCCTGTTCCTGTCGCCCGGCCGCAAGCGACTCCTGATCGATCCGTGGCTTGCCAGCAACCCGTCCTGTCCTGAGGACGCAAGGAAGATCGCGGCGCTGGATCTGATGCTGATTACCCACGGTCACGACGACCACGCGGCCGACGCGGTCCCTGTGGCACGGGCAACCGCCGCGCGCGTCATCGCGCCGTTCGAGCTGGCGGCGTGGTTCCGGCGGAAGGGGCTGCTGTTGGTGACCGGAATGAATCATGGCGGCACTCTGCATATCGGCGGCATGGCGATCACCATGGTGCCCGCCGTGCACAGCAGCTCGGTCGAGGAGGACGGGCGCCACCAGTACGCCGGCCAGCCGTGCGGCTACGTGATCCGGTTCGAAGACGGCCTCACGATCTATTTCGCCGGCGACACCGCGCTTTTCGGCGACATGCGGCTCATCGGCGAGCTGTATCGGCCGTCGATCGCGTTCCTGCCGATTGGCGACATCTACACGATGGGCCCCGACCAGGCGGCCAGGGCGTGCGAGCTCGTCGGGGCGCGACAGGTCGTTCCGATGCACTACGGCACCTTCCCCGAGCTCACGGGGACGCCGGATCGGCTGCGGACGCTCCTCGCGCCGACCGGCGTGCAGGTCCTGGAGTTGCGGCCTGGCGAGACGGCCGGGTGACCGAACCGGGTCACCACCAGGGCCGTCGGGCGAAGCCGTCGATCGGACGCCCCGCCCCCGCCGGACCGAGTACGCTGTGACCCAGGGATTCTGAGACGTGCGCGACCAGCTCTTCATCAACAACCAGTGGTGCGATGCGGCGTCCGGCGCGACGCTGGACGTGATCAACCCTGCGACGGAGGAGACGATAGCGCGCGTGGCGTCGGCCGGGTCGGCCGATCTCGACGCCGCGGCCGCCGCGGCGCGCGCGGCGCTCGACGGTCCATGGGGGCGGATGCCGGCGCGTCAACGCGGCCGTCTGCTGTGGGCCCTCGGCGACGGGCTGCTGGCCAACGCCGACGCGATCGCGCGGCTCGAGACGCTGCACAACGGCAAGCCGATCTTCGAGTCGCGCCACGTCGAGGTGCCGGCGGCCGCCGAATGCTTCCAGTACTACGCGGGCTGGGCCGACAAGGTCCACGGCGATACGATTCCCGTCAGCGGCCAGTACTTCACCTACACGCTTCGCGAGCCGGTCGGCGTCGTCGCCGCGATCGTTCCCTGGAACTTCCCGCTGCTGCTGACGGCGTGGAAGGTTGCGCCCGCGCTGGCATGCGGCAACACGGTCATCGTCAAGCCGGCCAGCCAGACGCCGCTCACCGCGCTCGCCCTGGCCGACCTGGCGGCGGCGGCCGGCTTTCCGCCGGGGGTCCTGAACGTGCTGACCGGTCCGGGGGCGACGCTCGGCGAGGCGATCGTCTCGCACCCGGGCCTCGACAAGATCGCGTTCACCGGCGACACCGCCACCGGCCGGCACATCATGCGCGGCGCGGCCGACACGCTGAAGCGCATCACGCTCGAGCTCGGCGGCAAATCGCCCAACATCGTGTTTGCGGACGCCGACCTCGACCGCGCGGTCCGCGGCGCCACGACCGGCATCTTCTACGGCAAAGGCGAGGTGTGCGCGGCCGGATCGCGTCTTCTCGTCGACCGGTCCATCCGCGACGAATTCCTCGAGAAGGTGGTCGCGCGGGCGCGGAAGATGGCGCCCGGCGATCCGATGGATCCGAAGACGCGGCTTGGCGCCATCGCGTCGAGGGCTCAGCTCGACCGCGATCTCCATTACATCGAGACCGCGCGGCAGGAAGGGGCGACGCTGCTCGCCGGCGGCGCGCGGGCGGACATCGGGACCGGCAAGGGCTACTTTCTGCAGCCGACGGTGTTCGGCGGCGTGACGCCGGAGATGACGATCGCGCGCGAAGAGATCTTCGGGCCGGTGCTGGCGACGATCGACTTCGCGGACGTCGAGGAAGCCATCGCCCGGGCGAACGACAGCAGCTACGGGCTGGCGGCGGCGGTCTGGACGCGCGACGTCAAGAAGGCGCACCAGGTCGCGCGGCGGCTGCAGGCCGGCACCGTCTGGATCAACACGTACAACGTCTACGACACGGCGGCGCCGTTCGGTGGGTACAAGCACAGCGGGTTCGGCCGCGAGATGGGCGCCGCCGCGCTCGAGCACTACACACAGCTGAAGTCGGTCTGGGTGGATCTCAATCCGTAACGCGCCTGCCGTCGTGCAAGCCGACGGCAGGTGGAGGGCTCCGATGTCCGAGGATCTGTGGCCGCCGCTCCCGCTCGAGGCGTGGAAGGACACCTACGCCACGCTTCACATGTGGACGCAGATCGCCGGCAAAGTGGCGCTCGCGCAGATGCCGCCGATCAATCACGGCTGGGGCGTCGCGCTGCACGCGACCGCGCGCGGCCTCTCCACGCGCCTCCTTCCGCACGATGAGCGCGCCTTCACCATCGAGTTCGACTTCGTCGATCATCGGCTCGTCGTCCGCGCCTCGGACGGCGACACGCGCGAGCTCGCCCTCGGCCCCCGCTCCGTGGCGGACTTCTACCGCGACGTGATGGCGCTCCTCGGAGACATGTCGATCGCCGTGAGCATCTGGCCGATGCCGGTCGAAATCGCGTCGCCGGTCCGGTTCGACGCCGACACCGTGCACCGTACGTACGATCCGGAATACGCCAACCGGCTGTGGCGCATCCTCACCCGCGTCGATCGCGTGTTCACGCGGTCCCGGTCCGCCTTCACCGGCAAATGCAGCCCGGTCCATTTCTTCTGGGGCAGCTTCGATCTGGCGGTTACGCGCTTCTCGGGCCGGCGCGCGCCGCCCCGCCAGGGTCCGGCATTCATGCAGGAGGCGTATTCTCACGAAGTGATCAGCCACGGCTTCTGGCCCGGCACCGCGCCGGCGCTGCCCGAGCCGGCCTTCTACGCGTACGCCGCTCCGGAGCCGGCCGGATTGAAGGACGCGGGCGTCGATCCGGGCGAGGCGTTCTATCACCGCGATCTCGGCGAATTCATCCTGCCGTACGAGGCGGTGCGGACGGCGCGATCGCCCGAGCAGGCGATCGCGGCATTCATCGACTCGACCTACGACGCCGCCGCGACGCTGGCCGGGTGGGACCGCGCCGCCCTCGAGCGCCGCTCGCCGACTCCTTGAGCCCGGCTACCGCCACTCGGGCGCGTAGCCGCGCCGGCGAATCTTCCGCTCGACGCGCAGGCTGTAGCTGAACAGCGCGAAGACCTCGATGAGGCCGACCGACGCGTAAATCGCGAAGCGCGCGAAGGCGCTCGGATCCGGCCAGCAGGTGTACCCCGCCTCGAGACACCGCGCGGTCAGGCGGTTCAGGTCGATCGACTCGCGCACGATCAGCGCGAGCGCCGACCCGAAGATCACGAGCGATCCCGTCAGATTCCCGAGGATCGGCTGCCGGGCCTGCCAGATCGGGTAGGCGACGAGCAGGCCGACGAGCGGCGGACCGACGGCCATCACCAGGATCCACGACCAGCTCAAGGCGGTGACCGTAGTCGTCAGCATGCGTCTGCCGGGGAGGTTCAGCGGCTACTCGAGCCGCAGCACCAGGTCCCACCTGCCGTTGATGAACGCCATGTACCTGGTACGGAATGCCAATCACCTGGACGTTCGGGTAGTACTGCGCCACGGTCGGATAGCCGTTCGTCCGCAGCCAGTCGATCGCGCCCTGCGGGCTCATTCCGCGGTCCATGAGGTCGAACAGCCGAAGCTCCTCGAGCGTCGGGCTGACGAAAGTCGTGCCGCTCGGGGCGTGATAGAGCGTCTGCACCTGCCAGTTGTCGCCAAGAGTCGCGTGGCCGTTGCCGCCGCCCGGCTGAGCGCCAGACCAGAGGACGGCGCCGAGCTGGACGGCCAGATCGGCCTGCTGCGTGCGGATGGCGGAGGCAAAGCTCTGGGCGGCGCTGGGCGGGCTCGTCGTGCCGCTGGCCTGATCCATCGCCGAGGCGCGCCAGAACAGCGTCGATCCGCCGGCTAGATCGACCGTCGAGGTGAACGACGTCTGGCCCGTCAATCCTTCCGGAACCGTGCCGCCGGCCACGACGGGGCTGAAGGCGGCGTTGGACGCGATTTCGAACAGGTAGATCGTGAGGCCAGGCGGTCCCTGCCGAACAGCGTTGGACACGGTGAAGGTCGGGCGGTAAACAGCGGCCTGCGCGCCGGTCAGCGGAGAAATCGGCATCGGGGCCGAGAGGAGGATGCCGGGCCCCACCGTGAACCTCAACGGGGGGCTGAAGGCACCGATCGTGCCGCCTCGCTGCGCGCGCGCGCGCCAGAAGTAGTCCCGGGCGTCAGGCAGCGGATCGAGCCGCACGCTGGTCTGTCCACCGGTGCCCTCCGCGACGCCGTCCCTGCTTTGCACCCTGGCCGCGAACGCTGAATCGGTCGCGACCTCGAAGGTGTAGGTCGTCGTCCCGCTCTGGTCTGCCGGCGCGTTCTGGACGATCAAGAGCAGCGGCTGGTCGGCGTTACGGAACTGCGTGGCGTCGACGGGGCTCACCGGAACCGGCGCGCTCAGAGACGCGCTCGGGGTCGAGGGGCTGTTGCTGCTGCCGCACGCCCCGACGAGGCTCGCCCCGAGGACTGCGACAAGACGCTTCTTCATAGGCCGAATCGCGTCAGGCCCGCACACGCTGGCCCGACGGGAACTCGGGTCCCCGGAGAGGAGGAACACGCAGGTCTCTCAATGGCGCGGATGAAAAAATGGTAGCTCCGGCCAAAAGCGGTTGTCAACGACGATTGCCGACTACGCGGTGAGCTGCGACGTGCAACCCGGGCACCGCGACGCGTGCAGCGGAATCGTCGACAGACAATACGGACACTCCTTGGTGGTCGCCGCCGCGGCCGGGGCTTCCTGCGCGCTCTTGAGACGGTTGACCGCCTTGACCAGCAGGAACACCACGAACGCAATGATGAGGAAGTTGATGACGTCGTTCAGGAACGCGCCGTACGCGATGACGGGGATGCCCTTGGCCTTTGCGTCTGCAATCGATGCGGGGACGCCCTTGGAGGCGTCGAGGACGTAGAACAGGCTCGAAAAATCCACACGCCCGATCAGCAAGCCGATAGGCGGCATCAGGACGCCTTCGACGAGCGACGTCGTAATCCTCCCGAACGCGGCGCCGACGATGACTGCGACCGCGAG
This sequence comes from uncultured Acidobacteriota bacterium, assembly GCA_963807925.1. Classification (GTDB taxonomy): domain Bacteria; phylum Acidobacteriota; class Vicinamibacteria; order Vicinamibacterales; family CAVVIG01; genus CAWEDP01. Next base: position 130,227 of record CAWEDP010000004.1, on the reverse strand, counting down.
ATCGATGACGTTGCCCCGCGCGATGAACTCTCGGAATTCTTTCCACATGCGCGTCATATTACCGTGTTTTCCCCGGGGCGGCGCCTGCAGTCTCGGGCCCGGGGGCCGGCCGGCTCGGGGCGGGCGTTCCACTCCGCGCGAACACGGTGTGGGCGGCGTCCAGGGTCCGCGCGCCGGCGGCGTCGCCGCTCCGCGCCTGCGCGACGAGCATGGCGAAGGTCAGTCCAATCATCACCCCCACCGTCGCCCAGGCGACCACGTTGTACCAGCGGGAGTTGGTGTGTTCGCCCATCAGCTCGCGATCGTTGGTGAGCAGCAGCATGAACACGAGCACGAGCGGCAGGACGACGCCATTGGTGACCTGGGAGAGCACGCTGACGTAGACGAGCGGCAGCCGCGGCACCAGCAGCACGCCCGCCCCGAGCACGATGAGCAGCGTATAGAGCCAGTAGAAGACCGGCGCCTCATGGAACCGCTTGTCCAGGCCCGATTCGAACCCGAGCCCTTCGCACACGGCGTAGGCCGTAGAGATCGGCAGGATCGACGCGGCGAACAGCGACGCGTTGAACAGGCCCGCGGCGAAGAGCAGGTAGGCGTAGTTCCCGGCGAGCGGGCGGAGCGCCTGCGCCGCATCGGCCGCGCCGGCGATGTCGTGCCGGCCGTTGGCGTAGAGCGTGGCGGCGCACGCCACGATGATGAACCACGCCACGACGTCGGTGAAGATGCAGCCGAGCACCACGTCCCACCGCGACGCCGTGTACTGTCGTGCGGTGATGCCTTTCTCGACGACCGAGGCCTGCAGATAGAACTGCATCCAGGGCGCGATGGTCGTTCCCACCAGGCCGATCACCATGTACAGGTACCCGTAGCTTCTGATGCCGGCGGCCTCCGGGCGCGTCACGGTGGCGAACGCCGCCGCCTTCCAGTCCGGGTGGGCGAGCAGTCCGGCGATGATGTAGCACACGTAGAACGCCGACGCCGCCAGGAACACCTTCTCCACGCTGTCGTAGGTTCCGCGCACCACCAGCGCCCAGACGGTCAGCGCGGCGAGCGGCACCACGATGTACTTCGACAACCCGAACAGCTCGAGGCTGCTCGCCACGCCGGCGAACTCGGCGACGACGTTGCCGAAATTGGTGACGATGAGCGTAATCATCACGATGAACGTCAGCCGGAAGCCGAACTGCTCCCGGATGAGATCGCTCAGCCCCTTGCCGGTCACGGCGCCCATGCGGGCGGCCATCTCCTGCACCACGACCAGCGCGACGGTGATCGGAATCATCGTCCACAGCAGGGAATAGCCGAACTGCGCGCCCGCCTGCGAGTAGGTGAAGATGCCGCCGGCGTCGTTGTCGACGTTGGCCGTGATGAAGCCGGGGCCGATGACCGCCAGCAGCAGCATCACACGGGCCCGCCACCCTCTGCGGAACGCCATGGCGGTCAGCGGCGCAGCATCGTGATCACGTCGTCCGCCGTGATGATGCCGGCAAGGCGGCCGTGCTCGTCCACGACGGCGAGGGTGAGCAGGTTGTACTTGTCGAACAGATCGGCGACCTCGTCTTCCGGCGTGTCGGGCGCACAGGACACGTAGGGCTCGCTCAGGTCGGAGAGCTGAGCGGCTGGCGACGACACGGCAATCTTCACGAGCGGCACGGCGCCCGTCAGCTTGCCGTTCCCCGTCAGATAAATCGTCGCGAGCGCCTCCCGTCCGCCCTCGAACGTCTTCAGCGCGTCGATCGCATCGTCGACGACGGCGGTTTCCTCGACGGCGATGAACTCGGTCGTCATGCGGCCGGCCGCCGTGTGCTCGCCGAACTCGAGGAGCTGCGTCACTTCCTGCCGCTCCTCGGGCTCCATCTCCTTGAGGATCTCGCCCGATCGGTCTTCCGACAGGTCGCCCAGCAGATCGGCCGCGGCGTCCGGATCCATCTCCTCGACGATGTCGGCGGCGCGATCGGAATCGAGCGACTCGACGACCGAGACCTGCACCTTCGGATCCATCTCCTCGAGGGTTTCGGCGGCCACTTCCTCGTCGATCGTCTCGAAGACCGCCTCGCGCTCGGCCGGCGCCAGGTCTTCGACGATGTCGGCGATGTCGGCCGGGTGCAGCCTGGAGAGACCTTCGTAGACGATCTTCAGCTTGACGCGGCGCGCCGGGTCGGTTTCGACGAGATCGACGAAGTGCCAGGGGATGACGCGCGGCGGAATCCGCTCGAGCAGCGTTCGCAGCGTGAAGGACGGGACCATGCCCTTGGCGAGCCGGCGCACGGCACCGCGTGCGCCCACATCCACCGAGAGGACGTTGAGCACGAGGTGGTTGTTGACCGGCGTCGAATCGAGCTCCACGTCGTTGACGCGGACCACCTTCCGGCCGAGGACGTCGATGATCTGGCGATCCAGGAGGTCGCGCTTGAGCAGCAGGACGCCGTCAGACGGCGTGTGAGGCTCCCAGCTCTCGCCGTCGCTGGTCGTGCGGACGATGGCGCCGCAGGACTTGACGGCTCCCGACGGGACGACGCGATCGCCGTCGCCGGTGCGGACGATCAGGTACGCGATGCGGGTGGGATGGTATTCCGGGGCGACCGCGACCTCGCGCACACGACCACGCACCGTGCCGGAGGCATCGCGGACGCTCGCGCCGAGCAGCTCCGAGAGGGCGACGATGGACATGGACGTAGGTCCCCGGACATCTTTCTCCGCTTCAGCATAACAGAACCATTCGCTTCTCGAGGACATCCGATGAGAGGTCCGACGACGGTTTCCGGACCGCGACGTTGGACCGCACGACACTCAATGAGCGTGGCCCGCGTGGGTCGCGTTCGGGCGCCAGCGAACGAACACGTGATAGGAGTGCGACCCCTCGTAGAGGTCGGCCAGCTCGGGAGAGAGACGCGGGTACACGGTCAGGTCGGCGCCCAATCCGGCCCGCGCCGCGTGCACGAACGGAAGATCCACGACCACACCCAGTGTCGCGGCGTCCACGTGCGAATAGAAGTGCGGATGGGTGAAGCCGGCGGGGTGAAAGCCCAGGCCGAAGATCTGTTTGGTGGCTCGCTCCAGGCGGCCGTAGAGCGCGGTCCGGGGCGTCGCCCGGTAGTCCCACTCGGCCAGATAGCTGTCGTCGACGTTGTCGTACCCGTTGTTCTCGCGGTTCTCGCCCCAGGCGATCGTCGCGGCGAGCGGTCGCGACGCGACGGCGCCGTCGAATCCAATCGACGCGGTCAGACGCGTGACCATGTAGGGCTCGAACCACTCCGGGTGATGCAGGCGCCCGCCCGAGACCTGCGCACTCCACGGTCCACGGCGCCAGCCCAGCCGCGTCGCCCACGAGTTCAGCGCCGGCCGTTCGATGTTCGTGCGGTTGTCGTCGGGTTCCTCGCCGCGGAACGCCGACGCCTCGAGCGTGAAGGGTCCCGCGCCGACGCCGGCCGTCACGACACCCGGCGTGATATGTGTCGAGTCCATGCTGTGATGGCCGAGCGGCGCCTGCGGGTTGTCGCGCGCCGACGCACGATGCATGAACGCGTCGGGTCCGAGCGCCGGGGCGCCAACCAGTGCCGCGCTGATCAGATAGGCGACCCGTCCGCGCTCGAAACGGTAGGACGCTCCCAGTCCCATCAGGAGATCGTGCGGGTGCTGGTAGTTGACGAGCGGCACCTGCCCCTTGCTCTCGCCGGTCTGAAACAGCTGCGGCGATCCCCACGGGCGATCGATCGTGATCGGCTCGAGCGAGATCATGCCGTCGATGGTGAGCGTGCCGGCTCCGACGGCCCGCACGCCCATCAACATGCCCCAATTCTGCGATTCCCATGCCGAGAAGTCCGCGTACTTCCGCTGCTGGAAGTCGTAACCAAAGAACAGGGACCCGTCGGTCGTCCACGACCAGGCGGGCGGGAGCGCGCTCTCGACCCGATGGAGATGCTCGGCAGGAGGGGGTACCTGAGCCTGAGCCGCCGCGCGCGCGGCCGGCCAGCCGAGGGCCGTCAGCAGGGCGAGGAGCTGGGCGCCCCGCGCCGTCAATGGATGTCGTTGCACGTTCTTCGCGTCACCTTGCCTGGGTCGGCCGCCCCCTGCAATGCCGTCGCCCGTCCGCCGACGCCGATCAGGCCTCCTCGCATTGACGGGCGGGTGCCGACGTGCCGGCGCCGGCGACGCCGATCGTAAAGGCTTTCCAATCTCGCTTTTCCCCGCCAGAATCCATAAGAAATCGTTTACACTTCTGGCCCATTCAGAGACACCGGGCGGGACCTGTTCAGGAGGAGTGTATGCGCGGAAAAGTGAGGGCGGCTGCGGTGATTGCCGCCGTCGTCGTGGGATTCACCGTCATGGCGAACGAGAAGCCGTCGCCGGAATACCAGGCCGCCATGAAGAATCTGGGCGCGGCCAACCAGGGCATGCGTGGCGACGTCACCAACAAGGACTACGCGGCGATCGAGAAGCACGCCGCAACCTACAAGGCGTCGTTCACGGTGGCCAATGCGTTCTGGAGCGCGAAGAAAGCTGACGATGCGATCAAGCTGACAGAGGACGGCCTGAAAGGCGCGGCGGACCTGGATGCCTCGGCGAAGGCCAAGAACGACGAAGGCATCGCGATGGCGCAGCGCGGCATCGGCGCCACCTGCCGGGGCTGCCACGCGGTGCACCGCGAGCAACTGCCGGATATGACCTTCGAGATCAAGTAGATCCCGACCGGTCGAAGCCCCTAGGCCCAGCTGAATCCCTGCTTCGACAGCGGCAGCGAGCGGACGCGCGTCCCCGTGATGGCGTAGATCGCGTTGCAGCCTTGCACTACGAACGCGTGGCGGACGCCAGGCTCCTTCCTGATCTCGTCGAGGTTCGCGCTCACCACCTTCCCGGCGAAGACGGGGCACTCTTCGTACACCGCGTACGGCATCCCCGGCACGGTGAAATCGATGCTATAGAGCGGCCGGCCGTAGTCCTTCGGATTCTTCAGCGTGACGCTGGCGAGCGCCGGCGGCGTCAGCGTCGCGAGCCTGGCTGTCAACGCGCCGTAGGCGAGCGACCGTCCCGTCGGGCGATGCTTCACCTGGCCCGATTGCGCGTAGCACTCGGACTCGGGCACCTTCCACGTCTCGAGGTCCGCCTGCTCGATCCTGACCGTGTTCCAGTCGACCTCGAGCTCCTCCGCGATGAGCATGGGCAGCGACGTCTTGATCCCCTGGCCGATCTCGGGGTTCTTCGCGATGATGGTCACAGGTTGCCGTTCATCGCCTGGTCGATGTCGGCGTCGCTCGGCTTCGGGTTGAGCGCGAGCATCGCCGCCGCCGTCATGATCTGGCCGGCTTGCCGACGCGGTCGTGACGACCATCGAAGGGGCTGTCCCACGACGGCACGCACCCGCTGCAGCAGAGCAGCGGCATGTCCGCCGGCACGCCGACCGTCGTCGAACGGCGTTCACGTTCAGCTTGTGCGGCAGGGATCCTCCAGATTGATCGCGACAATGTGGACCAGCGGTCGCGGCGTCGCGGCCATGTTTTCGCGGCTCGTCGGTGCGGTCCCGGCCGCCGCGGCCTTGCGCAGCCAGGTGCCGCTAGTCGATCCGGTACTTCGCCAGGTAGTAGGACAGCGCCCGCTGGCTGATGCCCATCAGTTCCGCCGCGTCCTTCTTGACGCCGCCGGCGCCTTCGAGCGCCCGCCGTATGGTCTCCCGCTCGACCCAGTCGATATTCTGGCGCAGCTTCAGGGACGGCAGTCCGGTCGTCTGCGGTGTGGGGGCGCCCAGCACCGACACGGCCCGGCTCGTGAGGACGGGGCCCTGGGTCAGGACCACCGCCCGCTCGATTGTGTTTTCGAGCTCGCGGACGTTGCCCGGCCAGTCGTACTGCTGCAGCGCGGCCAGCGCCGAGTCGTCCACGCGCTCGATCCGCCGCCCGGTCCGCTGTGCATGCTTCCTGGCGAAGTGCTCCACGAGCGCCGGGATGTCGTCGCGGCGGTCGCGCAGCGGCGGAATCGCGATCGGGATGACGTTCAGGCGGTAGAACAGATCGTCCTGGAACTTGCCGTCGGCGACCATCTGCCGCAGATCGCGGTTGGTGGCCGCAATCACCCGGACATCCACCCGCTGCGTGCGCTCGGCGCCGAGCGGCTCGAACTCGCGCTCCTGCAGGACCCGCAGCAGCTTGGACTGCAGGGCCGGACTCATGGTGCCGATCTCATCGAGGAAGATCGTTCCGCCGTCGGCCAGGGCGAACTTGCCTTTCTTGGTGGCGGTCGCGCCCGTGAACGCGCCGCGCACGTGCCCGAAGAGCTCCGATTCGAGCAGCGTCTCGGGAATGGCGGCGCAGTTCACCTTGATGAGCGGCATCGCCCGCTGCGCGGAGCGGTCGTGAATGGCGCGGGCGACGAGCTCCTTGCCGGTGCCGGTCTCGCCCAGAATCAGGACGGTGCTCTTGGTCTCGGCGACCAGCTCGGCGCGCCGGATGACCTCCTGCATCGCCTTGCTGCGCCCGACGATGCCGTAGTGATCGAACTGCTCGTCGCGCTCGGAAATCAGATAGCGGTACTCGGTGCGCAGCCGCTGCAGATCGAGAGCGCGGCGCACGACGACGAGCAGCTCGTCGATCTCGAACGGCTTCTGCAGGTAGTCGAACGCGCCGAGCTTCATCGCCTCGATGGCGCTCTCGACGGTGGCGTGCGCCGTCATCATCACGATCTGCGAGCGCTCGCCGTCGGCCGCCGCCCCCACGTACTCGCGAATCAGCTCCAGCCCGCTCTTCTCGGGCATCACGTTGTCGACGATGAAGACGTCGAAGCTGCGTTCGCCGAGCAGCCGCTGCGCCTGCCGCGCGCTCGTGGTCTCGACCACGTCGTGCCCCTGATCGCGCAGGGCGCGCCCGAGCGCCTTCAGGATCTTCTCCTCGTCGTCGACGAGCAGGATGGCCCCGCGTTGGCTGACCATCAGCGTTCGGGCGCCGGCGGGCCGACCGGCAGCTCGATCTCGAGCGAGGTACCGGCGTCCGGCGCACTGCTCGCCGTCACCGTGCCGTGCAGCCCCTCGATGATGTTCTTGGCGATGGCGAGCCCGAGGCCGGTGCCGCCGCGCCGCGTGGTGAAGTAGGGATCGAACATGCGCGACAGGGTCGCCGGATCGATGCCGACGCCCCGATCCTCGATCGTAATCGCAATCCGGTCGCCGCGCACGGCGGTGCGCAGCGTGATCGCGGGCCCGGCCGGCGCCGCCTTGCGTTCCGCGACGGCGTGGCGCGCGTTCAGCAGCATGTTCACGAGCACGCCGCGCAGCCGCTCGGCATCGGTCGTGACCATCGGCAGCCGCGGATCGAGCGCGAGCTGCGCCGGCGGCCCGGCCCCGGCGGCCTCGACCGCCCCCGCCGATTCGCGGCACGTGAGGTTGATGTCGGCCGGCGCGAGCTCGAACTTCACCGGGCGGGCGAAATCGAGCACCTCGTTGACGACGCGATTCAGACGCGCCACCTCGTCGTCGATGTCGAGGGCGGCTTCGCGTAGCGCCTCGGCGCTGACGCTCGGCTGGCGCAGCGCGTGCAGCGACGCCTTGATGATCATCAGCGGGTTCCTGATCTCGTGCGCGATCACCGTGGAGAGCCGCCCGAGCGACGACAGGCGCTCTTTCTGGGACATCTCTCGCTGAAACCGCGCAATGGAATCGGTCAGCGTGTTGAAAGTGGTCATCATCACCCGCGCGTCCTCGTCCTCCCACCGTCGCTTCTCGAGCACGATCTTCCGCGTGAGGTCGCCGGTCGCCGCCACCTCGCGCATCGCCGCCGTCACCGCCGCGACCGGCTGGGCGATGGTGCGCGCCACGGCAAAGCTGACGAGCGTCGCGAGGATGACAGCGACCAGGGCCGTCACGCCGAGCGCGGCCTGGATCGCCTTGAGACCCGCGAGTTCCTCGGTGCGGGACCGGAGGATCAGCGCCACCGGCCCGCCGGCGAGACTGTCCCCGTCGCCCGCCGTCGTCAGCTGCCGCTGCAGGACGACGTAGTCGGTCCCGCCGATACGCACGTCGGTTTCCGGGCCCGGCGCGTGCAGCAGGGAGGCGAGCGAGGGTCGGTCGGCGCGCCCGATCGTGCTGGCGAGGATCTGGCCGTCCATCCCGAAGGCGACATCGCTGCCGGTGGTCGCCTTCAGCTCGGCGGCCACCGCGTCGTCGAGCAGGAAGCCGACGCTCAGCGTGCCCAGAACGATCGGCGGCCTGAGGGCGGCGCCGATCGGGACGGTGACGAGCTGCATCATCCCGCTGGCCTGCGGCAACAGACTGACGCGCTCGTGGCCGGCGAGCGCCTCGCGCACCGCCGGCTGGCTGGCGAAGACGTCCGCCGCGCGCGCCGAGGCGCCGACGCTGGCCAGCACGGCCCCGTTCTTGTTGGTCGCCAGTAGCAGGTTCGACTTGAGCTTGCGCTGGTAGTCCTCGGCGAGATCCTGCACCGTCTGCGGATCGTTGGTGTCGACCGCGGCGGTCAGCTGTGGAATCTCGGCGACGAGCCGCGCCATCGCGCTGAAGGTCTCGGTCCGCGAGGTCCGCAGCTGATCGACCAGGTTGCCCGTCGCGGTGATCTCGCGCCGCATGGTGGCTTCGGCCTCGCGCGTCACGCGCACGTTCACCACAAACAGCGCCACCCCGATCGAGAGCACGGCCAGCAGGGCGCTCGCCAGGAAGATGCGCGTGCGAAGCGAGAAGAACAGCCTCATCGGACGGCCAGGTCCACTTCCGCCACGCCGCCGCTCGGCACCGTCACCGCCGCAGGGTCCGACGTCGCGCCCTCGTTCCACGCGACCATGGAGTAGGAGCCCGGCGGCACGTTGTCGAGTCGATAGCGCCCCCCATCGTCGGTCATCGTGAAATAGCGGTGGGCGAACACGAGGATGAACGCGCTCATGTGCGAGTGAATCTCGCAGAACACCCGGACGATGCCCGGCCGATCGAAGCGCACCGATTTCGACCTTCCCGCAGCGTAGCGGCCGAGATCGAACGAACCCGCTTTCGAGAGCGAGAACACGTTGTGGTAGATACGATCGCTGTTCGGAAAATCGACGACGGTGCCGGCCGTGATCGCGAGGACGTGCGGCACGAACGTCTCGTTGCGCTGGTTCATCACCGCGCGGCCGGGCTCCGCCTGATCGAAGGCGCCGCGCGGCGCCGCCTCCAGGTACACGACCGACCGCATCCGATCGGATCGACCGAGTCGTTCGCCGCCCCCGAGATCCGAGACGTTCGGACGCCGATCGGCCAGCGGCGGCGGATGCCGCAGATCCACGCGGCCGCGGATGGAGCCGTTCGCCGCCGCAAGCGGGACGGGACGGGGCGGAAACGCCAGCGACGGCAGCGACGCCGCGCCCACCAGCATCAGGCAGACGAGCAGGCGGACCGACGGTGCGGCCGCCCAGGCGTGCGGCCTCTGGACCCCCGGCGCGCGGTCTCGGGCGATCCGCTGTGTCCTCACGATTGCCGTCCTCTGATCGGCCGAGGCCTCAGAACCAGTACACGACCTGCACGGCGCCCAGCCCGAGCGTCTCGACCCGTCCGCCCGCCCGCATGTTGTACTGATACTCCGCCTTGATGAGCAGGTTGCGCTGAATCGAATAACCGCCGCCGATGTCCCATCGCGTGACCGGCGCGTCCCAGGGCTGGCGCACGGTGGAGCCGCTGACCTCGCTGAATCCCAGATGGTCGAACCGCGCGGCCGCGTACAGGCCCGGCCGGATCTTGTATCGCCCTTCCACCGAGGTGGAGACCGCCGACAGCGGCAGGGCCCCGCCGGCCGCACTGACGACCGGCAGCGTCCATCGACTCAGGATCGTTTCGGCGCGAACCAGGTAGTAGTCCCACGAGTACTCGACGTCGCCGCCGAGGGCCGTCTGCCTGAAGTCACCCGGGCGGCCGTCGGGCAGCACCGCATGAAGGGCGGAGCGGGCGACGAATGGGCCCTCCGCCCCGGACATGCCGACGAGGAGGCCGGCGATCGGGTGCAGCGCCACGCGGCCGGCCACTTGCGGCGCGCCGTTGTCGTCGTCGAACCGCGGGTTGGAGAGCGTGCCGGTCGTCACCGAGATGGTGCCGTCGGCGACCGCGGTCGCCGCGTGCACCTGGACGCCGGTATCCCACCGGAAGGCGCTCATCAGCGGCACGCCGTGATCCGGGGTCGGGTCGCCGATCGAGAAGCTGGTGAGCCACCCGCGGCCCCGCATCCGCAGCAGCTCGTCGACGCCCGCCGGAAGGGCATCGGGACGTAACGAGGTGAGGTACTGGTACGCGAGCGGGTACGAGATCAGCGGGTTCTCGGACGGATACGCGCGGCGGGAAAACGCGCCGAAGGTCGGCGGGACGCGGCCGACCTGGATGTCGACCAGACGAGCCGCCCACGGCCGGACGCGGAGGTACACGCCGTAAGGTTCCGGCGTCTCGACGTTCTCGCTGCGCACTTCGGCCAGCAGCGCGACGTGATCGCCCGCCTTGATGGACGCGGCCAGCGACAGCCGGAGGGTGCGAAGCGTCGAATGGTCGTAGTCGGCGTAGTTGAAGAAGCCGGTGTCGTCGGGACCGATGGCCGCCGACACGTCGCCGCCGAGCGTCACGCGTCCGTTGGCGAACGCCAGCGGCCGGGAGGGGAGCTCCTGGGCGGCGACACGCAGACCCATACAGCCGGCGAGGACGGCGGCCCACACGAGCCGGTTGACCATGCGCTCCGGATCATAGCGCCGACGGCCGGTCCGACGTCACCGCCCCTCTGACGGCATCGGATTACCGGCCCGGGACCACCGCGCACCGCGCGTCGCGGTGATCGCATGTCCACCGGATGACCAGCGTGCCCGGCAGCAGGTCGTGGAGCGACGCATCGGGATAAGGGGAGATGTAGGTCAGCGATTCAAAGTCGCCGCCGCCGTCCGCGGCGGGCTCAAGGCTCCAGGTCCGGGCGACCTGGACGCGCCGTCCGCGATAGAGCCGGACGAGCGCGGCGCGATCGTACGTCCCGGCGGCACCGAAGGCGGCGATCGGATCGAGCGCTTCGATTGGCCGGTCGCGCGCAAGCACCGAAAACGGACGGGGGTCGGCGAACACGTCGTAACGGCCGAGCACAGGGGCCTGGGGCACGAAGAGCGCCGCCAGCGCCGGATCGCGCACCCCGAACCGCTCCCGGACCGTGCCGGCGGCGGCGGAAAGCGTCGCCGCGCAGACCAGCACTGCGGCAAAACAGACGGCAGCCGTCTTTTTCAGTATCATGAAGGCGTCAGTCTTTCATGGCTTATATCATCTGTGAACCGTGCATCGGCACGAAAGACACGGCCTGCGTGGATGTGTGTCCGGTCGATTGCATCCATCCGCGCAAGGACGAGCCGGAGTACGAGTCGGCGAGCATGCTCTATATTCATCCGGACGAGTGCATCGATTGCGGCGCGTGCGTGCCCGCGTGTCCGGTCGACGCGATCTACGCCCTCGACGAGACGCCGTCGAGGTGGACCGCGTTCATTCGGCAGAACGCGGCTTTTTTCAGAGGGTAGGGCTCTCTCGCCCGACGAGGTTCAGACACGTGGGACTCATCGATCACCGCTTCGAGGACAATTTCATCACCACGAGCATCGACCGCGTGCTGAACTGGGCGCGCGAGTCGTCGATCTGGCCGATGGGATTCGGGCTGGCGTGCTGCGCCATCGAGATGATGGCGGCGTCGGCCTCCCGTTACGATATCGCGCGATTCGGCGCTGAGGTGTTCCGCGCCTCGCCCCGCCAGTCGGACCTGATGATCGTCGCCGGCACGGTCACCAAGAAGATGGCGCCCGTGCTGCGGCGGCTGTACGACCAGATGCCGGAACCCAAGTGGGTCATTTCCATGGGCAGCTGCTCGAACGCGGGCGGGCCGTTCCCGACCTACAGCGTGCTGCAAGGCGTAGACAAGGTGGTGCCGGTCGACGTGTACGTGTCGGGCTGTCCGCCGCGTCCCGAGGCGCTGCTCTACGGGTTGATGCGTCTGCAGGACAAGATCCGCAAGGAAGGCACCGTCCTGCGGAAGGAGCGGATCATTCCGCGGGGCGCCTCCGAGCCGATCCTCGTCGGAGAGACGGCGAGCCTTCGGCCGGATCAGCATCGTCTCGAGGCGGGTCGCGGGGCGACGAGCGCGGGAGGGCGCGGAACGGTTTCCGCGGGAGAGCGCGCGTGATGGAGACCATTGTCCGGTTCTTCAAGACCATCTTTCTCGTCGATCTGCTGAAGGGGCTCTGGGTCACGTTGAAATACACGCCGCAGCCGGCGTTCACGTTTCAATATCCCGCCGAGCGGCGGCCGACGGCGCCCCGGTTCCGCGGCGTGCTGAGGCTGCAGACCGAGCCGGGCACCGGCGCCCAGACCTGCATCGTGTGCGACCAGTGCGCCAAGGCGTGCCCCGACGATCTGATCGCGCTCGGCGGGCACCGCGAGCCCGGGCAGAAGATCAAGGTGCTCGATTACTTCGACTTCAACCTGTCGCGCTGCAGCTTCTGCGGATTGTGCGCGGAGGTCTGTCCCACCAAGCCGATCAAGGCGCTCGTGATGAGCGAGGACTACGAGCTCGGAAGCTACAGCCGCGAGACGCAGATTCTGCGTGTCGACGAGATGTACGATGGGGTGCCGATCGAGCAGTACACGCACTGAGACCCGGACGGTCGGCGCCGCACCTTCTTCTCCTGCGAACAGACCAATTCCTCCTGCGAGCAGACCAAAATGCCTGTGATGACGGTTTTCGAGGGCGGCTTTCGCATCTCGAAATCGTAGTTCACAGCCAGCCGCCAAATTGAGTATCCTCCCTACGCCAAGCGTGCGGCCCGATCTTTGTATGGCCGGCACGCACTCGTCGTGTGCCCGATCAAGGTGGGGAGGGGATCCATGGTCAGCCGCGCCCGTCTCGTCCTGTTGTCGGCCTTCGTCGGAGCGGCGGCCCTCATCATTCACGCCGACGACCGGATCCCGTCGCAGTCGTCCGAGATCGAGCTTCGCCTCGGACAGATGCTCTTCGAGCAGGGCCAGTATCCTGAAGCGCTGGACGCGTACCGCAGTGCGGAGTCGAGCGCCGATTCCGGAACCGCGCGCCAGGCGCGCGCGGGCCTGATCAGTTCCGCGCTGCGGGTGGCCGAGTTCGACCTGGCGCGCCGCGAGGCCGATGCGCTGGTCAAGATGTCGCCTCGCGACCCGACCGCGCTCTCGTTGTACGGCGACGCGCTCTGGGCCGCCGGACTGTTCGATCTTGCAGAAGCCGAGTACCGCGACGCGCTCGCCCTCGCCCCCGAACTGGCGCGCGGTCATCACGGGGTCGCCAAGTCGCTCCTGGCGAGGTCCCGGCTCGCCGACGCCATGACGGAGGCGCAGACGGCGCTCCGGCTCGCGCCGCGCGATCTCGAAGTCCACCACACGGTCGGCTCCATTTACGAGCGGATGCACAAATACGAGGAGGCGGCGGCCGCCTACTCCAGCTACGTGAACCTGCTGCCGAACAAGGACAAGAGCGACAAGGCCGAATGGGCGCGGGCCGAGATCCGGTTTCTCCGGTCGTTCGGGCAGCGGCTCCCGTTCGACATGGATCCCGGGGCGGACGAGGAGACCTACACGATCGACTTTCGGCTCGAGAAAGAGAAAATCATCGTCCGGGCCAAGGTGAACGGATCGTCCCCGCAGGATTTCGTCGTCGATACGGGGGCCGAAAGCACCGTCCTGACGCGCCCGACCGTGCAGCGGCTCGGCATCCAGCCGATCACGTATACCCTGAGCGCCGGCGTCGGCGACGTCGGGTTGCGCGGGCTGCAGCTCGCGCGGATCGACTCGCTCGAAATCGGCCCGCTGAAGGTGCGCAACGTGCCGGTCCTGGTGAAGAGCCCGCCGCTGCGTGACATCCCGTCTCGAGAGACCGAGAGCCTGTCGCCGCTGTCTTTCGGGTTCTCGATGACGGTCGACTACAAGACCCACAAGCTGACGTTCGGCAAGCACCTGGCCGAGGAGGCGTCCGATCTTGAGCTGCCGCTCCGGCTGTATCGTCTGGCGATGGTCCGCGGCGTCGTCGGCGACGGCCACCCCGCCAGCTTCGTCGTGGACACGGGCGGCGAGGTGATCTCGATCAGCCACGCCACCGCCGACGCGCTCGGGCCGACCGATCAACGACGGATTCCACTCAAGGTCTGGGGCACGTCAGGCTGGGAGAAGGACGCCTTCCTGATGCCGGGCGTCGATCTGGCGTTCGATGCCATCCACTACCGGAATTTTCCGGTGGTCGTGCTGAATCTCGACGCGCCGAGCGTCCTGCTCGGCTTCCAGCTGGGCGGCATCGTGGGCGCGCAGTTCCTGAAGAACTACCGGGTCGGCATCGACCTCGAACACAGCGTGCTCAGGCTCACGCACCTCACTTAGCGCGGGACCGGGGCCGGCGTCAATCCTGCGCGGACGTCGCGCTCTCGATCTCGATCTTTCTCCGCAGCCGGGCGGCACGGCGCGCCTGCGCCTCGTCGCAGACCCGCCGTTCCTCGTCGGTCTCGACGAGCAGCGGCGGCACCGGCAGCCGGCCGCCGTCGCTCGCGACCGCCACGAACGTCAAGTACGCGCGGCTGGTCAGGCGGCGCCGTCCGGTGAGCGTCTCCTCCGAAAACACGTCCACCCTCGCCTCGAGCGACGTCCGGAACGTGCAGGTGACCCGCGCCTTGAGGATGATCAGATCGCCGACCCTGATCGGGTGCAGGAACTGCAGGTCGTCGACGGCCGCCGTCACGAGCAGGGTACGGGTGTGACGATGGCAGGCGATGGCGCCGGCAAGGTCGATGAGGTGCATGACGGTGCCGCCGAGGATGAATCCCAGCGGGTTCGCGTCGTTGGGCAGGACGACCTGCACCATCTCGGTGGCGGACTGGGAGGCAGGTTTTGGAGCCCGTTCCGTCACGTCGAGTGCCGGGTCGGCGTCAGCCCAGATACGGGCGACGCCAGATCAGAAGTCGTATCCGATCCAGACCGAAAAGCGCGGCTTGCGGAAGGCGGCGCTGCCGCCGTCGGCGGCGAACACCACGTTCTCCCACGCCGTATTGAGCAGGGTGCGCCACGACCAGTCGAAGTGGATCGGGAAGCCGAGCGCGAAGGTTTCCAGGCCGATCCCGTACGACGCGCGGGCGTCCTGCAGGCGCAGCCCGCTGACGGTCGTCGTCGGTCCGTATTTCAGCTTGTAGCCGCTGGGATTGCTCGGATCCGGAATCGGAAATCCGGCGGCGTCGGTCTCGTAGCCGACGATCGGCGTGCACGACAGCGGCTGGCTGCTCAGGAACTTGAACGTCGCGTTCTGATCGCCGCAGCCGTTGGTCGCCGTGGCGGACGTCTGGCCGTTGAACCAGCCGCCGCCGACGTTGACGAAGAAGACGCCGCGGATGCCGCCGATCACCCCGACCGGCGTCAGCGCCGCCTCGATCAGCGGGAAGCGCAGTTCGGCGTCGGCGAAGACGACGTTCTGACCGGAGAACTGCAGGTAATCGTAGCCGTGCATCTCCGAGTTGCCGCCGAAGTAGATGAAGTCGGGGAAATCGCCGATGCTCTTGAACCCGCGGATCCGCGTGGCGAGGACGCCCGTTGTGCCGAGGCGCAGGTAGTGGCGCGCGTCGCCGTCGAAGGTCTGGCGCGACAGCACGCTGCCGATCTTGGGCGAGATGTCGTAGGCCAGCCGCATCGTGTTGCCCGCGAGCGGCCCGAACTCGCGGAAGACGGTTGTCTCCTGGACGAAGGCCGCGCCGAGGGGCACCAGCGTGCCGTTGCGGAAGACCTGGGTACCGAAGGTCTGCTGCTGGTACTGCTCGGAATACGCCTGCAGGCTGGGATCGTTGTACGCCTCGTCGATGTTGACCACGCCGCCGGTCAACTCGACGCGGCGGTAGCGGCTGAACGGGTAGATGCCGAAGACCGACCCGCCCTTGATGGAGCGGGTGGCCACCGCATCGCTGCGGCTGATGAGCGGCGCGAAGCTCGGGTCGTACAGGAGGCCGCCCAGCTGGCCGTAGAAGAACTGGGTCTGCGAGTAGCCCTGGACCGCGAACTGGAAGCGGCGGGCGAGGTTCACGTAGGAGAGCGAGATGGTGCGGTACTGCGCGATGGACGCGGCGTACAGATTGAACTGCTGATCGCCGAGCACGTCGCCGAAGGTGACCTGCGTCCCGCCGAGGACGTCGCCGTTGCTGGTGACGCCGACGTTGACGGGCGGCCGCCCCTCGAGAAACATGTTCTCGAACGTGCCCTTCTTCTTGATCTTCGACGCCACCAGCGTGTGCTGCATCGGCGCCTGGAAGTCGATGATCGGTCCAGGGGCGCCGAAGTCGGAGGTCATCGCGGTGTGGAGCGGCTCGGTCCGCTCGAGGGTGCGGAGGGTGTACTCGCCCTTGTAGTAGCTGACGAACGCGATGCGGTTCGTCTTCCCGTCGTTCAGCACCACGGCCGACCAGTTGCCGCCGAGCGCGTCGGTGTACTGTCGCAGTTCGCCGTTTCTCAGGTCGAGCGTCCAGATGTTCAGGATGTTGCCGTTCTTCGCGACGTCGGGATCGAGCGGGACGTTGGGGTCGGTGGCGGTGGACGAGAACACGATCGTATGGTCGTCGACGAACTGCGCCGCCGTTTCGTCGACCGTGCCGAAGGTGAGCTGCGTCTTCTTCTTGGTGTCCAGGTCCAGCCGGAACAGCTTCTGGTTCCCGCTCACGCGGGCGTTGTAGATGATGAACCTGCCGTCGGGCGAGTAGATCGGCGCGTAGTCGCCGAACTCGTCGTTGGTGAGGTTGGCGATCTCCTTCGTGCCGAGGTCCACCGAGAAGATGTCGCCGACCGCGTCGCGCAGCCCGTTGAACACGACCGCCTTGCCGTCGGGCGAGAAGTTCGGCGACTCGGGTTCGTCGACCGACTTGATCGGGATCCGCTCCTCGATCTGCCGGGTCAGCACGTTCTGCACGATGAGGGTCCGCTCTTTCTCGGTGCGGACGAAGTACGCCAGCCGGTCGCCCTTGGGCGACCAGCCCATCCACGGCATCTGGAAGCGTTCGCCGAGCTGGATGATGTGATCGAAGCCGTGGTCCTTGTCGAAGCCGCTGGTCAGGTCGCGCACGAGCGATCCGTCCTTGGCCGAGAGCAGGACGATGTCGATCTCGCGATCCTTGCGGTTGATCGTCATCGCGGCGATCAGATCGCCAGAGGGGGACGGCGCGATCGAGAACGCCTCCGCGAAATCGGTCTTCTCCTTGTTCGGCGAGAGATCGCGTCCGTAGTCGGCCGGCCGCTCCTTGTCGCGGAACGGCTTGAAGCGATCCTTGAGGTAGCGCTCGAACGCCTGATCGAACTCGTCCTTCTTCATCCGCAGCCCTTCCTCGTACGCATCGTCGCCGCCGCCGATGGCGCTCTTGCGCAGTGCGAAGAGGAAGTCGCGGACGCCCTGCTTGCCGTATTTCGCTTCGATGAACTCGAACACGGCGTGGCCGAGGTTGTAGATCAGGCGCGGATTGCTGAAGTTGCCGTAATCCTGCAGGTCGCTCATCTTGGGCACGATGTCGGCCACCGCGGCGTCGCGGACCGTCATCAGATCCATCGGGCTCCACTGGCCGCGCTCGTAGTCGGCGTGTCCTTCGTTGACCCACAGCGGATAGGCGCGGCGGATCAGCCCCTGCGGAATGATGTCGAACTGGAACTGGTGCGTCAGCTCGTGGACGATCAGGCCGTACAGCTCGTCGGGCGGATCGTCGATCGGGACGACCATCCGGTTGCGCGTCGGCTCGGCGAACGCGCCGACACCTTCCGACGACGCCTCGGGTCCGGCGATGTTCTGCTGCTCGAACTCGCTGTGCGTCTTGAACATCACGAACGGAATCTTGAACGACAGTTCGTGGCGCAGGTCGGCGCTGATCTGCGCGTAGGCGCTCTCCAGATATCCGGCGACCCGCTCGAGGTGCTGCTGCTCCTCCGGATAGAAGTAGATCTTGAAGTGCTCGGTCTTGTACCAGTGCCAGTCGAACGTGTCGTAGTGGATGTTGTTCTTGCCGAAGTACGGAACCAGGCTGGTCTGCGCGGCCGGCACGGCGCTGTAGCCGGCGACGAGCGCCGCAGCCAGGAGTCCCCGAGCAAACGTCGACAGGCGCAGGCGCTCGCGCATAGCGGTACCTCGAAAAAAGCGGGGATCGGGCGAAACCGTTGCGATCTTACCGTGACGGTGCGGCGCCTGCAAACGGTGATCCTGGCCATTGATTCGCGAACCGCCGGCGATTGTCCTCGATTGTCGGCGGCCGGACGGCGGCCACGACCCCTTTGGGCGACATCGGCATGGCCGTCGCTCGCCGCCCCGCCGCGCGGTCGGTCGGGCGCCTCGCGCGTACAGCCGGGCTCGAGGCGCCGCGACAGGGCGGAAGGGCGGAATAAAGGGCGCGGCGTACGGGTTTACACTGGCAGGCGCCAGGCGTCATGCGCATAGTTCGAGACCGTCGTTCGGCGGACGAGCGGCGGCTCCGCCGCGTTCGAGATTGAGGCCTTGGCGTCCATCGACGCGTTGTACCGAACGGCGCTGCGTCTGACGCGGGTGCCGGCGGACGCCGAGGATTTGGTGCAGGACACATATCTCAAGGCCTTTCGCGCGCAGGACCGGTTCCAGCCTGGGACCAACCTGAAGGCGTGGCTGTTCACCATCCTCCACAACACCGCCCGGAACCGGGCGCGCGATCGCGCGCGCGAAGCGGTCACCTTCGACAGTGAGCGCGTCGAGCAGGCGGCGGACGCGCCGTCGCCCGCCGGCGCCGGGCGCGCCGTCGACACGCCCGAGACGCTCCTGATCCGCGAGACGCTCGCCCCGGATCTCCAGGCGGCCATCGAGGCGATTCCCGGTACGTTTCGCCAGGCCGTCTGGCTGCGCGACGTCGAGGAGTTCTCGTACGCGGAGATTGCGGCCATGCTGCGGGTTCCGGTCGGCACCGTCATGTCGCGGATCTCACGCGGCCGGCGGCTGCTGTTCGATCGGTTGAGCGCCGCGCGGCCGCTGGCGGTCGCCGAGAGCCCGCGAGAGGCGGTGGGCGGAAAGCCATGACCCATGAGTGAGTGTCAACGCGTGGACGGCCTCGTCACGCCCTACGTGGACGGCGCGATCAGCGAGGAGGATCGCGAACGGATCGAGCGTCACCTGGTGGCGTGCCCTCCCTGCCGGCGACGTGTGAAGGCGGAGGAGTCGATACATGCCCTGATCCGCGCGCGGCAGTCCGCGCTCCGCGGCGGCACGGCGCCGTCGGCGCTCCGGGCGCGGTGCGCGTCGGCCGGCCACGCGGCGGGCCTCCGGGTCCGCGCCCGCGGCTGGACGGCGCGGCTCGTGCCGCTGGCGCTCGCCGCGAGCCTCGTCGCGATCGTCGCCGGCGCGTTTCTCTACGAGATCACGGCGCATTCCACCCGCCTGCTGGCCGCCGAGCTCACCGCCGATCACCTGAAGTGCTTCCGCGTGCTGAACGCCGTGCTCGGGACCGATTCGGACCCGGCGGCCGTGAGCAGTGCCATCGCCGCGCGGTTCGACTGGCCGGTGCAGTTGCCGGAACATCCCGAGCGCGCCGGACTGGAGCTCGTGGGCGCCCGCCCGTGCCTCTATGCCGAAGGACTCGTCGCGCACATCATGTATCTGCATCGCGGCCACCCGGTCTCGATCTTCATGCTGCCGCGCAGCGTGCGCGCCGACGAGTTGGTCGACGTCATGGGCCACCAGGCGTCGATCTGGTCGATGGGCGGCCGCACCTTCGTCCTGATTACCCGCGAGCCGCGGACCGACGTCGAGCAGATCGCGTCGTTCGTGCACGCGACGCTGCGCTAGGAGGCCGAGGCGTGGCGGCGCGCCGGGGCTGCCCGGCGGGACCCCTCGTCGCGCTAACATAGCGGCAGGAGTACAGCAGATGCGCGCTCGATGGATCATCGCCGCGGTCGGGGCGCTGGGGCTCGCGCTGGTGACAGTCTACGTGCCGAAGCCGTGGACCCGGGTCGTCCCCGCCCCCGGCGCCGGCTCGGCGTGTCCGGCCGATGCGAAGCCCGCGAAACTCGACTTCACGATGACGGACATGCGTGGGGCCACCGTGAAGCTGTCCGCCTACAAGGGCAAGGTGATCCTGCTCGATTTCTGGGCGACCTGGTGCGGCCCCTGCAAGTACGAGATCCCCGGGTTCGTCGAGCTGCAGGAGCGCTACGGATCGCAGGGCCTGCAGGTGATCGGCGTGTCGGTGGACGATCCCTTCGAGAAGCTGCAGCCGTTCGCGGCGCAGTACAAGATCAACTATCCGATTCTTCAGGGCCTCGGGCACGAAGACGTGCAGGAGGCGTACGGACCGATCTGGGGCATCCCCATCAACATCCTGATTTCGCGCGATGGACGGATCTGCGCGAAGCACACCGGGCTGCCGCCGTCGGAAGGCAAGCCGCTCGAACAGGCGGTGAAGGATTCGTACGAGGCGGAGATCAGGGCGCTGCTGGTCGACGATCCTCCTCGGCGGGACGGCATCTGATGCGCGTCCGACGCGCGCCACTGAACGCCGCGGGCCGCGAGCGTCGTGATATGATGAATGCCGGATGCTGAAGGGATTCACCCATGCGCGGCTGGCTTGTGGATGCCGCCTCGCATTTCGCGTCGGCGTCGAAGGCAGTCCGGTGACGGTCGTCGTGGACGAGAAGTCACCCGCCTGCACGCTGTCGCTGCACGTGCGGGATCTCCCGCTCTACGATCACCGCGAGGCGCTGCGGCCTTCGACCCGCCTCGGCCCGCCCGAAGAAGAAGAATACGAAGAAGAGGGCTGAGCCCCGCGGTTCACCCGCGTCACGACGGCCACGCGCGTTCGGTGCCGTGGTGTTGGTTTGCGATTGCCCATGAGACACCACGTGCCGAGCCTCGTTCAAGTCGTCGTGTTCTGGCTGATTCAGGCGAGCGCCCTCGCCGCGTTCGCCGTCCCGTTCGAATGGTCGTATCTCGGCGTCTGGGCGGCATCGCACTTCATCCGCGCCATCGGGCTGACGCTGGCGTTCCACCGCTACTTCGCACACCGCGCCTTCCACATGAACCGCGCCGCGCGCTTCGTGTGGGCGCTGGTCGGCACCGCCGCCATGCAGAAAGGCCCCCTGTGGTGGGCCGGCCATCACGTGAGTCACCACCGCTACGCCGATCGCGACGGGGATCCGCACAGCCCGGCGATCAGCGGCCTGTACTACGCGCACATCGGCTGGTTTCTCAATGACGCGCGCCACGACACGCTCGGGCCGACCAACCCGGTCGTCCGCGACTTCTCGAAGGCGCCGGAGATCGCGTGGCTCGATCGCTACTATCCGGTGCCGCCGCTGGTGCTGGCCGTCGTGCTGTTCCTGATCGGCGGCCTGCCGCTGCTCGTCTGGGGCTTCTGCGTGCCGACGATGACGCTGGCGCACGCGACCTTCGCGATCAACACGGTCAATCATCTGTTCGGCTCGCGCCGTTTCGACACGCCGGACCAGTCGCGCAACAACGTCTTCACGGCACTTTTCGCCGCGGGCGAGGGCTGGCACAACAACCATCACCGCTATCAGCGCGCGGCCCGCAACGGGTTCTACTGGTGGGAGTTCGATCCGACGTGGTACGTCATCCGCGCCATGGCGGCCGTCGGCCTCGCGTGGAACGTCCAGTCGGTGCCGGAGCGGATCTACAGGGAAGCGCGCCTTCGCAACGGCGCGACGCCGGCGTCGGGCGCCGAGCGCCGCCGCGGACCGATCACGCTCGATCTCGCCCAGGAAATCGACTGACCGGCCGCTCGGCCGCGCCGCCCTCCACCGCTATCCGAGCCGCACGTCGGCCACCAGCGGCAGGTGGTCCGAGGCGATGAGCGCGGCCCGCGTGCGGGGCAGGTGGATGCCGACGATGTCGACGCGGCCGGCATAGTAGATGTGATCGAGGTGCAGGATCGGGAAGAGCCCCGGATAGGTGCGGCGTCGGCGCATGTGCTGGCGCAGATCGACGCTGTGCAGCTTCTCGCTGAGGAGCGTCGTCACCAGCCCTTTCATCCACTCGTTGAAATCGCCGAGCACGATTTTCGGTCCGCTTACGTGCCGGTCGGCCACCGTGTCGGCCAGGCGCTGCGCCTGATGCCGTCGCTCCAGGAACGCCGTCCCGAGATGCACGTTGTAGAGGTGCAGCGTCGTGCCGTCGACCGAGACGTCGACGCGCTGGAGGCGGCGCGGTTCGCACGTCCGCCACGTCAGATCCAGCTCCAGATGCTGAACGATGGGCACGCGGCTCAACACGGCATTGCCGAACAGATGCCCCCGCAGGTACCGCGCCGGCGCCATCACCCACCCCATCCCGAGCGCCGCGCCCAGCGCCTCGATATGGCCGTGGCCGCGGGGCCCGGCGCCGACCACTTCCTGCAGCGCCACGACGTCGGCGGCGAGCGCCCGAATCACCTCCGCCGTCCGCTCGGGGCGCGTGCGGCCGTCGAGCCCGCGACACCGATGGATGTTGTAGGTCGCGATCCGCAGCGGCCGGCCGGGTGAGGACGTCACCGCGCTATGATAGGTGTGAACGGTATGACGACTGCGCCGAATGACGTTTGGCGACCGGTTCAGGATTGAAGATCGGCCGCTGGCCGCTCGTCGCCGCGATCGCGCTCGCGGCGGCCAGCTGCTCGCCACCCCCCAGGGAGCCGCTTCGCCTCGACGGCAATCTCCTGACCGTCGACAACCAGACGTCGCAGGACTGGAACGACGTGCAGATCTTCCTGAACACCTATTTCCGGGCCTCGTATCCCAAGATCCGCGCGAACAGCCGATTCCAGGCGCCGCTCGACGTGTTCGTGGCCGGCTTCGGCCAGCGGTTCGACTTCCGGCGCACGCAGATTCGCTCGCTGAAGCTGACGGCCACGCTGCCCGACGGCCGGCCGTTCGAGTTGAACAAGCCGTTTGAACGGAGCGGCCTGGCCGGCGCGCTCGGAGGGAATAAGTGATGGCCCGACTCACGTCTGAGCTCGAAGTCGTCTGCCCGTGCTGCCAGGCGACGCTCGTGATCGATCTGAATCTCGGCCGGGTCGTCGGCCACAAGGAGCCGGAGCGCGCCAACAAGCCGGAGCTCTCCGAGGCGCAGCGCATCCTGTCGGAGGAGGCGGCGCGCCGCGAAGCGATCTTCCAGCAATCGGTCGAATCCGAGAAGACGCGCGGCGACGCGCTGTCGAAGCGGTTCGAGGAGGCGCTCAGGCAGGCCCGCGAGGAGCCCGTAACGAAACCCATGCGAGATTTCGACTTGGATTGAACTCGGCCGGCAGCTCGGTCCACCGCTCGCGGCCGCGATACGCGACCGGCTTGCGCCCTGGATACGCCGCGCGAAACGCGCGGTACCGCGCCCGCAGCCAGGCCGCGCGCCGGTCCGACGACGCAATCTTGCGGTGCGGATACTCGAGCAGCATCCGCTCGACCTTCCAGACGTTCGTCCCGGCCAGCCGCCAGTCGTAGTCACCCATCATCCTGGCCAGGTGGACCACCGCATAGCCGGTGACGCGCCCGGTGTCGTCGATGTACGGGTCCGCATAACTGAGCGCCAGCGCGCGCGGCGTGACGAACACGGGACGTCGGCCGTGGAGGCCTGGATCGCGCGACCGGCCGACCGATCCCCAGCGGCCGCGCCGCCGGTAGACGAACAGCACGTGGTCGAGCTGATCGATCGACTCGAAGCTCAGGACGAGCGGCGGGTACCCGTGCTGCTCGAGGACGGTTGCCGCAAACAGCGCCGCCTCCAGGCAATGGGCGCAGCCGTGGCCGACGACGCCGCGAAAGCTGCGCAGCGTGGCGCGCCCGTGCGGCTCCTGGTTGTAGGAGAGTCGGTTCAGATACCGCTGGACGTGGCGCGGCGTCCGCAGGCGCCGGATCAACCGACGCTCCCGTCCGGTGAACGCGGGCGGCGGCCCGTCAGCCGGCTTTGACAACGGGAGCCAGATCCGCCAGCGCCTGATCTGGCGTCCACTCGTTGCCGGTATACACCTTCACCAGCCTGCCGTCGCCGTCGATGATGGCGGTCCGAAGGTTGTGCGTGATGTCGCGCGGGTCGTTCGGCGCCCGCACGACCGAGACGCCGAACCGCAGCGCGAAGCGGTCGATCTCTTCGCGATCGCCGGTGAGGAACGTCCACACTCTCGGATCGGCGCCGAGCGTCCTCGCGTGATCCTTGAGGACGGGCGGCGTGTCGACGGTCGGATCGAAGCTGACGCTCACCAGCCGCACCCGTCCCTTGAGCGCCGGATCGTCCTTCAGCTGCTTCTGAATGACGGCGAAGTGCTGGTCCATCAACGGGCAGAAGGTCGGCATCGGGCACTTCGTGTAGATGAAGGTGACGAGGACCGGCGAGCCCCTGAACGCCCGAAACGATCGCTTGTGGCCGTCCTGATCGACGAACGTCGCGTCGGGCACCGGGTCGCCCGGCTTCAGCAGCTCGAGGCCCGGCGAGGCGGCCGGCGCAGCCGCCTGCGGCGGCGGAGGGAGCGGCGCCTCGCCGACCTTCCTGACTTCCGACAGATACGCGTCGTTGGTGACGACGACCAGCCGGGCGTTGATGAGGTCGCCTGGCGCGATCCCGTCCAGCAGCTTCGGATCCCGCACGCGGTACGGCATCGTCATCGCCGGCATGAAGCCTTTGACTTCTTCGTGGTTGATCGTGGCCTGCTGACGATTGGCGGCCACGGCGAGCACCTGACCCTGCAGCGTGTACTCGCGGTGGTCGGAGGATCGTGCGCAGCCGGCCGCGATGGCGGCAGCGAGCGAGAGACACAGGACAATCATCGGGCGCATGGATATAGTCTACCGCGATGATCTGGGTGGGGACCTCCGGCTACAACTATCCGGAATGGAAGGGCAGCTTCTATCCTGCGGATTTGCCCGCGGCGAAGATGCTGCCGTACTACGCCGCGCGCTTCCCGACCGTCGAGATCAACTACACGTTCTACCGGATGCCGACCGAGAAGCTCGTCGCTCGGTGGGCGGCGCAGACGCCGTCGCCCTACAAGCTCACGCTGAAGGCGCCGCGCCGGATCACCCACGACCGTCGCTTGAGAGACTGCACCGACCTGGTGCAGACGCTCGCTCGCGTCGCGGGGACGCTGGACGACAAGCTCGGCGCGATTCTCTTTCAGCTCCCGCCGAGCGCCAGACGCGATCTGGTGGTGTTCGACGCGTTCCTGGACGATCTGCCGCCGGGCATGCACGCGGCGTTCGAGTTCCGCCATCCGTCATGGTTCGACGAGGCGGTCTTCGACCGGCTGGCGGCGCGTCGCGTCGCCCTGTGCGTCGCCGACAGCGCCAAGCTGTCGACGCCGGTCCGCGTCGGCGCCGACTACGCCTATTTCCGGCTGCGCGACGAAGGATACACGCCGGCGGACATCGATGGCTGGGCGGAGACGATTGCCCGCGAGACGGCGGCGTGCCGCGATGTCTTCGTGTACTTCAAGCACGAAGAAGAGGGTAAGGGGCCGGAGTTCGCCCGGAGGCTGATGAAGGCGCTGGGCGTCTGACCCCGCGCGCCGCCGTCAGGTGCCCGGCCACGAAGTCGACGATCCGCCGCTCCGCCCAGTACCCGTCGTCCCCGGCGGCCGCCGGTCCGACGAATCCGCAGTGGCCGCCGTGCCGGCACATCAGCAGTGTGATGTGTCGGTTGTCCGCGATCCGCCGGTCGCGAAACGGTGCGGAAGGCACGAACGGGTCGTCTTCCGCGACGATGATGAGCGTCGGCGTCCGCACGCGATCGACGACGCGCATCGCGCTGGCGCGGTAGTAGTAGTCTTCGGCGTCCGCGAACCCGAAGTACGGTGCCGTGTACGCCTCGTCGAACTCGCGCACCGTGCGGATGCGCGCCAGGCGGCCGAGATCGAACAACCCGGGCCGGAAGCGCTCCTTGCGGCGCATCCGGCGCTTGAGGTCCCTGACGAAGTTCCACTGATACAGCAGGTTGGCCGGTCGTTCGAGCGCGCGCACGCACGGGCTGATTTCGATGATGGGAGAGACGGCGCACGCCGCGATCAACGCCGGCGGCGCCTGCTCGCCGTACTCGCCGGCAAGCTTCAAGGCGAGATTGCCGCCGAGCGAATAGCCGGCGACCCCGATCGCCGGCAGGCCGTCGACCTCAATCAGCTCCTCGACGACGTGCCGGACGTCGGAGGTCAGCCCCGAATGAAAGAGGCCGGCGGACAGGCGCTCGGTGTCGCCGCAGTTGCGCTGGTTGAGCCGCACTACGTTCAGGCCGCGCGCGAAAGCCTTCGCGGCAATGCCTCGCATGTAGTGGGCGTCGCTCGATCCGTTCAGCCCGTGGAGCGTGACGATGGTTGCGTGCTGCCACGGGCGAGGGTGCCAGTGACAGTGGGCGACGACGCGCGCGTCGCGATCGACGTCGAAATAGCGGACCGTCGGCGCCGCCAGAGAGGGAAAGTGCCGCGGATTGCCCCATCCAAACAGCGTCATCGCGTGGCCGCTCCGCAGTGCCGGCCGCGGCACGAAGCCGTCGATGTCCGAGTCGGGCGATCGAGGGGTCACGCGCCCTCGTCGGCCGTCGGCCCGTAGATGGCGGGCACCGGGATGCCGTTCAGGCGAAGATAGACGCTCAGCTGACCGCGATGATGCACGAGGTGGTAGAGGACGAAGGTACGGAACGCCGCGATCCGCGGCATGGAGAACATCTCCTGTCCGCTCCGGTGCAGCGACCAGGTGGCAAGGTACTCCGCATCGGTTCGATCCATCAGGCGCCGGGTCGAGGCGGTCGCTTCGTCGAACGACGCGAGAATCTCGGCGCGCGACGCGCGCGCTTCGAGCGGCGGCGGCGCATCGGCGAGGTCGAACGACGGTGCGGTCAGGATCTCCTGCGCCCAGCGCGGGATGTTGCCGAGGTGCGTGCCCAGGCCGCCGAACGACATCGACTTGTCGTGCGGCTTCCACGACAGGCTGCCTTCCGGCAGCCGCTCGAGCAGTCTTCTCGTCGTCGCCATTTCGTGGTCGAATTCTGCGAGCAGGCCGTCCTTGAGGGGCATCGACGATAGTGTACGCGGACGCGAAGCGGCCGAAAAGACGGCGGATGGCAGCCCCCCGGCGGGGCGGTGAGACGCCGGCGCAGACGGTGCGGGCGGTCGCGCTCGTGCTGTGCCTCTGGTGCGCCGCGGCCTGCTCGCGCCAGGGCGCCAACCGGTCTCCGCTCCCTCCGCACGTGTCGGGCACGCTCGCCGTCAGCGGCGTGGAGGCGCCCGTCCGGATCGTGCGCGATCGACGCGGCGTCCCGCACCTCTATGCGGAGAATCAAGGCGATCTGTTCTTCGCGCAGGGGTGGGTCCAGGCCCAGGACCGGCTGTTCCAGATGGACCTCTGGCGCCGCGCCGCACAAGGGCGCCTGTCGGAGGTGCTCGGCGCGAATTTCATCGAGCGAGACGCGATGACGCGACGGGTTCAGTACCGCGGCGACTCGGAGGCCGAATGGGCGAGCTACGGCCCGGACACCCGCGCAATTGCCGAAGCGTTCGTGCGCGGCGTCAATGCGTGGATCGATCTCGTCGGCGAACGGCCGCCGCAGGAGTTCGCCCTCGCCGGATGGCGCCCCGAGCACTGGAGCGCCCGCGATCTGTTGAACCGGACCGACGCGTTCGTCATGAGCGGGAACGCGAGCGACGAGGTGTTCCGGGCCCGGCTGGCCGCGGCGGCTGGCGCCCGCGCGACCGATCGGCTGACGGCCGGGATGTTCTCCACGCGTCTCGAGGTGCCGCGCGAGCTCGACGTGAACACCGTCGCGTACGTGATCGGTGACGCGCTCAAGGAGGTCGGGACGGCGCCGTTCTTCAGCGGCCTGGCCGGTCCCGTACCGTCCGGCAGCAACGCGTGGGCGGTCGACGGAGCGCACTCCACCACCGGTGCGCCCCTGCTGGCGGCCGATCCGCACCGGGCGCTGGACCATCCGTCGGCGCGCTATCTGGTTCAGCTCACCGCGCCCGGCTGGCACGTGATTGGCGCCACGTCGCCGTGGCTGCCCGGCGTGGTCATCGGCCACAACGATCGCGTGGCATGGGCGATGTCGAGCCGCGCCGCCGACGTCCAGGACATCTACGTTGAGAGAGTGAACCCGGCAAACCCGCATCAGGTGGAACTGGCCGGCCGCTGGGTGAACACGACGATTGTCCCGGATCCGATTGCCGTCAAGGGCAAGGCCAGGCCGTTCCCCTTCGAGCGGGAATCGACCCCGCACGGCGTCATCATCGCGTCGGATCGCGAGCGACACCTGGCGTTCACGCTGCGCTGGACCGGGTTCGAGCCAGGCGGGGCCGCCGAGCTCGGCGCCCTGACCCTGGACCGCGCGCAGACCGCGGGCGAACTGCAGACGGCGCTCGATCGATGGAAGCTGCCCGCGGCCACCTTCGTGTATGCGACGAAGGACGATCAGATCGGCACTGCGCCCGCAGGATGGATTCCGGATCGACAGGGCTGGAACGGATCGGTGCCCGCGCCCGCATGGACCGGACGATACCAATGGCGGAAGACGTTCCGCGAGACGGAACCGCGGTCCGTTCGGGCCGCGCTCGCCGGAGTGGTCGTCGCCGCCAACGACAACGTGCCGCGGACACGCCGCATCGAACAGGTCCTGGGCAGCGCACCATCGTTCGGGATCGACGATTTCAAGCGCCTTCAACAGGACACGCTCGCCTGGACCGCCGCCGATCTCGTGCCGCTGCTCGACGGCGTCCCGGGCGAGCGCGCCGACGTCGACCAGGCGCGCCGGCGGCTCCTCGGATGGGACCGACGCGTCACGGCCGAATCGGCGGACGCCACCTTGTTCGTGCTCTGGGAACGGTCCCTGCTGCGCCGGCTCGTGGCCGGGAAGATCGCCCCGTCCCTCGTCGAGGAGTTTACCGGGCGCGCCGACGGAGTGCTCGTGCCGGCGCTCGTCGATCCGGCATCGCCGTGGTTCTCCGGCCGCGGCCGAGGGATGCGCGATCACCTGCTCATCGCGGCGCTGACCGACGCCGTCGACCAGATTCGGACCGCGTACGGCGAGCGGACGCCGCCGTGGGGATCGTTGCACACGGCGCTCTTCCGGCATCCGCTCGCGGTGACCGCGGCTGCCCGGCAACGCTATGACGTGGGACCGTTCGAGCGGCCCGGCTATCGAGATACGGTGATGTCCACCGGAGGCGTCGGGGTCGAACAGACTGCCGGTGCCAGCTTCCGCTTCATCGCCGACCTCAACGACTGGGATCGATCGCTCGCGGTCAACGTGCCCGGGCAGTCGGAACTGCCGGCGAGCGCCCATTTTGCCGATCTCGCGCCGGTCTGGGCGGCCGGCGGCTACTTCCCGCTGCCGTTCAGCGACGCAGCCGTCCAGCACGAGGCCGAGACGACGCTGCGGCTGCTGCCGAAATGAAAGGATGCGCGGCGGTCACATCACGCCGCTGGCGCGCGTGACGGCGATCGTCTGGACCGGACTCGTGACGACCGGTCGAGCGTCCACCTGAATCTCGAGGCGGAAGCCGACGTGGATCGTGTGGAGCTTCAGGAAGCTGCCGCCGAGCGAGCTCCCGGCCAGGCGCGCCGGCGTGAGCGACGGAAAAAGGGCGCCTCCCCGGACCATGATGTCCGACGATCCGGCTGCCGTCACCACCAGTTCATAGGTGCTGTTCATCGTGCGGACGACGACGCGGTCGAGCGGGAGGAGATCCGTCACGCGCAACCCATCGCTCCAGTCGTGTTCCGCCCAGGTGTCGAGCAGTGCTGCGGCTGCGACCTGGCCCTGAGGAACGGTGGGTGTCATGTCCGGCTTCATGGCCGCCGGGTTCTCCCGGCGCTCTACTCAGTGTAAACCCAGGCGCCCGCAATTGCGGCGACGACAATTTCTGGCCATTCCCGTACTGTTGCCACCGCGGTCACCTTGGCCGGGAAAAGGCCCATGGTCCAGAGCCGACGAGCTGGATCATAGACGCGGATGCGGCGCGCGCGCGCGGCGTCACCCCACGAGATGACAGTGATAGCAGCCGAATGCGAGCTGCGATCGGTTGATGGCGTAGGGCTGGGTGAAATCGTACGGCGGGCGATGGAGCAGGTGCGCCATGCCCGGGAGAACGAACTCGCGCATGTAGGTGGCGGTGGTCTGCTTGTGAGGCTCGGCCAGATAACCGTAGATCGCGTTTCGCATCTGCGAGTCCATCGGGCCGCCGTACTGCTCCCACCCCCGTTCACGCACATCCGGTTGCGGGAGGGCGGCAACGGCGGGCATCCTCCAGTCGCGCGCTGCCGGCCTTGGACCGTGACAGGTCTCGCACGTGACCCGATCGCTGCCGCCTTCGATCGGGGCGAACGTCGTCCTGGCCCACGGCAGGATGGTTTCCTGCATGAACCGCACGATGTCGGCCCGATCCCGTTTCCGTCC
The DNA here is from genome assembly GCA_963807925.1 of uncultured Acidobacteriota bacterium. Taxonomy (GTDB): domain Bacteria; phylum Acidobacteriota; class Vicinamibacteria; order Vicinamibacterales; family CAVVIG01; genus CAWEDP01. The sequence continues at coordinate 99,859 of CAWEDP010000004.1, read as the reverse complement.
TGCGGGATAGATCGGGTCGTCGTCAGCGTAGGTCGCCATCGAGGGCGCAGTTCCGTGGAGGCCGGCCACAATGACGAGAAGCGCCAGGAGGACCACGATGCCGGCGGTGACCGCTTCGGCCACCCCGATCGCGGACGGCTGCGGGTTCCAGGAGAGCGCCGCCTCGATCGCGCGGGTGTCCATCGCTGTCGACGGCTCGTCGGCAAGCAGGTCGAGCAGCGCCGCCACGTGCTGACCCCGCCGGATGCGACGCAGCAGAATCGGGCGGCGGCGTGGATCGCGCGGCCGAACGAGCAGAGTTGACGTGCCGAGCAGGACGTCGGCGCGCGACCGGCTGCGCACGACGTCGCCGATGTCCTGAAGGATCAGATCGTGAAACGTCCCGTCAGCGCAGCAGACGAGCCGAACGTCGGTCAGCAGGTACCGCTCGCGGGTCGGCAGCGACCACGCCGGCCGGCTGCTCCACAGCAGCCGCTCCCACGGCAGCGGAACATCCACGGGTGGGCTACGGTTTGAAGTTGACCTTCGGCACCTGCCTGGCTTCGGCGGGCGCCTGGAAGAACGGATGCTCCTTGAACCCGAACATCCTCGCCGTGACATTGGCGGGAAACTGGCGGCGCGCGGTGTTGTAGTCCTGAACGCGTTCGTTGTAGCGCATCCGCTCCACGGCGATGCGGTTCTCGGTGCCCGAGAGCTCGTCCATCAGTCGGTTGAACTGTTCGTTCGCGCGGAGCTGAGGGTAGTTCTCCACGACGGCCAGGAGGCGCCCGAGGGCGGTCGTCTGCTGATTGGCCGCCTGAATCGTTTCCTCCGGCGACTTCGCCGCCAGCAGCCTCGATCGCGCGTCGGCGATGTCCTTGTACACCCCCTCCTCGTGGGTGGCGTACCCCTTGACTGTCTCGACCAGGTTCGGAATCAGATCGTTCCGGCGCTGCAACTGATTGTCGACCTGGGCCCACTGCGCGTTGATCGCTTCCTCCTGACTGACGAACCGGTTGTATGAGCAGCCGGCCAGCGGCAGACCCGACGCGATCAGCGCGAGCGACAAAAGTGTTCGGCGTGTGATTGTCGCCATGTCTCCATCCCCACCGATCATTGTGAATTGTAAATGGTCCATCGTGAAGAAAGGCTTACCACCCGGCGCCGCCGCCGCCGCCGCCGCTGCGGCCGCCGCCAAATCCGCCGAACCCGCCGCCGAACCCGCCGCCCCCCCTCCAGCCGCCGCCGCCGAATGGTCCGACCCCGCTCGACCAGCCGCTCCAGCCGCCGCCTCCCCACCGGTTGAAGCGGCGGCGATTGGAGGCGCCCAGGCGGCTGAGCACCAGCACGATGACGAACAGGAGGAACGGCAGCCAGACGGGAATGGCCGGGTTGCCGCCGGCCGGCTCTTCCTGCGGGATCCGCACGCCGTCCAGCGTGACGTTCCGGCCCTGCGCGATCCGGCCGATCACGCGCTCGGTGCCGATGCGCAGGCCGTCACCGTAGTGGCCCTGGCGGAACTCCGGCACCATGTGCTGCCGGCTCGTTTCGCCGGCGAACCCGTCGGTGACCCACTGCTCGAGGCCGTACCCCACCTCGATCTGAACGCGGCGCTCCTTGAGCGCCATCACGATCAGGAGGCCATTGTCGTTGCCTTTCTCGCCGATCCCGCGGCCGTGATTCTCGAACAGCTTGTTCGCGTACTCGCGGATGTCGCCGTACGGCTCGAAGGTGGGCACGGTGGCGACCACCACCACGTCGCCGGTCGCGGCCTTGAGCGTGCGAATCATGCGATTGATGGCGGCGGCGTTCTGCGGATCGATCACCCCGGCGAAGTCGTTGACAGGTTGCGTCAGTTCGGGGAGCGTCGAGTCCGCCGACTGGCCGCTGAGTGTCAGCGTTGCCGCGACGAGGATCAGCGCCGCCACCGGGACGAGCCCACGGCGGACGCTCGACGGCGTGACCGACGGCGGTTGCCGGACGACCCTCCGCCTCATGGCTCGCGCCACTGGTCGACATAGCGGACGAGGCGTTCGACCGCGTCCAGATACGCCGGAAACGTGCGCAGTGCGTCGGTGGCGGGCATTTCGGTGACGTGCTGCAGCCGGACGATTCCGGTCAGGCGTCCGGGCTCGACCGACAGCACGCGCTCGGCATGGCGCGCGGCGGCCTCCGGGTCGTGGCCGTCCACGCCCTGCAGGCGCGCTACGCTCGCCACGAGCGCCGCGAACGGCGCCGCGGATCGGACCACCAGGACGGCGACCGCGTCGCCGCGGCCGCGCGTTTCGAGGAACCCTTCGCGCAGATGGAGCAGATGGCCGCGCGCCTGCATTTCGCAGGCGCGCCGGAGGTCCGCCGGGTCGACCGAGAGGCCGACGAACGGATCGCGGCCGGCGATCATGACGTGGTCGGCGACGATGGCCCCGAATTCGAACGGAAACGCATCGAGGGATCGTTCGAACTCACCGGCCGGCAGAACGAGCGGCGTGGCGAGGCCGGCCCCCTGCCACGCGTCGGTGGCCTCGGCGCACGCCTTGAGGTCGCCGAGCGTCAGCGATTCGACGATGGCGAGCGTGTGCGTCGGCGCCGGCGTGGCGTGCGCGTCGTGGGACCTGCTGGCGCCTGGTGGAGCGGCCCCACGAAGCTGGTAGGCCACGAGCGCCTGCAGGCGGCCGCCGAAGATGCCCCGCAGTTCGCGCTCGAGCCGCGCCAGGCGATCGGGCACGGGCGTCATACGATCAATTGTAGGTGAACTAGAATCGAGGACGTGCGTCTTCGAACCGTCAACGTCGGCTGCTTCGGCGGCGGCACCGGCCTCCCCAGCCTGCTCGGCGGCCTCAAGAACAATCCGTGGCTCGCGGTGAACGCCGTCGTGACGATGTTCGACAGCGGCGGCAGCTCGGGTCAGCTTCGCGACGAGCTCGGCGTACTGCCGCCGGGAGACATCCTCAAGTGCGCCTTGGCCCTCTCGCGCAATGCGCGCGAGGCGCGACGCGTGCTGCTGACGCGGCTGCCGACCCTCGAGCACGCCCGCCTGGGCGGACACACCGGCGGGAACCTGCTCCTGTCCATGATGCAGCGCTACAGCGGCGACTTTCTCGACGCCGTCGACGGGTTGCGGCGTCTGCTCGGGTGCCGCGGGCGCGTCTGGCCGGTCAGCGTCCAGCAGGCGTCGGTGTGCGCCGAGTACGGCGACGACTCGGTGACGCGGGGCGAAGTCGAAGTCGACGCCGCGCAGGTGTCCGGCGGGTTCATCCGGCGCATCTGGCTCGACCCGCCGGTCGCCATCCACCCGACGGTCGCCGACGCCATCACCGGGTTCGAAGCGGCCATCATCGGTCCCGGGAGCTTCTACACGAGCCTCATGCCGATCTTTCTCGTGCGCGGCGTCGCCGACGCGATGAAAGCCATCAAGGGTCCGATCATTCTCATCACGAACCTCCTCACCGAAGGGCGCGGCATGGCGGGGTTCACGGCCGCCGACGCCGTCGCGCGCATCGAGGACGCCATCGAGCGCCGCGTCGATGTCGTGATCACCAACGTCAGGTGGCCCTCGCCGCAGGTGCTCGGCCGCTATGCGCTCGAACACAAGGAACCGCTCGCCCCGGGAGAACTGCCCGAGCACTGCGAGTTCGTCGGGGGCGAATTCTGGACGAGCGAGATCGCGCGGCACGACCGGCTGCGGCTGGCGTACGCGGTCTGGAGCGTGTTGTCCCGGAGGCTGCTGTCCGGCGACTGAGCGGCCTCCTTCATGTCCGCTTCCTGGGCCGTCGTGGCTTTCGCCGCGGCGCCGCCGCTGCGGCGCGCCCGGCTCTCAGTCGCGCCGCCCGCTCGATGATCGTCGCGAGCATGGCGCCAGCCTCACCGGTCCTGGCCGGCCGGTTCGAATGCCAGACGGCGGGGGTGTCTTCGGCGAGAATATCCTCGAAATCGCCGTCGCTCTTGACGCTGCGCGGAGCGAACTCGGTGATGTCGAGATCGCCCGACCAGTCGTCGCGGTGCTTGATCAGCAGCCAGCTCCGGCCGTCGCTCCCACCGCGGCTCCCCGGGTATCGGCCGCCCGTCCGCACCAGCACCCACGATCCCTTCAGCTTGAACCCGTTCAGCGTGAACTTCAGATCGCCCTTCTTCAGCGCGGCATCGACGTCGTCGACCTCAGGGGTCCACGTGCCCCGGTCCCACAGCATGACGATGCCGGCGCCGTAGCCCTCGGGAATCACGCCCTCGAACTCGCCGTAAGCGAATGGATGGTCCTCCACGTGCATCGCGAGCCGTTTGACCGACGGATCGAGAGACGGCCCCTTGGGCACCGCCCACGACAGAAGCACGCCGTTGTGCTCCAGCCGGAAGTCGTAATGCAGGTGGCTGGCGAGGTGCTTCTGGACGCAGAAGAAACGCTGGCGCGCCGTCTTCCTCGGAACCTTCGGCGGCGGCTCCGGCGACTTCGTGAAGTCGCGCTTGCGGCGGTATTCCTCGAGCGGCATGGCCTACCGAGCGTCGCCCATCATGCGGCTGAAGCGGCGTGACAGGAGGAGGAGCAGGAGTCCGGCCGCGATGGGCAGGAGGCCGACCGTGCCGAGCAGCCGTGCCAGCGGCATCCGTTCGTAGAACGATGCCATCTGGCCGGCGAGAAAATTGCCGACCGACGAGCCGAGGAACCAGACGCCCATCATCGATCCGACGACTCGCGCCGGCGCGAGCGTGGTCATCGAGCTGAGGCCGACCGGGCTGAGACACAGCTCCGCCCACGTGTGAACGAGGTACACGACCACGAGCCACATCGGGCTGACCAGCGCCCCGGCGGACGCGGCCGAGGCGGCCGGAACCAGGAGGAGGAACCCGAGGCCGGCGCCGAGCAGACCGATGGCGAACTTGGTCGGCGCGCTCGGCTGCCGCGGTCCGAGCCTGACCCACAGCCATGCGAACAGCGGCGCGAACACGATGATGTACAGCGGGTTCAGCGACTGGAACCAGCTGCTCGGAAAGTGAACGCCGAGGAGCTCGTCGCGCGTGCTGCGATCGGCAAACAGATTGAGCGTGGACCCCGCCTGTTCGAGCACCGACCAGAAGATCGACGCGCAGACGAAGAACACGAAGATCACCCAGAGGCGTCCGCGCTCGTCGTTGGTCCAGCGGCGATCGAGAAACAGTGTCGCGAAGAAGAGGATCGTGATCGCGATGAGCGAATACCCGGCGAGACTTCGAACGGTGGTCGGGTGGATGACGACCGCGCCGATTGCCGCCAGCACGCCGAGCGTCGCGAGCACGGCCATCGCGGCGCCGCCCCAGAGTGCGGCCTGTCGCCGATACTTCGCCGCGAGCGCCGGCGTGGTGGCGCCCCCCGGAACGAGACCGGCGCTCCCCAGGGAGCGACTGGTCAACACGTACTGGGCGAGGCCGAACGTCATGCCGACGCCCGCGGCGGCGAATCCCCAGTGCCAGGTGGAGTTCGGGTCGAATCCCCAGCCGGCGACGACGCCGCGGAAGCGCGGATCCTGGGCGAGGAACCCGGTGACGAGCGGCCCGATGAACGCCCCGAGATTGATCCCCATGTAGAAGAGCGAAAAGCCGGCGTCGCGCCGATCGTCGCGCGGGGCGTACAACTGGCCGACGATCACGCTGATGTTGGGCTTGAGGAGACCGGTCCCCAGCACGATGAGCGTCAGGCCGACGTAGAACGCCGTGACCGACGGGATGGCGAGCGTATAGTGACCCGACGCGATCAGGATGCCGCCGTAGAGCACCGCACGACGCTGACCGAGCACGCGATCGGCCATCCACCCGCCCGGCACGCTCATCAGATACACCATGGCCGTGTAGGTTCCGTAGATCGCCGCGGCCGTCGCGACGTCGAGTCCCATTCCTCCGGCGGCGGCGGTCGCCGTCATGTAGAGGATGAGGAACCCCCGCATGCCGTAGTAGCTGAAGCGCTCCCACATCTCGGTGAAGAACAGCGTGGCAAGCCCGCGCGGATGCCCGAAAAATCCGCGATCGACGCGTTTCATCTCGACGCGGTCGGCAGGAACGGCCATGGGGGGAGGATACACTACGGGATCAGGGATCAGGGACTCGGGGCCCGGGACTCGGGGCTCGGGATCAGGGGCCAGGGATCAGGGAATCGGAGATCGGCGTGACCGAGCGGGGACCGAGGATGCGCGCGCTGCTGGTCAGCACCTATGAACTGGGCCGTCAGCCCTTCGGCCTGGCGTCGCCAGCCGCGTGGCTTCGACAGGCGGGCTGGGACGTGGATGTGGTCGACCTGTCCAAGGATCGGCTGCCCCGGGAGACGATGGCGGCCGCCTCCCTCGTTGGCTTTCATCTGGCGATGCACACCGCGACGCGCCTCGCCGCGCCGGTCATCGCCAGGGTCCGGGAAGTGAACCGGTCGGCACATCTCTGCGCGTACGGCCTCTACGCCCCGCTGAACGCCGACTGGCTCCGATCGCTCGGCATCGACGCGATTCTCGGCGGCGAATTCGAGGAAGGCCTGGCCTCGCTGGCCCGGGCAATCGCCGCGGGCGATCGGGTCGCGGCGGCCGACGCCCGGGGGGTGCCCCGGATCCATTTCCTCGTGCCCGATCGCCGCGGACTTCCGCCACTCGATCGCTACGCCACGCTGCAGATGCCCGACGGGTCCCGCCGCCTGGTCGGATCCACGGAAGCCAGCCGCGGCTGCAGGCATCTGTGCCGGCACTGTCCGGTCGTGCCGGTGTACGAGGGACAGTTCCGGATCGTCCCCGTGGACGTCGTGTCGGCGGACGTCGACGCGCAGATTGCCGCCGGCGCCCGGCATGTCACGTTCGGCGACCCCGACTTCTTCAATGGTCCGCGGCACGCGATGCGCGTCGTGGAGCGGTTGCACGCCGCGCATCCCTCGGTGACCTACGACGTCACGATCAAGATCGAGCACGTGCTGAAGCATCGGCGTCTGCTCGGCCCCCTGCGCGAGACCGGGTGCCTGTTCGTGACGAGCGCCGTCGAATCGGTGGACGATGCCGTGCTGGCGCGGCTGGCGAAAGGACACACCCGAGCCGACTTCGTGGAGGCGGTGGAGCTCTGCCGGCGGGCGGGGCTCACCCTGGCGCCGACCTTCGTGGCGTTTCACCCCTGGCTGACCCTGTCCGGCTACTGCGATCTGCTCGACACGATTGACACGCTGGAGCTCGTCGGGCAGGTGGCGCCCATCCAGCTGGCGATCCGGCTGCTCATCCCGCGGGGATCCAAGATGCTGACGCTCGACGAGGTGCAGGCGCTCGTCGAAGGGTTCGACGCCGTGACGTTGACCTATCGATGGCGCCATCCGGATCCGCGAGTGGACGCGCTGCAGCAGGAGGTCGCGGCGCTCGTGGGCGTGCGCGCGGCGGCCGAACGCTCGACGGTGTTCGGTGAGATCGCGACGCTCGCGCACGATCGCGCCGGCACCGCGCGGCCGCCGGTCCGGCCGGCCGCGCCGCCGGTGCCGGTCCCCTACGTGAGCGAGCCCTGGTACTGCTGCGCCGAGCCGAATCCGGACGAGATCATGCTGGTCTGAACCGCAGGGACCCGAAGGACACAACCGTGCCGAGGACGCCGAGGCTGACGGGTCGGCGCACCGGGTCGGGCGCGGGCCTGACCGGAAAGCGCGTGCTGCTGCTGGCGACCACGCTCGGCTACCAGACCCGTGCGTTCGGTGAGGCCGCCGCCGCGCTCGGCGTTCAGCTCGCGTTCGCCACCGATCGGTGTCACGTGCTGGACGATCCCTGGCGGGACGGCGCCATCCCGATCCGGTTTCACGAAGAGGAGCCCTCCGCGCAGGCGATCGTGGATGCCGCCGCGCACGAGCCGATCGACGGCATCATCACGGTCGGCGATCGGCCGACGGCCATCGCCGCGCGGGCCGCCGAGCGTCTGGGCCTCCCGTGGCATTCCTTCGAAGGCGCGACCGTCGCGTGCGACAAGCAGCGCACGCGCGAGCGGCTTCGCGCCGCCGGGCTGCCGAGTCCATGGTTCGTGCCGGCCTCGATCGACGCCGATCCACGCCACCTCGCATCGGACCTGACCTATCCCTGCGTCCTCAAGCCGGTGGCCCTCTCGGGCAGCCGGGGTGTGATGCGCGCGGACTCGCTCGAGCAGCTCGCGGCCGCTTTCGATCGACTGCGCGCCCTGCTGCGGCGTCCTGAGGTGCGGGCCGAGCGAAACGACGCGCACCGCCGCGTGCTGATCGAGCAATTCGTGCCGGGCCCGGAGTTCGCCCTCGAAGGGCTCCTGCATCACGGACAGTTCACGACGCTGGCGCTGTTCGACAAGCCCGATCCGCTCGACGGCCCGTTCTTCGAAGAGACGATCTATCTCACGCCGTCAGCGCTCGATGGGGATGCGCAGCGACTCGTGACGCGCATCGTCGCGCGCGCGGCGGCGGCTATCGGGCTCCGACACGGACCGGTCCACGCCGAATGTCGGGTGAACGCCGACGGCGTCTTCGTCCTGGAGGTGGCCGCGCGTCCCATCGGCGGGCTGTGCGCGCGCGCGCTCAGATTCGCGCCGGCGGCCGCGGAGGCTCGCCTCACGCGCGATCCGATGTCGCTCGAAGAGGTCCTGCTGCGCCACGCGCTGGGCGAGCCGCCACAACGGTGGCAGCGCGAGGCAGGCGCGTCGGGTGTGATGATGATCCCGATTCCCGCGCGCGGCATCTATCGGGGCGTGGACGGCGTGGACGCCGCGCGGGAGGTGGCCGGGATCGACGATGTTGTCGTGACCGCGAAGCCCGATCAGCGGCTCGAGCCGCTGCCCGAAGGGGCCAGCTACCTCGGATTCATCTTCGCCCGCAGTGGTTCGCGCGACGCGGTCGAGCGCGCCCTCCGAGCCGCACATGCCCGCCTGCGGTTCGCGATCGACAGACCGATCGGGATGGTCGAATCCCGGGGTCGGACGACATCCAGCTCTCCATAAAATTCCGGATTCGCGGTACACTTGCCGCCATGGCTGAATGCGACCCGCCCGCGCCGAACCGGCCGTCCGGCAACAAGAGCGGACGGAAGGTTCATTGCGTGAAGTTTCAGAAGGACCTGCCCGGCCTCGACGAGCCGCCGTGGCCGGGCGAGCTCGGCCAGCGGATCTACGAGAACGTGTCGGTGGATGCCTGGAAGCTGTGGGAAGACCGGATGAAGATGATCCTCAACGAGTATCGCCTGATGCCGTGGCAGAAGGAAGCCCAGGAACTCGTGGCCAAACACATGGAGGACTTCTTCTTCGGGGAGAGTGCTGCGCTGCCGCCCGGCTACGTCCCGCAGCAAACCAAGTGACGGACGAGCCCGAGACTCGACACCGTGGCTGCTGGTACGGCCGACGAACGGCCACGCTGCCTGCGGCCCTTGGGGTTCAAACTATCATCGACGGCCAGCTGCTGTACTGTGCCCATCCCATGTGGTTTCCGATCGTCGGCTACCGGTTTGACGTGAGAAATTGCGCGGGCTGCGACTTCTTCAAGCCCCTCAAAGCCCCGACGGGCGCTGATGCCCTGCGGTCATGAAGGCCACCGGTCAAGTTGGCATTCGCTACTGACGGCCAGCCCTACTGTAACGTTCTGCTGCAACCCCGAGTTACACCTTGCGACGCCCGATCGGATTGACCCCCGTCGTTTGCCGTGATTTGCAGGCGTTGCTCGGGGCGACTCGTGGCACAGAACTTGATATCCGATGGGTCCGATCGGGTCCCTCGGACAACGCTGACGCGTGAATTCTATGGGAGGCGGACAGTGAATACAGAGCGCAAGGAACGACGGGGCTTCGCGTCGATGTCTCCGGAAAAGCAGCGGGAGATCGCGAGCAAGGGCGGCCGCGCCGCTCACGAGAAAGGAACCGCGCACGAATGGACCGCCGACGAGGCGCGGTCGGCCGGCCGCAAGGGCGGTCAGGTGAGTCGCGGTGGACGCGGGCGGCTCATGCTCCCGCCCGACGCACCGGCGAGCGGTCCTCAGAGTGCGCTACCGCCGAGATCGTCTGGACCGAACAGAGTAGGTCCCGCGCACTCGGGACGACTGGAGGCGACACAATGCGAACACGCGTAGCCGTGGCTTGTGCGTTGGCGCTCACCGTTTCCGCCAGCGCAAGGGCCCAGAGCGGATCTGCGGCCGGACCTTCAGGCCAGACACCATCTGCGGCCGGTCAATCTTCGTCGACCGCCACGGCCGCCGAGACGCGACCTGCCACGACGACCTTCTTCGGGGACACGGGGTTGTGGTTCGTGCCGACGGGGGAAGTGCTGGGGGCGGGGAAGTGGTCGGCGAGCGGGTATCGGCGGGGCACCAACTACATCCAGGGCTATACCAACGTGGGCGACTTTGCAGGGACCTTCGCGGTGGGAGTGAAGGACCGGGCGGAGATTTTCGGGTCGTTCCTGGTGGACACGCGCATCGACCGCGACCTGCGGCCGCTGTTCGGGAGCGAGCAGGCCTTTGGGGCGTTCGTGGACCGGTATCCGCGGGTGACGCAGGGGTGGACGGGCGACAACGTGGGCGATCTGTATCTGGGGGCGAAGATCAACCTGCTGTCGGAGTATCGGCAGCAGCCGGCGGCGGTGGCGGCGCGGGTGCTGGTGAAGCTGCCGACGGGGAAGAGCGACGTGGGCACGAGCACGGGGCAGGCGGACGCGGCCTTCGACGTGATTGTGAGCAAGGAAGCGGCGAAGGTGGCGGAGGTGGCGGCCTACGCGGGGTGGGAGGTGCGGGGGAGCCCGGACGGGTTCACGCTGCCGACCGGGGCGTTCCGGTGGGGGGCGGGGACGGCGTTTCCCTCGCGCAGTCCGGTGCGGCTGAATCTGGAGCTGAACGGGGTGGTGCCGTCGAGCGGGACGGCGACGACGAGCACGGTCCTCATGGGCGGCGACGGGAGCGTGTCGCCGCTGACGGCGACGACCGAGAAGCTGACGCGGGCGACGGCGGCGGTGACGTTCCAGGCGCCGAAGGGGTTTTTCGTGGGCGGCGGCGTGAGCTGGAACGTGCCGCGGGAGACGCGGCTGGCCGACCGGCGGGACGCCGACGACGATCCGTTTGCGGACTACGTGGATTGGCAGGTGCGGGTGGGGTATCACCCGGGGGTGCGCGTCTACGTGCCGCCGCCGCCGCCCCCGCCGCCGCCCCCGGCCCCGGCGCCGGCGCCGCCGCCGACGCACAATCTGGCAGTGAAGGCGGACTGCAATCCGTGCACGGTGCAGGTGGGGCAGACGGCGACGGTGACGGCGACGGTGATGGATTCGATCGGCTGCGCGGTGACGTATCGGTGGAGCGCGCCGACGGGGACCTTCGCCAACGCGGCGCAGCGGCAGACCATCTGGACGGCGCCGCAGCAGGAAGGGGGGGTGCCGGTGACGGTGACGGTCACCTGTCCGAGCGACAACAAGACGGCCGCCGACACGGTGACGATCCAGGTGATGCGGCCGCCGGTGCGGACCTACACGTTCGAGGACGTGCACTTCGACTTCGATCGGTATTCGCTGCGGCCGGAAGCGACCCGCGTGCTCGATGAAGCGGTGACGGCGATGCAGCAGGACCCGATGCTGCGGCTGACGATCGAAGGGCACACGTGCAACATCGGGACGGCGGAATACAACCTGGCACTGGGCGAACGGCGGGCGACCTCGGTCCGCGACTACCTGGTGAGCCGCGGCATCGGCGCCGACCGGCTGCAGACCATCAGCTACGGCGAGGAGCGGCCCAAATACGACAACAGCCGCGAGGAGACGCGCCGCCTCAATCGCCGCGCCGCCATGGTCGTCCGGCTCCAGTAGCGGAGGTCGCGGGGTTCGTGGCTCGCCACGTGTCGCGAGCCCGAGCCCCGAGCCCCGAGGCTCGTAGCTCCCGTGCGGTTCGTCCACATCTATCTGGCCGGCTATTTCATCCTGGCGGCGGCCGCCGCGCTCGTCTTGTGGCGTGTCGGCGTTCTCGCCCGTCTGTCCGGTTTCTCGATCCTCGTTGCCGCCGCCATCGTGGTCGGTCTGGGCCTTCTGCTGGCCATCGTTTCGCCCCGCCCCACTCTCGCACGCGAGTAGTCAGCGAAGCCTCCCACGCCTTCGAATCAAACCCTCTGCGCTGCCGCGTGGTTCACGGTGGCAGAGTGGCACGGCTTGTGTTTCCATTCTGGTATGCCGCGATCGCTGCCCCTCGTCTTCGGGCTGGTTTTGGCTGCCGCCTTCCTCACCGGCTGCAAGGAAGAAGGCAGCATCAAAGTCAACCGACTGACACTCGAGGGGGTGACCGCAGTCAATCCAAGCCGGCTCAAGGCCGTGCTGGCGACCAAGGAAAGCTCCTTCCTTCCGTGGGGCAGGAAGCGATACTTCGATCGGTCGCGTTTCGATGCGGATTTGAAGCGTATCGAGGCGTTCTACGCTGACCGCGGCTATCCCGACGCACGGGTCGGCAGCTTCGACGTGAAGCTGAACGACAAGCAGGACGCCGTCGACGTGACAGTGACGATCGTCGAAGGTCAGCCGATCCGCGTCGCGTCGATTCAGTACGTCGGCTTCGATGACATTCCGCCGGACCAGCTGGCGGCGCTGAAGGCGGGCGCGCCGCTCGCCATCGGACAGCCACGCGACCGCCAGCAGGTGGTGTCGGTTCACGAACTGGCCGTCAACGCGCTTCGCGAGCACGGGTACCCGTACGCGAAGGTCGACACCAGGGAGGACGACGGCCCGGATGGCAGGACGGCGATGCTGACCTTCGTGGCGGAGCCGGGAAAGCTGGCCCACTTCGGCCCGGTGGAAATCAGCGGCAACGAGAGCGTGAGCGACCGCGTCATCCGACGCGAGCTGGCGTACCGGCCGGGCGACCTGTACCAGCGCAGTCTGGTCCAGGAGACGCAGCGCCGCCTGTATCGCATGGAACTGTTCCAGTTCGCGAACGTGGAGCCGCTCAGTCAGGATCTCCAGCCGGAGGAGGTGCCGACGCGCATCACCGTCGCGGAAGGGAAGCACCAGCGGGTGAACTTCGGCGTCGGCTACGGCACCGAAGAGAAGGGCCGCGTGGACGCCGAGTACCACCACCTGAACTTCCTCGGAGGCGCGCGGTCGGCCGGCGGCCACGCGCGCTACTCCTCGCTGGACCGCGGTGTCCGCCTGGATTTCAACCAGCCCTATTTCTTCGCGCCGCATGTCTCGCTCGGCGCGGAGGGACAGCAGTGGTACACCTACACGCCCGCCTATCGCTCCGTCGTCTCGGGCGCAAAGGTGACGATGACGCATCGCGGCAGCCCCGACACGTCGTGGGCGATCTCGTTGACGAGCGAGCACGACAGCAGCTCAATCGCGAGCGACGTGCTGTCGGATCTCACGCTGCGGAACAACCTCATTGCGCTCGGGCTGGACCCGACGACCGGCGAGCAGAACGGCAGGTTGAACGCGCTCGGGTTCGACTTCCAGCGGTCGACGGCCGACAACGCGCTCGATGCGCACCGCGGCTATCAGATTGCGTTTCACACCGAACAGGCGGGCAAGATCGTGGCGGGCACGTTCAACTACTACTCGACCTCGGTCGACGGCCGCTACTATGTGCCGATTGCGGAAGGCGATCGGTTCGTCGTCGCGACCCGACTGCAGCTCGGCACGATCAGGCCGGCGGGCGGCGAGCAGAGCAAGATCCCGTTTTCGAAGCGGTTCTTTCTCGGCGGCGCCACGAGCGTGCGGGGCTGGGGCACCTACGAGCTGAGCCCCCTCAGCGAATCGGGGCTGCCGATCGGCGGCGACAGCATGCTGGGCGCGACTGCCGAACTGCGGGCCGGGATCAGCGGCAATCTCGGCGCGGTACTCTTCGTCGATGCGGGCAACGTCTGGGCAGACGCCTGGCAGTTGCGCCTGGGCGACCTGCGCTACGCGGTGGGTCCGGGCCTGCGCTACCAGACGCCGGTGGGTCCCGTACGCTTCGACTTCGGCTATCAGCTCAACCCGGTTCCGGGCCTGCTGGTCAACGGCGAGCCCGAGTCGCGGCGCTGGCGGATTCATTTCAGCATCGGCCAGGCGTTCTGAAGGAGACGGATGCGCATCGCGAGACGGCTGGTTCAGGCGGTGCTCGTCGTCCTCACGCTCGTCATCGGCGCGGCGGCGGCGGCAATCATCGTCAGCCAGACCTCGTGGTTTCGCGACTGGCTGCGAGGCTATGTGGTCCGCCAGGCCAGCCAGGCTCTGAACGGACAGGTGTCGATCGCGCGGCTCGAGGGCAATCTGTTCTTCGGGATCGAACTGCACGACGTCGGCGTCACGATGGACGGCAGCCAGATCGTGGCCGTGAAGGATCTGGGCCTCGACTACGACGTCTTCGAGTTGATTGCGCGCGGCCTGTCGCTCGACCACGTGCGCCTGACCCGACCGGTGGTCTACCTCCGTCGCGACGGCGACACCTGGTCGATCAGCCGGCTGTTCAAGAAACAGACGACGGACGCCGATCGCCGCGGGCCCCGGCGGCCCTTCTCGGTCGACGAGATCGGCGTCAGCGATGGTTCGATCGTCATGGAGCAGCCGGCGGGCACGTCCGGCGTCAAGGTGCCCCGGCGCGTGGAGCATCTCGATGCGAGCCTGAGCGTCAGGTACGAGCCGACCGACTATTCCATCGACGTCAGGCACGTGTCGTTCCGCGGATCCGACCCCGCGATCGGGTTGGACGCCCTGTCGGGCGGCCTCTCGGTCCGGGACGACGATCTGTTCGTGCAGAAGCTGTCGCTCAGGACGGAGGAGTCGTCGCTCTCATTCGACGGCGCGGTGCACGCGTATCTCACGAAGCCGGTGTTCAACCTGCGCATCCGCTCGGACAAGCTGTCGCTGCCGGAGATCGCGAGAGTGGTGCCGGTGCTGGCCGGCGTGGGGCTGCAGCCTGCCTTCGAGCTGGCAGTGAGCGGCCCGACGGACCGGCTCGGCGTGGATTTGAACGTCCGCTCCTCCGCCGGCCAACTCACCGGCCGGCTGACCGCGGACGTGGCGTCGCCCGGACAGGGCGTGTCTGGCGATCTGGCCGTCCGCCATCTGGATCTGGCGCCCCTGCTCAAAAGCGCGGCGCAGAAGAGCGATATCTCGGCCAGCGCGCGCGTGAAGGTCGGTGGCGGATCGTTGGCCGACGTGAACTCGATCACGGGAACCGCCCATGTCGAGGCGCCGCGCGTGGTGGCCGCCGGGTATGCAGCGGAAGGGATTATTGCGGACGCGCAGGTCGCCGGCCGCCGGGTGACGATCGACGGCCGCGCGACGGCGTACGGCGCGACGGCGACGGCTGCGGGCCGCGTGACGCTGCCCGAGGGGCGCGAAGCGCTCACCTACGACCTGCGCGGCCTGGCGCGATCGGTCGATTTGCGCCGGCTCCCGCGATTCCCGAGCGTGCCGCCGGCGGCGACCGACCTCAACGCGCAGTACCATCTGACCGGATCGGCGGCCGGCGACCGGACGAGCGCGGACCTGGTCTTCGATCGGTCGACCGTCGCGGGAGCCACCATCGATGCGGGTAGTCGGGCGTCGGTGTCGGTGGCGGGGAGCGACGTCGCCTATCAGGCGGACGTCTCGGTGGCCGGCGTCGATCTGGCGAGAATCGGACGCGAGTTCAGGATCGCGCCGCTGGCGTCCGACCGGTATCGCAGCACGATCAACGGCCATCTGATCGCGAATGGCGAGGGCACCACGCCGGCGACCATGCGCGTGACGGCGAACGGCGCGCTGACCGACTCGACCGTCATCGGCGGCCGGATTCCGCGGTTGATCTTCGACGCCTCGGTGGCGGACAACACCGCCCGTGTGAAGCTCGACGGCGAGGCGGACCAGTTCGATCCGGCGCAGCTCACCGGCAAGCCTGCGATACAAGGCACGGTGGGCGGAGCGTTCAGTGCGGCGGCGACCCTCCGCGACCTGTCCAGGGGCGTCACGCCGGAAGGCATCGACGCCACGGCCCGCGTCGATCTGCAGCCGTCCGCGATCGGCAAGCTCGCCGTCACGAGCGCCCGGCTCGACGCCGACTATCACGACTCCGCCGGCGTGATTCGGACCCTCGATGTCAGAGGGCGCGATCTCAACGTCACGGCGATGGGAACGCTGGCGCTCAGCGAGACCGGACAGTCCAATCTGACATTCCACGCCGACACGCCGGGTCTCGACGGGCTCGGGCAACTCGTCGGCCTGAAGCTGACGGGCCTTGCCCGCATCGACGGCGCGCTCAGCGGGAACAAGCGCGAGCTGCAGGCGACCGGCCACCTGGTCGGCGACGATGTGTCGTACGGCGGATTCAGCGCGCTGACGCTGAACACCGCCTACACGGTGAAGGTGCCGGAGCTGAACGTCGAGCAGGCCACGGTCACTGCCGACAGCACGGCAACGTTCGCGTCGATTGGCGGCCAGGACGTCAACGAGCTGCACGCGAGAACCGACTACGGAGGTCAGCAGGTCGTGTTCGACGCGACGGCGAAGCAGCCGCAGCGTTCGATGGAGGTGGGCGGCGCAATCCTCGTTCACCCGGATCACCAGG
Source organism: uncultured Acidobacteriota bacterium (assembly GCA_963807925.1). Classification (GTDB taxonomy): domain Bacteria; phylum Acidobacteriota; class Vicinamibacteria; order Vicinamibacterales; family CAVVIG01; genus CAWEDP01. Next base: position 83,412 of record CAWEDP010000004.1, on the reverse strand, counting down.
AGGTGCACCTCGAGCGGCTGCAGCTGACCGCGCAGAACGTCATGTGGCGGCTGGCCGCCGGCACGCATCCGGCCGTTCAGTACGGCAACGGCGCCGTGACGATCGATCGACTCGATCTCGTCAACGCCGGCCAGACCATCGAAGCGGCGGGCACGTTCGGGCGCGCCGGCGAATCGCTCACCGTGTCGCTCACCAACATCGATCTCGCGGGAATCGACACGCTGCTCCTGCGGCCGCCGCAGTTCAGCGGACGGCTCAGCGCCACGTCCACGATCTCGGGCACGACCGACGCGCCGGCCATCGACGCGAGGTTCGAGGTCGGCGGTGGAGGCTTCCGGCAGTTCCGGTACGAGACCCTCGACGGCACTCTCGACTACCGCGGCGGCGGCGTCGACCTCGACGCGAGGTTGCAGCAGAACGCGACAACGTGGCTGACGGCCAGGGGCTACGTGCCGATGGCCCTGTTCAAGGGCACTGCGGCCCGTGAGACCCTCCCGCGCGAAGATCGCGTCGACCTGCACATCGACAGCAGCCCGATTGATCTGGGCCTCGTGCAGGGCTTCACGACGGCGTTGAACGGCGTCACCGGTACCATGCAGGCCAAGATCGACGTCGGCGGATCGGCCGCCGATCCGCATCCCATCGGAGCCATCACGGTCCGGAACGGGGCGTTCACGGTGGCGTCGACCGGCGTCACCTACACCGACTTCGGCGGGACGATCGATCTGCAGCCCGATCGCGTGCACATCGACGGGATCACGGTGCTCGACAACCAGAAGAAGCCGCTGATGGTCAGCGGCGATCTGGCGGTCCACGCGCGGCAGGTCAGCGGCGTCGACGTGGCCGTCAAGGCGGACGATTTCAAGGTCCTCGACAATCAGTTGGGGAACGTGCGGATCAACACCGATTTGCGGCTGGTGGGCGAGCTGGCCTATCCCCGCGTGGAAGGCAGCCTGGGCATCACGACCGGCACGGTGAACCTCGATCCGATCGTGGCGAGCACGGGCGAATCGGCGTATGCGACCAAGCCGGCCGAGTATCAGGCGCAGGGGCGCGACGACAAAGGACAGATCCAGGCGGCGCGGCCGACCCCCTACGACGCGCTTCAGGTCGACGTGCGCCTGACGGTTCCCGGCGATCTGGTGCTGAAGGGGCAGGATCTCCAGCCCTCCGGCGCCGCCGTCGGACTGGGCGCGATCAACGTGACGGTCGGCGGCGATCTCTACGTCAGCAAGGCGCCGTACGACCAGGTGCGGCTGACGGGCACCGTGAACACCGTGCGCGGCTGGTACGACTTCCAGGGGCGGCGCTTCACCATCCTCCGTGACGGCACCGTGAAGTTCGAGGGTCTCGACGACATCGATCCCGAGCTCGATGTGCGCACCGAGCGGGTGATCCAGGCAGTCGACGCGAAGGTGACGATCGGTGGAACGCTCAAGAAGCCCGCGATCAAGCTGTCCAGCACGCCGCCGCTCGAACAGGCCGACATCATGTCGCTCATCGTCTTCAACCAGCCGATCAATCAGCTCGGTGAAGGGCAGCAGATCTCGGTCGTCCAGCGCGCGCAGGCGCTGGCGACCGGCGCGGTGGCCGGCCAGCTGTCGCGGTCACTCGAGAAGGTGCTCAACGTCAACCAGTTCGAGATCAACACGGCGTCCCAGCCGGGCGCGCCGGCGCAGCTCACCATCGGGCAGCAGATCGGCCAGAACGTGTACGTCAAGCTGGAACAGGGAATCGGCGACCAGAGCACCACGAACTTCGTCTTCGAATACGAGCTGACGCCGTGGCTCCGCCTGCAGACCAACGTGCTGCAGGGGTCGCAGACGCAGCAGCAGCTGTTCCAGCGGATCCAGGGAAGCGGGGCGGATCTGCTGTTCTTCTTCAGCTATTAGCGCTACGAGAGCTATTGGCGTTACGAGGCGCGCCTCGAGGGCGTCGCCCCCCCCAGGGCACCGGCGGTCCGCGGGAACACGCCAACGACCGCCTCCATGAACCGGGTGACGGCGGACGACTGCTCGGTCTTGCGCCAGACGACGCAGATTTCAATCGTGGCGCTGGGATCGGCGATCGGAACGACCGCGATGCCGCTGGTCGGCTGCGGACTGGTCAGCGGCACGCCGACGCAGACATACACGCCCTGACCCGACGCGACGAGCATCAGCCCGCGGTGATTGTGCGGCCCGGCGCCCGGCGTCGGAATCATCCGGGGTTTGACGCCCATGCCGCCGTACAGGGCGAGCACCTTGTCGTACACGGCCGGCATCAGATGACGGTCCCAGAGCAGGAGCGGTTCGCGCACCAGGTCGCGTAGGCGGACGCTTTTGCGGGCGGCCAGCGGATGATCGGCGCTGACAACCGCCACGAGCTGCTCGTCGAAGAGCGGACCGACGTTCAGCGCGCCCTCGTCGAACGGCGGGCGGGTGAACACGACATCGAGCGTGCCGTTCCGGAGCTGTTCGTTCCAGTCGTCCGAGCAGAACACGTCGCTCGCTTCGAGCGTCAGCTGCATGAATCGGGACGCGGCCTCGATGCGCACCCGGTGCAGCGGCTCCCAGAGTCCCCACGCGATCCCAATCCGGACGGTGTGGGCGCCGATCTCGGTGGCCTGGCCGGCGGTCTCGAGGAAATCGGACGCCGCAGCGTCGAGCACCTTGGCCTTTTCGAGCAGATGGCGGCCGACGTCGGTCAGCGTCACGCCCATCCGGTGCCGGTGAAAGAGCTTGACGCCCAGTTCCTCTTCGAGTTGGTGGATGTGGCGGCTCAGCGGTGGTTGGGAGATGTGCAGCCGTTCGGCCGCTCTCGTGACGCTCGACTCTTCGGCGACGGCGATGAACGCGCGGAGATGTCGGAAATCCACGGCGCCGGCATGTTACACCAGATATGCCAGTCTGGCATGATGCGGCGGCTGACCTGGTATTGGACACGCGACGGCATTTGCGCGATTTTATGGCGTCCGGGACGCGAGGCTGGGGACTGGAGGCTCGGGGGCGAGGAGACGGAGGCCGAACACTCCGTCGCCAGCCCGACTCTCCAGCCGTCCTCCAGTTCCCAGTCCGACGCCCCGGTCGCGGCCCCTCGTGGACGGGCTGAGGCGGCCGGCGTCACGCTGACGGCAGCGACCGAACCTCCACACGCGCGTCGTTGAAGCAGGCGCCGCCGCCGAGGTCGGTCAGCGTGTCGGGAACAAGGGCCGTGGCCGTGTAGCCGTTCTTCGTGCTGCGACGCCAGAGTCCTTTGGGCAGGCTGACGGTTCCCGGGCGGATCGCGGGCGTCACGTTCAGCTCGCAGTGGACTTCGCCCAGGTCGTTGAAGACCCGCACAGAATCCCTATCCTCCAGGCCCCGCGCCTGCGCATCGTCGGGATGCATGCGCAGCTTGACGTCCGGGCGCGGCAGCTCGCCGAGCGTCGAGCTGATCGTGCGCTCGCTCGCCGGGGAAATCAGCGCGAGCGGGAATCGCTCCGTCGCGGGATCCGGCTGGAACCGGTACAGCCCCACGGGGGCTCCTGCCTCGTACCGCTCCGGGAACAGGTGAATCTTGCGGTCGGGCGTGTTCGGAAACACGTCGACGAACTGAATCGGCGCCGCGCCGAATGACGGCAGCGGAGCCCTGCCGGCCCGCAGATCCCGGCCGATGGCGTCGGGCAGCGAATCGAGCACGCGGACGGTCAGCTCGAGCTCGTCCCCCGGCTCGTCCTCGTGGAGCAGATCGAGCCGTTTGCACAAGGCGCCGAACACGTCCGCGTTCGGGCGCGCTTCGCCGACGACGTCGATCACCGGACGCGCGAGCTCCAGGCTGATCGGACCGTACGCCTTCGCCACGTCGTACCCTTCCATGAACGTCGTCGCCGGCAGTACCAGATCGGCGTACAGCGCCGTGTCGGTCATCACCTGATCGAACACAATCGTAAACAGGTCGTCGCGCTCGAGGCCGCGCAGCACCCGATGCTGGTCGGGCGTCGTCGCCGCCGGGTTGGCGTTGTACACGAACAGCACCTTCACCGCCGGATCGTCGGTACTCGGTGAGGGCCCGGCCCAACTGATTCATGTTCACGAGACGCGTCGGCGGCTCCGCCGATGCGATCCAGGGCTGCTCGATGCCCCAGGACGCCGAGTTGCTCATCGAGTAGCCGCCGCCGCGCACGCCGAACTTGCCGCCCACCGCCGGCAGCGCCAGGACCGCCATGGCCGCATTCCCGCCGTTGCGGTTGCGCTCGAGACCCCATCCGCAACGGATCAGCGCAGGCGTGCTCGTCGCGTACAATTCCGCGAACTGCGCAACGGCGGCCGCCTCGACGCCGGACACCGTCGCCGCGCGCTCGAAGGTCCATTCCGCGGCCCGCTCCCGCAGTCGATCGGCGCCGATCGCGTGCTCGCGCAGGAACGCGGCGTCGGCGTGTCCGGCCTCGAAAAGATGCCGGTGAACGGCGAGCGCCACGGCGACGTCGCTGCCGGGCGCCACGGCCAGATGCAGGTCGGCCGACCGCGCCAGCACCGTCGTACGGGGATCGATCACGACGAGCCTGGCACCGCGCTTCTGCGCCTGGCGGACGTAGGGCACCAGATGAATGCCGGACGCCGACGGGTTGACGCCCCAGAGGACAATCAGGCTGGCGTCCGGATAGTCCTGATAGGTCACCGACGCCATCTTGCCGTAGAGGCCCTGATTGGCGGCGCCGGTCGGCGCCGCGCAGAGCGTCCGCGCGAGCCGCGAGGTCCCGAACCGCCGCCACAGTTGCGCATCGAGGTTGTCCTGGGTGAGGAGGCCGTTCGAACCGCCGTACCAGTACGGCAGGATCGATGCTCCGCCATGTGCCGCCTTGGCCCGGCGGAACCGATCCGCGACGAGATCCAGCGCTTCCTCCCACGGAACGCGCTTGAACTGGCCGCGTCCTTTGACGCCGGTCCGAACGGCCGGGTAGAGCAGGCGGTCAGGGCCGTACACGCGATCGGCAAACCGGCGAACCTTTGCGCAGATGTATCCGCCCGTGACGGGGTTCCTGTGCGAGCCGTCGATCTCGGCGATGCGCCCGCGACGGACCGTGACGTGCAAGGTGCACGCATCCGGGCAATCGAGAGGACATGCCGACTCCACGACGGTCGAAGACCCGCTCGGTTCCGCTTCGTGTCGGGATGAACCTACCGCCATCCAGTCAACCTATCATGTGCCGGGCGCCAGACGCCGCCAATCTTGGCGCGCGATTGGCGCGCGCAGGTTGACGACCGATTGGTGACGACTCATGAGCGATGTCCCTCACGTGGTGATCCTCGGCGGCGGGTTCGGCGGACTCCATGCGGCGCGAGCGCTCGCGCGCGCCCCGGTCCGCGTGACCTTGATCGATCAGCACAACTACCATCTCTTCCAGCCGCTGCTCTATCAGGTGGCGACGGCGTCGCTGTCGCCGGCCGACGTCGCCTCGCCGATCCGCTGGGTCCTGCGGTCGCAGGCGAACGTTCAGGTCCTGCTCGCCTCGGCGACCTCGATCGACCCGATCGGGCGGCGGGTCCTGCTCTCGGAGGGGGACCGCGACACCCGGCTGGCGTACGACTACCTGATTGTGGCCACCGGCGCCGCGCACGCCTATTTCGGCCATCCGGAGTGGGCCGCGCGCGCGCCGGGGCTCAAAACGCTCGACGACGCGCTGGAGATTCGACGTCGGGTGCTGCTGGCCTACGAAGCGGCCGAGCGGGAGGACCAGCCGGACTCGAGGACGCGTCTGCTGACCTTCGTCATTGTCGGCGGCGGTCCCACCGGCGTCGAACTGGCCGGCGCCCTCGCTGAAATCGCCCGGCAGTCGCTCGTCAAGGACTTCCGATCGATTCAGCCGCAGTCGGCGCGGATCGTTCTGTTGGAGGGCGGCCCGCACGTCCTCTCGACATTTCCCGACACCTTGCGAAGGGCGGCGGCCGCCTCGCTGCTGAAGCTCGGCGTCGACGTCCGCACCGGCTCGATCGTGACGTCGGTCGACGCGCGGGGCGTTCTGTGGCGGTCTGCGGCGAGCGGGCCAGACGCGCCCGCCGAACGCATCGAGGCGCAGACGGTGGTGTGGGCGGCGGGCGTGGCGGCATCGCCGCTCGTCGCGTCTCTGGGCGCGCCGCTCGATCGCGTCGGACGCGTGCTGGCAGAACCGACGCTCACGGTGCCCGGTTATCCCGACGTGTTCGTCGTCGGGGACGTGTGCGCGCTGCGGCAGGACGGGAAGCCGCTGCCCGGCGTCGCTCAGGTCGCCATGCAGGGGGGCGCGCACGCCGCGGCGAACGTTCTGCGTGCGGTTCGGGGCGAGCCGATGACTCCGTTCCGCTACCGGGACTACGGAAACGCCGCGACGATCGGCCGCGGGTCGGCCGTGATCGACATCGCCTCGATTCGGGCGTCGGGTCTGATTGCGTGGATCTTCTGGTTGTTCCTGCACATCTTCTGGCTCATCGGATTTCGCAACCGCGTCGCGGTGCTCGGGGAATGGGCGTGGGCGTACGTCACCTTCCAGCGCCGCGCGCGTCTCATCACCGGAGAACGGCTGACCCCGCCCTGAGGGAGGACCGCGGCGCCCCGGCGCGCCGGCCGGTGGCGGCGCCCACGCGCTGCGTGAGGGGCGTCCGCTCTTGGAGGCGAATCGTATAATCGCCTGACATGCCTCGCGCGCGCTCCGCGGTCGGTCGTGCCGTGCTCCGGAAGGAGGGTGCGGCCAAAGTCACCGGTCGCGCGCGGTACATCGACGACCTGACGTTTGCCGGTCTTCTCCACGCGCGAACGATCCGTTCGTCGGTGGCATCGGGGCAGATTGCGTCCGTGCGCTTGGACTTCGACAGGGGCGGCTTCACGATCGTGGACCATCGCGACGTGCCGGGTCTTAACGTCGTGGCCCTCATCGACGAGGACCAGCCGTGCCTGGCCGAGCGCGCGGTCCGCCACGTCGGTGAGCCGATCGCGGTGCTCGCGCACGCGGATCGCGAGCGGCTCCAGGCGGCGCGCGTGGAGATCGAGTACCGGCCGAGCGTTCCGGTCTTCGATCCGGAAGCGTCGCCCACCTGCTTCAAGGCCATTCACATTGCCAAGGGGGACGTCGGCGCCGGCTTCGCCGCGGCAGACCTGATCGTCGAAGGCGAGTACCGGACCGGTCACCAGGAACAGCTCTACATCGAGCCGAACGGAGTGATTGCCGTGCCGGACGCCGACGGGATCGGCATGACGGTGTACGGCTCGATGCAGTGTCCCTACTACGTTCATCGGGCGCTCGTCGTGCTGCTTGGCGTGCCCGGCGACCGCGTGCGGGTGGTTCAGACCGAAACGGGCGGTGGATTCGGCGGCAAGGAGGAGTATCCGTCGATGATCGCCGGCCACGCGGCGCTCGCTGCGCGCAAGGCGGGCCGGCCCGTGAAGCTCGTCTACGATCGGATGGAGGACATGCTGGCGACGACCAAGCGGCATCCCGCCATCGTGCGCCATCGCACCGGCATCACCCGCGACGGACGGCTGGTGGCGATGGATATCGAGGTCATCCTCGATGGCGGCGCGTATGCGACGTTGAGCGCCGTCGTGCTGTCGCGGGGGCTGATTCACGCGACCGGTCCGTACCGCTGCGACCACGTCCGGATGCGCGGCACCGCGGTGATGACCAACACGCCGCCCAACGGCGCGTTCCGGGGATTCGGCGCGCCCCAGACGCAGTTCGCCGCCGACGTCCACATGGACCGTATCGCCGAGCGGCTCGCCATGGATCCGGTGAGGCTGCGCGAGATCAACGCGCTGCGGCCAGGCGACACCACGGCGACCGGGCAGCGGCTGGGCTCGGACTGCAGCGCGCTGATGGTCCTGCGCGAGGCGGTGAGGCGCGCTGATTTCAAACGTCGGCGACGGGCGCTCTCCGGGACCGGGCGCGGCATCGGGCTCTCGCTCTTCTTTCATGGATCCGGGTTCACGGGCGGCGGCGAGGTGGCGCTCGCGTCGAAGGCGTCGCTGGCGCTCACGCCTCGCGGCGCGCGGATTCTCGTCGCGAGCACCGAGATCGGGCAGGGCACGCGCACGATGCACGCGCAGATCGTCGCCGACACACTCGGCCTGCCGTACGACTGCATCGAGGTGAGCGACGCCGACACCGCTCGAGTGCCCGACAGCGGCCCGACGGTCGCCTCGCGGACGTGCATGGTGGTCGGCCGCATCCTGCAGCGGTGCGCCGAGGAGATGCGCACCCGGCTCGGCGGGCTCACGCCACGCCAGTACCTGCGGAGACATGGACCGCTGGTCGTCACGAAAGAATACGAACGGCCGCCGGACATCGCCTGGAGCGACGACACCTATCGCGGCGACGCGTACGCCTCGTACGGGTGGGGCTGCGACGTCGTGGAAGTCGACGTCGATCGAGACACGTGGGCGGTGAAGCCGACCTCGGTCACCACCGTTCACGACGTCGGCAAAGCCATCCATCCGGTGCTCGCGAAGGGACAGATCGAGGGCGGCACCGCGCAGGGGCTCGGCTACGCGCTCCTCGAGGACGTGGTGATGCGCGAGGGCCGGATGACGAATTGCCAGCTGACCAACTACCTGATCCCCACCACGCTGGACACGCCGCCGATGGACGTGACGATGATTGAGAATCCGTATGCGCACGGGCCGTTCGGCGCGAAGGGCGTGGGCGAGATCCCGATCGACGGCCCGGCGCCCGCCGTGATCAACGCGCTGCGGCACGCGGGCTTCGACGTGCGGGAGATCCCCGCGACCCCCGAACGACTCATGACGGCCGCCACGACTCATGGTCCTGCTGGTCAACGGTAAGAAGCGGTCTGTCACCGCCCATCCGATGAAGCGCCTGCTCGACGTGCTTCGTGAGGAGTGTCACCTGACCGGGACCAAGGAAGGGTGCGGAGAAGGCGAGTGCGGCGCCTGCACGATCCTGGTGGACGGTCACCCGGTGAACTCGTGCCTCGTGCCGGTGGCGCAGGCGGTTCGCGCACGGATCACGACCATCGAGGGTCTTGGCGGGCGCCATCCGCTGCAGCGCGCCTTTGTCGAGCTCGGCGGCGCGCAGTGCGGCATCTGCACGCCCGGCATGATCCTGGCGGCCCTGGCGCTGGGCCCGCGGCCCTCGCTCGCGCGCATGCGCGAGGGGCTCGCCGGCAACCTGTGCCGCTGCACCGGGTACGAAGCCATCTACCGATCGATTCGACGCGCGGCGCGCGCGTCCAGGCGACCCGACTGATGCCCCCCGCGGTCCGTCATCTCACGCTGCTCGAACCCTCATCGATCGGCACCGCCCTCCGCATGCTGCGGGACGAAGGGCCGCTCGTGCCGATGGCCGGCTGCACCGACCTGTATGTCGCCCTCAACTCCGGAACCTTGGCGGCGACGCGGTTCCTGAATCTCTGGCGGGTGGGGGCGCTCCGGACCATCCAGATTCGCGAGGGGCACCTTTCGATCGGCGCACTGGCGACCTACGCGCAGATCGCCGGGTCGCCACTGGTCCGCCGCCGTCTGCCGATGCTGGTGGCTGCCGCGCGCCAGGTGGGCGGTCCGCAGATTCAGAACCGCGGCACGCTCGGCGGCAACGTCGCGAACGCCTCGCCGGCGGGCGACACCCTGCCGGTGCTCGCGGCCGCCGACGCGGTGGTGGTGCTGGCGAGCGCGGTGGGCCAGCGGCGCGTGCCGGTCAACGCGTTCTACACGGGGTACCGCAAGTCGGTGAGGCGGGCCGACGAGATCATCACGGCCATCGAGGTGCCCTCGGTGGTCGGCCGGCAGTGGTTCCGCAAGGTCGGCACGCGGGCGGCGCAGGCGATTTCGAAAGTCGTGATGGCGGCGGTCGCTCCGCCCGGCGACGAGGCGCCCCGCGTGGCGCTCGGCAGCGTGGCGCCGACCGTCGTGCGCCTGCCCGGCACGGAAGCGGCGCTCGGCCGCGGCGCGTCGATTGCGGAGGCGCAGCAGATCCTCGTCGAGGAGATCGCGCCGATCGACGACATCCGATCCACGGCCGACTACCGGCGGCGCGTCGCCGCCAACCTGCTCGCCCGCTTCTGGCACGAGCACGGCGCATGAGGGCCGCCGTCGTCGCGCTGGCCGATCTCGGGCGGTCCGCCCGCATGTGCTACCACGCGCGCGGCCTGGCGGCCAACGCCATCGACGTGGACCTCGTGGGGCTCGAGGGCACCCCGCTGTCGCATGGTGTCACCGACGATCGCCGGATTGCCGTTCACCGCATTGCGCCGTCCACGCTCCGGCAGCGAAAGGGGCTGACGACGCTCGCCTACACGATGGCGGCGCTGATGGATGCGACCCGCCTCAGCTATCGCCTCTGGCGCGCGCTGCGTGCGCTGACGCCGCCCGATCTCGTCATCGTCCAGACTCCTCCGCAGTTCCCGACGCTGTTCGTGGCGTCGCTGGCGCTGCGGCGGCGGGCCGTCCGGTTCGTCATCGACTGGCACAACCTCGGATACACGCTGCTGCGGCTGCGGCTCGGACGCTGGCACCCGGCGGTCCGATTCGCCCGCTGGCTGGAGCGGCGGGAGGCCCGCCGCGTCGACGGCCATCTCTGCGTCTCGCGGGCGCTCGCGGCGTTTCTCGAGAGCCGCTTCGGCGTGCATGACGTGCGCGTGTTCTACGACCGTCCTGCGGCGCGCTTCGCTCCCGTCGACCGGCTCGACCGCGAGCGGTTTCGTCAGGCGCTCTTTACACGCCTGGGGCTGCGCGGCGGCGTCGTCGGCTTCATCGTTTGTCCGACGAGCTGGACGGAGGACGAGGATTTCGACGTCGCCGTCGAAGCGGTCGTCCACCTGGAAGAGCGGATTCGCGGCTGGGAGGCCGCGTCCGAGGGGCGCCGCTTTCCGGATCTCGTGATCCTCGTCACGGGCGACGGCGCGCGGCGGGCGGAGTTCGAGCGCCGGTTCGCGGGACTGCCGTCGCGCCGCGTCCAGCTCCGCACCCGCTGGCTCGAGCCCGACGACTACCCGCGCGTCGTCGGCAGCGCCGATCTCGGACTGTGTCTCCATCGATCCTCGTCGGGGCTCGATATCCCGATGAAGGTGGCCGACTTGTTCGGCGCCGGCGTGCCGGTCTGCGCCCTCGACTACGGCGCCTGCCTGGCCGAGCGCGTGCGCCACGGCGACAACGGCTTCCTGTTCTCGACCGCGCGCCAGCTGGCCGACGTGCTGTTCGAGCTGTTCGAGACGTTTCCAGCGTCCCAGCAGGCGCTCGATCGGCTCCGCGCCGGGGCCCGCAAGAGCGCCCGCCCGACCTGGGAGGAGGGCTGGGCCCGCGAAGCGAAGCCGCTCCTGCTCCCGTGACGCTTAGTGAGGTCGCCCCCTGGCTTCGACAGGCGGCCGATTTACAATTCCAACGGCCATGAGAATCCTGATCAAGGGCGGTACCATCGTCACCTCGTCCGACCGCTACGCCGCCGACCTGCTCGTCGAGGACGAGAAGATCACGCTCATCGGAACGGTCCTCGAGATGGCAGCGGACCGGGTCGTCGATGCGAGCGGCAAGTACGTCCTGCCCGGCGGCATCGACGTCCACACACACCTCGACATGCCGTTCGGCGGGACGACGTCGTCGGATGATTTCGAGACCGGGACCCGAGCCGCGGCCTTCGGCGGCACGACCACCATTGTGGATTTCGCCATCCAGTACCGCGGCCAGACGCTGCACCACGCCTGGGAAACATGGGCGAAGAAGGCGGAAGGCAAGGCCGTCATCGACTACGGCTTCCACATGATCGTCACCGAGCTGAACGACCAGATCGAGCAGGAGATGGACGCCCTCGTTCGGCAGGGCATCTCGTCGTTCAAGCTGTTCATGGCCTATCCGGGCGTCTTCATGCTCGACGACGCCACAATCTTCCGAGCGCTGCTGAGGACCGGGAAGAACGGCGGCACCATCTGCATGCACGCGGAAAATGGAGGCGTCATCGACGTCCTCGTGCAGCGCGCGCTCGCCGCCGGGAAGACCGCGCCGAGATACCACGCGCTGACGCGGCCGGCACGGGCCGAGGCCGAGGCGACGCATCGTGCGATCGCGCTCGCTGAAATGGCCGACGTGCCGATCTACATCGTGCACCTGTCGGCGGCCGAGGCGCTGGAGATGGTCACCGAGGCGCGGGATCGGGGGCTGCCGGCCCACGCCGAAACCTGTCCGCAGTACCTGTTTCTGTCCTACGAGAACTACGAGGAGCCGGGCTTTGCGGGCGCGAAGTACGTCATGAGCCCGCCGCTGCGCGCGCGCGCGACACAGGACCAGCTGTGGCGCGGCCTCGCCTACAACGACCTGCAGGTGATCTCGACGGACCATTGTCCGTTCTGCATGAAGGAACAGAAGGAGCTGGGCGCCACCGACTTCTCGAAGATACCGAACGGCGCGCCCGGCATCGAGACCCGCATGAGCCTGGTGTACGACGGCGGCGTGCGGTCGGGCCGCATCTCGTTGAACCGGTTCGTCGAGCTGACGTCGACCGCGCCGGCGAAGATCTTCGGACTGTTTCCGCGAAAGGGCACGATCGCGCCCGGGTCGGACGCCGACCTCGTGATCTTCGATCCCGATCGCGTCGTGACGCTGGCAGCCGGCACGCTGCACATGCGCGTCGACTACAGTCCGTACGAAGGGCGGCAGGTGACCGGCGCCGCCGACACGGTGCTGTCCCGCGGCCGTTTCGTCGTCGAGGAGGGGAAGTTCGTGGGACGCCCTGGCGGCGGATCGTTTCTGAAGAGACAGCCCAGGAGCTGAGCGGCCGCGGCCCCGTTTGTCCCCACGCTGCCGCTGAACGGCACAGTCGGTCATGAGCGACTCGTTCGTGCATCTCGTCGATCTTGCGTCCGAGCGGCTTGGCGCGGCCGTCATCGCGGCCAGCGACGAGTTCTTCGCGCCGAAGGACAATCTCATCCGGGTCGATCCGCCGCGATACCGTGCGGGCGACTACACCGAGCGCGGGAAATGGATGGACGGGTGGGAGACGCGCCGCCGCCGTCAACCGGGCGCCGACTGGTGCATCGTCCGTCTGGGCGCACCCGGGATCGTCCGCGGCGTCGACGTGGAGACCACGTTCTTCACCGGGAACTCGCCCGAGTCGTGCGCCGTCGCGGTATGCGACGCCACGTCGCCTGCGCCGCCGGGGGCACTCGACGGCGCCGCCTGGACCGACATCCTGCCGAACACCCCGCTCGCCAGCGACGCGCACAATCTGTTCGAGACGAAAGGTGCTCCCCCCGCCACGCATCTGAGGCTGCGAATCGTCCCCGACGGGGGCGTTGCGCGCCTGCGCGTTTACGGAGAAGTGGCGCCGGACTGGACGCGGCTGCGGCGGCGGGGCGACGTCGACCTGGCGGCCGTCGAGCATGGCGGCGTCGTGGTCGCCTGCAGCGACATGTTCTACGGGTCGCGGCACAATCTCATCATGCCCGGCGACGCGCGCGACATGGGCGACGGTTGGGAGACGAAGCGCCGCCGCGGGCCGGGCCACGACTGGACCATCGTCAGGCTGGGCGCGCCCGGCGTCATCCGGCGGATCGAGGTCGACACGACGCACTTCAAAGGGAACGCGCCGGCTGCGTGCAGCGTGGAGGGGTGTTCAGCCGCGTTCGGCGCCGATCTGCTGGTGGGCGCGGCCGAGTGGCGCGAGATTGTCGAGGCGACGCCGCTGCAACCCGACGCACGGCACCGGTTCGAGGACAACGTCCGCGGCGTCGGGGCCGTGGCCTGCGTCCGCCTGAACATCTTTCCGGACGGGGGCGTCGCCCGCCTTCGCGTCTTCGGGCGCCTCGAGTGAGCCGCGGGTAGCGACCGCCCATGACGCTTCGGCAGCTCAACGGGCTCGATCGCGAAACGGGGGAACGGGAGCTGTTGCGCTGCTGCGGGTCGACCGCGTGGGCGCGACAGATGGCGTCGCGTCGGCCGTTCGCCGACATCGCGGCGCTGCGGGCCGAGGCGGATAGAATCTGGCGTGCGCTCGCCCCGGGAGACTGGCTCGAGGCGTTCGCCGCCCACCCGCGGATCGGGGCAGGACCGGCTGGGGAGGCCGGCGGGGCCGACGACTGGTCGTTGCGGGAGCAGGCCGGGATGGAGGAGGCATCCGACGCCCTCAGGCGCCGTGTCGCGGACGCGAACCGCGCGTACGAAGCGCGCTTCGGCTTCATCTATGTCGTCTGCGCCGCCGGCAGGACCGGCGAGGATCTGCTCGAGACGCTCGAACGCCGCCTGCACCACTCGTCCGAGGGCGAGCTGGCGGTCGCGGCGGAGGAGCAGCGGAAGATCACGCAGCTGCGGCTGACGAAGCTCATCGAATCAGAGTGACATGATCACCACGCACGTCCTCGACACGGCACAGGGACGGCCGGCCAGCGGGATGGCCGTCATTCTCGAACTGCGGCACGCGAGCGAGTGGAGCCCCATCGCACGGGGAATCACCGACGCGAACGGGCGACTGTCGCTGGCCGGCGACGGCAGTTCCATCGCGCCGGGCACGTACCGGCTGATTTTCAACACCGGCGAGTATCATCGGGATCAGGGCGTCAGCACGCCGTTCTTCCCGGAGGCCACGATCACCTTCAGCGTCCGCGACGGCTCCGACCGTTTTCACGTCCCGCTGCTCCTCAGCCCCTACGGCTACTCGACCTACCGAGGATCGTGAGCCATGCCCTCGCTGAGCCGTAACCGGTACGGCAAATCCTCGGTGCGGCTGGTCAGACTCCGGCGCCCCGATCCCGACGACGGGCGGCGGCCGCACGAGCTCGTGGACCTGACGCTCGACGTGCTGCTCGAAGGCGCCTTCGAGCCGGTGTACGCCGACGGCGACAACCGGCGCTGCCTCGCCACCGACACGATGAAGAACACGGTCTACGCGTTCGCGCGCCGGGAACCCCTCGAGCACGCGGAAGCCTTCGCGCTCCGCCTGACCGAGCACTTCCTGGGCAAGCCGCACGTGACGCGGGCGCGGGTGTCGGCGGCGGAGCATCAGTGGCGCCACATCGCGGTCGCCGGCGCGCCGCATCCCCATGCGTTCGTTCAACCGGGTGCCGAGCGCTGGACGACGCGCGTGACACGTGACGGCAACGGCCCACGCGTCCGTTCCGGGCTGGCGAACCTGGTTGTCCTGAAGACGACCGACTCATCCTTTGCCGGGTTTCCGCGCGACGAGTTCACGACGCTGCCGGAGACCGGCGATCGCATGCTTGCCACGGCGATCAGGGCGACGTGGACGTACGACACCGCTGCGACGGCGTACGACTACTCGTCGGCTCGCGAGGGCATTCGCCGCGCGCTCATCGAGACCTTCGCCGCGCACGACAGCCGATCGGTCCAGCACACGCTGTACGCGATGGGCCGGGCCGCGCTCGCCAGCTGCAGCGACATCGCGGACGTCACGCTGAGGCTGCCCAACCGCCACCACCTGCTCGTCGATCTCGCGCCCTTCGGTCTCGACAACCCCAACGAGGTGTTTGTGGCGACGGATCGGCCGTTCGGCCTCATCGAGGCCACCATTCGGCGATAAATCGGCGATAGACTCGGTACACCGAAAGGCTGCCGTTCGATGCGGATTGAAGGGCTGGTTCGGGCCGGTCGCCGATCCACCGCACGTCTCGATCGGCGCCGGTGAGGAGTCCGATGAGTGCCGATCTGTCGACGACGTTTACGGGACTTCAGATGGAGAACCCGTTTCTGCTCTCCTCAGCGCCGCCGACCGAATCCGAGTCGAACATCCTGCGCGCGTTCGACGCCGGCTGGGGCGGGGTGGTCACCAAGACGATTGGTCTCCATCCCGTCGTCAACGTCGTCGGCCCGAAGACGAAATTCCTGCGCACCGACGTCGACTCGCCGCACCTCTCGATGGCGAAGCGTCCGGCCGCCGCGCTGCACTCGTCGTGGAACTGGGAGCTCATCTCCGACAAGCCACTCGAGTGGTGGGTGCCGCGGCTCGGCCGCATCAAGCAGGCCTTTCCCAACCGCGTGCTCGTGGCGTCGATCATGGCCGGATCCGGCACCGACGCGGAGCTGCGGCACTGGCAGACCCTGGCCGTGGCCTGCCAGGAGCAAGGCTGCGATGCGCTCGAGCTGAACCTGTCGTGCCCGCACATGGATCGCCCCGACATGGGATCCAACATCGGCAAGGATCAGGAGCAGGTCTCGATCGTGACGAAGGTCGTCAAGGAGGTCGCGACGGTGCCCGTCTGGGCCAAGCTGACGCCGTCGACCACCGACATCGTTCTCGAGGCGCGGGGCGCGTTCCTCGGCGGGGCGGACGCGATCTCGTCGTCCAATACCTTCACGTCGCTGCCGGTCTTCGATCCGGAGACGCTGGAGTTCGAGATCAACGTCGATGGTTTCGTGTCGACCGGCGGGCTGGGCGGGCCGGCCATCCTGCCGTTATCGCTCGCCAAGACCTCGCAGCTCACCCAGGCGTTTCCCGATCGCGCCTTCTCCGGCATCGGCGGCATCTCGACCTTCGAGCACGCCCTCAACTACTTCCTGCTCGGCTGCGGCACCGTTCAGATCTGCACGGCGGCGATGCTCGATCACGCCGTCGGTCCCAACGTGATTCGGGGGCTGACCGGCGGGCTGGCGCGCTTCCTGGAGTTGCACGCGGCCGACGGCTGGACGCACGTCGACGACTTCATCGGCATTCGACGCGACCGCGTCGTGGCGCAGTCACGCATTCGCCGTCCCGACGAGAAGGAGTATCACGGCGGGCACGACGCCGAGGGGTACGCGGCCGTGGAAGACGTCGCTGTCAAGCGAACGGTGTGACTCGGTCTCCCGCGTCCGCGCCCGTCTCCGAGAGCGATTGCGCCCGGCAGCGGGCTCAGTGTCCGAGAAGCGCCACGTCCCCGGGGGCGCCCAGGATGTAGAGCCCGATCTGCGTATAGCCGCTCGACGACCACAGAATCCACCACCCGTTCATGGACGGGCTGTAGACTGCGATATCCACTTTCCCGTCGCCGTCGAAATCGCCCGACAGCGGCACGTCGCCCGACCCGCCCCACGCGTACGACGAAAACGCGTTGAATCCGGTGCTCGACCACCGGATCCACCAGGAGCCGGTCGATCGGCTGTAGACCGCGAGGTCGGTCTTTCCGTCGCCGTCGAAATCGCCCGCGATCGGGACATCGTTCGCTCCGCCCCACTGGTAGGTGCTGTACGCGGTGAATCCCGAAGAGGATGTCGATACCCACCAGGCGCCGGTGGACGGCCGGTAGATCGCGAGATCGGCTCGGCCATCGCCGTCGAAATCCGCGGCCAACGGCTTGTCTCCCGCCGCGCCCCAGCCGTACGACGCGGCCCCGCCGTTGGTCGAGAAGCGAACCCACCATGCTCCGGTGGACGGCCGAAAGACGGCGACGTCGGCTTTCCCGTCTCCATCGTAGTCGCCCGGCACCGGCACGTCCCCGTTCGCTCCCCACGAATACGTCCAATAGCTGGTGTAACTCGAGCTCGAAAGCAGGATCCACCACGCACCGGTCGAGGGCCGGAAGACCGCGAGGTCCGCGCGCCCGTCGCCGTCGTAGTCGGCCGGGACGGGGATGTCGCCCGGGGCCCCCCAGTTGATCGAGGCCGTCAGCGTGAAGTCGTGCGTGGACAGCAGCGCGCGCCATTGTCCGCTGGACGGCCGGAAGATCGCGATCTCGGATCGGCGGTCGCCGTCGATGTCGCCCACCGGGTTCTGCACCACCTGCGTGGTGAAGGTCCAGTCGCCATGGTCGCCGGCGGGGAACGACAGGAGCACGACATTGGACCGCTCGCGGACCGACGTGACGCCGCCCTGGCCGCGGGCATCGCCGGCGGTGACGAAGAACCCGAGAACGTCGCCGGCCTGCGGGTGAAACCCGCCGTTGTAGTTCATCGGGCCCCAGCGCGCGTCGTAGGCCCAGTTGTACCATTGCGACGGGAGCGGCGCGCCCGTGCTCGGCCGTCCCCGCCACATCTGAATGATCCCCGAGGTGTACCACTGGCCGTTGATCCGCACCACCGGCCACACGGTGTACTGCAGCCCGCCGTCCCACCCGGGCGGCACGTAATCGGGCCAGCTGTTCAGCGCCGAGAAGGCCATCGACACGCCGTCGGGAGACTCACCCGACGACCGCATGTGGAGATCGGTGATCGTCGTGGTGATCGGCCAGGTCGCGACGTCGGCCGGCGAGTTGTACACGATGGCCTGCGACAGATTGATCATGTCGCGTCCTTGCGCGGCGAACGCGGCGCTGGACATCACCAGGAGGACCGTAGCGGCGCTCAGAATTCGTCGAACCATATGCCCTCATTTCCCGGCGCCACGCGACGCCAGGTCAGACGTGGGTCGGAGCGAGTCCTCGCTCGTCGAGTGTGTCGCAGCCGAACGGGTGCTGGCATCGTACGCGGGTCGGCCGCCGCGTACAAGCCCTGTTTTCGAGGTCACGGCAGGAGCCGTGCCACGGTTATGATCAGACGGGTGGCGGCATCATCGCACGCCCCACACGGGCACCGTGCCAGAATCGAGCGGCGACTGTCATTTTTGTCAGCGCCTGTTCGCTCGATTCAGAGCTCAACCGTTCCGAAGCCGCGTTACACTCACACCGCAAGGAGGCGATCCGTGCGCACGAAATGGTCCCTGCTCCTGCTGCTGATCGCGGTGGCGCCGCCGGCGTTCTCGCAGACGCTCCCGCGCGGCGTCGAACGGGGAGCGACCCTCGGTGGCATCACCGAGTACGCAGTATCCCAACGGGCTGCGCGTGCTGTTGTTTCCCGACCCATCGAACCCGAAAGTGACCGTCAACATGACGTATCTGGTCGGGTCGCGCTTCGAGGGATACGGCGAGACCGGCATGGCCCATCTGCTCGAGCACCTGAACTTCATCCGCTCCACGCACGATCGGGACATCAAGAAGGAGCTGACCGATCACGGCGCGCAGTGGAACGGCACGACCGACTACGACCGCACCAACTACTTCGAGACGGTCACGGCCGGGGATGAGAACCTGCGGTGGGCGCTCGGGCTCGAAGAGGAGCGCATGGTCAACATGCGGATGGAGAAGCCGCTGCTCGACACCGAGATGACCGTCGTGCGCAACGAGTTCGAGCGCGGCGAGAACAGCGCGGTGAACGTGCTCGAGGAGCGGGTCATCGCGACCGCCTACCTGTGGCACAACTACGGCAAGGCGGTCATCGGCTCGCGGGCGGACATCGAGAAGGTGCCGATCGACCGGCTCGCCGCCTTCTACCGCAAGTACTACCAGCCCGACAACGCCGTGCTCGTCGTTGCCGGGCAGTTCGATGCGACGAAGGCGCTGGCGATGGTGGCCGAGACGATCGGCGCGATTCCGCGGCCGGCGCGGGTGCTCGAGGCGCCTTACACGGTGGAACCGGTGCAGGATGGCGAGCGTTCGGTCGAGCTGCGCCGCGTCGGCTCCACTCAGGCGGTCATGGCGCTGTGGCACGCGCCGGCGCTGGCGCATCACGATTCGGCCGCCCTCGAGGTGCTCGGGGCGATCATGGTCAGCGGCGGCGGGCGGGGCGGTGGCGCCGGCACGGGCCGCCTGAACAAGGCGCTCGTGGACAGCCGGAAAGCGCTCACCGTCCGGATGAGCTATCAGGAGCTCCACGATCCCGGTTTCATCGTGGCGGCCGCGACGCTCGGCGCGGATCAGTCGCGGCAGGACGTGCGCACGGTCATGCTCGACACGATTGCCGCCGTCACGGCCGATGCGCCCACGGCCCAGGAAGTCGACAACGCGAAGGCGCGCATTCTCCAGGGCATGGAAGCGCGGATGGCCAACGCGCAACAGGCGGCGCTCGGCCTGAGCGAAACGATTGCGGCCGGCGACTGGCGCCTGTATTTCGTCAACTACGACCAGATCAGGGCCGTGACCCCGGACGACGTCGTGCGGGTGGCGCGCCTCTATTTCAAGCCGTCGAACCGCACCGTCGGCGAATTCATTCCGACTCCCGCGCCGGATCGGACCGACGTGCCACCGGCATCGGATCTGGTGACGCTGCTGAAGGACTACAAGACGACGCTCTCGGTGTCGGCAGGCGAAGCCTTCGATCCGTCGCCCGCCGCCATCGAGAAACGCCTGACCCGCACCAGCCTGGCCAACGGCATGAAGCTCGTGCTGCTGCCGAAGATGTCACGCGGCGCCATGGTCTCGGCGGCCATTCAGCTCCGCTTCGGCGACGAGCAATCGCTGAACGGCCTGCGCGCCACGGGTGAACTGGCGGGCGCGCTGCTCGCGCGCGGAACGAAGCGCAAGTCGCGCCAGGAGCTCCAGGAAGAAATGCTGAGGCTCAATGCCCGGATCACGGTCGGCGGCGGACCCACGCAGGCGACGGCGACGATCACCACCATCGACGCCAATCTGGTGCCGGCCCTGCGTCTGGCGGTCGAGATGCTGCGCGAGCCGGCGCTCTCAGAAAGCGACCTCGACCAGGCGAAGCGGCAGCGCGTCTCGGCGCTCGAAAACAGTCGCAGCGATCCGGCGGCGCTCGCCGCGCTCGCACTGAACCGTGCGATGAGCCCGTACCGCCGCGGCGACGTCCGTTACGTCGGCACGATCGACGAGCAGATCGAAGACGTCAACAAGGTGACGATCGCCGATGTGCGGAGTTTCCACGATCGCTTCTACGGCGCCTCCCACGGCGAGATGGTCGTCGTCGGACCGTTCCGGGATGCGGAGCTGCGCGCGGCGGCGGCGGAGCTGCTCGGCGCCTGGTCCGGACCCGGACGCTATGAACGACTGGCCTCGACGTATCAGAAGGCCGCGCCCGTGAACCTGACGATCGAGACGCCGGACAAGCAGAACGCCACGTTCGAGGCGGGGATGGCCTTTGCGATGTCCGACACCGACGCGGACTACCCGGCGCTCGTGCTCGCGAACTACATGTTCGGCGGCTCCATCACGGGTCGCGCGCCCAATCGCATCCGGAATCAGGAAGGCCTGAGCTACGGCGTCAATTCGCGCTTCGCGGCGCCGACGGCCGGCAATGCCGCCAGCTTCGGCGGCGTGGCCATCAGCAACCCGCTGAACACGCCGAAGGTCGAAGCCAGCTTCCGCGACGAACTGGCGAAGGCGCTCGCCACCGGCTTCACCGCAGACGAGGTCGCCACCGCCAAGAAAGCACTCCACGATCAACGCATCGTCGGGCGCACGCAGGATGCCGCGCTGGTGAATCTGCTGGCGATTCGCGAGGAGTTCGGACGAACGCTAGTGTGGGACCAACGCCTGGATGCCGCGCTCGAAGCGCTCACCGTGGATCAGGTGAACGCCGCGTTCCGGCGGCACGTGAGCCTCGATCAGCTGTCGATCGTCAAGGCCGGCGACTTCCGGGCCGCGGGCGTCTATCGGCAGTAGTCACGACGCGCTCGAATGGGCCGCAGACTCCCGTCGGCGGTTGCCCTGTCGGCCTCGATCGCGGCCCTGGTTGTCGCCGTGGTCTTCGGCACGCATGCCGCCGGCGGCTCCGATTCGTCGTGCTACCTGAATGCCGCGGCGTTGCTGGCCCGCGGCGCCGTCGCGCTCGACGAGCCGCTCGCGCGCGCGGCGCCATGGCCGAATCCGGCGCTGACGTTCACCCCGGCGGGCTTCACCTCGTCGCCCGTGGATCCGGCCTCGCTCGTCCCGATTTGCCCGCCCGGACTGCCGCTGGTCCTGGCCGCCTTTCGTGCGCTGCGGATCAGCGAGTTCCTGGCCGTGCCGCTGCTGGCCGCGCTCGCGGTCTGGCTCACGTTCGCGATTGGCCGGCGCGTCGATCGGCCGCTGACCGGCGCGCTGGCGGCGGCGCTGACCCTCTGCAGCCCCACGTTCCTGTACCAGGCCGTCCAGCCGATGAGCGACGTGCCGGCGACGGCCTGGTGGCTGCTGGCGATCGCGTGCGCGACCGTACGCGAGAACGGGTCGACGCGGCCGGCACGAGCGGGCCTGGCCGCGTCGATGGCGATCCTGACGCGCCCGAACCTCTTGCCGCTCGCGGCGATCATCGCCGTCCATCTGTTCGCCCGTGCGAGCGGCGACCGACGACGCCAGGCGGCGCGCTTCATCGCCGGACTGATCCCGGGCGTGCTGCTGCTCGCCGCGCTGCAGCGGGGAATGTACGGATCACTGTTCGCCACCGGGTACGGCAACGCCGCCGGGCTGCTGTCTGTCGGCCACGTGCTTCCGAATCTGCGTCGCTATGCCGAATGGCTGCTGAGCGTCCACACCCCATTTCTCGTGCTCGCGCCGGCTGCTCCGTTCCTGATGCGGCGGCGGGCCGAGGGCTGGCTGCTGGTCACCTTCTCGGCGGCGACCGTCGGGTGCTACCTGCCGTACCTCGTCTTCGACGCCTGGTGGTACACCAGGTTTCTGCTGCCGGCGATTCCGCTGCTGGCGGTTCTCAGCGTGGCAGCGCTCCTGGGCGGACTCGATCGACTCGCCGCGGTGCCGTCGCCGGTACGCCTGGGCGTCGGTTCGGCGTCCGTCGTCATCGTGATGGCACTGTGGCTCACCATAGCGTTCGAGCGCCACGCGTTCGATCTCGCGGAGCTCGAGCAGCACTATCGGCGTGCCGGGGCCGCCGTCGCGTCGCAGGTTCCTCCGCCGGCCGCCATCGTGACGGCGAGGGACAGCGGCAGCGTGCTGTTTCACTTCGGACGCCCCACGTTGTCGTGGGATGCGCTCCCGCCCGACGCGCTCGACCCGGCGCTCGCGTTCGTGCGCGACCGGGGCTACCCGCCCTACCTCCTGCTCGAGACCGACGAAGAACCGGCGTTTCGGGAGCGCTTCGGTCGGACGAGCGCGATCGGCCGGCTCGACTGGCCGCCGCGCGTACAGGCGGGCCGCGACATTCGGATCTACGATCCGCGGGATCGCGCCCGGTTTCTCGAGGATGGGCAGGTCCGGACCGTGTTCCTCGAGGACCCACGGCCGCAGCGGCGCACGTGGCGCCGATGGTTCCGGTGAGGCCGATGGTTCCGACGAGATCGTCGGTCGCGAGAATCACGCGCCGTGTCGGCGCGCGACAATCGTGAGAAACGACCGGCCGCGCAATTCCTCGACCGTCAGGCCGCTCGCCGCCACCGCTTCGTGTTCGGTGATCGCGCCGCAGTTCACCGCGCGCAGAAAGTAGTTCAGCAGCCCCTGCCCGGTCGCCGCATCGTCGAAGACGTCCCCGATGATCGTGGCCTGCGCCGCCTTCTGCACGAAGTTCCGCAACCGCTCCCCGGCGGACTCGAGGCCCTCGAGAAAGAACGCGAACACGGCCTCGTAGCGGGACGGCAGCTGCGCCGGGTGGAGGTCCCAGCCTTGATAGAAGCCGTTGACGAGCGAGTGGCGGACGTCGGCCGCGTGCCGCCGCCAGGCGCGATGAACCGCCCGCGTGTTCTCCTCGCGCTCGGCGGCGGTGAGCGGACGGTCCGGCGCCGGCCGATTCGGACCGATCGGCAGGACGTTGGTGGCCCCGTCCGACATCCAGACCCCGGTGCCGGCGAGCGCGACCTGCATCACCCGTCTGGCGAAGTCGCAGGCCGGATGCCGCATGTCCTGATGCGCCGCGGTGATGGTCAGGCCGGCGGTGTAGTCGTAGGTGCCGAAGTGCGCGCCGACAATCCGGCCGCGACCCTGAGCGAGGAGGGCCGGCAGCGCCACGCTTCCGTCCTCCGCCAGGATCGATTGCGGCGTCTCGATCATCAGCTCGCACCGCAGCGACCCGTGCGGCATCTCGCGCCAGGTACTCGAACGCGTCGCACGCCGAGGCCAGCGCGGCAACCTGTTCGGGTGCGGTGATCTTCGGGAGCGTGATCACGAAGTTGGGCGGCAGGGCGCCTCCGGTGCGTTCCAGCAGCTCGGTCAGGAACAGGTCGAACGTGCGGAGGCTTCGCCGTTTGTGCTCTTCACCGAGCGGCTTGATGCGGATGCCGATGCCCGGCGGCAGGGTGGCGTCCGCCAGACCTGCGGCGACGGCACGAGCCGTGATGCCCGCGAAGCGATCCTCTTCCTCGTCGGGCCGGTGTCCGAAGCCGTCCTCGAAATCGATGCGGAAGTCCTCGATCGGCTCGCGTTCCAGCTTCTCGACGAGGCGGGGATAGATGCGTGCGGCCAGGGCGGCGTCGATGCCGAACGCGGCAGCGAGCGCATCGGGGTCGGGCGCATGCTCCTCGAGCGTCCGGCGCGCCAGGGCGCCGAGCTTCGTGGTGGTGCCGGACGCGAACAGGTGGGCGCCTCCGTACATGACGTGCACCGGCTGCCGGCGCGGCGACTCCCCAGGGAATCGTTCGGCGACGCGGCGATTGCCGTGATCGAGCGCGCCGAGGAAGGCATTCAGCGCGTTTTCAGGAATGGTCGTGTCGCCCATGCGCGGAGTATACCGGGCCCGTTCTCCGCCGTACTGCTATCCTTGCCGGCGACCGGCACCTCTCGAGGAGCGGACCATGCGGAACGAGCGGCGGCTCTCGGACGGACGCGTCGAGCTGGTGGAAACCTCGCGCATCCGGGCCAGCGCGCTCTACAACGACGACCTCGCGCCGGTGCCGCTGGCGCGCCGCACCTGGACGACGTACAACTACGCCGCGCTGTGGGTGAGCATGGCGCATTGCATCCCGACCTACATGCTGGCCTCCGGTCTGATGGCGGCCGGCATGAGCTGGTCGCAGGCGCTCGTCACGATCCTGCTCGGTAACACGATCGTGCTGCTCCCGATTCTGCTCAACTCGCATCCCGGCACCAAGTACGGCATTCCGTTTCCGGTCTTCGCCCGCGCGGCGTACGGCGCGTTCGGGTCGAACGTGCCGGCCCTGATGCGCGCGATCGTGGCGTGCGGCTGGTTCGGCATCCAGGCCTGGATCGGCGGGGAAGCGCTCCAGACCTTCCTCGCCGCTCTCGTGCCCGGCTGGCCGCTGCTGCTCGGATCGGGATTCGCCGGCCACACCTCGACCGCGTGGCTGTCGTTTCTGCTGTTCTGGGGCCTGAACGTGTTCGTCATCTATCGCGGCATGGATCTGCTCCGTCAGGTGGAGAACTGGGCCGCGCCGTTCGTGCTCGTGATGACGGCCGCGCTCCTCTGGTGGGCGGTCTCCAGGGCGAACGGCCTGGGCCCGTTGCTCGCGCGGCCCGGCAGGTTCGCCACGTTCCGGGAATTCCTGCCGGTCTTCGTGCCCTCGCTCACGGCGATGATCGGCTACTGGGCGACGCTGTCGCTCAACATGCCCGACTTCACGCGGTTCGGCCGCAGTCAGCGCGAGCAAATCGTCGGACAGGTGGTCGCGTTGCCGACGACGATGTCGGTGTTCGCCGCGATGGGCGTGATGATCACGAGCGCGACGGCGATCATCTACGGGGAGTCGATCTGGGATCCGGTGCAGCTGGTGGGCCGCTTCACGTCTCCGGTGATTGTGGCCGTCGCCATGTTCACGGTCGTTGTGGCGACGCTGGCGGTCAACATCGCCGCCAACGTCGTGTCCCCCGCGAACGATTTCGCGAACGCGTTCCCGAAGTACGTCAGCTTCAAGACCGGCGGTCTCATCACGGGCCTGCTCGGGATCGTGATTCAGCCGTGGCGGCTGCTGGCCGACTCCTCGGGCTACATCTACGCATGGCTGCTCGGCTATTCGGGAGGGCTCGGATCGATTGCCGGCGTGTTGATTGCCGATTACTGGATCGTCAGGCGCCGCGAGTTGAGCCTCGAGGATCTGTATCTGGCCGACGGGATCTACCGCGGCTGGAACTGGTCGGCCATCGGCGCCACCCTCGCCGGCTGTATCGCGGCGTGGATCGGCCTGATCGTGCCGCCGTTGAGGCCGCTCTACGACTACGCATGGTTCGTCGGGTTCGCCGTGGCCGCCGTCGTGCATCTCGCGCTGGCGCCGCACGCGGCGGCGGCCGCGGCCCGGACGGCCGCGGCGGCGAGTCGATGACGATCCGCGGAACCGACGTCTGTCCAGTGAGGGGGAGGGCACCATGCGGTACATGACGATCGATCAGTATCTTGCGACACTGAGCGACGACAAGCGAGCGGCCCTGGAGCACCTCCGCCGGACGATCAGGACGGTCGTGCCGACGGCCGAGGAGTGCATCAGCTATCAGATTCCGGCATTCCGTCTCGATGGGCGGATGCTCGTCTGGTTCGGGGCCTCCGCGCGGCACTGCTCGTTCTATCCCGGCGCGGCGCCGATCGCCGCGCTCGAGCGCGAGCTCGCCGCGTACGACACCAGCAAAGGCACCCTCCGGTTCCGACCCGACAAGCCGTTGCCCGTCCGCCTCGTGAAGGAGCTCCTCGCGGTGCGCCTCGCGGAGAACCGTTCACGCACGACGGCCAGTCGTGCGAGTCGTGCGAGCCGCCGACCGCCACGAACCTGACCACGTGCGGTGGTCGGACGCGTGTTTACGGTGGGCGTCATATCCGATATGCTCCGCCCATGGCGTCGGTCGTCAGACAGCCCGCACAGCCCGGCGCACCGAGCGCACATCGGAGACTCACCAAGGCGGAGCGGACCAACCAGCGCAACGCCGTCCTGGCCGGATTTCTCGGCTGGACCTTCGACGCCTTCGATTTCTTCGTCCTGACACTCGTCATCGACGACGTGGCGCGATCGTTCGGGCGATCGCGGCCCGACATCTCGCTCGCGCTGACCTTCGCGCTCGCGATGCGGCCGGTCGGCGCCGTGCTGTTCGGCCTGCTCGCCGACCGCTACGGCCGCCGTCTGCCGCTGATGGTGAACGTGGTGTTCTACGCGACGGTGTCGATCCTGTCGGGGCTCGCGCCGAGCTACGGCACGTTCATGTTCCTGCGCCTGCTGTTCGGCATCGGCATGGGCGGCGAGTGGGGCGTCGGCGCCTCGCTGGCGCTGGAATCGGCGTCGCCGCGGCTGCGCGGCCTGCTGTCGGGGCTGCTGCAGGAAGGCTACGCGATGGGCAATCTGCTCGCCGCCGTCGTGTTCCGGACGGTCTATCCCTACTTCAACGGCCTCTATCCGGGCAACGGCTGGCGGGTGATGTTCCTGGTGGGCGGGTTGCCGGCGCTCCTGTCGCTCTTCATCCGTTCCCGGGTGAAGGAATCGGAAGCCTGGCACGAGCATCGAACCGACTGGGTCACTTACCGGCGATCGCTCCCGAAATACTGGCGCCGATTCGTCTACCTCGTCCTGCTGATGACGATGATGAACTTCATCTCGCACGGCACGCAGGACATGTATCCGACGCTGCTCAAGAACTTCGGATTTTCGGTGACGGCGATCGCCGACCTCACGGTCCTGTCGATGATCGGCGCCATTCTCGGCGGCCTCGTCTTCGGCTACTACTCGGATCGTGGCGGACGCCGGCGCTCGATGCTCATCGCCATCGGCTGCGCCATCGTCGTGATTCCGTTCTGGCTGTCGGGCCACAGCACCGCCCGGATTCTCGTGGGCGTTTTCCTGATGCAGTTCTTCGTTCAGGGCGCCTGGGGCGTGATCCCCGCGCACATCAACGAGCTCTCGCCCGGCCACCTCCGCGGCGTCTTTCCCGGCTTTGCGTATCAGCTCGGCGTGGCGTGCGCCGCGAGCATTCCGTATCTCGAAGCCATTCTCGGCGAGCGTTTCACGTACTCGCAGGCCATGGGCTGGCTGGTGACCGTGGTCCTCGTCGGCGGCGCGCTGGTCACCTACTTCGGCCCCGAAGCCCACGGCGTGACGTTTCGAAAATCCGAGGCGGCATCCTAGCCTTTCAGGTCCGGACCGCCATCCTGCCTTTCAGACGATGGATTTGCGGCAGCTCGAGATCCTCAAGGCGATTGCCGAGACCGGCTCGTTCACCGCGTGCGGTCGGAAGCTGCACGTCTCGCAGTCGGCCGTCAGCCGCCAGATCCTGCTGCTCGAAGAGGAGCTCGGCGAGCCGCTGTTCCTCCGGGTGGGCCGTCAGGTCCGCATGACGCCCGCCGCCGAGAGCCTCGTACAGCTCGGCCAGCGGGTGTTCCAGGACGTCCGCGAAACCGTCGGGAAGATCACGGACCGAAGCGCCGAGCTCACGGGCACGCTCCGGCTGTCCGGCGGGATGACCGTCTGCCTGTACGTGTTTCCGCCGCTCCTGAAGCACCTGCGGCGAGTCCATCCGCATCTGGACATGCGGCTCACGGTCGCCACCACCGATCGGTCGGTCGCCGAGATTCGCGCGGGCCGGATCGACGCCGGCCTGCTGACACTGCCGGTGGACGAGTCGGATCTGATGACCGAGCCGGCGCTTCGTGAAGAGCTCCTGCTGGTCACGACCCCCAGGCATCCGCTCGCGCGCCGCAAGCCGGTGTCGCCAGCCGAGCTCGCCGAACAGCCGTTCGTGCTGTTCGAACCGGGGTCGGCCACGCGCCGGGTGATCGATCACTTCTTCGCCGGACAGAACATCGAGCCGCTCATCGTGATGGACACCGAGAACGTGGAGATCATCAAGGCGATGGTGAGGACGGGACTGGGCATCAGCATCGTGCCGTATCAGGCGATCGCGCGGGAGGTCAAGGCCGGACAGCTGTTCTGCACGCGGATCGAGGGACACGAGCTCTTTCGTGAAACCGGCTGGGTGTACGCGAAGGCAAACCGAACGCCGCGGATGATCGGCGAGCTGCTGACGGCGTTTGCCGAGGTGCGGGGACGCCTCCGTGTGGGCCGGCATTCCTGAGCTACAATATGGATAATCAGCAAAGGCGGCAGCCATGATGTGGGAGCGGGAACGCGTGATTCCGATCAGCCTGAGCGAAGCCGAATGGCAGGCCTTCGTGACCCGGCAGCCGAAGCCGGTCGACTGGCTGCGCGCGCTGATTCTCGAGGAAGTCGCCCGCGAATGCGCCTCTCAGGAAGGGTCGGCCGGGCACCTCGGGCTCGGACCGGAAACGAGGCTGGGCCGGCTGACCGACGTCTAGGTCCGAATCGTGAAGTGGAACGCCGTCCGCCCCGGACGGCTCTCCGCGGAAATCCGGCCGCCGTGCCGCTCGACAATCGCTTTCACGATCGACAGTCCCAGCCCGCTGCCGTTTGAGCCCGGTTCTGCGCAGGTCTCCCCGCGATCGAGCGCGCGCGACGATTCCGCCTTGTAGAACCGATCGAAGACGTGCGGGAGGTGCTCGGGCGGGATGCCGGGACCCTGGTCTTCGACCGTGAAGGTGACGCCGCCGTCCGACGGTTCGGCGACGATCGTGATGGTCGACGCGGCGGGCGCATAGCGCAGCGCGTTGCCAGCCAGATTCTGGAGCGCCTGCTCGAGTCCGTCGCGGTCGCCCCGGACACTCTCGGCGCCCGGCCGAATCGAGGCGTGGATCATCACGTCGCGAGCCTTGGCCGCACGCTCGTGGCGGGCCGTGACGCGATCGAACAGCTGCGCCACCGGCACCGGTTCGACGGTGAGCGCTCCGCCGCCGCCCTCGAGCTTCGCCAGATCGAGCAGATCGCCGATGATGCGCTCGAGGCGGGACGTTTCGTCCGTGATGATCTGCAGATACCGACTCCTGGTGGTTTCGTCGAGCTGCAGCGCCGGCATCGCCAGCGTTTCAAGATACCCGCGCATCGTCGTCACCGGCGTCGTCAGCTCGTGCGACACATCGGCCAGCAGCTGCCGGCGAGCCTTGTCGGACGCCGCGAGCGCCTGGGCGCGGGCGCTCAGGTCGGTCGCCATCGCGTTGAACGCGCTGGCGACCTCGGCAATCTCGTCGCCGCCCCGGTCGGGGGCGCGGGCGGACAGGTCGCCGGTGCCGAAGCGGTGCGCCGCCTCCTCGAGCTGGCGGAGCCGGCGGCGCGGGGGCCCGAAAATCAGCGCCGACGCGGCCACCGTTCCGGCAATCAGCACGCCAGCCGCGATCGCGCCGAGCATCGGCGCGAACCGCCCGAGCACCACGATGAACGGCGCTTCCGGCGGCACGACGACGACGCCGGCGAGACGTCCGTTCACCACGACGGCCGCGGGGCGCACGAATCGCAGCCCCGAGGGATCGGGTCCGTCGCGGAGACCGCGGCTAAAGCGCGGTCCCGTATCCGGGCGCGGGCCGGCATCCGGCCGGGCCCCCGGCTCCGAGCGGGGGGCGGTGGAATCGCCCTCGTCGAGGCGGGATCCGGGGCTGAGGCGGCCGCGACCGAACGGCGCCCCCTCCGGCCGATCGAAGCGCCGCTGCAGGCGCAGGCGCGCCGCGCGCAGCAGATTCTCGGGGAACGTGGCGTTGCTGTTCGTCACGACGCGGCCGTCCGCCAGCATCACGAAGAACGGATGAGTGGTCTGGGCCCACTGGTCCCGCACGTACTTGGCGACGTCGAGATCGGGTTCGCGTCCGAGGGCGTTGGCGAGATCGAGCGCGACCGTTTCCGAGAATCGCCCCGGCGACTGCCCGGGGACCGTGCGTCCGGACCGCGCAATCACCCAGACGAACGCCATCGCCTGCGCCACGAGCACCGCGGCCAGGAACAGGACGAGGCCGATTGCGATTCGCCAGTAGAGACTCTTGTGCCAGCGCATGGGCGCGTCAGCCCCAGGCCATCCTAATCCCGGAATCGCCACGATCCCAATCCCTGCCGGAGAGTGTCACAGACTTTTCATTGCCAGAGAATTGAGCGACCTCAATAATCGAAAGCATGTCCTTCCGATTGTGCCAGGCGGCGGCCCTGGCCGGTGCGCTCGTGCTGCCGGGCGCGGGTGGCCGGGTTGCGACGGCCGCGCAGACGACGACGGCCCCGTCCATCGTGGGCGCGTGGACGCTCGACAAGGAGCTGAGCGATCAGCCGCAGGATCAAGCCGAGAACGACGGGGGCGGCTCGCAGGGCCGCCGCGACCGGAGCGGCGGCGGATTCCGCGGCGGCGGGTTCGGCGGGGGGCGCGGCGGGTTCGGCCGGGGCGGCCGCGGCGACGGCGCCCGCGGGGGCGTCGACCCGGAGGCGGCGGCTCGCGTGCGCACCGCGATGCGCGATCTGACGACGGCGGCCGAGCGTCTGACGATCGTCCAGGCCGAGAAGCTCGTCATCGTCACGAGCCAGGACGGGCGTACGACGCGCCTGGCGCCTGACGGCAAGAAGATCAAGGACGAGTCGACGAAAATCGAGCGCAGGACGAAGTGGGATGGCGAGAAGCTGGTGAGCGAGATCACCGGCCTCGGCGACGCGAAGATCACGGAGACCTACTACGTCGATCCTGAACGCCACCAGCTGCACGTGACGCTGCAGAGCGAAAACGGCCGCCGGCCGCTCATGCTGCACCGCGTCTACGATGCCGAATCGCGATAGGCGCTAATCGGCCTCCTCGTCCTCCTCTTCGTCGCCGAACCCGGCGACGGCGAACCGCACGTGCGTTCCGGCTCGCCCGAGCCCTGCGAGCGCTCGTCGAATCTGGTCGCCGAAGTGCGTCTCGAGGTGGCGTCGGATCGCTTCACTGGGTACCCACACGGTAATCTGATCGCCGGAGTCGGAGGCGTAGCTCGTGACGCCGAACCAGCGTCGATAGTCCTCCGTGTCGACGCGCGTGCGCACGACCTGAAGCACCTCATCCCACACGCTCATGGCATCCTTCTTGGACCAGGTACTATGTCGCCGCCTCGCGATTGCACGACAACCGCCATTACCTGAGCGACGTCGCGTTCGGCGCGGCACTCGGAGCAATCAGCGGCCGAACCGTCACCGCCGACGGGCGGGACGTGTGGACGCTCGTGCCGGCGAGAGTGCCGGGCGGCCTGGCGTTGTAGGTGACGCGCACGGGAGGATTCTGATCTCGCCGGCACGTTCCGCCTTCAGGAGGAACGATGCGCGGCAGTCCCGGCGCTACGTGTCGTCGTCGTCGTCGTGTGGCTTGCTCGTGGCGAAATCGTCGAAATCCGGCAGCGTCTCGTCCGGAGAGTCGTCGTCGAGCGAGTAGGAGCGGCTGTCGGTCTTCACGGGAATCGGGCCGCGCGGGCGCTGCTCGTCCTTCTTTTTCGATTTGTTGCCGCGCTGCGGCTTTGCGTCGGGGCCGAAGTTGCGGTTGCGCGCCGGCGCGCCGGGGGCGCCAGCCGGATCGAACGGGCGCGGGGCGAACCCGCCGGGTCTCGGTCCGCCAAACCCGCCTGGCCGCGGAGCGCCGAAGCCGCCGGGGCGCGGCCCTGCAGGGCCGCCCGGCCGCGGACCACCTGGTCCGCGATCCTCACGCGCGCGCGCTTCGCTGACCGACAGGGGACGGCCGTTGAAGACCTGACCGTGGAACTTCTGAATCGCCTGTTCGGCCTGCGCGCGATCGGGAAATTCCACGAACGCGAAACCACGCGGCCGGCCGGTGTCGCGATCGACGGGCAGCACGACGTGCGAGGGCGGAGCGACGGCACCGAAATACGCGCGCAGGTCGGCTTCGGTCGTGCTGTACGACAGGTTCCCGACGAAGAGGCGAACAGCCAATCAGATCTCCCCTAGGAAATGGACGGCGGGCACACAAAGGAATAATCAAAACAGGCAGGAAACCGCAAGCAATTCTGAGGCGCTGACACGCGGACAGCCGATCCCGTCGAAAACCTTACCCGAAGTCGCGGATCATCGCAAGCGGAGAGCGGCTATAGTAGGCGCTGAGACCCATGATCCATCGTTTCAAAGGTTTCGGAGCCTTTCGCGTCCGGCGCCTGCGGACCGCGGCGGTGCTCGTGTTCACCGTTTCGGCCGGGTGGACGGCCGCGGCTGCCGGCGGCCGCGCGGCGATTGCGGTTTCCGACCTGAGGGACTGGCTGGCCTACGTGGCGTCGGACCAACTGCAGGGCCGCGCCGTGTTCAGCGAAGGCCTCGGGCTGGCCGCCGGGTACATCAGCGATCACCTGCGGTCATGGGGGGTGACGCCGGCCGGCGATTCGGGATCCTATCTGCAGACGGTCCGCGTCGAGGGCGTGAGGGCGCGCAGCCGATCGTCGGTGACGGTGCAGATCGGCGACGAGACCAGGACGTTTGCCGACGGGGAGGGCATCGCCTTCCCGCGCAACGCCGGGACGAAGCGGCGCGTCACGGTCAGTCGCGTCGAGTTCGTCGGATATGGCCTCGATCTGCCGGCGTCGGGCCACCGCGACCTGGCCGGCCGGGATCTGAAGGACGCCGTCGTCGTCTGGCTGGGAGCCGACGGCCCGAAGGACGTCGACGGCCAGAAGTACCGCCTGCTGCTCAATCAGCGCAGCCGCCACGCGGTGGAGGAGGAACATGCGGCGGCGAGCATCGGTCCGGAGCCGCCCGCCGGCCGACGGGGCGGAGGGGGCGGGTCGCTCGCGCCCACCCCCGGCGGACGCGGCAGCGGTGCGCCGGCGCCCGACTTCACGACGACCGAGCGCCTCGACAAACCGATCCCGCCGACGATTCGCGCGACCGACGGATTTTTCGAGTTCCTGTTCAGCCGCGGGCGCACGCAGTACGACGATCTGAAGCGCCGGGCCGCGGCGCGCGAGCCGCTGCCGTCGTTCACGCTCGACGACGTAAAGCTGAC
The DNA here is from genome assembly GCA_963807925.1 of uncultured Acidobacteriota bacterium. Lineage (GTDB taxonomy): Bacteria > Acidobacteriota > Vicinamibacteria > Vicinamibacterales > CAVVIG01 > CAWEDP01. Next base: position 50,074 of record CAWEDP010000004.1, on the reverse strand, counting down.
CTTCAACGTGGACGTCGACTACGAGGTCGTTCGCACGCAGCTCACGCACAACGTGGTCGCGGTGGTCGAGGGATCCGATCCCGTGCTGCGCGAATCCTACGTCGCGTTCGGCGCCCACTACGATCACGTCGGTTATGCCGAGGGCGCGGCGACCGCCGACAGGAGCGACCGCCGGCCGCGGACGCCCGGCCGCGTCACGCCCGGGGCGGCCGACGATCGCATCTGGAACGGCGCCGACGATGACGGGTCGGGGACGGTGGGGTTGATGGCGCTCGCGCACGCCTTCGCGACAGGGCCCCGGCCGAAGCGGTCGCTGCTGTTCGTGTGGCATACCGGCGAAGAGGCGGGCCGGTACGGATCGCTGTACTTCGTCGACCATCCGACCGTGCCGCTCGATCGCGTCGTCGCGCAGCTGAACATCGACATGATCGGCCGCAATCGCGACAACAAGGCGAGCGAGGAGAACACCGTCTACCTGGTGGGGTCGGATCGGATCAGCAGCGAGCTGCACGACGTCAGTCGCGCTGCGAACGCCGCGCTGCCGAGACCGCTGACGCTCGATTACGAGTTCAACGACCCGAGCGATGGCGAGTCGCTCTACACGCGGAGCGATCACTACAGCTACGCGACCAGGGGCATCCCGGTGATCTTCTTCACGACGGGACTGCACCCCGATTACCACGCGAACACGGACGAGGTCTCCCGGATCGACTTCGACAAGCTCGCCCGAGTCACCGAGCTCGTCTACGAAACGGGATTGAGGGCGGCCAACCTGGATCACGCGCTCGTTCGCGACAATCGCGGTGCGCGCGCCGGGAAGGCGACGGCCGACGCGCGCTAGCGTGACCGCCCCGGGGTGTTCCCCGCCCGCCGGGGGATCGTCCATCTTCAACCTACAATTTCCTGTGAGCGGCCCCCGTCCATGACTCGTCCACTGCTGGTCATCTTTCTCACGATCTTCGTCAACCTGATCGGGTTCGGCATCATCATTCCCCTGCTGCCGTTCTATGCCGAGACCTTCGGCGCGTCCCCCATCGTCATCGGCCTGCTGTTCGCGATCTACTCGATCTGCCAGCTCGTGGCGGCGCCGGTGCTCGGGGACTGGTCCGACCGCTTCGGCCGGCGACCGGTGCTGATCTTCAGCCTGATCGGCACCGTGGTCAGTTTCGTGCTGCTGGCGATCGCCCATAGCGTGACGATGCTGTTCGTCGCGAGGATGGTGGACGGGCTGTCGGGCGGCAATATTTCGACCGCGCGCGCCTACGTCGCCGACGTCACCGAGCCGAAGGACCGGGCGCGCGCGTACGGGCTGATCGGCGCGGCATTCGGATTGGGCTTCATCTTCGGCCCGGCATTGAGCGGGATCCTGGCGCGGGTCAGCTACACGGCGCCCATCTGGGCGGCGGCCGCGCTCACTCTCGTCGCGACCGCCGTCGCCTGGTTCTGGCTGCCCGAAACCGTGCACCGGGCCCAGGCAGGAACCGGAATGCCGTTCCGCAACCTCCCGCAGTTGCTGCGGCGGCCGCACCTCGGACGGGTGCTCGCCATCGATTTCTTGTACTGGTTCGCCTTCGCCATGTTTCAGACGACGTTCGCGCTGTTCACGGCCGGCCGGTTCCAGTTCGACGCGTCGCAGACCGGCTACTTCTTCAGCGGGTTCGGCGTTCTCGGCGCCATCGTTCAGGGCGGGTTCATCCGCCCCGTCGTCCATCGGCTGGGAGACAAGCCGACCTTCATGCTCGGGCTGGTGTGTTCGATGATCGGCCTGGTGGGCGCGGCGTTCACCCACTCGGTGACGCCGTTCGCGGTGATGCTCGTGCCGCTGGCGCTCGGGATTGGCTTCGGGCACCCGACGGTCTCGAGCCTGGTGAGCAAGACCGCCCGGGACGAGGAGCAGGGACGCGTGCAGGGCGCGGCGAGCGCCGTCGAGAGTCTCGGGCGGACGGTGGGGCCGGTCTGGGGCAATGCGGCGCTGCAGCGATTCGGCGAGGGGACGCCGTTCGTGTCGGCAGCCGCGTTCCTGCTGCTGACGCTCATCCTGAGCGCCGGATTCCAGCTCGCCGATCCGGAATCGGCGGCCCCGTCGCCGCTCTGAGCGGGCGAGGCGGGTCAGCGGAAGGCGGAACCGAGACGGCGCGTGATGCGTCCGCGAAGGTCGGCTTCCGAGGAGGCCGCGGTGATATCCATCCCGCTGTCGATCAGCGCATCGATCAGCGCCCGGATGAGCTCGGCGCGATTGAGGGCCCTGCCGCTCTTGACGCGGATCTCGGTGGACACGCGATCGAGATGCGCGACCTGGCGATCGAAGAGCACCACCGAGACCTTTGACCACGACTCGGTGTGCACGGGCGGGCGTCCCCGGGAGGGCGTGTGCTTCTTCGAGGGCGCACGCCGCTTGATCGGCACGGCGCGCGATTATAGCGGGTGATTGTTGCTACCACAAACACATTCGTTGGTGCTGCAACCGCGCCTTTCGGCCCGACACCGCTCAGGTCGACATCCAACCGGCGCGCCGATCCGTAATCAGCGGTGACTCGGTCGCAACGCGAGTCGATGATGACCAGGAAGACCGTGGCGGCGACTATCGTGGCGGCGCTTCTGTCCGGCATCGGGGCCTATCAGTTCACGGCAGCCCCGGCGGCGGTGCGGTCGATCCGGGAGTTCGATCCCGATCGCACGAGCGACCTCGAGCTCCGGATGTGGCAGGCCTATTACGCCAAGGAGCGGCTGCGCCTGTTCGCGCTGCTGGTCAGGATGCTTCGCGAGCAGTACCAGTATTCGTGGAGCACGGCGACGGTCGAAGGGTTCCACCTCGCGCGGGCGGCGGCGACCTTCGGCGATCTGCGGGGCGGCTACGACCGGGTGCTGCCAGACCTCGAGCGGGTCTACACGACCGCGGCGCGCCGGCACCGGGCCGGGTTCGATCCGCGCGCCGTGGCGCGAGCCGAGCTGGCGTGGTGGGTGGCGCGCCGCACGCCGGGTCGCGACGACCCGGAGCAGGTGGGGCAGCTCATTGCGGAGGAATACGCCCTGCTGTACGAGACGTCGATCGATCGGGTTCTGGCGGCGGGGCGGCTGCGCGCCGAGGCGGCGGCGCTGCGCGACGGAACCGCCGACCGGCCCGACTGGTCGGCCATCGGGGCGCTGCTCCGGGATTCGTATCGCGCGCTCCGGAATGGGCTCGCGACGTCGCTCGCGCAGGCGCGTTGACTTTTCAAACAGTTGTTTTATACAACTGTTTGAATGAAGCGCGCGCGCCGCCTCCTCGTGCTGCTCCTCGTCGCCGCGGCCCTCGGCGGCGCCTACTACTACTTCAGCCGCCCTCCGGCCGTCCTGGTCCTCACCGGCATCGTCACCACCAATGACGTCGTGGTCAGCCCCCGGATCGGCGGGGCGATTGCGCAGCTGTCGGTCGAGGAAGGCGACCTCGTGCACAAGGGGCAGCTGCTGGCCGTCATCAATCCCGACGAGCTGCGTGAGGAGAGCGCCTTCTACGCCCACAGCGCCGAAAGCGCGTCGTCGCAGGTCCGGGAAAGCGAAGCGGCGCTGCGGTTCCAGCAGCGGCAGACCGAGGACCAGATCGGCCAGGCCGAGGCGAACCTGGCAGCCGCGCAGTCGCAGCAGACGATGGCCGAAGCGGATCTCGAGAAATCGCGGCTCAGTTACGAACGGCTGCAGAAGGTGACCGCCGAGGGCGTCACCTCCCAGGAGGAGTTCGACCAGGCGCGCACCGCCTACGACGGCGCCCGGGCGCGGGTCGCCTCGCTCGCCAAGCAGGTGGAGGCGCAGCGTGCGACGGTGGCGCTGGCGCGCTCCAACGCCGAGCAGGTGACCGTGCGGCGCAGCCAGCTGCAGACGACCGAGCACCAGCAGCAGGCCGCCAACGCGCAGCGCGCGAAAGCCGACGTCCGCCTCGCCTACACGGAGGTGCGCGCCCCGATCGACGGCATCATCGACGTCCGCGCCGTCCGCATCGGAGAGGTCGTGACGGCGGGGCAGGCGGTGGTCACGCTGATCGATCCCGACGACCTGTGGATCCGCGCCGATGTCGAGGAGACCTACATCGACCGGGTCCGCATCGGCGAGACGCTCACCGTGCGGCTGCCGTCGGGCGACGAGCGGATGGCGCAGGTCTTCTACCGCGGCGTCGACGCCAGCTTCGCCACCCAGCGCGATGTCAGCCGCACGAAGCGCGACATCAAGACGTTCGAGATCCGCCTGCGCGCCGACAACCGGGATCGTCGCCTCGCGGTCGGCATGTCGGCGTACGTCTTGTTGCCGGTCAGATAAGGCCACAGTGCAGAGGGCGCAGTGCAGGTGCAGCGTCCAGGGTGCAGGGTGCCGACTGCAGGGTGTACGGTGCGGGTGCGTGAGGAGAATTCGTAGCGTGAGCAGAAGTCGTAGTGTCCGGCTTCAGCCGGACCTGAACGGCGGTCGTGTCCGCTCTGGCCTGATCCGATGAAAGCCATCGACGTCCGGCAGATCGTCAAGAGGTTCGGCGAGTTCACCGCCGTCAACGGCGTCACCTTCGCCGTGGAGCAAGGTGAGATCTTCGGGCTGCTTGGCCCGAACGGCGCCGGCAAGTCGACCCTCATCCGGATGCTCACGACGCTGCTGCCGCCGAGTTCCGGCTCGGCGACCGTGGGCGGCTTCAGCATCGTCACGCAGGCCGACGAGGTGCGCAAGGTCATCGGCGTGATCCCCCAGGCGATGACGAGCGATCTCGAGCTGAGCGTCGAGGAAAACCTGCTGATCTACGCCAAGCTGTACAGCGTGCCGCGCGACAAGCGCACGCGCCTCATCCACGAACTGCTGGAGGCGGTCGAGCTCGCGCAGTGGGCCGACAAACAGGTCAAGAACCTGTCCGGCGGCATGCGGCGGCGCGTCGAGATTGCGCGCGGCCTGGTCCACGAGCCGCGCGTCTTCTTCCTGGACGAACCGACCACCGGCCTCGATCCCGTGTCGCGCGTGGCCGTCTGGGAGATGCTGCGCCGGATCAAGGCCGATCGCGACCTGACGGTCCTCCTCACGACGCACTACATGGACGAAGCCGACAAGCTGTGCGATCGCATCGCCATCGTCGATCACGGGGAGCTCAAGGCGCTCGATTCCCCGATGAAGCTGAAGGCCTCGATTCCCGGGCGCAACGTCCTGGAGGTCAGCTTCGCCTCGCCCCCGCCCACGTGGGCCGAGACGCTCCGGGCGCTGCCGGACGTCGAGGCGGTCAGCGGCGAGGAGGGGCTGTTCCGCATCACCTCCGAGAACGGCCCTGCCACGACGATGGCGCTGATGGCGGCGTCGGCGCGGGCGGAGGTGCCCATCCTCTCGCTGGCCGTCCAGAGCACCACCCTCGACGACGTGTTCGTCTACTACGCCGGCCGCGCGCTGCGCGACGCGCTCCAGGAGGCGTCGCCGCTCGACAGCAGCTTCATCATGAGAAGGTGACGCGATGAAACGAACCCTCGCCATCGTCGAGCGGGAACTGCGCCGGTTTCGCCGCAGCCCGATGCTGATCGTGATGTCGATGGTGCTGCCGGTCGTGCAGCTCTGCGTGCTCGGCTATGCGTTCGGCGGCAGCGTCAAGCACCTCAAGGTCGGCATCGTGGACCAGGATCACGGCCTGCCGGCAGTGAAGATTCGGGAACTGAGCGGCGCGGTGGCCGCGGGCGCGCGCACCTTCGAGACCATCGACTACCCGGACCAGGGCCAGGCGCTCGCCGATCTGCGCAACGGACGGATCAACGGCGTGCTGACCATTCCGCCCGAGTTCTCGCGCCGCGTGCTGCAGCGGACCGAGCCCCGCATCGCGCTCATCGAGGACAACACCGACAACTTCGTCTCGGCGACGCTGGCGGGACAGGTGGGCAGCCTGATGGCCGCGTTCAACCAGCCGGCCATCGCCCCTCGGATGCCCGAAGAGGCCGCCGTGGACGTCGTGGAGGTGTATCCGTACGTGCCGTACGTGCAATACCTGCTGCCCGGATCGATCGTGATGTCCATCTTCATGATGGTGATGATCGGCGGCGGCATCATCTTCATCGACGACAAGGCGCGAGGGCTCCACGAGGGCTACCTCGTCACGCCGATCACGAAGCTCGAGCTGATTGCCGGGTTCAATATCTCCGGCACGATCAAGGCGGTGATTGCGGGCATGGCGATCATGCTCGTCGGATCGGTGATCGCGGGCGTGCCGAACCCGTTCGACCCGATGCGCCTGCTGCGGCTCGAGGTCGTGATCGTGACGACGGCGTTCGCGCTCGTCAGCATGATGTTCCTGCTGATGGTCCGCATGACGGACCCGCTGATGCCCCGCGCGATGTTCGGCGTCCTCAACACGATCCTCTACTTCCCGAGCGGGGCGGTGTACCCGCAGCAGGGGTTCCCCGGCTGGATGCAGGTGATCGCCGCCGTCGATCCGTTCACCTACGCCGTACACGCGCTCAAGAGCCTGCTGCTGAAGAACACCAGCATCACGGCCATCGGAGGCGACCTGCTCTACCTGGTCGTCTTCTCGACCATCGCGATGACCGCCGCGACGCGGCTGTTCAAGCGGACCTTGTAGAGGCCGCGTGCGCACCGAGGGAGCCCGCCCGAGCCGTGCCGATCGCCGAGTGATGAGAATCCCGGATCGGGAGACCCGCGATCGGGTGCTGACGACGGCGGCCCGCCTGTTCGCCCGCCGCGGCTTCAAGCGCGTCACGGTTCGCGAGATCTGCAGGGCGGCGAACGCCAACGTCGCGGCGGTCAACTACCACTTCGGCGACAAACTGGGACTCTATCGCGAGGTGCTGCAGGCGGCCGTCGACGCGATGCGATCCACGCTTGCCTCGGCCCGCGCGACCGGCGCCGGCGGCGCGCCGGACCGACGGCTGCAGGCCTACGTCCAGGCGTTTCTCGAGCGGCTCGCGGCGTCCGGGCGCGACTCATGGATCCACCAGCTCCTATCCCGCGAGCTCGCCGACCCGACGCCCGCGCTCGATTTCATCGTCCGCGAGGCCATGCGGCCGCGTCTGCTGTATCTCGCCGGACTTGTCGCAGAACTGCTCGATCGTCCCTCCGACGACGCGTGCGTCGTCCAGTGCGCGCACTCCATTCACGCACTGTGCGTGGCATTGATTCCCAACCCGGTGGCGGCGCGGCTGGACCCGGGCATGACGCTGACTGCCGACACGGTCGCCGCGCTGGCCGATCACGTGACGTCGTTTTCGCTGGCGGGGCTTCAGGCGTTCGCCGGGCATGGGCGCGGCAGCCGTGCCGTTCGCCAGACGGTCGGCCGCGCCGTGCGGGTGGCCGGCGTCGGCAAACGTTTTCGGTAGTCCGGCTGCACCCGGCCCCCCGCCGGTTCCCGGCGTCGCGCCCCCATATAATGAAGGCATCGCATGAAGCTGCACCTGGCACGCCGCGCTGAGGACGACGATCGTCCGTTGGTCGATTTCGAGGACGGATTGTCGGGCATGTCGGTTCTCGACACCCTGGACGATCTGCGGCGGCGGCTGGTCCACAGCGCGATCGCGGTCGGCATCGGCATGGTCGTCGCCTTCGCCTTCATCAACCCGATCTTCGCCTACGTGTTCCGGCCGATTCGTTCCGTCCTCCCGGCCGGCAGCAAGCTGATCTACACGCAGCCGGGCGAAGCGTTCTCGGTCTACGTGCAGATCGCGCTGATTGCGGGCGTCGTGTTCGCCGCGCCGTTCCTCATGTACCAGGTCTGGCGGATCGTCGCGCCGATCCTCTATCAGAAGCAGCACAAGATGTTCGCGTTCTGGTTCATCGTCCTGACCACCACCGGATTCATCGGCGGCGCGCTGTTCAATCACTACATCGTGTTCCGCTGGATGATCGCGTTCTTCGGCAGCTTCAACACGACGACGCTCGCCTTCATGCCGAGGCTCGACGACGTGTTCGGCCTCTACACGAAGATGCTGTTCGGCATGGGTCTGGTCTTCCAGATGCCCGCCGTGGTCTTCTTCCTGGCCAAGATGGGCCTCGTGACCGCGCGGTTCCTCCTGTCCAGCTTCAAATACGCGGTGCTCGTCATCTTCATCGCCGCCGCCGTCATCACGCCCAGCGGCGACGCCGCGACCCAGGCCCTGTTCGCCATGCCGATGATCGGCCTGTACGTCATCGGCATCCTCATCGCGTGGATTGTCGCGCCGGTCGCCCGCCGCAAGGACGACGCCGCGGCGGAGAAGTGATCGATGATGTCCCAGACCTACGCCAACCACCGGCACAACCCGAAGCTGACCGGTGTCGGGTTCCTCTTTTTGGTACTGGCGGCGGTCTTCTTCGCCCTGCGGGGATTCGCCATCGGGGGACGGGCCGCCATGGCCGGCGGCCTCGGCGCGCTGATGGCGTCGCAACTCGTGATGCTCGTCATCAGCCGCGAGTACACGACCAAGCTGCAGGACCGTATCATCAAGCTGGAGATGAAGATCCGTCTCGATCGGCTTCTCTCGCCGCCCGAGCTGGAGGCGGCGGCGCGGTTGACAAAGCCACAGATGGTCGCGCTCCGCTTCGCCTCCGACGAGGAGTTGCCCGCGCTGGTTCGCCGCGCGGACGCCGAGCACCTGACCCAGGATCAGATCAAGCGGGCCGTGAAACACTGGGTGCCCGACCTGGACCGGACTTGACCTGCGCACGTCCTTCGTAACGGCTTACGGGGCCGGTAACGCGGGCATTCGACCAACGTCAACGTTTCCGACCATTTCCCTCATTCGCGACTGGTCACGCCCTTGCTACGAGTGCGCGGCGTGACCCAGACTCGACCTCTGTCCTCGCTGCCCGCCCTGCTTGCTGTCGTCTTCATTGTCGGGCTGCCTGGCGGCCTCTCGGCGCAGGCGACCGACGACGACGCAGCGCTCGACGTTGCGCAACCCGACTTCTCGCTCGTCAACCTGCCGACGACGCTTCGACTGCCGGCCGGCAAGGGCGACTTCCACCTGACCCACCGCTTCGGCGGCAACCTGCGCGACGGCAGCTTCGGCGACCAGGCCAACGATCTGTTCGGCCTCGATCGCGGCGCCACGATTGGCCTGGAGTTCCGGTACGGCGTGATGCCGCACCTGCAGGCCGCCGTCCATCGATCGAGCTTCGACAAGACCATTCAGCTCTCGGCCAAGTACGATCCGATCCGGCAGTCCGGCACGATGCCGGTGTCGGTGTCCGGCATCCTGTCGGTCGAGTCGCCGAACAACTTCCACGAGCGCTCGAACGGCTTCACCGTCTCGCGGCAGGTGGCGCCGGCCGTCGGCGCTGTCGTGTCGCGCGAGATCCAGGACCGTGCGGCGGTCTATGCGACTCCCATCTGGGTTCACAACTCGGCGGCGGCCCTCGGCGAGAACCGCGACACCTTCTACATCGGCGTCGGGGGTCGGGCGCGCATTTCTTCCACCGTCTACGTCGTGGCCGAGGCCTCGCCGCGCGCGGCCGGTTACGCTCCGGGCCAGACCGAGTACCGGCTTCGGCATCGAAAAGCGGGCCGGTGGGCATGTCTTCCAGTTGACCTTCGCCAACACGATTGGGACGACGTTCGGCCAGATCGCGCGGGGCGGCGCGCCTCAAACCCTCTATCTCGGCTTCAACCTGACGCGCAAGTTCTTTTGAGTGTCCAATGTCCGCCCGCGACGGGCGAGGAGATGACCCATGCCACGTCTGACGATTCTGGCTCTCGCAACGAGTGTGCTGGCCGTGGGATGCAGCAGCAACGACAATCCGCCGACGACGCCCACGTTGCAGACCACGTTCGTGTTCACGGCGGCGCTGGCGGCCGGCAACGAAGTTCCACCGATTACCAACGCCGAATCGGGAGCGTCCGGACAGGCCAGGCTCACGATGAACACCACGCGCGATGCATCCGGGAACATCACGGCGGCGACCTTCGACGTCAGCGCGACATTCTCCGGGTTTCCAGCGGGCGCTGTCATCACGCTCGCCCACATCCATCAGGCCGCCGCCGGATCGAACGGGGGTGTGGTCATCAACATGATCCCCGCAGCGGGCGAGGTTACCTTCCCCAACGGCACCGGAAGTTACGTTCACTCGGGCTTCCCGGTCAGCCCCGTGGATCTGGCGAACCAGATCGTGAACAACCCGTCGGGGTTCTATTTCAACGTCCACACCGCGCTCAACCCGGGCGGTGCGTCGCGAGGGCAACTGACGCGCACCCAATAGCTCTTGAGGACCAGCGACTTACGGTCGCTTGGCCATCTGGCCGAAAACTCAGCGATTCCTGCATCCTTTTGTCACGGACCGGAGTCTAAACAAGGCAAAGGAGAAAGACTCGTGGCCAAGCGTTCATCTGGAATCGTGTGTCCGCGGTGCGGGGTGCCGAGCGCCAAGGTGATCGGCCGTTCCGAAGCTCTGCCGGTGGTCTACCTGCGCTGCGACGACTGCGGACGGACGTCGATTTCGCCCGAATAGACCGGATCCCCAGGGGAAGGCGAGGACGCTGGCGTCCTCGCCGCCCTCCTCGCCCACTCGCTCGCGTCGCCCCACCTCGCCCTCACGACGTCCCCTATGATTTGTCCGGCACGAGCGTGACCGTGGTGTATCGATCCATGGGGAAGTAGCGTCTGAACGCGTCCCGCAGGCGCTCCGGGGTGATGGCGTCGATCCGTTCCTGGCGACGCGGAATGTCGGACGGGCTCTGCCCCAGCATGAGCACGGTGGCCAGCCGCCGGAGCCAGTAGCCGTTCTGTTTGAGCGACGTCTCGTAGGTCCGTCGCGCGCCTTCCTTGGCCCGCGAGGTCAGGTCGGCCGACGGCCCCTCGTCCTGCAGCCGCTTCACCTCTTTCAGCACGCGGTCGGTCATCGCGTCGATGTTTTCGGGCGCTGCGCCGAAGCTGATTTCGGCCCGGCCGTACGACGGCTGCGGAAGCGGCTGTGAGAGGCCGACCGACACGCTGTAGGTCTGGCCGAGCTCTTCGCGCAGGATGTCCCTGAGCGAGGTCTGGAGGACTGACAGCGCCTCGGATACGGTTTCCTGCTCGACCGGATCGATGGACGGGCTGGCGAAGAAGCTGACAACCGTCTGCGCGCGCGGCTCGCGCCCTTTCTCGACCCGCTCATGCTCCACCTTGTCGGGGAAGCACAATCCGACGTCCCGGAACGACGCTGTTCTCGGGCCTGTGGACGGCAGCGATCCGACATACTGCGCGACGAGCGGCAGGGCGGCGTCCAGCTTGAAGGCGCCGACCATGAAGAAGGTGAAATCGGCCGCGTTGGCGAACCGCTCGTGGTAGTAGGTGACCATCTTCTGGCGGTCAAGCGCCTCGATCCGGTCGGCCGTCAGCGGCCGGGCCGTGTAGTGATGGCACGTGTTCACCTGCGTGAGATGGTCGCTGAAGACCCGTCCGGGCGACTGTTCCCGATTGGCGATCGACGCTTCGAGCTGCCGCTTCAGCACGGCGAACGCCTCCGGGTCGTCGCCCGGCGCTGTAAACTCCGCGTACAGCAGCTGCAGGGCCGTCTCGAGGTCGGCTGGCGATGCGGAGCCCGACACGCCGTGCGTGGACAACCCGATGAACGGAGTCGCCGACGCGACCTTGCCGGCCAGGAGCTTCTCGAGGTCGGGTGCCTTCACGCCGCCGGCGCCCGATCGATCCACGTAGGTATCGGCGAGCGTCGCCTCGACGTAATCGGCCATCGGCGCCAGCGACGCGCCCCCCAGCGATTCGAGATCGAAGAGCACCTGATCGTTCTTGAAATCGGTCGGTTTGAGCCACGCCTCGACGCCGTTCGCGAAGCGCACGATCGAGATGCCCAGCTCCGGGAGGTCCCGCCGCGAGGCGATGGCGCCCGGCTGCGGTTTCTCGGCCATGAACGATCCGACGGCGGCGGTGTCGGTCCAGGCGGTGAGCGTCGCTTTCCCGACCGCCTCCAGCGCGCTCCTGAGGTCGGCATCGCTCGGGATGCCGGCGGCCTTGTCGGGTGAAACGGCGAGCACCGTCGTGTTGTCGTCGCTCAACAGCCGCCGCGCCATCTCGTTGGTTTCCGAGATGCTGATGCCGGGCATGATTTGCCTGACCAGCCCGTACTCGGTACTCGATTCCCGGCGCCGGTTCCTGGTTCAGGAAGTAGTTCAGGCACTCCTGCGCGAGATCGCCGCTCTCCGACTTGTCGCGCTCGGCGTACGCGCGCTCGTAGGCGGCCGACAGCCACTTCTTGGCGCGTTCGAGCTCGGACGCGGAGAAGCCGAAGTCGCGGGCGCGCCGCGCCTCGAGTGCGACAGCAGCGCCGCCGTCCCGGATCTTCCCGTCGGGTACTCGAGCCGCGACCGAAAACGTCTCCACGGTTTCGCTCAGCCCGCCGCCCGACGCGCCGGCGCCGAGGAACGCGGCGTCGGGTTTGCGCACGAGCTCGCCGAACCGCTCGTTGAACATGTCCTGCATCAGCCGTTCGACGAGGTCCCGCCGGTAGTCGGCCACGCGTCCTTCGGGGTCCTTCAGGTGCTTGCGGACGATCTGCACGCTCGACTGCGTCACCTCCGGGTCGGTGATCACCCGGACGACGTGCTGCTTGAGGATCGGGACTTTCTTGTCCGGTTCGCGCTGCGCCTTTGCGCGCGCCTTGATCGGTCCGAACATGGTCTTGACGCTCGCCTCGATCGGGGCGGTGTCGATGTCGCCGACGATGACGACGGCCATCCGCTCGGGGCGATACCAGGTATCGTAGTACGCGCGCAGGCGCTCGACCGGCGCCGTACGGATCACGTCGGGCTTGCCGATGGGCAGCCGCTCGGCGTACCGCGATTTCGTGTACAGGACCGGGATCTGCTTGTCCCGGATTCTCGACCCGGCGCCCAGCCCGCCCCGCCATTCTTCGATGACGACGCCGCGCTCCTTGTCCACTTCGACCGGGTCGAGCGTCAGCCCGCCGGCGAAATCGGCGAGCGCGGTGAGGCCCTGCTGGACGACGTCTGGCCGGTCGCTGGGGAGGTCGAGCATGTACACCGTCTCGTCGAAGCTGGTGTACGCGTTGACGTGCGGGCCCAGCCGGGCGCCGATCTTCTCGAAGGTGGAGACCAGCTCGCCGGGCTTGAAATGCGTGCTGCCGTTGAACGCCATGTGCTCGATGAAATGTGCGAGCCCCTGCTGGTCGTCGGCTTCCTCCATCGACCCCGACTTGACGGCGAGCCGCAGCGACACCCGCTTTTCGGGCCGGCCGTTCTGCCGCACGAAGTAGGTGAGGCCGTTGGAGAGCGTCCCCGTATGGATGGCGCGGTCGAACGGGAGCCGGTCCTGCGGCGCGAAGCGCGGCGGGGGAGCGGCGGGGGCCTGCGTGAAGACGAACGCGGACGCGCCGGTCAGCGCGACCAGCAGTGCAGTGATCGGCGCGGCGCGCAACAGTTGTCGAGCCATGGGATCACTCTATCGCACGTCCCGCCGCCCACGCGGCCAAATCACCATCCGGCGAGCCCCAGGCGCCGCCGCGCGGCTACCCGACATGCACGCGCGGACGGCGCAGCGGATCGGGCTCTGATTGCCGCAAGACCTCGCGCGTGACCGGCGCGGTGTCGCCTTCGCCGAACGCGAGGAATTTCAAGAGGTACGTGATCGGGTTCCCCTCGGTCCACCCGAAGTAGACGTGGGGAATCTGTCCGGTCCGGTCGCGGACGTGCAGCAGCAGCGCCGCGATCGCGTTGGGAATGGCCGGGCTCTGGCAGCGCAGCACCGAGTGGCCGTCCACCCGCACGCCGTGCAGCCTCAGCACGTCGCTGAACTGCGACGCGTCGCCGGGGCGGATCTCGAGGAACAGCACCGGATCGTCCTCGGGGATGTGGTGCGAATCGCGGGCTTCGCGCAGCTTGCTCGCGTACTCCGACGCCGCCCCGGTCCGCGGGCGGTTCGCGATGATTCGCACGCCCCGGCCCGAGCGCGCCGCGTCGTCGATGAACGCCGTCGCCTCGTCGTCGGCCACGATGCCCTGGACGCGGAGCTCGGTCGACCTGAGGGCGCGTGAGATGAGCGACGTGGCGATGATCGTCACGATGAAGACCGACGCAATCTTGATCCCTTCCGGCCGCTCGAAGATGTTCGTGACGGTCGTGTAGATGAACACCGCGGTGATGGTCAGGTACGGCACCCAGTGGCGCTGCTGCCGCCAGGCCATGATGGCGACGGCGAGCGCGGCCGAGCTCATGAGCACGAGCACGCCGGTCGCGTAGGCGCCGCCCTGTGCGTCCACGCTCGCGTCGAAGATGATCGTGACGAGCACGGTGATCCCGGTGAACATGGCGACCAGCGGACGCGTCGCCCGCGCCCACTCCGGCGCCATGCCGTACCGCGGCAGGTAGCGCGGCACGAGATTCAACAGGCCGGCCATGGCCGACGCCCCGGCGAACCACAGAATCGCGACGGTGACGAGGTCGAAGGCGGTGCCGAACCCGTTGCCGATCAGCTCGTGCGCCAGGTACGCCATCGCGCGGCCGTCGGCCGGCTGGTGCGGCTGGAACAGCGGCGGCGGGATGATGACGGCCGTGACGAGGCTGCTCGCAATCAGCATCACGCTCATGATCAGGGCCGCCGTGCGCAGCAGCTTCTTCGTGTTCCGGATCCGGCCTACCGGCCACTCCTCGAGATCCTCCGCGTCGCCGCGGACCAGCGGCATCACGGCGACGCCGGTCTCGAACCCCGAGAGACCGAGCGCCAGCTTCGGAAAGAGGATCATCGCTACCAGCAGCATCGTCAGCGGATTGCCGTGCTGGGCGAAGAGCATCCGGCGCCAGTTCGCGAGCAGGTCCGGATGTTTCGCGATGTGGCCGACGCTCGCCGCGATGACGGTCGCATTCAGCGTGAGGTAGGTGCAGACCAGGATCACCGCGAGCGCGATCGCCTCGTTGAACCCGCGCAGGAAGACGATGCCGAGGACCACGAGCAGCGCCAGGGTGAGCAGCATGGGGTGCGCGAGCCAGGCCGGCGTGAGCGGGTTCTCGATCAGGTGCGCCGTGGCGTCCGCCGCCGACAGCGTGATCGTGATGACGAAATCGGTCGCGGCGAAGCCGAGCAGACAGAGCACCAGGACCTTCCCCTTCCACTTGGGGAACAGGTCCTCGAGAATCAGAATGCTGCCCTGGCCATGAGGGCTCATCTCCGCGATCCGGCTGTACATCGGCAGCGCGCCCGCCAGGGTGAGGACGACGAGGACGAAGGTCGCGATCGGGGACAGGGCGCCGGCTGCCAGATAGGCGATGCTCGGCTGATACGCGAGCGTCGAGAAGTAGTCGACGCCGGTGAGGCACATCACCTTCCACCAGTCGGTTGTGTGCGACGGGCGCGCGTGGGGTCCCGGCGGCTCGTGGAGACCCTGAACGAACCAGCGGGCAAGCGCCGGCCTCACGACGCCGGCGTCACTTCGAACCGGAGTGTTCAGCGACTCGGTCTGACGATAGGGCAACGGACCCGGATCCTACTTCTTCTTGGTCGGATCGTTGCGCGGGTCGACGTAGGTGGTGCCGGAGGGTCCGGCGCCCGAAATTTCAATGACCACGCCCTCGCCCCTGGTCATCGCGAAATGATTCACTCCCGGCGGCTCCGTGTAGAAGCTGCCGGCCGGCAGCGCCTTCAGCGCCTTCTCGTCGAACTGCCGGCCGTAGCCGAAGTACCACGTACCCGACACGACCGTGGCCACCCGATCGTCGGGATGGGCGTGCGCCTCGATTTTCGTGTTCGGCCCCACTCGGAGGAGCAGCGCGTACACGCCGGGTTTGGTGGGATCGCCCTTCAGCGTGACCGTCTGGATTCCCGAGACGCCTGACGTGCCAACGAGCGACGACCCGCCGGTCGGCCATTTCACCTCGCCAGGCGTCAGACGGATCTCGCCGGATTGCGCCAGGGCTGCGGCGACCACGCCGGCCACCATCGCCGTCGTCGCCAGCAGCTGCCGTGCGGAGCGTTTCACGCGTTTCCTCCGTTGAAGGGAGCCTTGCCGGGCCCGTCCGGGTGCAAGCTGTCAGTTTACAGGACTCAAACCCCGTCAGTTGCGAGTGTGAGTGTATCGAATCGGTGGGTTTCGTGTGCGGCGGCTGCCTCGAGTCCCGCCAAACCAGCTATAATCCCCGCCTCCGTCGCGCAGCGTGACCTGAGGCGAGCCGGGAGGACAGATGGTGCGGCCGAATCCGCGGCGCCCGACAGCGATTCGCGGCATGGGCGCGGCAACATCCGTCTATGCGCTCGCCGCGATGTTCTCCGTCACCGGACAGGCCGGCCAGCTGCAACCGCTCTCAGCCGGCCTTTACTCCGCGGCGCAGGCGTTACGCGGCCAGCAGATCTACCAGAACCAGTGTGCGGACTGCCATGGCGCCACCCTTGAAGGCGCCGTCGGACCTCCGATGGCCGGAGAAGCTTTTCTGTCGGCCTGGAGTGCTCGTCCGCTCGCGGATCTGGTCGACAAGATTCAAAAGACGATGCCCTTCGGTGAGCCGGGCCGCCTGTCGCGCGCGCAGGCGACCGACCTGACCGCCTTCATCGTGCAGTCCGGCGGGTTCCCGGCCGGAGAAGCCGATCTGAGCGAGTCCGCGCTGGCGCAGGTCACCTTCCCGGCGCTTCCGACGGCGGCAGCGCCCGCGGAAGCCAACCGGGGCGCGTCCCTCCCACCTCCCGAAGGCAATCTTGCCGAGTTGATGAGAGCCATCGCGTTTCCGAACGCCAACGTCATCTTCAACCTGCAGATCAAGGATCCGGCGGTCCAGCCGAAGAAGCCGCTGGCCACCTCGCCGTTCGACTACGTCGAGTGGGGCGCGACGGTGTACCCCGGGTGGCTGGCGGTCGATCAGGCCGCCGTGGCGATTACCGAAACGGCGCCGCTCCTTCTGACGCCGGGACGTCGCTGTCAGAACGGTCGGCCGGTGCCGGTCGATCGCCCCGATTGGAAGGGGTACGTCGCGGCTCTCGTGGACGTCGGGAAGCTTGCCCGCCGGACGTCGCAGGCCAGGAACTTTGCGGCCTTCGTCGAGATCAGCGAAAAGCTGAACGAAGCGTGCGCAAACTGCCACAAGGTGTATCGCGACAAAGGGGGCCCCGAAGGGAGCGGGGCGGCCCGATGTCAGTAGCGATCGGGTCAACCAGAGGAGTATGAACCATGCGCTGGAGTTCAATCGTCATGGCGGCCGTGCTTCTGTGTGCGTCCCGGCCCGCCTCCGCGCAGGAGTGGATCCAGTACGCCAGCAAGGCGGACCTCTTCGGCGTCAATTTCCCGGCCGACCCCACCGTCCAGGACACGACCTACGCCACCGAATACGGAGTTACGCTCCCGGCACGTGTCTATAGTGCCGGGAGCGGCGCGACCCGCTACTCGGTCACCGTCGTCGATTACGCGGATACGGAAAGACTGCACGCGGCGCGCGTCGAGGAGTGCAAGAGGAAGGGCGGGGACGGCGATCTGTGCCAGAACGACTGGCGCAGCGACGTGCAGGGCTCGATCGTGTATGCGTCGTGGAAGTTCCTTCAACGGGACGCCAAGGTCACCTACTTCGCCTGGGCCGTCACCGATAACGTCGAGGGGCAGCGCGTCCAACTGACGAACCCCGACGCCTCGCGCACCTTCGCGTCGATCTACAGGCACGGGACGCGCCTCTACGTGCTCGAGGCCACGGTGCCTCGCGGGGCCCCGGCGCCGCTGCTGTTTCAGCAGTCGCTGATGTGGATCGACGAAGAGGGAAAGCCGATTCGGTATCGTTCGTATTACACGACAGGATATTCGGAGGGATGGAAGTTCCCGGCACCGCCGCCGCCGCGCGCCGGGCCGCCGCCGGCCGTCAATCGATAGCGCGGCAGCCCGCCGGAGCCGGCGCAAGAGATTCGAGGCTCCGGCGACGAGGAGGAAGATGATGGTGGTCCGAGGGTTGACCGTTGCGGCGGTCTGCACCGCTTTTTTCGCCGTGCCTGTCAGGGCGCATCATTCGCACGGCAGCTACGAAGTCACGAAGTGGACGACGATGGAAGGGACGGTCAAGGAGCTGCATCTGCTCGTCCCGCACTCCTGGATCTACCTCGACGTCAAGGACCAGAAGGGCGAGACGACCACGTGGGCGCTGGAGGCCACCGGTCCCGCGGGACTCACCAAGGTGGGCATCAAGCGCGAGGACGTCAGACCGGGCGATCCGATCAAGGTTCGCTGTCACGTGTTGAAGGACGGGTCGAACGGCTGCCTGCTCGGATTCGTGACGCCGATGCACGGCGATCCGGCGCGCGGTGACGGGGTGGAGAAGGACTGGGACGGCGATGGCGGCGCCGGCTATTCCTCCACGGTCCCCGTGGCGACGCCGAAATGATTCGGCCGCGCCGGCCGCAGCTCCGTGGCGCCGATGCGGGAGGTTGCATGACACGCCGATGGGTACGGGTCTGGTCGATCGCGGGCTCGGTGGCGATGGCGGCGGTGGTCGCGGCCGCCGCCGCGCCCGGCTCCTGGTCCGACGACCTCTCACCGGTCGGGCCTGCCGACTGGACCTACGAGCGCGCCGCGCATCTCGTCGAGCGCGCGGGGTTCGGCGCGACGCCCGACGAGATTCAGCGTCTGGCGGCGATGACTCCGGCGCGGGCGGTCGATTCGCTGGTGGACTACGACGCGATCGACAACAGCGCGCTGAAGGGGTTCGACGAGTCGGGCGTGTGGGATCCGGGGATGGATCCGTTCCCCCCGAGTCGTGCCGAGGCGGTGCGGATCGCCCGGGAGAACGGCACGGCGCTCGGCGTCGCGGTCCTGCCCGCCGGGTCGCCCCGGCGTCTGCAGCCGGTCGTCGACAAATTCTTCTACGGCCTGCGCGCGAACAGCATCGAAACCCAGCGGCTCGGCGTGTGGTGGGCCAACCGGATGCTCGCCACCAGGCGCCCGCTCGAAGAGAAGCTCACGCTCTTCTGGCACGGGCACTTCGCAACCGGCGACGCGAAGGTCCGCGACTACCGGATGATGCTGCGGCAGAACGAGATGCTTCGCGCGCACGCGTCCGGAACGCTGCGCGATCTGCTCGTCGGGATCCTGAAGGATCCGGCGATGCTCGTGTATCTGGACAACGGCGAGAACGTCAGGAAGCATCCGAACGAGAACTTCGGCCGCGAGCTCCTCGAGTTGTTCACGATGGGCGTCGGCCGCTACTCGGAGCGCGACGTCCGCGAGGCCGCCCGCGCCTTCACCGGCTGGACCAATGACGTGCTCGTCTTCAGGTTCGACCGTGACCAGCACGATTTTGGCGAGAAGACCTTCCTCGGGCGCACCGGCCCGCTCGACGGCGAGGACATCATCGACACCATTCTCGCGCAGCCGGTCACCGCCGAGTTCATCGCGGCCAAGCTGTACCGCTTCTTCGTGCGCGAGGACGTCTCTCCATCGGTCAGGTCCGAGCTCGGGGAGACCCTTCGCGCGAACGGATATCACATCAAGCCGCTGCTGAGGCGCATGTTCCTGTCGAAGGACTTCTACAGCCCGGCATCGATCGCGACCGGGATCAAGAGCCCGGTCGTGCTCGTGGTGTCGACGTACCGGAAGATGGGGCTGCGCGGGCTGCCGACGATCCCGGATTTCGGCCGGCTGACGGGAAGCCTGGGCCAGACGCTGTTCGATCCGCCGAACGTCGCCGGCTGGCCCGGCGGCCGGACCTGGATTACGCCGGCGATTCTCCTGCAGCGCGGCAACCTGTTTCGCGACGTGCTCTTTCCGGACGTCAAGGCCTTCCGCGCGCCTGACCGTATGATGCCCGCCACCTACGCGCGGGTCGGCGAGAACCTCGCGAAGGGCATGAACATCACCGAGGCGACGAAGGACGGCACGGGCGATGCCGAATCGAATGCGCAGCTCGAGCGCGACGAGGATTTCAACACACGATATGCGAGCTATCGCGGGTACACGATGGCGTTCGAGCGCACGAAGCCGATTCCACGGCGTACGGTGGACCTCAGTCTCAGCGCGCTCGTCGCGGCGGCACATGCCGACACGGTAGACGCCGTCGTGGATCACTTCATTCGCAGATTCCTGAGCGCGCCCCCGTCGGACAAGGAGCGCGCCGGGATGATTCAATTCCTCCGCGACGCGCTGGGTACGTCGGCGATTCAGCCGGGTGCATCGCTCGAGCCGGCGCTGCGCCAGTTGTTGTACCTGCTGTTCAGCACGCCCGAATACCAGTTGGGGTGAACCATGAACTGTTCCTGCTCGCGGCGTCGGTTTCTGGCCCAAGGGCTGTACGGCATCGGCATCGGATCCGCGTTGCCGCTCGTGCTCGGTCGCACGTCGGCCGAGTTGGCGGCGCAGGCGCTGCGGGGGACCGGCATCGAGCGCCACCCGGAGCGGATCCTCGTCGTCCTCGAGCTGTCTGGAGGAAACGACGGTCTCAACACCGTCGTGCCGTACGCCGATTCCGCGTACTATCGCGCCCGGCCCCGGATCGGCATCGCGGCGCGGGAGGTGCTGAAGGTCACCGACCAGTTCGGTTTCCACCCCTCGATGATTGGCTTCGAGCGCCTCTACAAGGACGGCCGCATGGCCGTCGTCCACGGCTGCGGGTACGACCACCCCAGCCTGTCCCACTTCTCGTCGATGAGCTACTGGCACACCGCCGTGCCGAACGGGGGCGAGCCGCTCGGCTGGCTCGGACGTCTTGCCGACGACGAGTACCATCCAGGGACACGCAACCTGCTGGTGAACCTCGGCACGTCCCAGTCGCTGGCCGTCCGGAGCGCCAGGCACTCGCCCCTCGTGTTCGACGATCCGACGCGCTTCCGCCGCGAGGGGACCCCGGCCGAGAAGCAGGCGCTCAGCGCGATGGCCGAGGTCCGCGCCACGTCGAACGCCACGCTCGATTTCCTCGACCAGACGGCGCAGAACGCTGCCGCCAGCTCCGATCTCGTGCGCCAGGCGTCAGCGTCGTACCGAACGCCTGTGGACTACGGCATCGGCAACGCGTTCGGTAGCGGCCTTCAGCGTGTTGCGGCGCTCATCAACGCGGGCATGCCGACCCGCCTGTACTACGTCGTTTATCAGGGGAACGCTTTCGACACGCACGTGCAGCAAGGGGACCTGCACGCCCGGCTGCTGATGTACACGGCGGACGCCGTTCGGGCGTTCATCGAGGACATCGCCCGCATCGGCCGCGCCGACGACGTGGCCGTGATGATGTTCACGGAATTCGGGCGGCGGGTCGAGGAGAACGGCAGCCTGGGCACCGACCACGGGACGGCGACGCCGGTGTTCGTGTTCGGCCAGCACGTCAAGGGCGGCTTCTACGGTCAGCCACCGAGCCTGACCGATCTCGACGACGGGAACATGAAGATGACGACCGATTTCCGGCGCGTCTACGCGACGATGATCAAAGAGTGGCTGGGATTCGACGACACGGAGGTCGTGCTGAAAGGCCGTTTCGAGACGCTCGGCGTCCTCGCATGACGCGATCCAGGCTCCTGGGGCGGGGCTACCTGTTGTGCGAGTCCTTCTCGTTCTCGAGGCAGATGAACTCCATCAGCTCGGTGTTCGGCAGCAGAGTGACCTCGACGGTCGTGCCCCATGGCTGCGTGTACGCCTGCGGATCGTCGATGGTGATCTGAATGTCCAGGTGCCCGAAATCCTTGCGGTGGAGGCGCATGGTGACGTGCAACGCTTCGGTCGACGGTTTTCCGAGCTGATCCAGCCACACTTTTCCGTTGAACCCGCGGCTGTCGATGACCAGCGTGTCGCCGTCCCACCGCGCAGTGGAGTAGCCGTGCCAGGTGGGCGTCACATCGGCGTGCGGGACGAATTCGCGGCCGTCCATGAACGCCTGCCACCAGAGATTGAAGGCCTCGTGGACGAAGAACACGATGCCGGGCGTCTGCACGATCCGCCAGGGCGCAGGCGCGACCAGGACCTTCGGGACGCCTTGCGGCAGACAGTTGGCGTCGGGTTCCTCCCTCCAGTGCAGGCCGGCGGCGCGCTCGTCGTAGAGCGCCTTCGCCCAGGGCTGAAACGGAACCGCCTGCTTCATGTCTTTCGCCAGATCCCTGATGTAACCGGTCGGGGGATTCCAGATGCCGGACAGATCGGGCCTGCCGTCGGGCAGTCGCGGCGCCGGCGCCGACAGATCCGGCTTCCCGTCCGGCGTGCGTGGAATGGCGGGCGGCGGGACCTTTGCCCACTGCGCGACAGCGGGCGTGGACGACAGCAGCACGAATGCCAGCAGGTGCGAGACTCTCACGTCCCCTCCCTTTGCGGTGGCGCAGAGTCTATCATCGGTGGCAGGACGTGCAGGCGGCCATCGTGAGACGATCCGGCGAGAGCGGCATGACGGGCGAGTCGACCGCGGCGGGAATCGGCGGCCATCCGGTATGACGGCGCCGAAGGAGGTCGATCCGCGCGCGTTTCACGACTTCGAGCACGCCGGCTGGCAGCGCGCGGCCGTGCACTACGCGAGCACGTTCGGCACGCTCACCTCGCAGGCCGTCGGCCCGCTGCTCGAGGCGGTGGCGCCCATCGCGGGCGTCCGACTGCTCGACGTCGCCAGCGGCCCGGGCTATGTCGCCGCCACCGCCGCGTCAGGCGGCGCGACGGCGGTCGCCCTCGATTTTTCGGCGACGATGGTGAACGAGGTACGCCGGCGATATCCTGCCATCGAGGCGCTCGAAGGCGACGCGGAAGCGCTCGCCTTCGAGGACGCCCGCTTCGAGGCCGTCGTCATGAATTTCGGCCTGCTGCACCTCGCCCGCCCGGAGGCGGCGATCGCGGAGGCCCATCGCGTGCTGACACAGGGCGGCCGCTACGCCTTTACCGTCTGGGCGAATCCGGACGATGCGGTCGGTTTCGGCCTCGTGCTGCGCGCGATGGAGAGGTTCGGCACGACGGACGTCGGGCTGCCCGAGGGGCCGCCCTTCTTCCGATTCAGCGACGCGGGCGAATCGCGGCGCGCGCTGGAGGGCGCGGGATTCGTCGACGTCGACGTCCGCAAGCTGCCCATCGTGTGGCAATTGCCGTCGGCCGAGGTGCTGTTCGAGGCGGCGCTGCACGGCGGCGTCCGCACGTCGGCGGCGCTGCAGGCGCAGACGCCGCAGGCGCTCGACGCCATCCGCCTCGCGGTGGTCGACGAGGCGGAGCGGTATCGCGGCATCGACGGCATCGCGCTCCCGATGGGCGTCGTCCTGGCCCGCGGGACGAAGCGGTGACTGGAGGACGGCTTGGGCCGGTACGAGTTTCTGATCGCGACCTACGAGACCGAACGCCTGAAGACGCTGAGTGTCTGGTCGCAGATTCCCGATGAGCGCATGCGCTTCCGGCCCGAGGCGCGGGCGCGCTCGCCGCTCGAGCACATGGTGCACCAGTCGATCAGCGAGGAGACCTGGATGCGGACGATGCTCGACGTCAGCATCGATCGGCCTGCGCTCCCGGCCGAGGAGACGAGGCTGGCGTTTCTCGAGCACTACGCGTGGTGTTCGGCCGAACGCCTGGCGATCCTGTCCCAGCGGTCCGACGACTGGTTCGAGGCATCGACGCGATTCTTCGACGTCGTCCGGACGCGTGCGTGGGTGCTCACGAGGCGACTCACCCATTCGGCGCACCACCGCGGCCAGTTGACCGCCTATCTGCGATTGTGGGGCCAGGCGCTCTACTCCACGTACGGACCGACGGCGGATACCGGCGGGCTGTTTCAGCACGGGGCGCAGGTCGTCTATCGCTACCGGTCGATCGACGAGTTGCTGGCGCGCGAGGCGGAAGGCGGCGAGTCGCCGCCGCTGCCCGGCGGCGGCGCCTCGGAGGTGACGGAGCGGCCCGAGAGGCGCGACAACGGATGAAACGGGTCGTCGTCGGGGCCCTTGTGACCCTGTTGCTGTCGGCCGGCCTGGGCGCCCAGCGCGGAACCGGGCAGCTGCATCTGTCGGTCGTCGACGAGACAGGACTCGCCGTACGCGCCTCGGGCGAGCTCGAGGGCGATACGAGCAGACTGCGCCGCGCGTTCACGACCGACGAGCGCGGTATGTTCGTCGCCGATGCGCTCCCTTTCGGCGTGTACCGCGTGCGGGTCGACCGCCCCGGCTTCGCCACGGCGACCGCGGCCGTCGAGATCAAGGGTGAAGTGCCCACGAGCGTGCAGATGACGCTCCGGGTGGCGCCGGTGCAGGCAACCGTCAGCGTCACGCCCCCTCCCCCGACGCTGATCGATCCGTTCGTCACCGGCTCGACGAGCGTGATCGGCGCCGACCAGATCGGCGCCCGGCTGTCGGCGGCGCCGGGCCGGTCCATCGCCGATCTGGTCAACACCCGGGCGGGCTGGCTGCTCGAGGCGAACGGCGTGCTGCATCCGCGCGGGTCCGAGTACCAGGTCCAGTACGTCGTGGACGGCATCCCGCTGCGCGACAATCGGTCGCCGGCGTTTGCGCAGTCGCTGGGCGTCGACGAATTCGAATCGCTCACCGTCCGCACCGGCGGCTACCCGGCCGAGTTCGGAGGCAAGCTCGGTGGTGTCATCGAGGTGAACACCGTGCGCGACCCCCGTACCGGATTCCATGGCACGGCGTCGCTGCAGGCCGGCAGCTTTTCGACCCTTGGCGGTTTCATGTTCGGTCAATACGGCGCCGGGCGCACGTCGCTCGGCGTCACCCTCGAGGGCACGCGCACCGATCGCTATCTCGATCCGCCCGTCGAGGCGAATTTCACCAATGACGCGACGACGCGCGGAATCGCCCTTCACTTCGATCGCGCCTGGAGCGACGCCACTCGGACCCGCGCGTACGCCGATCACCGCTCCGCCGACTTCCTGGTCCCGAATGAAGCGATCCAGGAGGCCGCCGGCCAGCGCCAATCGCGCACGAGTGCGGAAACGCTGGTCCAGGCGACCAACCAGCACGTCTTCTCACCGGACGTGCTCGGCAGCGTCCGGTTCATGGCGCGCGACACCGGCGCCACGCTGGCGTCGAACCTGCTCTCGACGCCTATCCGCCCCGATCAGGACCGGAGTCTGCGCGAGGTCTACGTGAACGGCGACGTGGCGGTTCATCACGGTCGCCACGAGTTCAAGCTGGGCGGCGACGCGACGTTCGGCCGGGTGGAGGAAGCCTTCGCGGCCACGATCACGGCCTACCGGCTCGCCGGCGTGCGCGTGTTCGACAGCGACCTGCCTGGCGCGTTCAGCTTTGCGGCGACCCGTCCGGATCGCGAGCAGGCGGTGTACGCGCAGGACGTCGTGCGGTTCGGGGCCGCGACGGTGTCCCTGGGGGTCCGCTACGATCACTATCGCCTGACGGGCGACGAGCAGGCGGTCAGCCCGCGGTTGGCCGCGTCCTGGTACGCGCCGCGCGCCGATCTCCTCCTGCGGGCCTCCTACGATCGGGCGTTCCAGACGCCGGCCGTCGAGAACGTCCTCCTCGCCAGCTCGAACCTCGTGCAGACGCTTGGGGGCCAGGGACAGAGCCTCACCCTCCGCGCCTCGCGCGGACACTTCCTCGAGGTCGGCGTCTCCAAGGCAATCGGTGGCCGCCTGCGCCTCGACGCCTCGGCATTCCGGCGAACGGCGACCAACTTCGCCGACGACGATCTGCTGTTGAACACGGCGGTGAGCTTTCCGATCGCGTTCTCGAACGCGACGGTGCGCGGGTGGGAGGCGGTGCTCGACGTGCCGCGATGGGGGCGGGCATCCGGATCGCTCACGTACAGCCATCTGGTCGGGATCGGCGAGTTGCCGATTTCCGGCGGACTCTTTCTCGGAGACGACGCCGCAGCGCTGCTCAATTCGACCGAGACGTTTCCGCTCTCGCAGGATCAGCGACACACGCTGCGAGGCCGCGGGCGGTATCGCGTCAACACGCGCGTCTGGGTGGCGGCGAGCGCCCAGTACAACAGCGGCCTGCCGACAGAGATCGACGAGGCGGTCCCGACCGCGTTCCTCGTTCAGCAGTTCGGCGAGGCCGTCGTCGATCGCGTCGACTTCGCCGCCGGCCGCGTCGGTCCGTCGTCGACGCTCGATGCTTCCGTCGGCTGGGACGTCGTGGCGGGTCGCCGCGGTTCGCTCCGGGTGCAGGCCGACGTGTTCAACCTGGCGGACCGCCTCAACGTGATCAACTTCGCGGGCCTGCTCTCTGGCACGGCGGTCGGGCCGCGCCGGTCGTGGGCCGTGCGCGCGCATGTGGACTTCTAGAACCGGGGGCATCGCCATGACCATCGCCGATCGGATCGCGCAGGAGGTGGGCGCGTGGCCCGACGTGACCGTGACGATACTGGGGCCGCGCTTCATCGAGTTCCGCGTCGGCCGGCGCGAGCTCGGCCACCTGCACGGCAGTCACCTCGCGGACGTCGCGTTCCCCGTCCGCATCCGCGAGCAGCTCGTCGCCGAGCACAAAGCCATGCTGCACCACCAGCATCCCGAATCGGGCTGGGTGAGCGTGCCGATCGGGAGCGAGGCCGACGTCGCCGCCATCGTGCAGCTGTTCCGGCTCAATTACGAGCGGCCATGGCTCGGCGCGATTCAGTCGACGTCCGAGGGGCCGCCGCGCAGCCGTTTGGTTCGACTGCGTTGCTTCTTGGCGTCCAGCCGGCGCGCCCGTGCCGCCGAGGTCACCCGCGTCGGGCGCCGCGTCTTCGGCGAGCGCAGGGCGCGCCGGAGGAGGGCGACCAGCCGCGCCCTCGCCGCCTCCCGGTTCTGCGCCTGCGTGCGATGTTCGCGGCTGTCGATCAGCAGCACGCCATCCGCCGTCATGCGGCGGCCGGCGAGCGCGGTCAGGCGGCTCTTGACGTCGGACGGCAGCCACGAGGCGCTGACGTCGAACCGCAGCTCGACGGCCGTGGCCACCTTGTTCACGTTCTGGCCGCCAGGACCCGACGCGCGCACGAACCGCTCGTGGAGTTCGGCCTCCTCGATTGCGATCGCGTCGGTGATCTGGAGCATCGGAGCCGTCTTCCCCTGCCCCCGTCGGCTGTTCGGCGCGCGGCTCAGTTGCCAGCGTCCTGGCAGATGTACTCGAAGATCTCGCCGCCTGGAATCCACTTGGACGCGGATAGGTCGGAGATGGTCCAGCGGCCCGACCACGGTTTCGTGTACGCGCCGGGGTCGTCGACGGTCACCTCGTAGGTGAGCGTCGTGAGATTCGGGCGCGAGAACCGTTCGACGAGATGAAGCCGCGAGGTGCTGGGATACGAGCCGAGCACCCATGTCTTCTCGTTGAAGCCGACGGTGTCGACGACGAGCGTATCGCCCTCCGAGCGCCCCACCGAGTGACCGAGAAAGGTCGGGCGCAGCTGGTCTCCCGCCGGGTGCGGACGGCCGTCCATGTAGATCACCCGCCAGGAATGGGGCCCGGCGATGTTCAGCATGAAGATGCTCTTCATCTCAGGCACGTCGACGATCTCGAAGCCCGGGGCGTTGAAGAAGGAGGGCCCGCCGGCCGGCTTGCACGCGACGAGCGGCGACTCTCTCGTATTGGTCGCCTGCCGGTGACTGTAGACGGCCCGCGCCCACGGCTGGAACGGCACATCCGCGGCCCGGGGAAACCCTCCGAGCCCGGGTCGGACCTCCCAGTAGCCCTTCTGGCCCGGCACCGACCCCAGGTTGATCCGGCCGTCGGGCCAGCGAGGCGTCGGCTGCGCGGGCTGACCGCTCGCCGCGGGGACGGTTCCGCCGCGGCCCTGCGCGGCGGCCGCCGGCGGAGCGAGACACGCGAACGCGGCAAGCAGCGAGAGCGCCAATGGGCGCCCGTAGGCAGCCATCGTCGGGCTCACCGCATGACCAGTTTCTGGCCGTTCGCCAGAATCATCGAGGTCGTCGGCAGCGAGCCGGCCGTGTCGCTGCCGTCCTTGGCCATCGCGGCGCCTTCGACCGTCACCTTGTCGCCGATCTTGACCGTGTCCCGTTTCCATCCGCCCCGGACCAGGGCGTAGGGCGGCCCCATCTCGACGCGGAAGCTCTTGACCGTGCCCTTCTCGTCCTTGAGATCGAGGAAGACGTACGCGTGCGGATTGACCCAGTCCAGCTTCGTGACGAAGCCGGTGATCGTCGCCAGCTTCTTCGAGTCGTATTCCGCATCGAACGAATGGTGGGCAAACGCGGGCGCGACTCCCGCGAGCGCCAGACCGATGCCGACCATGAGACCGATCGTGCTGCGTTTCACGTCCTTCCTCCTCGTGAACGGGTCAGCGGACGAACGTCGATTCAGCGTTGTCCTCGCAGAAATATTCCTGGATCTCTTCGTCCGGCACCCACGCCACGGTCCATCCGCCGGACCACGGCCGCGTGTAGGTGCGCGGATCGTCGACGGTGACCTCGTACTTCAACGTGTTGAAGTCCGGCCGCGAGAACCGCTCCGTGAGATGCAGCGCTTCGGTGTGCGGAAGCCCGCCGCTCGTGAGCCAGAACTTCTCGTTGTAGCCGACCGATTCGACGACCAGCGCGTCTTTTTCCCAGCGCCCGACGGAGGTGCCGTAGAAGCTCAGGACCAGCTCCGCCGCCTGTCCCAGCGCCCGGCCGTCGGTGTAGATGACGCGCCAGTTGCGATCGCCGCCGCCGTGCAGCACGAGAATCCGGCCCAGCTCGGGCTGCTCGACGAACTGAAAACCATGCGGCGTGTGAAACTGCCGGGGACCGCCCGGCGGCACGCAGCGGCCGATCGGGTCGTCCTTCAGCAGATTGCGCTGCCGGTGCTCGTACAGCGCCTTCGCCCACGGCTTGAACGGCGCCACGCGGCCGATGTCAGCGAGATTCACCAGCAGTCCGTCGTCGGTCATCGGCGTCTTCGCGCCCGTGTTCTCCACCAGCGCCGTCGCGCTCGGGGCTCCCCAGTACCCTTTCTTTCCCGCAGGCACGCCAAGTCGCACGTGACCGTCCGGCCATCTCGGCGCCGGCGTGGCGGCGGCGCGCGGGACCGGCCGCTTCGCCGCGACGAACAGTCGCTTGCCGGTCCGCGTCAGCACGATGGATGTCGCCCAGGCCTGCCGCCGCTGGCCTCGGGCCGGCATCCCCTCAACGGCGACGAGGTCGCCGATGCGAACGGCGCTCGCTCGCCATCCGTCCTTTTCCAAATCCAGCGGGTTGCCGATCGCGACGGCCCAATTCGTCACGAGGCCCACCGAGTCGCGGACATCCAGGAACAGGAAGGCCCGGGGATTGGTCCAGTCAATCCGCGTGACGGCGCCCTCGAGCCTCACCTGCCGATCGCGGTCGTAGGCCGAGGAGAACGACTGCTGCGCGAGGAGGCGCGCGACGGCACCGATCCCGGCGATCGCCAGGATGGCGGCGACTGCCGCGACGCGGCTCGACCGCGGATAATTCATGTGAACCATCGATGATCGTCCGGCTGAAGCCGGACACTCCCGGCGACGAGGCTGATGGCCGTAGTGTCCGGCTTCAGCCGGACCTCGGGCGATCCTCGAGCCGGTTCTAGTCCCTCGTGAGTCGAAAATCTCCAGTGACCGATCCCTGTTTCCAGCTGCCCGAGAGCGTGCGGTGATACGACCCGATGTCCGCCAGCCGTCCTTCCGCCGTCAGATGGTCGGCGCCGCTTCC
The DNA here is from genome assembly GCA_963807925.1 of uncultured Acidobacteriota bacterium. Classification (GTDB taxonomy): domain Bacteria; phylum Acidobacteriota; class Vicinamibacteria; order Vicinamibacterales; family CAVVIG01; genus CAWEDP01. The sequence goes on along the minus strand of CAWEDP010000004.1, from coordinate 20,637 downwards.
GCCTTTGAGGTCGGCTTCGATGCGCACCGTCCAGGTCGTGACGTCGACGAACACGCTGGTGACGGGAACGGCGTCGGGGCCGGGATTGAGAATGCCGGTCACGTTTTCACCGTCCCAGTTCAACACGAACGTGATGTGGGTGCGCTCGGTGGCGCTCGGACCCCAGTCGCCGGACCAGGTGCCGGTCAGCGGATGTCCCTCCTGCGCGTGGACGAGGATCGACGCCGCAATCCAGAGACCCGCCAGCAGGACGTCGAAGCCACGGCATCGTCGGCGCATGAAGCCCACCTCTCGAAGACCGCCAATTGTATACTTCCCGGCCGACGTCATCGCTTCGCGCGCCGTGTCATGTCCGTGACGAACGACTCCTGACCGTTCGGGCCTTCGTAGCGGACATCGAGCTCGCTCCCTTCCTGGTCGGTCGTGATCGTGACGCGCGCGCCGTTTCGCGACCACTTGTCGCCCGATCCGTCGAGGTAGCGTTCTTCGGCCGCCGTGACCGTGACGGCCGGTTGAAGCCGACCGGTGATCGTCGGCTCCGCGGGACCGACCATCAGCTTCGCCTCGATGATGGACGGGGCATAGACTTTCCCTTTCTGGCCCACGACCGACTTGTGGATCTTCAGCACGCCCTCGCCGGACGGCTGCAGCGTGAGATCCACGTTGCGGATATCCGACGCATGGGCGCCGAACACCTGGACGTCGAGAGCGCTCGTCCGTTCTATCTTGTATTCCGGCGCCTTCCAGACGCCCGCGAGGCGCTTCACCAGGTCGACGCGGGCGGACCTGGCCTCCTGCGCGGCGGGCTGCGGCTGTCCGCTTGCGGCTGATGTCTGTCCCGCCGCCTCGCGGGCGGCCGGCGATGCGGCGGCCAGCCAGGTCACGCCGAGGCTGCACAGCACCAACCCGATCACGACATCCGGTTTGCCCATTTCCAGATCCTCCCTTGCTCTGGACGTGTTCCGCGCGCGTCTCCCCCCGAGACCGCACGCGGACTCATTCCCACAAGCAATATACCGCGGACCGCCATCCGGCAGGCTGAACCACGCCGCGGCATCCAGGGACGCGCGACCTGCCGGCGTGGTATAACTCGCGCCGATCCACGTCGCGCGTCCGTGACGCATCCACCCGGAGAGAGCCATGAGCGAGCGTGCGGTCACCAGCGTCTCTCGTCTTATCCTGTCCATCGCAGCGGCGGCCGCCCTCGCCGGCGGAGGAGTTGCGGCACAGCGCGCGGGGGACTCCGTCACCGGCTGGCCGAGTTACAACCGGACCCTCACCTCCGACCGGTACGCGCCGTTCGCGCAAATCAACAGGAGCAACGTCTCGCGGCTCAAGCAGCTCTGCATCTACGACCTCAACGTCGACACCAGCTTCCAGACCGGCCCGATCGTGGTCGACCGCACGCTGTACGCGACCACCGACAAGGAGATCGTCGCGATCGACGCCGACACGTGTCAGCAGAAATGGCGCGTGCGCGAAGAGGGGCCATCGGTCGGGCTGCGGGTCAATCGGGGCGCCGCCTATCTCGACGGGCGTCTGTTCCGCGGCACCGGGGACGCCGATGTGCTGGCCTACGATGCGGCGACCGGCCGGAAGCTGTGGATGGTGCGCGTTGGCGATCCGGCCAAGGGCGACAGCATCCCGTCGGCACCGATCGCCTGGAACGGGCTGGTGTTCGTCGGCACGGCCGGAAGCGAGCGCTACGGCATGCTCGGACGCGTGTTTGCGCTCGACGCGGCGACCGGCCGCATCGCCTGGGAGACCTATACGGTGCCGACCGACGCGCCGCAGCCTGGGAACGAGAAGATGCAGGCGCAGGCGCGCGCGACGTGGGGCAATGCGACCGGCGTGCCGATCACCGGCGGCGGCACCTGGTCCTCCTACACGCTCGACGCGGATCGTGGACTGCTCTACGTGCCGGTCGGCAACCCGGGCCCCGATTTCGCGACGAGCGTGCGGCCCGGCGCGAATCTCTACACCAACGCCATCCTGGTGCTCGACGCGAAGACCGGCACCTATCGCCAGCACTACGCGCTCGTCCCTGCCGACTTCCACGACTGGGACCTGGCGGCCGCGCCGGCGCTCGTCACCACCAGGAGCGGCAAGCGCGTCGTCGCCGGCACGCCCAAGGACGGCCTGCTCCACGTCTATGACGTCACGAGCGAGCGGAAGCTGTACGCGACGCCGATCACGACGCGCGAGAACGACGATGTGCCGCTGTCGCCGACCCCGACGCGGTTCTGTCCGGGCGCGGCCGGAGGGAGCGAGTGGAACGGTCCGGCGTACAGCCCGGACACGAACCTGTTCTACGACGGGACCGTCGACTGGTGTGTGACGATCGCGCTCGATCCAGCCCAGCTCGCGAAGAAGACGGCCGAGACCTGGACCGGCACCGAGCTCGCCGCGCAGTTTGGCAGGCACGACCTCAACTGGTCGGGCTGGGTGACGGCAACCGACGCCGACACCGGCCAGGTCCGGTGGCGATTCCGCGCCACGGCGCCCGTCCTGTCCGGCATCACGCCGACCAGGGGCGGTCTCGTCTTCGCCGGCGACATGGACAAGCACGCGTACGCCTTCGACGCCAGCACGGGGAAGATCCTGTGGTGTACGGATCTGCCGGGTGCGGCGGGCGGCGGCGTGATTACCTACGTGGTGGACGGCCGACAGCGCGTCGCGTTTATCGCCGGCACGCGGTCGATGGTGTTTCCGGTCTCGGCCGCCAGCGCGAAGATCGTGGTGTTCGGGTTATAGCAGGTGTCTGGTCCGGCTGAAGCCGGACTCTACGGAAGTCTGGTCCCGCTGAAGCCGGACACGGCGGGGGCCCGATCCGGTTGAAGCCGGACACCGTGGACGTCGGCGACGGGACCGGTCGGGATCGCGAGCGTCGGCATGGCGGCTCCCTTGAACAGCCACCGGCAGGGCCGCGCCATCAGGCGGACCCAGAGCGCCGCGCGATTGACGCGGGCGCTGTCGGCAGCCAGTCCGGTCCGCGCGTACATCTGCCGGTACAGCCGACAGACCAGCACGAACGCGATGCGCTCGCCGACGCCGGTCGCGCGGCGCGAGCGTTCCCACAGGCGCCGCCAGCCGTAAAAGCGATCCCACGCCCGCCGGGTGCCCGCGCTGATCTCGTCACGCGACATCGCCGCGTTGGGGATCGTGACGCCCATGCGCTTGCCGGACGGCGCCAGCCAGTACCGAGCCATCGGGACGCCCTCGATCGTCTGTCCTTCGACGAGCTTCTCCCATTTGTCGAAGTCGACCGTGCCCGGGAACGGCGTCAGAATGACGAACTGCGCCGCGGCCAGCGCGGCTTCGTGCGCCAGGTCGGTCGTGGCATCGAAGGTGTCCGGCCGATCGGTGGACAGCCCGAAGATGAACGATCCGAGGATGTGGACGCGGTGGCGGGCGAAGACCCTCAGCCGCGCGACCAGATCGTGGCCGGAACTGTTGAACGCCTTGTAGATGCCCTTGAGCCCCTCGCTCGTGATCGTCTCGATGCCGACGAGCGCGCCGCGAATGTGCGCGCGGCGCATGGCGTCGAGAAACTCGGGATCTTCAGCGGCCTCCATCGTGATTTGCGTGAACAGCACGAGGTCGTCGGGCAACTGCGCGAGGAGATCCATCAGCTCGAACCGCGCCTGCCGGATCGATCGCAGCTCGTCGGCGATTCGCGGATCGGCGCGCCGCGCGGCCTGCTCGATGTCCTGGTGCGTGACCGGATAGAAGTTGTCGTCCGACAGGAAGATGAAGCGAAAACCCAGACGCCTCAGCTCGACGATCTCCTGCACGACGACGTGCGGGGGAATCAGGCGGGGCCGCTGCCCGTCGGTGCGCCAGACCGAACAGAACGAGCAGTGTTTCGGGCAGCCGCGGACCGTCTGCACCGCGCCCCAGAGATACCGATCCGCCGGCAGGAGATCCCAGCGCGCCGGCGCCATCTCGGCGCCGTCGACCCAGCCGCCGGGATACAGACGACGAGGGTGGCCGGCGCGGCAGTCCGACAGGACGGTGGCCCACACCAGGTCGCCGTCGCCGGCGACGACGGCGTGCGCGCCGCCGCTTTCGAACGCTTCCTCCGGGAACAGGCTGGCATGGACGCCCCCGAAGACCACCCAGGCGCCCCGTTCGCGAGCGAGCCGCCCGAGCGCGTAGCCGCGCGCCGCATTGAGCGTGTGAATGCCGATGCCGACGACGTCGTCGGGCTGAATGCGATCGACCTCGGTGGGGGCGAGCGTCTCGTCGACGATCACCGGGTCGCCGTAGTCGTCCGGCGTCGCCCGCGCGAGCACGTAGGGCCACCGACAGGTAATCACCGCGGTGCCGAACGAGATATCGCTCGGATTGATCAGATGAACAGCCATCCTGCACCTCGCCGTGCAGACATTCGCGTGTCTGCGGAACAGGTGACGCTGACGCGATGGTCTCGTGAGAGATCGGCCTACGTCGTGCTCGCTGCGATTGCGGCCAGAAGCTCTCGGGCAGTCACCAGATCTGCCGTGTCGAATCCTTCCGTGAACCAGCCGTAGGCGTCCGACAGCTGCGCGGCCGCCTCGCGGGTCTTGCCCTGCCCGCGCAGGAGGCGCGCCATGCTGGTGGCCGATCGCAGCTCGAGCGACTTCGCGCCCTGCTGGCTGGCGACGTCGATGGCGTGCCGGAAGCAGCCGTGCGCCTCGTCGGCGTCGCGCAGGTCGCCGCGCATCAGCAGGAGCTCGCCTTTCATGCGAAACAACTCGCTTTCCCACCCGCGATCGGTCGCCATCGCGGCAATCTCCCCGGCGAGCACGTCAAGGCCCTCGCCGACCTCGCCCGCCAGGCCCAACTGCTCGGCGAAGTCGGTGGCGAAGCGTTGCAGCGACACGCGCCCCCCGATCCCGCGCAGGCCCAGCCACCCTTCGCGCATCCGCGCAAGGCCGTCGTGCGGGCGGCCCGTGTGGGCCAGCCACATCCCTTCGAAGAAACAGGCCGTCGCGGCGTAATAGGAAAAACGCTCCCGGGCCGTCACCGCGAGGGCACGCTGGTTATACACCAGAAGCTGGTCCCACTCACCTCGCCATCCGCGGATCATGCTCGAAAAATGCAGCGCGTGAGCCTCCGTGTACGGGTGGGCGATCTCGAGAGTCGCCGCGAGGGCGGCGTCGATCGCCTGCACTGCGCGGTCGGCGTACCCGAGGCACCACCGTGTCGACGCGATGTAAACGTTGGATGACACGGCCGGATCGGTGCCCAGCGTGACCGACATCGTGTGCCGCGCCGCCATCGAGGATGCCGCCGCCGCCCGTTCGAAGTGCCCCACCGCCGACCGGAACTCGCCCCGGTAGTTCGCGACGAGGCCCTGCGCCAGCGCGCTCTGGATGGCGAGCGTCCCCGTGCCGGTGTGGCCGACGAGCTGCCCGAAGCGGTTGGCAATCTGCTGCGCCGTCTCGAGGCGCAGGCGCGTGATGGCGAAGGCAAACAGGCGCCACAGGGCAAGGGCCAGCTGGTCGACCTCCTGGAACTCGACGCACAGCGCGCTCGCGCGGTCGTAGATGTCCTGCACGTCCTGGCTCGAGTAGCCCCTGGTCGCCGTGGCGGCGACGCCGATGCTCATGAGGATCGTCAGCTCGCGGCGCCGCCGATCCGCGCCGTCCGGCAGCACGCGCAGCGCGGCGAGCGCGCGCCGGCCGAGGGCGAGCGCCTCTTCGTATGCGAACATCGCGGCCGCACGCTGGGCCGCCATGAGGAAGTAGTCGGTGGCCGCCGTGAATTCGCGCGCGGCTTCGTAGAGCACCGCCAGCTCCGAGGCGATGTCCGTCGTCCGATCGCGGTACACGGTTTCGAGCGCCTTCCCGATCGCCCGGCTGAGCGCCACCTTGCGCGCCGGCGTCAGCGAGCCGTACAGCACGTTCTGGTACAGCAGGTGGACGAACCGGTAGCGCAACGTGAGGGTGCCGTCGGGGTACTCGTGCTCCCGGATGCGCTTCACGAATTCGTGCACGCGTTCGATTCGATCGAGCTGATCCTCCACGTCGGCCAGGTCCAGGCGAAGGATCGACGCGAGGATCGCACCGTCGAACTCGTAGCCCTGGACGCTGGCCGTCATCAGCACGCGTCGCGAGTCGTCGCCGAGGGCGTCGATCTTGCGCAGGATCATCCCGCGGACCGACTCGGGCAGCTCGCGCGCGATGTCCGGCATCGAACGGGTGAGAATCCACCCGTCCCCGTCCTGGCTGATCACGCGCTGCTCGGCGAGATAGCCGAGGACGTCGGCGACAAACAGCGGGTTGCCCTCGGTCTTCGCGAAGATCAGATCGGCGAACCCTTCGGGCAGCCTGTGGCCCGGAAACCTCAGCGCGATGTACTGCCCGACGTCGTCGCGCGTGAGGAACTCGAGCGCGATTTCGCGAAACAACCCGCGGCTCTGCAGATCCTGCATCGCCGAGAGCAGCGGATGTTTCAGGACCTGCAGCTCCTCGCGCCGGTAGGTCGCGATGACCAGCACGGGGAGCGCGTCGAACTGCCGGGCGAGGTAGGCGAGCAGATCGACCGTCGACACGTCGACCCAGTGGACGTCGTCGAAGAAGAGGACGATCGGCTGCTGGCGGCCGACCTCGGTCAGAAACGCCACGAGCTCCCGCTTGAGGCGCTCCTGCGCCCCGGTCTGCGCCGGCCTGGCGCCCTCCAGCGACGCCGCGCGACTGTCGGCCGGCGCCACCTGCCCGTACCAGAGCGGGGCGACGGTTCGCATCAGACGCGCGAGCGCCCCGTCGTCCGCGCGCAGAAGGTCGGACAACGCGTCGAGGAGCGGCAGGTACGCCTCGGTTCCGGCCAGCCGCTCCGAGCACAGGCCGCGGCCCACGACCGCCGGCGCGCCCGACTCCGCCAGGTCGATCAGGAAATCGTCCACCAGCGTGCTCTTGCCAATGCCCGGCTCGCCCGAGACGCCGACAATCAGTCCGTGTCCGCGCCGGACCTGGTCGAGCGCCGCGTGGAGGTCGCTCCGCGGCCTGGCGCGCCCCACCGAGTGACGCTTCGGCGCGCCGGCGTCCGGCTGGGCGCGCACGTAAGTGCCCGCGGTGGCGTCGTCGAGCGCCGCGGCGACGTCGGCGGCCGTCGGGCGGCGGCTCGCGTCCTTGTCGAGCATCTGCAGAATCAGCCCCTCGAGATGCCCGGTGACCTCCGCGTTCAGCCGCGCCGGCGGCACCGGCTGGTGCGCGACGATCGCGTGCTGCACGCCGTAGAGCGAGTCGGCATCGAAGGGATGCCGGCCGGTGGCCAGCTCGTACATCACGACGCCCAGAGAGAACACGTCGGACGGCGGTCCGACCGACTGCTCCACGGTCTGCTCGGGCGACATGTACTTGATCGTGCCCAGGATGGAGTGCGGCGTCGTGGGCGCCATCGTCTGAATCGTCGAGGTCAGCGGTTTGGTCAGGCGCGCCAGGCCGAAGTCGAGGACCTTCACGTATCCGTCGTCGCGGACCATGAGGTTCTCCGGCTTGATGTCCCGATGCACGATGCCGGCCTGATGGGCGACGCCGAGGGCTTCGGCCGTCTGGCGTACGAGGCTGGACAACCGCTTCGGATCGAGCGGCTGACCGATGAGCGACCGCAGACCGCGGCCGCGGACCAGCTCCATCGCGATGAAGAAGCCGCGCTCGCTCTCCCCGACGTCGAACACGGTGACGATGTTCGGGTGATTGAGCGCGGACGCGGCGCGGGCCTCGCGGACGAAGCGATCGATGGCGCCGGGCTCGCCCGGGTTCTTCAGCACCTTGACGGCGACGTCGCGGCCCAGCCGCTCGTCGTAGGCGCGATACACCGCGCCCATCCCGCCCTCGCCGAGCCAGGCGACGATCCGGTAGTGCGCAATGAGATCAGTGGCCACGGTGGTGCTTGGAGCGACGGCAACGACAGAGCCATTGTAGAAGATGTAAGGAAACGATGGCCGTCGATCGCCGCCCGCCCCGGTCGGAGACGGCTGAAGGCGAGCGCACGGCTGCTACGATGGGGCGGTGTCGACGTGAGGCGTCTGTCGCTCTGGGTGCCGCCGCTCCTGTACGCGGCGCTCATCTTTCACTTCTCGTCGGAGCCGAATCCGCTGCCCCAGCTGACCGCGCACGTCTGGGACAAGTGGCTGCACCTCGTGGAATATGGCGGACTCGGCCTCCTGGTCTCGCGCGCTCTTCTCGGCGAGGGGATGACGCGCGCGCGCGCCGTCCTGGTGGCGGTTCTCGTGGCAAGCGCCTACGCGGCATCGGACGAATGGCATCAGGCGCTGGTGCCCTCGCGGTCGTCCGATGCGCTGGACTGGGTGGCGGATGCGATTGGCTCCACGCTCGGCGCCATCGTCCTGCCGACGCTCGGCGATCCCCGAGGCGTTTGCGCTCGCGTCTACCGTTCACTCTGGTGACTTGGAATCGGTCGAGGCCGCAGGATGGACGAGTGCGAGAAGCCTTCGGCGTCCTCGAGGCCTGCTCCCGCCCGATCCGGAACGCGTTTCACCGACTTTTCACACTCACATGGCAGGCTCTGTCGTTGTACTTGCCAAGGGCGGGTCCATGCGGACCGGCTTCGAGCGCGCCACAGGATCGCGCGGCGCAGTCACGCGTTGGTTCGATTGCGGGTCAAACGAGCACCTGATGCGATTCTTCATTCGGACGGCGGCCTTTCTGACGGTCGTGTGGGCGTTCGCGCCACCAGCGCACGCGTATCTGGATCCGGGGACCGGGAGCACGCTGCTCCAGGGCCTCATCGGGGGAGCGGCGCTCGCCATTGGCGTCGTGATGCACTACTGGCGGCGCGTGCGTGCGTGGGTTCCGGGCGTGTATGCCCGCCGGCGCGACGCGCCACCGGACGCATGAGCGCCGCGACGGCGTGGCTCGCCCGCGACGACGACGTCTTCGAGCCGGGGTCGTTTCGCGATCCGGCCGGGCGCGTGGTCGAGCGGGGCGGCCGCGTGTTCAGGATTCTGAGCCGCGCCGGCGCCGAGGAGTTTCTCTGGCTGCGCGATCGCGGCATCCTCGACGCGCTCATGCGCGAGGGCGTGCTGGTTCCGACGGTCGAGGTCAGTCCATCGATGGTCGGCCTCGATCGCGCGCGGGCGCCGCTCGTGCTCGAGGACGAGGGCGTGCCCGTCGTGTCGTATCCCTACGAGTGGACGTTCTCGGCCCTGAAGGCCGCGGCGCTGCTGCATCTCGATCTGCAGCTGTCGCTGCTGACGCGGGGGGCCACGCTGACCGATGCCTCCGCGTACAACGTGCAGTTCCGGGGCGCGCATCCCGTCTTCATCGACGTGCCCTCGCTCCGCCGGTACCGCGACGGCGAGCTCTGGGCCGGGCACCGTCAGTTCTGCGAGCAGTTCCTCCATCCGCTGCTGCTGCACGCGTACACCGGCGTCGCGTTCAACCGCTGGTATCGCGGCGCGATGGAGGGCATTCCGGTCGAGGAGTTCGCGGCGATTGTGCCGTGGGCGCGGCGGTTCTCGTGGCGCGTCCTGCTGCACGTGATCGCCCCCGCGCGCCTGCAGCGGTCCGCTCGCGCCGGGACGGTGCAGGTGGGCGCGGCAGCACGGGATCGCCGGCTGCCCGCACGCGCCTTCGCGCAGCTGCTGCGCGGCCTTCGATCATGGATCGATCGTCTCGATGTGCGCCCCGAGCCTGATCCCGCCTGGGCCGAGTACACCGGCACGCACACCTACACCGATCAGGAAGTCGGGGCCAAGGAACGGTTCGTCGAGGCGTTCATCGCCGCGGTCCGTCCCCGGCGGGTGCTGGATCTCGGCTGCAACACGGGCCACTTCGCGGCGGTCGCCCTCCGCGCGGGCGCCGGCGCTGCGATCGGGCTCGAGGCCGACGCGTCCGCTGCCGACCGGGCCTTTCGGCACGCGGTCCGCGACCGGCTGCCATTCCTTCCCCTCGTGATGGACGCGGCCGATCCGAGTCCGGCTCGAGGCTGGCGCGGTCAGGAGCGCCGCTCGTTCGCGCAGCGCGCGTCGTTCGACGCGCTGCTCGCGCTCGCGTTCACGCACCATCTGGCGATCGGGCGCAACATCCCGATCGAGGCGCTCGTCGCGTGGCTCACCGGCCTGGCGCCGCGGGGCGTCATCGAGTTCGTGCCGAAGGCGGACCCGACCATCCAGTTGATGCTCATGCTTCGCGACGACATCTTTCAGGACTACTCCGTCGAGGCGTGCACCGCCGCGCTGTCGCGCCGCGCGCGCATCGTGCGGCAGGAGACGATCTCCCGGACCGGGCGCGTGCTCTGCTGGTACGACCGTGAGCCGCGCTGACTGGCCTCGCGCCGGTCGCGACCCGTGGACCGGCCTCGGCCTGCTCGGCGCCTGGCTCGCGCTCAGCATCGTCTTCGTACACTTGCCGGCGACGATCTGGGCGGGCAACGTCGCGGAGTTCGATTTCCACGTCACGAGCTTCCTGGTCAGCGGGCTCGGCGCGCTCGTCGTCGGCGTCCTCGTGGTCGGCGCCGTCCTCGCCGTGCTGCCCTTGGCGCCTCGGCGGGTGGTCGCGGCCGGCCTCGGGGCCACGGGCCTCCTCGCGTGGGGCTACGGCGACCTGTTCGTCACGCCGATGGGTGTGCTCGACGGCCGGGATCCGCCGACGCTGTTCGACACCCGGCTCGGCGCGTGGGAGCTGGCCCTGGTGGGAGTGCTCGGCGTCGCGATCGCCGTGGTCATCCGCCGCGCGCGCCGCCCGGCTGCGGCGGCGCTGCTCGTGCTGAACGTGGCGCTGGCCATCACGAGCACGATCACGCTGGTCCAGGCGCGCGGCCGCCCGCTCAAAGCGCCACCCACCGCGCGGGACGAAGGCGTCTTCCGCTTCTCCCCGGTCAGCAACCTGCTGGTGGTGCTGCTCGACGGCCTTCAGTCCGACATTGCGGACCGCGCGCTTCGGGCGGATCCCGCGCTGGCGCGCCGGTTCGAGGGGTTCTCGTTCTACCACGACGCCGTCGCCGCGGCCCCGACGACGTTTCTCAATGTTCCGGCCATTCACAGCGGTGAGGTGTACCGGCTCGGCCAGTCGCTTCCGGCGTATTTCGACGATGCCATCGCCCACCGGTCGTTCATGACGCGGTTCGCCGAAGCGGGATACGACACGGCGCTCGTCAATCCCATCGAAGGAGTCTGTCCCGATCGGGTCGACACGTGCACGAGCACGGCGCGACTCATGCGCTCCCGCGCCGCGCTCCTGCGGCTCGAGACGTTTCGCCTGCTCGATCTCTCGCTTTTCCGCGTCGCCCCGGTGTGGCTCAAGCGGCGGATCTACAACGGCGGCGGCTGGCTCTCAGCCGGGCGCGTCCCCGACAAGGCGCGGATCGGCGCGGCCGAAGTCAATCGGGAGTTCGAGGTCGATCAGGTACTCGAGAGCCTGCGGTTCTTCGACGAGGTCGCACGTCGCCTCACGTTCAACGGCGGCCGCCCGACGCTCAAGTTCTTCCACACGTTCGCGAGCCATCCGCCGTATCTGCTGGACGACAGCTGCCATGTCACCGACGCTGGACTCGAGCACGTCACGTCGCAGGCGCGCTGCGCGTTCCTGGCCGTCGCGACGCTGCTCGATCGCCTCCGGCGAGCCGATATCTACGACCGGAGCGTCGTCCTGATCCTTGCCGATCACGGCGTGAACCTCGTCGGCCTGTTCCACGACGATGCGCCGGGCAGTCCGCTGCGGTGGGAACATCTGGCCGGCGCCGCGCACCCGCTGTTTCTGCTGAAACCGCGCGGCGCTCGAGGCGGCCTGCGCGACGCGTCCGCCGCCGTGCATGTGGCCGATGTCGGGGCGACGCTGTGTGCGGCGACCGGCGCGTGCACCGCAGGGGCCGGCATTCCCGCCGGACAGGCGCCACCGGATCGGGCGCGCCGGTTCTACGAATACGTCTGGAAGCACGAGGTACTGGCAGAGACACGACGTGCCGGACCTGACGCCGCACGACATTCGCGGCCCGGTCTGGGATCCGAGCGCCTGGTTTCCACCTGAGGAGTGTGGTGGCCGACGGTGTGAGGGCCGCGCGTCCGCCGCGCCGTAACGGCGGTGGCCGGGAGCGCAACACGAGCTCGCCGCTCCCGCTCATCTCGCGCACATCATCGTGCGGCTGACGTTCTCGCTGTCAATCGGGCAGCCCGTACGCTCGTTCGCAGACGCCGTTGTCGGGGGCGCGTGGCTCTCCGTGCCGAACAGGGTCAGTTGAAATCAACCTGGGCCAGGCTGGCCAGATCCACCGTTCGATCCCGCCCGTGCTCGTCCTTGAGATAGAGCACGCGGTTCGTTTCAGTGATGGACGCGGCGCGCTCGGTGCCGTCTCTGAACGCGAAGACGGCGCGAACCTGGCCGGACCGATTGCGGGAGATGTCCCGCACGTGGGTCAGGCCGTCCAGCCAGATGCTGTCCCAATGGCCGGTCAGGGCACGCACCCGCGAACAGATCGACTCCGTGCAGCCGACGCCCTGAAGAGACGCCGTCCACTCGGTGCCGTCTCTCAGCGTCAGCGTGACCGGGAGGGCAGATCGATGGGCCGGATCGGTATGGGGACGGGCGAAGCTCAGCGTGCTGAGAAGGCAGAGTGTGCCGGCAGCCGCGAGACCGGCGATCCAAGGCCGACGCCGCATGAACCCTCCTGACGTCCAACGCACTCAGCTGTGCTTCCGCCTCTTCGGCTTCGGACTCCTGGGCAAGATGCCGAAGCGCCGGTCATTGCCTGCTACATGCTTCGCCACGGCTTCCATGGTGGATTCGAAATCTTCGTGGGTCGAAGCGATGAAGAGCCACTTTCGCAAAACCTCATGCGGCATCAACCCCGGGAACTCGGCTTGAATGGACGCGTGATGTTCGTAGTCGGTACAGACCAACACCCCGTGCCAGTGCCAGCGGCCGGACTTCGTCGCTCACCAGCAGCAGCATCTGACGTTCGAAGAGGTACGCGGCAAGCCCACCGAACATGCTCCTGGTGAAGAAGGTCCGGTGCCCGACAAACGCCTCGAGAATCCACTCGTGTTCGAACGTCTTCATGTCGTCGAGCCACGCGGAGCGCGTCGCGACGTGAACCCTGCGGCCCAATCAGCAGAACCAGCGCGGCGGATTGGCCATGCCTGTTCTCCATGAAGGCCTGAACCTGATTCTGTACCAGATCTGATTCCGCGACCAGATCGGATTCACCGTGACGCGCCTTGAGAATGTCCACCATCTGATCAGGCCGCTGGCGCGATCGATTCGCGGCGCATCAGCGGTAGCCGAACACTGGGGGGAACAACGCGACGACCAGTGCCGCCCACACGGCATAGACGGGCAGATAGGCGATCTGCCATCGTTCCAGCGCGGCAAACACGCCCCGGTGACGCACGAAGCGCGCATAGAGCCATGCCGTCCACGTCAGATTGACCAGCAGAATGAGATTCTCGCCAAGCGCCGCCACGCGGTTGGGAGTGAAGCCAAACTCGGAGATGCGGGCGGCGATCGCGGCGAGCGCCACGCCATCGACCACGAGCGCGCTGACCACGAGCAGGAGCTGCAGGCCGTCGAAGACGTCGGGCGGGGCCTGCGGATCGCGCGCGGAGGCGGCGTAGAGCACCAACCCCACGACCAGCGCCAGCAGCAGGTCGAAGCCGATAAGTACCTCCCGCTTCACGTTGATGGGGTTGCCTGTCCACGCCATCGTGGCCAGAAACGCCAGCAGTAGAAACGTGAACAGCGGTGTGAACAGCCTGGTGAGCACCGGTGCCATGTTCTCGATGACACTTTGCTTCGCCTCCACCAACCAGGATCCGATGATGACGGCCCCCGCCGCCCCGCATGGGATCAGCCAGCCGGCTATGAACCAGTCAGGCTTCATATCGATGGCCGTGAACATCATCATCGTAAAGCCGGTGAGGACGCCGCCGCCGAGCGCGATGAGCACGTAATAGATCGCCAACTCGCCCGAGAACCGGACGAAGTTCATGCGCCCCCCATCGTCGAACCAGCGGCCTCGGACATACGCAAAGCCGACGGCCAGCCAGAGGGCGATTGGGAGGTGCAAAACGGTCAGCACCTGAGTGTCGCTGCCCTGCGGGAAGTTGTCGAGCCGTTCCGGATTGTGGAAGGGGAAAACGTTAGCGAAAACCGCCCCGGCCGCGAAGGGCAGCGCGAGCCAGAGTGCGCGTGCCACGCCGGACCCGCGTTTCCAGATGAAGTAGACCGTCAGCAGAGGCAAGACGAACAGGCTGGCGTTCCGGGCGTAGAAAGGCGGCAGTTCGCTATTGGGGCTGAGCGGAAGACCGAACAGCGCCGGCACCTTGATGGCCAGCGCCGCGGCCACGGCAAGGCCCAGGACGACGAGCATCTCGGTGTGTCCGGTGTTCGCCGATGCATCGCCAGCGCCGGGGCCGATGACCAACTGCTTCCACAGCCGCTCGGAATGCGCGCGTGCGAACTCGCGCGACAGCGCATCGAGGCTGCCCATACGCTTGACCGCGACCAGAAAGGCCTCTTCTCCGGCCAGGCCGGCCACGGTCAGCGCCGTCAGCTGGTCGCGCAGATGTCCCTCGAGCTCCTCGATGTCGGAACCGTGAAAGGCCTGCCGGCGGCGCAGATATTCCCGCCATTGCGCGATTTGCTGCTCGAGCGGTTGATCGGCGAACGTCGTCATACCGTGCACGCCTGCATCCAGATACCCCGCAGCGTACCGTCCACGACCTGCCACCGCTGCCGCTGGGCGGCCAGCTGCGTCCGGCCGTCCTTCGTGATCCGGTAGTACTTGCGCCGGCGGCCGTTCTGGGACGCGGACCACTTCGCCGCGACAAGACCCAGGCGCTCGAGCCGGTGCAGCACCGGATAGAGCATGCCGTCGGTCCACTGTAAATGCCCGCCGGACAACTCGGCCACTCGCTTGATGATGGCGTAGCCGTAACTGTCGCCGTCGGCAAGGATGGCGAGCACGAGCGGCGTGGCGGACGCCGCCACCAAGTCCTTGCCCATGTCCATACGTAGAGGTTTTATACATTGAAATGTTATGTATGTCAACCCGGTCAGCGGGACCGCGCCCAGTTCAACCAACGGATCGAGTCCTTCGAGGGGCCCCTGATGCTTGGTGCGCCGGCTGAATGGGGCCACGGAGATCATCGAGCTCTGCATCGGCGGTACGGTGCTCGGGCTCTTCCCGGAAGTTGCGTTTCAAGAGGCCGACATCGATTTGCGGACGGGGGATGTGTTGGTTGCGTGCTAAAGAGGAATCGGCCTAAGGTCGATCATCTCTCGTGGCGATCAGTCGCCACTCCTCCACGGCAGGTCTCTGACCGCGTGGAGCTTGCTCTCGCCGACTCGCCCACAAGGGCAGCGGAAGACTCCGCAGCAACGAACACTGGCTTGGCGGTCCAGCGATCGCCACGACGCTCAGCTCTCATGGCAAAGTCGGGTCACCTTCGTGTCGAGGCCTGACGCGGACGATTACACGCTCGGTGCACGACCTCTACGAAGGCACGCGTCAGGTGGCTGCGGGCAACTTCGCGCACCGCACGCCTGTGCGCGGCAAGGACCAGTTGAGCGAGCTCGCGAGCTCCTTCAACGGAATGACCGCGCGGGTGCAGCAGCTGATTGTGGAAGTCGGCGAAAAGAAGAAGCTGGAATCCGAGCTCCAGATCGCCCGCCGCGTGCAGCGGCAGCAGTTCCCGACATCGGTCCCGAAGCCCTCGACGCTCAAGGTCGCAGCCCTGTGCATCCCTAGCCGCTTCGTGAGCGGCGATTACTACGATTACCGGTCACCGTGGCGCAACGCAGCTGAAGTTCGCCGCGTCGTCGATGCTCCCCTGGCCCTTGTAGCGCGCCACCTGGGGGTACGGGCAGAGCGGTCGCGTGCGCACGATCCGGCCGTCCGTCACCTGGCTGGCGACGAGCGACGCCGGCGCCAGCCCCTTCTCGACCCAGTCGATCACCGCGGTGACCGCGTCGTTGCGGTCGGGACCCACGCCGCCGCCGCAGTGCGCCATGCCCGGGACCATGAACAGCCGCAGGAAGTCGGTCGTTTTCGAGCCGTTGCTCGCCACGACCTGCTCGTAGTAGCGCACGCTGGCCAGCGGCTGCAGAATCTGATCGGCCCACCCGTGGCTCATGATGATCTTGCCGCCCTTCCGGCGGAAGGCCGAGAGATTGGTGCTGGTGGCGTTTGCCAGCCCGCCCCAGCGATCGAGCAGTTCGGTGTCGCGGTCGAAATCAAACGTCCTGAAGTCGTAGTCCGGCTTCGGCGGATCGAAGACCAGATACCGCATCACGCCCTCGGCGAGCGCGAAATCCGCGGGCTTCGTGTCGGGCCGGGCACGCACGATCATGCCGGTCCAGGTGCTGGCGGCCGCGCCGTTGGGCGCCGTGACGACCGCTTCGCTCCCGTACATGTATCCGGGAAAGAATGGCCGCCCCTTGCTCGTGGGTCCGTCGTAAATCTTCTTCAGGGTGGCTGCCTGCGCGCCGGTCAGGCAATCGTCGGAGTCCTCACCCTCGCGGCACCTCGGCACGTCGCGCGCCGGATCGAAGGGGCAGGCGCGCGGATCGTCAATCAGCCCGTCTTTCAGGCCGTCAATCGCGTCGCACTTCGCCATGACGTGTTCTGCCACCGTATTCAGCTTCGCGAGCGGCACCGGTGCCTCCGTGAGCGCGCGCTCATTCCACAGGGCGCCGACCGTGAAGCCGGTTTGATCGACCCACGGTGCGTTGGCGACGACGCCGTCGAAGTCGTCGGGATAGCGCTGGGCTTCGAGAAGTCCCTGGCGGCCGCCGTTCGAGCACGAGTTCCAATACGAACGCGACACCGGCTTGCCGTAGTACTCGCGCGCGACCTTCTTCGCCGTGTCGGCCGTGACGCGGACGGCCCTGGAGGCGTAATCGATCGCCTTCTGCGGGTTGCTGAGGACGAATGAGCCGCTCGGCTCCTTCCGCGCGTCGTGGCCCGTGTTGGTCTGCGCCATCACGAAGCCGTGCGCGAGCGCGGAGGACCGCTGCGACGTGCGACCCGGGTTGTCGAGCGCCTCGCCGGCCAGGCCGCCGTTTCCGATCATGTAGAAGCGCCGGTTCCAGCGGTCTGGCAGGTTGACCTCGAAGGCGATCTCGGGCGCGATGACGCCGCTGACCCGGCAATGCTGCGGCGCGTCCGCGGTCGCCGGCACGATCCGCGCCTCGACGCTGACGAGGTCGGTGGCCTTGAAGGCCGAGAGGCTGTCGCATGCCTTCGACGGAGCCGATTCGGCGACGGTGTAGCGGGCGGCCGAGGCGGCCGCGTTGGCGAACGGCTGCGCCGCGGCGGGCGAGGCGGTCGCGCACAGAAGTCCGAGGATCAGCACTGTCCGCATAGACACTCCAGCCCGTCATTATGCCGCAACAGCGCCCCATGATGTGCGGCCGTCAGTCGCCTCGCAGCACCACCGCGGGATCGGTGCGCGCGGCACGCCACGCAGGCGTCGCGGCGGCAACCGCCGCGGTGAGAACCAGCAGGATCGTCGCCGACGCGAAGGTCGCCGGATCCAACGGCTGCACACCGAACAACACAGTCGAGAGCAGCCGGCCGAGGACGGCGGCGAGCGCGAGCCCCACCACCGCGCCGACGCCGATGAGACCAACGGCTTCCCAGGCCACGAGTGCGAGCACGTCGCCAACCGTGGCGCCGAGCGCCATCCGCACGCCGATCTCGCGAACCCGCTGCTGGACGGAGTACGCGAGGACGCCGAACAGCCCGACCATCGCCAGCAGCAGCGCCAGGCCGGCGAACGTCGTCACCATGCCCGCCCGGAAGCGATGGCGCGAGGTCGCCTCCCACGCGATGTCGTCGAGCGTCATCACGCTCCGCACGCTCACGAGCTGATCCCGATCGACGCGCCCGATCGCCGCGCGGACCGACGGCACGAGCGCTTCCGCGCGTCCCGCTGCCGGCCGGACGACAAGATAGATGTCATCCAGCAGGTTCTGCGCGCTGGGCACATAGATCTGCACCATGTCCTCTGTTTCGTCGGGCCGCCCTTTCACCTGTCGGGCGACGCCGACGACCTCACGCACCACCGGCGGCGCGGTCGGAACGGCCACCGGCCTGGTCGACACGCGCATCCCGATTGGAGACCGGCCCTGGAGGTGACGGCGCACGAATCCTTCGTTCACGATACAGACCTGAACACTGTCAGCGGTATCGCGATCCGTGAACCTGCGGCCGGCAACGAGTGGAAGATCGACCGTCTGGAAGTACCCGGGCTCACGACCTGGAAATCCGCCGTCGGCCGCCGTGCGTCTTCCAGGGGCGGATCGCCCACGATTTCGAATGAGGACGCGCCTTCCCCGGACGGCCCCATCGGCAGCGTGCTCGCCCAGGCAACACTGCGCACCCCGGGGATGGCGAGAACCTCCTGTTCGACGGCGGCAAAGAACTGCGTCAGCGATTCTTTGGTTGGATAGCTCGATCCGAGCGGGTCAACCATCATCGTCAGGGCCCGGTCGGCGCGGTATCCTCGATCGACGTGGTCGATAGCGAGGAGCGTGCGCAGCAGCAGCCCCGCGCCGCAAAGCAGAAGCGTGGCCGCGGCGACCTCGGCGACGACGAACCCGCCCCGGATCCGTCCGCTGCGCCTGGTCGTGGTACGGCCGCCGGATGCGATGACCTGGGCCGGCGACAACGCCGTGGCCTGCCACGCAGGCGCGAGGCCGAACAGCAGGCCGACGAGCAGGGCCGCCGTCGTGCAGAAGGCGATCACGCGCGTATCGAAGGTCAGGGCCACAGCGCCGGGGATCAGCCCTTGCGGAATGAGCGATGGCGCCACGTTCAGGATCGCCGCGCCGACCGCCATGCCGAGAGCGCCGCCGACCGTTGCGAGGACCAGACTCTCGGTCAGAAGCTGGCGGATGATGCGGCGGCGGCCCGCCCCGATGGCCGACCGGACCGCGAACTCGCGTGCGCGGACCGTTGCGCGCGCCAGCAGCAGGTTAGCCACGTTGGCGCAGCAGATCAGCAGCACGAAACCGACGACGCCGAGAAAGAGCATCGAGGTCAGGTGCAGCTCGCCGCCAATGAAGGCGTCGCGAAGCGGCTCGAGCGTCACGCCGCGTCCACGGTTCGTCTGCGGGAACTCGCGCGCCAGACCGTCCGCGACCATTGTCATATCGGAGATCGCCCGGTCGAGGGTGACGCCGGGTTTCATCCGTCCGACGACCTGCAGGAAGTGGGGAATGCGTGCCCGCGGATCGCGGCTCGAGGGAAGCAGCGCCCAGATGCTGGTCGCGCCGATCAGCTGCGCTTTCCCCGGCACGACGCCGACGACGGTGAACGGCATCCCGTCGAGGCGAATCTGCCGTCCGACGACGGATGGGTCGCCGCCAAAGCGCGATCGCCAGAACGCTTCACTCAGGACGACCGTGGCAGACTGCGACGGCCTCTCGTCGGCCCGCTGGAACGTGCGGCCCGCCACCGCGTTGACGCCGAGGACGTCGAAGACGCCCGCCGTCACCCACTGGCGCGGAACGGTCTCGGCCGTGCCGTCTGCGCCGGCCATCACCATGCCGCCGACGCCTGGGATGAATCCGGCCATCTGCTCGAACGTGCGGCTGCGCTCGTTCCAGTCCAGCACGTTGAGCGGCGCCGCGAGATCGCGCGGCGAGGTGTCGGTGCGCTCCCAGATGGTCACGAGGCGATCGGGATCGGGGAATGGCAGCGGCCGGAGCAGGATCGCGTCGACGAGCGCGAAGATGGCGCCGTTGGCCCCGATGCCGAGCGCCAGCATTGTCGCGGCCACCAGCGTGAAGCCCGGTGAGCGCCGGAGCTGACGGACGGCGAGTCTCACATCGTCGCGAAGGTCTTCGAGCCAGCGCGTCACCCGCATCTCACGTTCTCTCTTTCTGCCGAGGTCCACGCAGGTACGTTTGAGGTTGGCAACGTCGCCAAGCCGGCTGGCCGCGACGTCCCGGGCGGTCGCCTGATCCATCCCGCCTTCGGCGAGCTCGCGGGTCCGCATGTCGAGATGGAACGCGAGTTCCTCCTCGACCTCCGGATCGATCGGTACCTGCCAGAGCCATGAACGCAGGGAGCGCTTCATCGGGCCAGGAGGATTTTGGAGACGCCCGCCGAGAACCGGCGCCACCTGGCCGTTTCGGCCGCCAGCTGCAGGCGGCCGGCGTCGGTGAGTTGATAGAGCCTGGCGCGGCGGCCGATCTCCGAGGTTCCCCATCGGCTTCGAGCTGTAGTGCTTTCAGCGTTTGAGCACAGCCTTGACCGGACCGCTACATCGGCGAGGTGCGGCACTGTGACGCGAGGAGTCCTGAGGCCGTGCTGAGGTCGAGATCCACCACGAGGAGGCCAGCTCCGGGGCGCCCGCGTTGGTGTAAGATGCCATCAGGTCGTCCAACCGGAGCAATCACATGAATGTCCGCCACCTCGTGCCGTCCGTGAGCCGCCGGCTCCTGGCCAGGCAATTCCCTCATGTTGGCGGCCGGCCTGCAGCAGCCGGTTCTCCACGCGTCAAGGGAAGACCTCCCGAAGTTCAGGCGCATCGAGCCGCAGTATATCGCGGCGCTGGGATACCCGAGTGCTACCTCCGGCAGCGGCGCGCAATCATGGGGCCTCGGAGCCAGGACCCGGGCCCGCGTTGTTGCAAGCTGGACCGCTACGATCAATTTGAAGGCGGCCGGCGGCGTGGCGCCGTCA
>CAWEDP010000003.1:280000-576094 GCA_963807925.1 uncultured Acidobacteriota bacterium | reverse complement strand
GGCTCCTCAGGCTGGATTCGAACCAGCAACCCTCCGGTTAACAGCCGGATGCTCTGCCATTGAGCTACTGAGGAACAGGCGGGCCGCAGTCATGCGGGCGGAGCCCCAATACTAGCAACCGCCCAAGGTGCCGGTCAACGCAACGTCGCGACCAGCAGGACCGCCGTCAGCGTCGACACCGCCACGAGACCCCAGCCGACGTACCGTAGATTCCGCGGCGATGGCGACACGGCGATCAACGCCACGTTGGCCACGGCCTGAATCGAGAGGATGCGCCATCCGGCGTTCGAGACGACGCCAACCCGACCCAGCGCGAACATCGCCGCGACCCCCACCGCCGAGAACAGCGCGGCCGCCGCCCTCCTTGCGCGGCCGCCATCCCGCGCGCGCCCGGCAGCAATCACCGCACGCACCGTGACGGTCGCGGTCCAGAAGCCCAGCGCGAACACCGTCGCCGACGTCCACGCCGACAGCGGCGGCGCCTCCGCTGCCAGCGCAACAGGAGCCGCCAGCAATGACAGCGCGGTCGCGGACACCACCTCGCCCGCCGTCGTGTGTTCGCGCCGCGAGAGGATCAACACGACGACCGCGCCGCCGACGACCGCCGGCGCCAGGAGCGCCGCGCGCGCCACCGGGCCGACCGACCAGGCACCGGCGCCCCCCAACACGAGCGCCGCGGCGCCGCAGGCGCCCAGCCACCATCTGGCCGCGCCCGCGCGCTGCCGTGACGCGCGGCCGCCGCGCTGTCCGAGGATCACGAGCAGCGGCTCGTGCGCCAGAAACACGGCGACCCCGCAGGCCGCCAGCGCCAGCGCCGGCCACCGCGGACGGCCGATCGCCAGCGACACGGCAAGCGGAAAGGCCAGCTGTCCGTACGCGCCGTGCTCCCGCGGCAGCAGCGCCGCGAGCCGGGCGCCTGCCGCGGCCGGCCTATTCAACCTTGTAGATTTCGCGCTTCCCCGATTCCACGAACTCGTGGTACCCCTGCATGATCTTCTGCATCCGCGGATCGGTCATCGTCTGACGGGAGGTGTTGAGATACTCCTCGAGGCTGTCGACGGCCACCTCGGACACGACCGTCCAGTACCGCTCGCCGCTCATGTCGGTCATCACCCGCTGGGATCCCTTGACCCCGAGCTCGGACATGATTGGCTCGACCTGCTTGAAGCGCTTGACCATTTCGCCGGCCTTGCCGGGCTTGCAGTGCATGATTTCGCGAACGAGAAACATCGGCTCCTCCTGCGCTCGATGGCGTCACCACCAGCCGCGGGACCTCGACGCTACGCCACCCTTGCGTCGACGGTAATCTGCATGGTGCCTCGATAGGCGTTCGACACGGGACACCGGCCGTCTGCCTCCCGGGCGAGGTCGGCGAACTGGGAGGCCTCGACGCCCTTCAGGCCGTATGCCACGACCGTCAGCTTCGAGGACTCGATCCTGATACCGGCTTCGCCCCGGTCGGCGGTCACGGTCGCGGTGACGACGGTGCGGTCCGCCGAGGCGCCTTTGCGGCCGAGAGTGCCGTTGAGGGCCATCGCATAACACGCCGCGTGCGCGGCCGCCATCAGCTCCTCAGGGCTCGTCTTGCCGCCCGGCTCGCCGATGCGCGAGGGAAACGTCACCGGCAGACTGAACGCGCCGCTGCCGGCCTTCGCTTCCCCCCTGCCTTCCATCACCGAGCCCTGCCACTCCACATCGACATGCCGCGAGAACGTCGCCATCGAGATGCCCTCCACACATGAATCGTCCGGCTGATGCCGGACCATCACACCCTTGCGGTCCTGGCTCGCCCGCAGGCGACTCCAAACGGTTCGACCGGCTTCCGCGCCGCCGGCGTCACGCCCGTCGACTCGTGATGCCGAGCTGAACCACCATTCCGAGAACGCCGAGCGCCACCCACGCCAGCGGCACCCAGGCGGCGCCCGGCATCGGCGTCAGCGGATACAGCACCCACGCACTCGACGCGCCGCGCACGGCGGAGGCGCCGCTCCTCAGCGCCAGGGCGCCGAGGATGATCGACCACGCGCCGCTGAACGCCGTCGTGACGATGATTACATATCGCTGCAGCACGAGGGCGACGATCGTTCCAAGCGCGGCGAACGCCAGCACGAGACCCCACGGCGGATCGCCGTGCCCGAACCGCGCCCAGCCCATCTGGAACGCGAACACGCCGAGCCCGGCGCCGATGAGGGCGATGCCGACGAAGTACGCGAAGAACATCAACACGGCTCCCGCGAGACCGCCGGCGATCGCCGCCAGCACCATCCCGGCCGTGTTGCCGGCGCCCATCATCGAGCTCGCGATCACGGATCCGGCGATGAATCCGTAGATCGCCAGCACGATGCGAAACAGCCGGTATCCGGCGAAGCACGCCAGGGCGCCGCCGAGGACGAGCGCGATCGCAGCCGGCCATTCGTAGGAAATCGGCAACACGCCCGATCAGACCTCGCGCCGCCCTTCGATCGCCTTGTGCATCGTCACCTCGTCGGCGTATTCGAGGTCGCTGCCGACCGGCACGCCCACGGCGATGCGTGTCACCTTCACGCCGAGCGGCTTCAACAGGCGGGCGAGGTAGATCGCGGTCGCTTCGCCGTCGACATTGGGGTTCGTCGCCAGAATCACCTCCGCGCCGCCGGTGACGCGCTCGAGGAGCCCCTTGATCTTGAGATCGTCGGGGCCCACCCCCTGCAGCGGCGACAGGGCGCCCATCAGCACGTGGTACACACCCTTGAACTCGCGCGTCTTCTCGATGGCCGCGACGTTGGGCGGCTCCTCGACGACACAGATCAGCCGGTGATCGCGATCCGGGCTGCTGCAGAACGCGCACGGATCGACGTCGGTAATGTTGTTACAGACCGAACAGTACGTCACGCGTTCTTTTACATCGCGGACCGCGTCCAGGAGACGGTCGGTGATCTCGCGCGGCGTCTTGAGCAGGTGGAACGCGAGGCGCTGCGCGCCTTTCGGGCCGATCCCGGGCAGGCGCTGCAGCTCCTCGATCAGTCGCGTCAGCGGGTCGGGCAGCGCCATCGGCGAGCGAGAGAAAACCTACGCGTCATGATTGACCATTCGCCATTGCAGGACCGTCGTTCACATGCCGGGCAGCTTGAGGCCCGGCGGCAGCATCCCGCCCACGTTCCGCGCCATCTCCTCGTCCGCCTTGCGATGGGCGTCGTTGAGGGCCGCGACGATGAGGTCCTGCAGCATCGCGACGTCCTCCTTCGAGACGACCTCGGGATCGATGGTGACCGACTGCACCTGCTTGGTGCCATTGATCACGACGGTGACCATCCCGCCGCCCGCGTTGCCCTCGACGCGCAGCTCGGTCATCTGCCGCTGCAGGAGGTCCTGCATCTGCTGCGCCTGTTTCATCATCTGCTGGATGTTCACATCTCCTCCACGTCGCGAATCTCCGCGGGAAACACATCGAGCAGGGCCTGAACGCCGGCGTCGGCCAGCGCCTGCTCCCGGAGCGCCACCCGTTTCCCGGCGGAGTCGTCCGACGCCGGCGGCGCGGGCGCGGGCGGCGGATCCAGCTGCTGCGCCGTCACGGCAACCCGACGCCCCGCCACCTTCTCCGCGATCGATTCCAGCCAGGCGCGGTTCTGCTCGCAGGTGTCCCGCAGCGCGCGCTGCGACGGCGAGAACGAGAACATGACGCGGTCGGCCGTCGCGTCTATCTGCTGCGCCTGCGCCACCACCGTGTTGTAGAAGACGAACTTGCCCTTGCGGACTTCGGCGAGCCAGGCGTCCTTCGGGAATGCGGAGGAGGGATCGGCACGGGAAAGGTCCGGCTGAAGCCGGACACTACCAGCGTCGTCCCCACGACCGGCGTCGTCCCCACGACCGGCGTCGTGCCCACGACGGGCGTCGTGCCCGCCAGGCTCCCGTTCGGCGCCAGCCTGGCGCCGCGAGAGGTCCGGCCCGGCCTCGCGGGATCCGCCGCCGCGCGGAAGGGTCGGCCCGGGGCGGACGCTGCCGGCGGACGCGATCAGATCCTCGAGGGACACCAGCTTGCGCAGATGAATCCACCGCAGCAACACCATTTCGAGATGATAGCGGGGCTGGGCGGCGGCGCGGATGTCCGCCTCGGCGCGCGTCAGCAGGTCGAACGCGCGCAGGAGATCCTCGCGCGAGAACCGACCGGCGAGCGCCACGACCCGATCGCGCTCGGCCTCGCCGGCGATCTCCGGATCGCGCGCCCGGCCCGGATCCACGTTCAACACGAGCAGATCGCGAACCACTCGCGAGAGCTCCCGGCAGACCAGTCGCAGGTCGTAGCCCATCTCGACGGCGCGCCCGGCGAGCGCGAACGCCGCCGGCGCATCCTCGTCCGCGACCGCCTGCACGGCGTCGAGCAGCAGATCGCGGCCGACCAGCCCCAGCACCGTCGTCACATCGTCGGTCGCGATCGTCTGTCCGGTGAACGCGATCACCTGATCGAGCTTGCTCTGGGCGTCGCGCATGCTGCCCTCGGCGTCCCGCGCGATCAACTGCAGGGCGTCGTCTCCCGCCTCGATTCGCTCGGCGTCGACGATGCGCCGCAGCTGATCGGCGATGGCCTTCGTGCCGATCGTGCGGAACTCGTAGACCTGCGATCGCGATCGCACCGTTTCGGGGATCTTCTCGAGCTCCGTCGTCGCCATCATGAAGACGACGTGCGGCGGCGGCTCTTCGATCGATTTGAGCAGCGCGTTGAACGACGGCGTCGACAGCTGGTGGACTTCGTCGATGACGAAGATCTTGTAGCGGTCACGGACCGGCACGATGGCGAGGCCCGAGATGATCACGTCGCGGACGTTGTCGATGCCGGTGTGCGTGGCCGCGTCGATTTCGAGCACGTCGATGTCGCGCCCTTCGGCAATCTCCACGCAGGCGTCACACGCGCCGCAGGGATCGGGCGTCGGTCCGCTCGAGCAGTTGAGCGCGCGCGCCAGAATCCGCGCCGTGGTCGTCTTTCCCACGCCGCGCGGACCCGCGAACACGAAGGCCTGCGCCAGCCGGCCGCTCGCCAGCGCGTTGCGCAGCGTGCGCGTCACCGCCGCCTGCCCGACCACTTCGTCGAAGCGCTGCGGACGCCATTTCCGGGCGAGAACCTGGTAGGACATCGAGTTCGAGGAATGACGGTTTCGGCGTTGAAGCTGTCAGATCGAAGAGCTGTCGCAGACTTCCGAAAGGCCCCTCTCGCGGGCGCTCGTCACCGACCCGGTTGCGGACTGGACCGCGATCCGGAGTGGCTGCGGCACATTGCAGGATCTGCTTAGCGCTGCTGCCTTCCGGCCCTGACGCGGTTCGCAGTCTGAAATTGCACAGGTTCCGGACCGCGGTGCAATCCGCAAGAAACGGAGTGTACTACACGGGCACGCGCGTCGCGAGCAGGAGGTACTTGGCCAGCACCTCGCCGACGACGACCGTGAAGAAATCGACGTACAGAATTCCCGTCGCCGACTGCGTCGCCCGGATCTTGGCCGTTTCCCACGTCATGTACGACAACAGCGCGGGACCGCCGAGGCCGAAGAGCACGCGCTGCCAGAAGAAGACGCCGGCCACCGAGAGAATGTAGTGCTCGAAGCTCGGACCCAGACCCGGCTGCCACGTCTCGATCGCGACGACGACAGCGGCGACCACCACCACGACGCGGACCACCGTCGACGCGATGTGCACCTTGACGATCGATTGGAGGTGCGACACCTGCATCGACGGCAGGATCAGGTACCAGTGGCCCAGAATCATCGCCGTGCAGGCGCCGCCGAGCAGGGCGGCCGAACTCAGGAAGCTGGCCACCGTCAGCACGCGCGCGCCGAAGGTCCAGCCGCTGCTCGTCGCGACCGCCTGCGCGATGAGCGCCGTCAACCCGCCGCCGCACCAGACCGCCACCAGCGCGGGCCGGACCGACGCAAACGCCCGGCCGACCGTCGCCCAGTAGACCACGATCGCGATTTCCGCGAGCGCCAGCGCGCCGAGCGCAACCAGGTTCATCCCGGACAACCAATCGGCCGCGGCGGGCCGGAACGCCGCAACCGCCACCCCGATGAGGACGGCGGCCAGCCCGGCATTGAATCGAAAGAACTTCACGCCCGCCTCGCGCGACACGAGCGCGAGCGTGAAGGCGATCCCGAGACCGAGGTGGGTCAGGAAAAGAAACAGAACCACTCAGCGAAGCCGCTTGTTGATCTCCGTCCAGTTCACGACGTTCCACCAGGCGGTCACGTACTCCGGACGGCGATTCTGGTATTTGAGATAGTAGGCGTGCTCCCAGACGTCGAGCCCGAACACGATCTTCTTGCCTTCCATCAGCGGGCTGTCCTGGTTCGCGGTGCTCTCGATGATCAGCTTCCCACCCTGGTCGATCACCCATGCCCACCCGCTGCCGAACCGGCCGGCCGCCGCCTTGGCGAACTGATCCTTGAACGCGTCGAACCCGCCGAACGAGGAGGTAATCGCGTCCGCGATGGCGCCGGTCGGCGCCCCGCCGGCGTTCGGCCCCATGATCCGCCAGAACATCGTGTGGTTCGCGTGGCCGCCGCCGTTGTTGCGCACGGCGGTGCGAATGTCATCGGGCACGCTGTTGATGCCGCGGAGCAGATCCTCCACGCTCTTGGACTGCAGGTCCGGATGCTTCTCCACGGCCGCATTCAGGTTGTTGACGTACGCCTGATGGTGCTTTCCGTGATGAATCTCCATCGTCTGCTTGTCGATGTGAGGCTCGAGCGCCTCGAACGGGTACGGAAGCGGGGGGAGCGAATGTGCCATCGAGGTCCTCCTTGTCCGCGACGCCGCTCGGGACGACCCCGGGCGCGTCGACGGTCGTCGGCCGAAAGCTCTAAGTCTATTGAATCGAGAGCATCCGGTCGAGCGCGACCTTCGTCCAGTGCTTGCGGTCCTCGCGCACGACGATGCGGTTGCGGACTTCGCCTTCGACGAGCCCTTCGAGCGTCCACAAGAGGTGGTTCGGAGAGACGCGGAACATGGTCGAGCAGAGACAGCCGAATTGATCGAGCGACAGCACGGTCCGGTCCGGCTGCACTTCACGCGCGAGCCGATTGACGAGGTGGATCTCGGTGCCGACCGCCCAGACCGAGCCTGCCGGGCTCTCGGTGACGGCATTGATGATGTACTCGGTGGACCCGGCATCGTCGGCCGCCTGGACCACTTCGAGCGGCACCTCCGGATGCACGATGACACGCGCGTCGGGATGCTGGCGCCGGATGGCTTCGATCTGACGAACCGTGAACCGGGTGTGGACCGAGCAGTGCCCTTTCCAGAGGATCATCCGCGACTGCTGCACCCGGTCGGGGTCCTCTCCGCCACAGATTTCGTCGGGATCCCACACCACCATCCGATCGAGCGGAACGCCCATCTTGTAGGCGGTATTCCGCCCCAGGTGCTGATCCGGCAGGAAGAGAATGCGATCGCCGCGCTGCCATGCCCATCGCAAGGTGGCCGCGGCGTTCGAGGAGGTGCAGACGATGCCGCCGTGCTCGCCGACGAACGCCTTCACGGCCGCGGCGGAGTTGATGTAGGTGACCGGTACGACGCCCGAGACGCGCATCTGTTCGAGATCGGCCCAGCACATTTCGAGCTGATCGATGTCTGCCATGTCGGCCATCGAGCAGCCGGCGGCCAGGTCCGGCAGAATCACCTGCTGGTGCGGCGCGCTCAGGACGTCGGCGCTCTCGGCCATGAAATGAACGCCGCAGAACACGATGTAATCCGCCTCAGGGTGACGGCTGACCTGGCGGGCGAGACGGAACGAATCGCCGGTGTAATCGGCGAACTTGATGACCTCGTCACGCTGATAGTGATGGCCGAGGATGACCAGCCGGCGGCCGAGCGCCGCCCTGGCCGCCGCAATGCGGGCGTCCATCTCGGCGTCCGGCAGGCCGAGGTACCGCTCGGGGAGCGGTTGACGCTCGGCGATGTGCTCTTTTTCGAACGCGGTCAGAACCGGAAGCATGCTGCTCATCGATGCCGTATCCCTCACGCGGGCGGCGCCACGGAAAGGGGCGTCCTCCGCTCGCGCGCGCGCACGCTTGTGAAATTTTTCTCAATCTACGGACACGAAAAAGCCAAGCGCAGCCCGGTCCGGCCGAATCACGCTTGGCTGATGACAAGTATAACAGGCCCCGCGGCCCTGGGGGGAGCCGGCCTCAGGCGTGCGCCACGACGTTATACAGCGTGTCGCGCTGAACCGGCTGCCGTCCGGCGGCCGCGATGAGCCGCTCGATCTCCCGCGGCGTCATCGACTCGGGCGTCTGCGCTCCCGCCATATGGTAGATCTTCTCTTCCTGCACCGTTCCGTCGAGGTCGTCCGCGCCGAACCACAGACACGTCTGCGCCAGCGCCACGCCCGTCGCGATCCAGAACGCCTTCACGTGCGGCACGTTGTCGAGCATCAGCCGGGCCACCGCGTGGACGCGGAGCGTGTCGCTCGCGGTCGGCGCCGGCAACCGCCGCATCTGATTGTTGTCGGGGTGGAAGGCGAGCGGGATGAACGCCTGCAGGCCGTCGGTTTCGTCCTGCAGCGCGCGGACGCGCAGCATGTGATCGACGCGCTCCTCCGCCGTCTCGATGTGGCCGTACAGCATGGTGATGTTGGACCGCATGCCCAGGCGATGCGCCAGCCGATGGATGTCCAGGTATCGATCGCTGCCGCACTTGTCGTGACAGATCTTGCGGCGCACCCGCTCGGCGAAGATTTCGGCCCCGCCCCCCGGCAGCGAGTCCAGCCCCGCCTCCATCAGCTCACGCAGCACCTGCTCGTCGCTCATCCCGTAGAGATCCGCGAAGAACGCGATTTCGACCGCCGTGAAGCACTTCAGGTGGATCCGAGGCCGGATCCGCTTGAACCCCCGCAGCAGCTCGGTGTAGTAGGCAAACGGCAGATCCGGGTGCAGGCCGTTGACGACGTGGATTTCCGTGAGCGGCTGATCCTTCCGCTGCCTGAGCTTGTCCCACGCTTCTTCGAGCGACATCGTGTAGGCGTCGGCGTCGCCGGGCTTGAGCCGCGCGAACGAGCAGAACAGGCAGCTCGCCACACAGACGTTGGTCGCCTCGATGCGGATGTTGTAGTTGTAGAAGGTCTGCGCGCCGTGCCGCCTCTCCCGCTCGCGATTGGCGAGCCAGCCGACCGCCAGCAGATCGTCGCATGCGAAGAGCCGCAGGCCGTCGTCGGGCGTCAGCCGATCGCCCGCGTCGAGCTTGTCCGCGATATCGAGGAGGTGTGAGGCGGCGAGGCGGGACAGCATGTCGTCATCTGATCATCTGGGGCTGGCCCGAAGGATTGAATCGGCGCGACCGGCGAAACTCCGGTGACCAGACGCAGAGAGGGCAACCGGGTTCAGGACACCCCGAAGATCTGAATCCGGAGGGAGCGGGCCCGCGGCCCGTCGAGCTCCGCCATCAGGATCCGCTGCCATTGCCCCAGCACGACCTCGCCGCCGCTCACCTGCAGCGTCAGGCTATGGCCCAGGAGCAGCGCCCTCAGGTGCGAATCGGCGTTGTTGCGATCGCAGTCGGAGTGCTCGGGATCGTTGTGCAGCCACTCGGCGTCGCGCGCCACCATCTGCTCCAGGAAGCGCCGGATGTCGGACAGGAGCGCGTTCTGGAACTCGTTGATGAACAGCGCACAGGTCGTATGCATCGACCAGAGGCTCACGAGGCCTTCACGGATGTTGAAACCGCGGACGAACTCCATCACGCGGTTGGTCAGGTCCACGAGCTCGACGCGCTGGTCGGTGGAAACGACTATCGTCTCGCCATGAATCGTGAGGCCGCCGGTCGTCGCCGAAGCCACCTCCTCCACGGGCCTCTCGCGAACGGTGACGGTCGAACTCTTGCTCATGCGCTTTGCCCTCGACGTGCGAGGCCGGCCGGCCGGCCCGCATCGCACGATGTGACTCGAACCGGTTCCAGCCCAGCGGTCCCGATGTCGCCGGACCCTCCCAGACGGGTTGAAACGGCGTGATCGTCGAATCCTGGCCGTGCCCCCGGCAGGAAAACCATGTCATGTTACGCGCAAACCTCCGCCTGAGGCAACACGCGGCGGTCCCGGCGACCCGCGCGGGCCGACGGTCACGATCGGCTGCGGGCCGCGATGCTATACTCGCCCCATGGCACGGCGGGAGCCGTGCCGGACTCGAATGATAGCCCCGGCGGTCACGCGAAGTGGGTGCGAGGCCCACACGGTCCCGCCACTGTAAGCGGAGAGCCGTATTTCTTCGGCTGCTCGGGCCCGGGTCTCCCGGAGTCCCTGTCGCCCGTCACTGGGTCGCCACCTGGGAAGACGTGAAATGCCGGCTTCGATCCGCGAGTCAGGAAACCTGACGCCGGGGCCTTTTTTTCGGCGCGCGAGACGCCGAAAGGAGGATCGCCTTGCTCGAGGCGATCGACGTTTCCTTCTTCTATCGACGCGCCAGAGGGGCCCCTGAGGCCGGCGCCGACGAGGTTCTGAGCGGCGTGTCGCTCGACATCGGCAGCGGCGATTTCGTCGGCATCCTCGGACCGAATGGATCGGGCAAGACCACGCTCCTCGGAATCCTCAGCGGCGCCTTGGTGCCGCGCCGCGGACGCGTGCTCCTCGACGGCCGACCGATTGGCGAGCAGTCGCGCCGACACGTCGCCCGATGCCTCGCGATGGTACCCCAGGACACCTACGCGCCGTTCGACTTCACCGTCCTCGACATCGTGCTCATGGGCCGCTTTCCGCACCTGGGCCTGTTTGCGCTCGAGGGCCCGGACGACCTCGACATCGCACGGCGCGCGCTGGCGGCGACCGGCACCTCCGATTTCGAGATGCGGCCGTTCAAGACGCTCAGCGGCGGCGAACGGCAGCGCGTCGTCATCGCGAGCGCGCTCGCGCAGAGCGCCCGGCTGCTCCTGCTGGACGAGCCGACCGCCTCGCTCGACATCGGCCACCAGATCGACGTGCAGATGCTGCTCGCGCGTCTCAACGCCGAAGGCACGGCGATGCTGCTGTCGACGCACGATCTCAACCTGGCTGCCGCGCTGTGCCGGCGGCTCATTCTCCTGAGGCGCGGGCGCGTGCTGGCGGCTGGGCCGACCGCCGACGTCCTGACGCCGCAGGCGATTCGGGTTCTGTACGGCGTCGACGTGGAGATCGCGCGCCACCCGCGCTCTGGCCGTCTCAGCGTCGTGCCGGTCGGAAGAAGCTGAGGCCGGCGATGGCCGCCATCCGGTCGATTCACGCGCGGCTGGCGATGACGGTGGGGGCATTCGGGGCGCTGCTCGCCGCGGCGCTCGTCCTGTCGCCGATTGTGGGTGCAACCCACGTGTCGCTCGGGCGGGCCTTCGACCGCACGATCGCGTTCCCGGACAACCTCGACGCCCAGATCTTCTTCATCGCCCGGCTGCCCCGGGTCGTCGCCGCGGCCATCGTCGGGGGGTCGCTGGCGGCGTCAGGCGTGGTGTTCCAGGCGCTGCTGCGCAATCCGCTCGCGTCGCCCGACACGCTCGGCGTCTCGAGCGGCGCGGCGCTCGGCGCCATGGTCGCGATCACGTTTCATCTGGACGCCCCGCTGTTCGGTCTGCCGGCCGTCCCGCTGTCGAGCCTCTTCGGCTCGATCGCCGCGCTCGCCGTCGTCTACGCGCTGGCGTCGGCGCGGCGGCGCGGGCTGTCCACGACGGTGCTGCTACTGGCCGGCGTGACGATGACGGCGTTCTTGACCGCCCTGATATTGTTCACGCAGTACCTGGCCGATTTCGGCGACACCTTCCGGACGGTCCGGTGGCTGATGGGCACGCTCGACATCGGCGATTACGGACCGATCGTCGCTGTGCTGCCGCTGCTGCTCGTGTCCTCCGCGCTGTTCGCGGTGCTTCCGCGCGCGCTGGATCTCATCACCTTCGGCGAACAGGCCGCGGCCGCCCGCGGCGTCGATGTCATGCGCGCCGAGCGCGTCGCGCTCGTCGGCGCATCGCTCGCGACCGGCGCCGCGGTCTCGGTCGGCGGCCCGATCGGCTTTATCGGCATCATCGTGCCGCACCTGGTGCGGCTGATCGTGGGATCCGATCACCGCCTCGTGCTGCCGGCATCGGTCCTCTTCGGCGCGGCCTTTCTCATCGCCTGCGATGTCGTCGCCCGCACGATGTTCGCGCCGATCGAAGTCCCGGTCGGCGTCGTCACCGCGCTCATCGGCGGGCCGTTCTTCCTGTGGCTGCTCGTGAGATCGTCCCGATGACGACGCCCGGCGCCCGCCCGACTTCACCATCCGCCCTCGAGCGCCCGATACCGGCCGCTCGACGAGCGCGGCGTCGGCTGGTGGCCCGCCTGCCGCTCTTGGCGGCCCTCATGCTGGCTGGGGGACCGATCCCCCGAGACGTCAGGGCGGCCGCGCCGCAGCGGATCGTCTCGCTGATTCCCGCCGTGACGGAAATGATCTTCGCGATGCACGACAACGGCCGGCTGGTTGGCGTCAGCAGCTTCGACCGCTTTCCTCCGGAGGTGTCGCGCATCCCCCGCGTCGGCGCCCTGCTGGATCCCGATGTCGAGCGGATCCTCAGCCTTCGACCCGATCTCGTCATCGTCTACAACACGCAGTTCGAGTTGAAGCAGCGGCTCGATCGCGCCGGCATTCCGTACTACGCGTACGAGCATCGCACGCTTGCGGACATCACGCAGACGATTCGCACGCTGGGCGCCCGGATCGGGTCGGCGCCCCGGGCCGAGACGCTCGCCGCGGCGATCGAGCGCGGGATCGCGTCGATCCAGGCGTCGGTGGCCAATCGGCCGCGGCCCCGGACGCTGCTGGTGTTCGAGCGGGATCGATCGTCGCTGCGCAACATCTACGCCACCGGCGGCTACGGCTTTCTGCACGACATGCTGGAGGCCGCCGGCGGAGACGACGTCCTCGGAGACATCAAACAGCAGTCGGTCCAGGTGTCGACCGAGATCATACTCGCGCGGCGGCCCGACGTGATCGTCGAACTGAAGTACGGGGACAGCGTCAGGTCGGAGAACATCCCCCGGGACATGGAAGCGTGGAACGCCCTGGGATCGGTTCCGGCCGTCAGGGATCATCGCGTGCGCGTGCTGGTCGGCGACGAATTCGTGGTGCCGGGCCCCCGCGTTGTCGACGCCGTTGGTCGGCTCGCGGACGCGCTCCACCAATGACAACCAGATGATCACACCGGGCAGATGCGTCGTGTCGTGGTCGTCGGGCAAGGACAGCGCCTGGCTCGTGTACGTTCTGCGGGCGAGCGGCGTTGACGTCGCCGCCCTGCTGACGACGATCAACGAACCGGCCGGGCGCGTGGCGATGCACGCTGTCCGCGTCGAGCTGCTGCAGGCGCAGGCCGAGCGCCTCCGCCTGCCGCTCTGGCAGGTCCCGATTCCGTCGCCGTGTTCGAACGAAGAGTACGAGCGCGCGATGGAGACGGCCGTGGTCCGCGCCGTGGACGACGGCTGCACGCACGTGGCGTTCGGCGATCTGTTTCTCGAAGACGTCCGCCGCTACCGCGAAGAGCGGCTGGCCGGCAGCGGCCTGACGCCGATATTTCCGCTGTTCGGCGCCGACACCGCCGCGCTCGCCCGGGACATGGTGAATGCCGGACTCCGGGCGTGGCTGACCTGTGTCGATCCGCGCGCGCTGGATCGGCGCTTCGCGGGCCGGCTCTTCGACCGAACGCTCCTGGCCGATCTCCCCGCGAGCGTCGACCCGTGCGGCGAGCGCGGAGAGTTCCACACGTTCGCGTGCGAGGGACCGATGTTCGACGCGCCGATTGCGGTGGCCGCGGGCCCGATTGTCGAACGGGACGGATTCGTGTTCGCGGATCTGGTGCTGGCAAGCGAAGATCGCTTGGCGGGCGCGTAGCCGTCGCCATCGGGGTGGCGAGGGCCGCGCGGGATCGCGGGCGGGCCGAATCACACGAACCAGCCGCCTACAGCTTCAACAGCTTCGCCGCATTCCCACCGAGGATGGCGATCCGCTCGGCGTCGCCGAGCGTCGGCGTCTTGAGGATGTGATCGACCGCCGTGGTCGTCCACGGGTACGGATAGTCGGTGCCCATGACGATCTGGCTGGCGCCGCACTCGGTGACGAGATGACGGAGCGCCTCGGAGGTGAAGACGAGCGAGTCGACGTACAGCTGCCTGAGGTATTCGCTCGGCTGCTTCTTGAGCGTCCTGTCGCAGTCGCGCGGCAGCGCCGCGCAGCCGTGATCGGAACGGGCGATGTAGGACGGCAGGTATCCGCCGCCGTGCGCCGCGCAGATCCTGAGGCCTGGGAACCGATCGAGCGTCCCTTCGAAGATCAGATGCGAGAGCGCAATGGTCGTCTCCAGCGGGTTGCCGATGACGTTGGCCAGGCGTCCATTGCCCCGGAACCGCGCCTGCATCTCGGGGATGCCCTGTGGATGCAGGAAGACGACCGCGTCGAGCTCCTGCGCCTTGGCCCAGAACGGATCGAACTTCGGCGATGACAGCTCATCGCCGTTGACATGCCCGCCGATGGCGACACCGCGCAGGCCGTGTCCGAAACCGTCGGCCAGCTGACGCACCGCCAGGTCCGGGTGCTGCAGGGCGACCGTGGCCAGCGCCACGAACCGGTCCGGGTGCGCGGCGCACAGCTCGACGAGCCGCCGGTTCTGCAGATCGATGACCCGCGACGACAGGTCCGCATCCAGTCCGTACCACACCGGATTGATGCTGAGCACCTGGACATCGATGCCCTGCGCGTCCATCTGCCGCAGGCGGTCGGCCTGGATGACGAGCGAAGGGTCGACCGTGGCGCCCGGGATCAGTGCCACCGCTTCGGGCACCACGCAGTGCGTGTGCATGTCAATCGTCTTGACACGGCGCCCTCCGACCGTCACCTGCCGCCGCGCGGGCGCGCCTCCCGCCTGAGCCGCGCGGGCGATCGCGCCGGCGCCGCCGGAGGCGAAGCACAGTACGCCCGCGGCCACGTCCCTGCAGAATCGTCGTCTGCTCCGCATGGCGGCGATGCTACGCGCGGCCGGCATCGAAGTCAATGAACCGCGAACGGCGGGGACGCGAGGACACGCGCCGATCGCCGCGGAGGAAGCTCGTCCCGTTCAGGCGAGCGTCGTCACCAGCTGGCGGACGTCCCTGAGGGAGTCGACGGCTTCGATCTCGGCGAGCGCCTGCTTCACGCGATCCGGCGCGAGGACCATCTGCGCGCAGTCGGCGAACTTCTCGTGCAGCTCCTCGCGCGTGAACGGCCGCTCGGGCCCGCCGCGGTAGCGGTCGTCGGACGGCTGCACGAGCGTGCGGCCGTCGTTCAGATCGACTTCGACGATGCTGCGGATCTTGTCGAAGCCCTGCGCCTCGATCTTCTCGTCGAACACGCCGGTGACCCGCTCCATCATCCGCTGCACCGGCTCGCTCGTCACGAACTGGTCGGTGAACTCCCGGATGCCGGCTTTCCGCCGGATCAGAATGGCGGTCATCAGGAAGGGAATCGAGAACTTCGCCTCGAGCTCGTTCTTCGCCACCTTGTAGCGCAGCGGTTCGAGGATGTTCGAGCCGGCGCGCAGGCGGACAGCGCGCACCTCTCCAGGCTTGAGATCGTGGTCGACCGCCAGCTTCAGCATCGCATCGAGGCTCGGATGGCTCAGCGAACCGCACGGGTACGGCTTGACCGACACGCCGGGATTCACGATCGAATACGGCTTGCCCAGCACGGGAACGAGCCGATCCAGGTCGGCGCCGCCCCCGAAGACCTGGAAGAACCCCCACTGGCCGTCCAACCCGTCGTCGCCGCCGGTGAACCCGCGGAGCGCCAGCTCCGCGGCAAACACGCCGTTTTCCGCCGCGCGCCCCATGTGCAGCGGCTTGGTCATCGTGCCGAAGTTGACCCGGATCCCGCTCGACAGGCTCGCCGCGATCGCCAGCAGGTGGCCGAGCTGCGCGTCGTTCAGCTTCAGCAGCTTCGCCGCCGCGGCCGCCGCCCCGAAGGTGCCGATGGTGCCCGAGGAGTGGAAGCCGCGGTTGTAGTGGCTCGGATCAATCGCCTCGGCCATCTTGCATTCCACTTCGAAGCCGACCAGGAAGGCCTCGAAGAACGCGGCGCCCGACAGGCCCATCCGCTCCGCGACGGCCAGCGACGCCGACAGCGGCGGCAGCGTGGGGTGCGTGAGCAGCCCGAACGTGCGGTCCGGGGTCGTCGACAGCTGCGTGTCGTCGTAATCCATCGCGTGACCGCTGGCGCCGTTGACGAGGGCGGCCAACGCCGCCGACGCCATCATCTTCTCGGGCCCGAGGGCGGTCGCTTCCCTGCGATCGGTCGCCGCCTTCACGTATTCGCGGACAATCGCGCTTCCCCGCACCGTCGACCCGGCGAGGATCACGCCGAAGCCGTCGATCAGGCAGCGCTTGCCCTGCTGCACGACGTCGGCCGGCATACGCTGCAGCGACGCCTCGGCGATGAACGTCCTCACGGCGGCGGTCGCGCCCCTGATCGCGGCCCCTTCCAGCTTCTTCGGCTTCGGGGCATCGCCGCCCGCGGCGGCCGCGTCGCCGACGCGGACGGCCGAGGCGACGGCGGTTCCCGCGGCCGTGCGGGCGAGGACGCCGAAGAATTCCTTGCGCGTAATCAT
This sequence comes from uncultured Acidobacteriota bacterium, assembly GCA_963807925.1. GTDB lineage: Bacteria > Acidobacteriota > Vicinamibacteria > Vicinamibacterales > CAVVIG01 > CAWEDP01. Next base: position 559,519 of record CAWEDP010000003.1, on the reverse strand, counting down.
GCGTGCCCTCTGCGGCGCCGGCCGAAACGGCCCGCGCCGCACCTTCGTCAGCTGACGAACAACGAACCTTCGAACGCCGGAATGATCCCGAGCGCCCGCGCGCGATCGAACAGCGTCTCCACCGCCCGGCGCCCTTCGGCGCCGAGGTCCACGGAGTAGTCGTTGACGTACAGATCGATGTGGCGGTACATGACCGACTCGCTCATTTCCTGCGCGTGCTCGCGAACGAACGGAAGGCTCGCCGTCCGATTGGCGAAAGCATACTCCACGCTGCGGCGAACCACACGGTTCACCCGCTGCTTGACCTCATCGGGCAGCGATCGCCTGATCACGATGCCGCCGAGCGGGATCGGCGTGCCGGTCTGGCCCTCCCAGAACTCGCCGAGGTCGACGATCTTCCTCAGGCCCTTGTCGGCGTACGTGAAGCGGTTCTCGTGGATGATGAGGCCGGCGTCGTAGGTCCCTGCCAGCAGCGCGCCCTCGATCTCGGAAAAGACCAGCTCGGTCCGATTCCCGGCGCGCGGGAAGGCGAGGCCCAGCAGGAAGTTCGCTGTGGTGTACTTGCCCGGTATCGCGAGGCGCAGCCCGCCGGCTGCGACCTCGGCGGGCGAGATCGGCCGCAGCGAGATGAGAAGCGGCCCGCAGTTTCGTCCGAGCGCGCTGCCGGCGTCGAGCAGCACGTACTGATCCGCGCAGTACGCATAAGCGTGATAGCTCAGCTTGGTGACGTCCGCGTCGCCGGCAAACGCGGAACCGTTGAGCGCCTCGATGTCCATCAGCCGGACCGAGAACTCGAGACCTTCGAGATCGATTCGGCGCTTGACGATCGCGTCGAACATGAAGCAGTCGTTCGGGCACGGAGAGAATCCCAGCGACAGCATCACAGGTCGCCCAGGATGGCCAGCGCCGCGCGACCCAGGGCGGCGACGGCGCCGGCGATGTCCCACGACGCGCGATTGCGTCGTTCGACGAAGTTCGAGACGGCCCGAATCTCGGCGTACGGGATCCCGTGGATCGAGCAGGCATACATGAACGCCGCCCCTTCCATGCTCTCGACCTGCGGATTCAACCGCCTCACGACGTCGTCAATCGATCGCTCGCTGCCGTGCGCCGTGCTCACCGTGATGGCGTCGACCGCCGGCAGGCCGCGCAATGTCGCGCTGGCCGGCGGCGCCACGTTGACGATTCGGCCGCACGTGAACGGAAAATCGTCTGGACCGGCCAGCCCCACGTCGTCGATCGACAGAAACGACTCGCCGTCCTCGGCGCCCAGCTCGCTCAGGCGCTCGGACGTGACGTGAACGACCGTGGAAAGCCCGAGCGTTCGATCGAAGCTGCCGCAGAGACCCACGTTGAACGCCACGTCGTACTCGGCACGCGACAAGGCCCGGGAGCACCACGCGGCCGTCGCCGTCATGCCGACCCCGGTCGTGAGGACGTCGAGAGCGTGGCCGGCACAGGCGAGGGGGATCACGCCGGGCGCCTCCAGACCGGCGCGCGATCGACACGCCGCGACGACTGGAGCGACCTCCGGGGACGTCGCCGCCACCATCAGAACGCGCACGCCCGGTTACGGCACGTCGTCGTCGGGGTCGACGACGAGGTACGGGCGGGAGCGGCGGAAGACGATCGTCAGGCCGAAGCCGACGAGGGTAACGGCGGAGAGGAGACCGAGATAGATGCCGCTGCCCACCAGCGTCGTCGGCGGCTCGCCGATGGGCGTGTCCTCCACGATTGCGGCCGCCTGCGACATCGTCAGCGCCTGCTCACCGGCGAGCCGCGGCAGGATGCGCCATGCGAGAAACATGATGCCGAGCGCGACGAGCCCGACGACCAGCAGCGGGTGGCGCGAGTTCTTCCGGGTGATCAGGCTGAGCGCGGCGAGCACGACCGCCAGAATGCCCAGGCCGGCGATCCACAAGCCGGTCACGTCGGGCACACCGCGGCGGCCGACGCCGTCGACGATCACCCACGGCAGGAACGCGCTGACGGTGAGCGCGACGCCTGCGAGAAACGGTACGAAATAGCCGCGCATGCCCGGCCGGAAGATCCCGCCGTCCGTCAATGCCCGTCCTTCCATTCCTCGTACCACGCCATCTGGATCGCCTCGAGCCTCGGTTCGTTGGACGTCTTGGGATCGTCGTCGAACCCGTCGAGCGAGAGCACGTGGTTGCGCAGATCGGTGAAGCGTACGGTGAGCGGATCGAGCTCCGGATACTTCTCGACGAGCGCGATGCCGATGTCCTCGGCATCGGTCCACTTCACGGCGTCACCTCCTCGGCCTTGCGTTCGCGGCGATCCGATTTTCCCAGCCGGATGCCGCCGCCTTCCTGGACGTAATTGCGCGTGTACATCGGCAGCTCGCAGACGACGTCGCCCTTGATGACCGCCTGGCAGCCGAGGCGCGACTGCGGCGTCAGGTCCCAGGCCGTGTCGAGCCGGTCGGCCTCGTCGTCTTCCATCGCGCTGAGGTTCTGCTCCCCCTCCCGGACGATCACGTGACACGTGGTGCAGGCGCAGCTGCCGCCGCACGCGTGCTCGAGCGGCACGTCGAAGTTCTTCGCGATATCGAGAAACGACTCCGGCTTGCCGTGGTGCGAGTAAGGGACGTCGCCGTGCTCGAACTCGACGACCTGCGGCTCGCCGTCGATGATGAAGGTGACCTTGGGCATCAGATCTGGTCCACGTTCCTGCCCGACAGCGCCTGTTGTACCGAGCGGTTCATCATCACCTCGGCCAGGTGCTGCGTGGCTTGGTTGAGCGCGCGCGTCTTGTCCTGAATCACGGCGCGATCCGGCGCGTCGAGCACCGCGCGAAGCGCCTCGAGCGCCGCCAGGATCTGCCCGTGCTCTCCCGGCTCGAGGTCGTGACGCTGCACGTCGGCGAACTCCGGCGCGCGGAGCGACTTTTCGGTGGCCTGGACGACGGTTTCGGCTTCGTTCCGCGCCTCGACGAGCAGACGAGCCTCGAAGTCCGCCTCGGCGTGCTCGAAGGAATCGAGCAGCATCCGCTCGACTTCCTCGTCGGTCAGGCCGTACGACGGCTTCACCTCGATCGTCTGCTCGACCTCGGTGCGCAGCTCGCGGGCGGTGACGCTCAGGATGCCGTTCGCGTCGATCTGGAACTGCACCTGGACGCGCGCCAGGCCGGCCGGCATGGGCGGAATGCCGCGGAGGCGGAACCGCGCGAGCGATCGATTGTCGGCCACGAGCTCGCGCTCGCCCTGGAGGACGTGGATGTCCACGGCGGTCTGGTCGTCGGCGAAGGTGGTGAACATCTCGCTGCCGGTGGCGGGGATCGTCGAGTTCCTGAGAATGATCTTGGACATAACGCCGCCCATCGTCTCGATGCCGAGCGAGAGCGGCGTCACGTCGAGCAGCAGCATCTCGCGGTTCCCGGAGACCAGGATGTCGGCCTGGACCGCCGCGCCGAGCGCGACGACCTCGTCGGGATTGAGCTCGGTGTGCGGCGTGCGGCCGAACAGCTCCTCGACCAGGCGCCGGACGAGCGGGATGCGGGTCGAGCCGCCGACCAGCACGACCTCGTCCACCTGCGACGGCTGGAGCCCGGCGTCGGCCAGCGCCTGCCGGCACGGACCGAGGGTCCGCTCGACGATGGGGCGAATCGTGGCCTCGAACTCGGCGCGGGTCAGCCGGCGGCCGAGGAGCGCGGTCTCCTCGCGGTCCGACAGGTCCCACTTGGCCTGGATCACCGCCTGGCGGATGGCCTGAACCTCCTCGGGCGTCTGCGCGGGTCCACCGCGCCGGAGGCTGACGTATGCCCGGTTCGGCGACTCGAGATCGGCGAGCACCTGATCGACGAGAAGACGATCCAGGTCGTCGCCGCCAAGATGCGTGTCGCCATTGGTCGCGAGGACCTGGAACACGCCGTCCTCCACGCGCAGGATCGAGATGTCGAAGGTGCCGCCGCCGAAGTCGTACACGGCAATGAGACCGGTGTGCCGCTTGTCGAGGCCGTACGCAAGCGAGGCGGAGGTCGGCTCGTTGATGATCCTGAGCACCTCGAGCCCGGCAATCCGCCCGGCATCGCGCGTCGCGGTCCGCTGCGCGTCGTTGAAGTAGGCCGGCACCGTGATCACCGCGCGGTCCACCTCGAAGTCGACGTCGCCGGCGGCCTCGAAGAACGCCTCGGCACGGCGCTTGAGATCCCGCAGGATCAGGGCCGAGATTTCCGGCGGCGTCAGCTCGCGGCCGACGAGGCCGATTCGGACGACGCCCGCCGGATCGCCACCGACACGAAACGGGAAATGCCGCGCCTCGTCGCGGACGTCCTCGATGCCGCGTCCCATGAACCGCTTCACCGAGTAGACGGTGCGCGCCGCATCCGTCGTCAGCCGCCGCTGCGCCTCGCGGCCGACGTACGTGGTCCCGTCCGAGCCGATCGACACAATCGAGGGCACCAGCGCGTCGCCGCTGCCGTCGCGGATCACGACCGGCTCGCCGTTGGTCACATAGGCGACCAGGCTGTTGGTGGTGCCGAGATCGATGCCGACGACCCTGCTCATATGTGTCGATGGCCGCGCCGGGCGCCAGAGCCTCCGCGTCCTTCCTACGCGAGCTCCCGTTCGATGCTCGCGAGCAGATTGCCGATGTAGTTGCGCTCGAGCACGCGCTCGCGCAGCGCGACGAGCACGGCGCGGCGATCCTCTTCGGGCGCGCCGGTGTCGACCAGGCCGTCCCACCGCGCCGACAGCGACTCGACCTCGCGCTCGTGCTCGCCGCGCTTGGCCTCGATCGGCCGCCGCGCCCGCTCGAGCCGCGCCTTCCACTCGTCGGGCGGCGCGCCGCCGGCGCGCAGTTGGCGGATCTCGTCGAGCTCCTCGTTCAGCGCGAACACCTCTTCGAGCAGCGACGGCGGCACCTGTCTGGCCGCTTCCTCGGGACCGCGGGCGGCCAGGCCTTCGAGCTGCAGCAGGTACTCGACGCGGGCGGTCGCCTGCCGCAGCGTGCGATACGCGTCGTTGAGGTACGAGCTCCGCTCCAGGCTGGCGCGGCGTTCGGCGGCGTCGGCGTTGTAGAAGTAGTCCGGGTGAAACTGCCGGCTGAGGGCTCGGAACCGCTGCTCGAGATCGTCGGCGCCCAGTCTCAGTTTCCGGGGCAGGCCGAAGAAGCTGAAGTAGTCGCCGTGCCGCCCGAGCGAGAGGATCTTGGTGCACTGCGGACAGAAATGGACGTCCACCGGCGCGCCGCCGCCGCAGGTTCTGCAGACTTGCAGAGTTGGGGCCGTGGTCTGGGAAGACACACCTCTATGCTCCGAACGAGCTCCCGCACCCGCACGTCGTTTTCGCGTTCGGGTTGTTGAACACGAAACCCTTGCTGACCAGATTGGTGTCGTAGTCGAGCACCGTGCCGTTCAGGTACAGCAGGCTCTTCCGATCCACGTACAACTTGGCGCCATCGGGACCTTCGAACACCTCGTCGCCGGCGCGCGCCTGCCGCTCCCACGCAAACGTGTAGCTCAGGCCTGAACACCCGCCGCCCTTCACGCCCACGCGCAGTCCACCCTCGCTGACGCCCTGCTTGGCCATCAGCGTGCGGATCTTGTGGGCGGCGGTCTCGGTGATCTCGATCATCATTCTTTCTTCACCCGGTAGGGCCGGCGTCGCCGGCTCCAGCGGTCCGCCCGAAGGCGGACACCACCCGTCGGCGCTCACGCCGTCGGCTGCGCGTGCGTGTCGGCGGTGCTCTCCGCGGCGCCTCCCCGCTTCTTCTTGTAGTCGGCGATCGCCGCCTTGATCGCGTCCTCCGCCAGCACGGAACAGTGGATCTTCACCGGCGGCAGGCTCAGCTCGGTGACGATGTCGGTGTTCTTGATGGCCAGCGCCTGGTCCACGGTCTTGCCCTTCAGCCATTCGGTGGCCAGGCTCGAGCTCGCGATGGCCGATCCGCACCCGAACGTCTTGAACTTCGCATCGTCGATGACGCCGGTCTCCGGATTCACCTTCACCTGCAGCTTCATCACGTCGCCGCACTCCGGTGCGCCGACCAGGCCGGTGCCCACGTTCGGATCGTCCTTCGGCAGCGATCCGACGTTGCGCGGGTTTTCGTAGTGATCGATCACCTTGTCCGAATAAGCCATCGAATTCTCCTCGCAAGCCCGGCCGACGCCGGGCTCCAGTCCCTCAGTTGACCTGCCACTGCATCGTCGACAAATCGACGCCTTCCTTGGCCAGCTCGTACAGCGGCGACATCTCGCGCAGACGCGTGACCACGGTCGTGAGCTTGTCCGCGACGTAGTCGATTTCCTCCTCGGTCGTCCATCGCCCGAGCCCGAACCGGATGGACGAGTGGGCCAGGTCGTCGCCCGCACCGAGCGCCTTCAGCACGTAAGACGGCTCGAGACTGGCCGACGTGCAGGCAGACCCCGATGAGACCGCCACGTCGTTGATCCCCATCAGAAGCGACTCGCCCTCCACGTACGCAAAGCTGATGTTCAGATTGTGCGGGAGCCGGTGCTCCATCGAGCCGTTGATGTAGATCTCGTCGAGGCTCTGGTGCAGCTCGCTCGTTCAGTCGGTCCCGCAGCGCCCGCAGCCGCGTGGTATCGCTCACCATCTCCTGCCGGCACAACTCGGCGGCCTTCCCGAAGCCGACGATGCCGGGCACGTTGAGCGTACCGGACCGCATCCCGCGCTCGTGGCCCCCGCCGTCGATGATGGGCGACAGCAGCACGCGCGGGTTCCGCCGGCGGACATACAGGGCGCCGACCCCCTTCGGCCCGTACATCTTGTGCGCGCTGATCGAGGCGAGGTCCACCTTCAGCTCGTTCACGTTGAACGGCACCTTCCCGACCGCCTGGACGGCGTCGGTGTGGAACAGCACACCCTTCGCTTTCGCGATCGCGCCAATCTCGGCGATCGGCTGAATGACGCCGATCTCGTTGTTGGCCGTCATGATCGTGATGAGAATCGTCTTGTCGGTCATCGCCTGCCGCAGGTCGTCGAGATTGACGAGCCCGTCCTTCTGCACCGGCAGGTACGTGACGCGATAGCCCTGCTTCTCGAGCCGTTTGCACGTGTCGATCACCGCCTTGTGCTCGGTGACCGCCGTGATGATGTGGTTGCCCTTCTCCCGGTACATCTCGGCGACGCCCTTGATGGCGAGATTGTCGGATTCGGTCGCGCCGCTCGTGAAGACGATCTCCTTCGGGTTCGCCCCGATCAGCTCCGCCACCTGCTTGCGCGCGGTCTCGACGGCCTCTTCGGCCTCCCAGCCGAACGGGTGATTGCGGCTCGCGGCGTTGCCGAAATGCGTCGTGAAATACGGCATCATCGCCTCGACGACCCGCGGGTCGACCGGCGTGGTCGCGTGATAATCCAGGTAAATCGGAAGCTTGATCGCCATCGTGTTCTCTCTATTTCGAGCTCCGCACCGCGTGCGGCATGTTCACACCTGTCCCGGCGAGTGCGTGTGCAGCGTCGCCGGACGCGAGGGAACCGGCGGCCGCGCCGGCGGATCCGCCGCGAGCTCGGCGACGGTGCACTCGCCGAGCGCCGTCAGGATCCGCTCGCGCACCCGCCACAGCGGATCGCGGACGTTGCACTTCGCGTACTGCTCGCAGTTGCCGTCGTCGGACGAGCAGGCGGTCACCGTAACGGGACCGTCGATCGCCTGAATCACGTCGGCGACCGTGATCTGCCGCGGCGGCCGCGACAGCTGGTAGCCGCCCCGCGTCCCCTGATGCGACGCCAGCAGCCCCCGCTGCACCAGACGCTGGAGCACCTTGGCCATCAGTTCGATCGGGATGTCGTACTGCTCGGCGATTTCCCGAGCGCTCGACGACCCACGGTCGCCGCGCAGCGCCAGGTGCTTCATCGCCATCAGCGCGTAATCGGCCTTCTTCGAGAGCCTCAGCATAGGTTGCCGTCGATATACGACCGCCCAGGTCCGAGTTTAACATTTCTCCGGGAGCGATAGCTAGCGCCCCCGGACCGGTCAGTACTTCGGCTGAGTCGGATCGACCTTGTCGATCCAGTCGAGAATGCCCCCCTTCAGGTTCAGCACGCGCTTGAAACCGACCGACCGCAGAAAGTCTGCCGCCTTGGCGCTGCGGCCGCCCACCTTGCACTGAACGACGATTTCGTCCTCCGGGTCGAGCTCGCGGTAGCGCTGCGGCACGTCGCCGAGCGGGATCAGCGTCGACCCCTGGATCCGGTTGATCTGGTACTCGTTCGGCTCCCGGACGTCGACGATGGTGAGCTTGTCGCCGCGGTCGAGCCGCCGCTTCAGCTCGACTGCAGTGATTTCGGTCGCCTGATTCACGGTGGTCGGCTCCGGGGAGGCGGGATGAATCCCGCAGAACTGCTCGTAGTCGATGAGCTTGGTGACGGTCGGATTCGGGCCGCACACCGGGCATTGGGGATCCTTCGGCACCTTCAGCTCGCGGAACCGCATCTTCAGCGCGTCGTAGATCAGGAACCGTCCGATGAGCGGCTCGCCGATCCGCGCGATCAGCTTGAGCGCCTCGGTCGCTTGAATCACGCCGATGATGCCGGGCAGCACGCCCAGCACCCCGCCTTCGGCGCAGCTCGGCACCAGACCGGGCGGCGGCGGTTCCGGATAGAGGCACCGGTAGCACGGGCCGTGTTTGGTCGCAAATACCGACGCCTGGCCTTCGAAGCGGAAGATGCTGCCGTACGCGTTCGGCTTGCCGAGGATGACGCACGCGTCGTTGGTCAGATAACGCGTGGGGAAGTTGTCGGTCCCGTCAAGGATGACGTCGTAGGGCTCGAACAGCCGCAGCGCGTTCTCCGAGGACAGCGCCTCTTCATAGGTCTGGACGTCGACATGCGGGTTGATCGCGTGCAGCCGATCCCTCGCCGACGCGAGCTTCGAGCGCCCGACGTCCGGCGTGCCGTGGATGATCTGGCGCTGGAGGTTGCTGTAGTCGACGACGTCGAAATCGACGATGCCAATCGTGCCGACGCCTGCCGCGGCGAGATACATGGCGGCCGGCGATCCGAGGCCGCCGGCGCCGATGCAGAGCACGCTGCCGCCCTTCAGCCGTCGCTGACCCTCGACGCCGACCTCCGGCATGATCAGATGGCGGCTGTACCGCTTGATCTCTTCGTTCGACAGCTGCGGCAGCTCGCTGACCGCCGGCTCGGCGGCCGTCGGCGCGCCGCCGGCGACCGACGGAATGATGCTGATCGTATCGCCGGGCTTCACGGGCGTCTGTTCCTTCTGCAGGTAGCGAATGTCCTCGTCGTTCACGTAGATGTTCACGAAGCTGCGCAGCCGCCCCTGCTCGTTGTACAGGTGCGACTTGAGCCCCGCATGCTTCGTCGTCAGGTCGCTCAAGAGCTCGCCGACGGTTGCGCCATCCGCCTCGACGGCGTCTTGCTTATCGGTGAACGGCCGAAGCGGAGTCGGAATCAGGATTCTTGTCGCCATGAAGCTCGCCCTTCTCGAATGTGGTGCGGTCGTCCCTGAGGTACCACACCGTCATGTCCGCCGAGGCACCCGCCGCAACCGCCACGATGACATACGCAAACGTCGGCCACGCGTGATCGAGATCGGTACTGCGACGGCCGCGCCGGATGATCCGGGTGCGAGTGATAGAACCCGAGCAGCTCGCCGCCAAGCTCGTCTGCCCTCCGCTCGGCGAGCCGGTAATCGGAGGGGCGCACAAGAAAGCGCCGTCGTGGCCCTTCTTCGGTGGTGTTCGGCAGCGGCACGGTGGCCCTCGTCCGGCCCCCGCGGCCGACCAGCGCGCCGCAGCACTCGTGCGGGTAGGTCTCTTCGCCGTGCCGGCGGATCGCGGCGGCGACCTCGCCTTCGAGGACCAGGCGCCCGACGGTCGCGTCACTCATCGTCGCCCCAGAATTTCTCGGTCAGATACTTCGCGGCGCCGTCGGGAAAGATCGTGACGATGACGCCATGGTCGAGCGCCTGCGCGACCTGCAGCACGGCCGCCAGCGCCGCACCCGACGAGATACCCACCAGCAGCCCTTCCTCGCGCGCCAGCCGTCTCGCGAGCTCGTAGGCGCGCTCGCTCTGCACCCGCAGATCTTCGTCGGCGAGCGACGGATCGTAGATGCCGGGCACGATGGCCGACTCCATGTGCTTGAGCCCTTCGAGACCGTGAAACGGGCCGCTCGGCTGGAAGGAAATCAGTCGAATGGCCGGATTGAACTGACGGAGCCGCCGCGCCGTGCCGACGAACGTTCCGCTCGTGCCCAGGCCCGCGACAAAGTGCGTCAACCGGCCGCTCGTCTGCTCGATGATCTCGGGCGCCGTCGTGTCGTAGTGCGCGCGCCAGTTGCCGTCGTTGTTGTACTGGTCGGGATAGAAGTACTTGTCGGGCTCCTCGGCGTACAGCCGCCGCGCCTCGCGAATGGCGCCGTCGGTGCCTTCGAGCGGATTGGTCAGCACGAGCTCGGTCCCGAGCGCACGGAGAATCATCTTCCGCTCGCGGCTGGCGTTGTCGGGCAGGCACAGCTTGACCGCGTAGCCTTTCGCCGCGCCCACCATGGCATACGCGATGCCGGTGTTGCCAGACGTCGCATCCAGAATGGTCTTGCCGGGCGTCAGGGCGCCCGACGCCTCGCCGTCGAGAATCATCCGGCTCGCCGCGCGGTCCTTGACCGACCCGCCCGGATTCTGCCATTCAGCTTTGGCCCAGAGCTCCACACCGGGCGTCTCCTGCTCGAAGCGGTGCAACCGGATGAGCGGTGTCCGACCGACCAGATCCAGCACAGAGGCCGCGACGCGGTCGACGTTCTTTGAAGCCGCAGACGAAGTCATGGGGATATACGACCGAACTAGTCCGGATTATATCAACCGCCGCTGCCCTGTCAAAATCGCCGTGCGCGAGCCGGTCTTTTTGACAACGATCGCAAGGCCGCGTCAGACTGCGGAACCCTTGGCGTCCGGCCCTTCCAACGATACCCGACGGCTGCCGGCACTCGGAGGCTGGCTCTTCCACCATCGTACGACGATCCCGCTGCCTCTGGCGGCGGCGCTGCTCGTCGTTCCCACCGGCGACCACCCCCACGCGACCATGCTCGTCGTTGCCGGCGTGGCGCTGGTGGCGACGGCCGAAGCGCTGCGCCTCTGGGCCGTCCGTCACATTGGCGTCGTATCGAGGACGCGCACCGACCGTCTCGGCCCGCTCGTCCGCACCGGACCGTTCTCCAGAGTCCGCAACCCACTGTACCTCGCCAACATCGCGCTGTGGACCGGGTTCGCCCTCAGCGCCCGACTTCCCTGGCTCGCACCGATCTTCATCGTCCTCCTCGCCGCCGAATATCACGCCATCGTCGGCTGGGAAGAGACACTGCTCGAAGCCAGGCGGGGAGACGAGTACCCGTGCCTACGGGGCCCGCGTCCCTCGGTGGATTCCCTTCGTCGGTCGTCAGTCTGCACGGTCGTCAGTCGCCGGCCAGCAGTCTCCGGTCGAGCGGCCCTCGGCCGTGGGCGGACCGGTGCCGGCACTCGAGGGACCGGCGTTCTCCTGGCGCGAGACGTTCCTGAGCGAACGCGGAACCCTTGTCGCCATCGGCGTCGGATTCGTCCTGCTCTGGATCAAGCGCGCGTCGATGTGGTGACGAAGCCTCAACGAAGGCGAGATGGCCGTCAGGAGCGGGCGCGCCGGCCCGTTGGGCCGTTCCCTTTCGCGGCGGCCAGCGGCTCGTTGCGGAGCGTCTGCCAGAGATACCAGCACGCCACCGACCGGTACGGCCTCCACGCCTCGCCGATTCTGACCAGCCGCTTGGGATCGGGTCTCTTGCGGAGTCCGTACAGCCGCTGCACCGCGTTGACGATGCCGAGGTCGCCGACCGGCAGCACGTCGGGACGATGAAGGCGGAACATCAGGAACATCTGAGCCGTCCAGACTCCGAAGCCCTTCACGCTCGTCAGCCGTTCGATCACCACTTCGTCGGGCAGCGAGTCGAGACCCTCGAGGTCCAGGCGGCCGTCGCCGATGCGCGTGCAGAGATCGCGGAGGTAGCTGACCTTCTGGCCGCTCAGGCCGACACTGCGGAGCACGGCTTCGGCGTGGCGATCGATGCCGGACGCCGTCAGCGGCTCGCCCTCCGCGAACAGCGCCAGGAAGCGTTGAAAGATCGTGGCAGCCGCCTTTGTCGACAGCTGCTGGCTGACGATCGCCCCGACAAGGGCCGTCAGATGGTCCTTCCGCTGGCGCGCGGCGAGACCGCACGGCCCGATCCGCTTGATCGCCGCGCCGAGCACGGGATCGCGGCGCACCAGCAGGCGGCGGGCGCGCTCGTAGTCGGCTGGCGTCATGCGGCGACTCGAGCCTCGCCCCTCCCGAGCCGGTAGACTCGCGAACGCCGATCGCTCATTTCATCGACACCGTCAGGGTCGCCTTCGCGTGAATCTCGACCACCCCCGGTTCGACCGGTGTCGTCGCCGGTCCGCCTCCGGGTTCGGCTCTGAGCGCCATCACCCGCGGACCGACGATCGGGGCGTTGCGGGTATCTTCAATCTTCAGAATGCGATCGACGGTGCGCCCGGCGCCTGCAGCGGCAGCCTCGGCGCGCTGGCGCGCGTCGACGACGGCCGCCCGGAGCGCTTCGCGTTCGGCGGCCGCGCGGTCCTTCAGGTCGAATCGAATGCCGTTCAGCGACGTGGCGCCGCCCTTCACGACGGCATCGGCCACCTCGCCCGCCCGCGACACAGCGTCGAGGCGTGCCTCGATAAGGTGTCGCGCGACGAATCCGCGAGAAACTCGGCGGCCGTTCGGCGTGTCGAACTCCTGATCGAGCCACAGGCCGACCGTCCGAATCGCCTCCTTGCCTATGCCGGCGTCGGTCAATTGCTTCTGGACGGCGCTCATCGATTCGGCATTCAGCCGCTCGGCCTCGCGCGGACTGCTCGCCCGCGTTTCCACGGCAATCGTCAGGTAGGCGACGTCAGGCGGCCGCGAGATCGTCGCCTCGCCGGTCGTGACGATGGTCGGCAGTGCCGCGGACGGCTCCGGTGCCTGCGCCCGCGCAGGAGACGTCGGCAGCAGAGCCGCGACCGCCACGGTCGCCGTCATGCCGAGCAGACGATACGGATGCCGACGCTGAAGGTGCAGGCTCACGCTCCTCCTCGTCAGGACTGATGGGCCGATCGGTTCAGTATATGTCAGCGGCCGCGGGCCTCCGCGCCGGGGCTGGCGCCGGCTGAACCGGAGTAAAGTGCTCACAACGATGACGCCGCCACTCGAGGGGACCACCGTCGTCGATTTGACGCGCGTGCTGTCAGGGCCGTACTGCACGATGCTCCTGGCCGACATGGGTGCCCGGGTGATCAAGATCGAACAGCCGGGCCGGGGCGACGACACGCGCGGCTGGGGTCCGCCGTTTCTGGACGGCGAGAGCGCGTACTTTCTCAGCATCAACAGAAACAAGGAAAGTGTGACGCTCGATTTCAAGCACCCGGACGGCCGCCGCGTACTCGACGAGCTGATCGCCCGCGGCGACGTGCTCGTCGAAAACTTCCGTCCGGGCACGCTGGACCGGATCGGCCTCGACTACGCGTCGCTCGCCGCCCGGCATCCGCGGCTGATCCTGTGCTCGATCTCCGGCTTCGGCCAGACCGGGCCGCGTCGCACGGAGGCCGGCTACGACGCGGTCATCCAGGGAGAGGGCGGGCTGATGAGCATCACCGGGCCTCCGGATCGGCCGCCGGTGCGCCTCGGCGTCGCCATCGGCGACATCGTCACCGGCATGTTCGCTGCGCAAGGCGTCCTGCTGGCGCTGCTCGCCCGCGCCCGGACCGGCCGGGGTCAGCTCGTCGACGTCGCGATGCTCGACGCCGTGGCGGCCCTCCTCACCTATCAGGCGGGCATCTACTTCGCGACCGGCACGGCACCTGGACGGATCGGCAACCGCCACCCGACGATCGTCCCCTACGAGACGTTCGCCGCCTCGGACGGCGAATTCGTGCTGGCCGTCGGCAACGACGACCAGTGGCGCCGCTTCTGCCGCGTCGCCGGCGTCAACGACGACGAGCGCTTTGCCACCAATCGCGATCGCGTGACACGGTACGGGGAACTGCGGCCGCTCGTCGCCGGCGTACTGTGGCGCCAGACGCGGCAGTACTGGATCGAGCGCCTGCAGGCCGCCGGCGTTCCATGCGGATCGGTGCGCGATCTCCGCGAGGTGTTCGCCGATCCCCAGCTGCAGGCGCGAGAGATGGTCGAGACGGTCGATCATCTGCGGCTCGGCGCGCTTCGAGTGCTCGGCCTCCCGATCAAGCTCTCGGACACGCCCGGCTCGGTTCGCCGCGCGCCGCCCACCCTCGGGCAGCACACCGACGCCGTCCTGAGGCACGATCTCGGCATGGGGCCGGCCGAGATCGAAGCGCTTCGCGCCGAGAAGGCGATTTGATGGAGGTCGCGGACGTCCGCAAACGGGTGAAAGCGACCATCGACCGCGCCAGGCGCGCGGCGGCGGAGCGCCGCGCGCTGGCCGACGAGGCCGCCGCCGAGTACCGAGGTCCTCCTGGATCGCGTCGCCGTCCCGCTCTTCCGACAGATTGCCAACGTGCTGCGAGCCGAGAAGCGTCCCTTCTCGATCTCCACCCCGGCCGGCGGCGTGCGCCTGACCTCCGACCACTCGAGCCAGGACTTCATCGAGCTGGCGCTCGACACGTCGGGGCGGCCACCGCAATTGATCGTCCGGTCCGGCCGCGGCCGCGGCCGGCGCGTCATCGAATCGGAGCTCGTCGTCGCCGACGGCCGGCCCGTTCGAGAGGTGAGCGAAGAGGATCTGCTCGGCGTCGTTCTCGTGGCGCTCGAGCCGTTCGTCGAACGGTAACGGGGTCATCTCAGCCGCGGGACGCCGATCCGACTTCGTAGATCCGGACGAGCTCGACGAGCTTGTAGCCGCGCGTCTGGTACGGAGGGACGATGCGCTCGGTGCGCAGGTACTGGATCATCCCCTCGTCGGCGAAGTCCGGCGCGCCGATCTCCTCGATGGTGGCCAGGGTCGCTTCGAGATCGGCCAGGGTCATGACTTTGTCCTGCACCGTCCGCCTGCCTGGCAGAAAGCCGAAGCGCCGAATCGGTTCCGCGCGCGACACCGTCGCAAACGCCACGAAGATCTCGTTGCTCACGAAGTTGTAGTCGGCGTCGCTCCGGGTTGCGGGGGCATCCTCGACGCGGAGCGCCGCGATCGACGCCAGCTGGCCGAGGCGATCCATCAGGAGCTTCGTGAACGCGCCCTCGCCCGACCAGTTCGACGTCTCCAGCTGCGCCGGCACGTCATCCTCTCCACGCATCGTGGATGGACATCAGTCCGCCGAGCACCTTCACGTGCTCGACGCGCGAAAACCCGCGCGCCGCCATCAGCCGGGCCACGCCTTCGCCGCCAGGATACGTGCGAAGCGACGCGGGAATATACCGATACGTGTCGGGATCGCGGTGCAGCACCCATCCGAGCGCGCCGCCGACAACGGTGAGATAGGCGAGATAGGCGCCGCGGACGACCGCGTTGGACGGGCGGTTGAAATCGAGCGAGACGAGGCGGCCGCCCGGCTTGGTGACACGGGAGATTTCGTCGATCGCGAGCGCGAGATCCGGCACGTTGCGGAGCCCGTAGCCGACCGTGACCGCGTCGAACGAGCGGTCCGGGAACGGGAGCGCCAGCATGTCGCCGACCAGAAAGCGAACGCTGCGGCCGTTCTTCTTCGCATCGGCCAGCTCGATCATGCGCTTCGTGAGATCCAGACCGACGACCTCCGCGCCGCCGCCCGACAATGCGAACGCGATGTCGCCGGTGCCTGTCGCGAGATCGAGGACCCGCATGCCGTGCCGGGGAGCGATCCGCCCGACCACCCGCCGCTTCCACTGTCGATCGAGCCCGTACGACAGCGCCACGGTGATGAAGTCGTACCGGTCGGCGATCGTCGCAAACAGCATGCGGACGTACCGGCGCTTCCCCTCCGGCGTGCCGATCTCCTCGCGGAGTCTCATTCACGGCGATAATAGCCTCCAATGCTCCCGTCGAGCACGGTCGAGAACTATCTCAAGGCGATCTATCAAGGCCAGTCGTCGCTGCCGTCCGGCGACCGGCTGGTGCCGATGGGACAGGTCGCGACATCGGTCGGCGTCGCCCCCGGAACCGCCACGACGATGGTGAAGGCGCTGGCCGAGTCGGGGCTGGCCGACTACGAACCCTACGTGGGCGTGAGACTGACCGCCGCCGGAGCGAAGCTCGCCGGCCTCGTGCTGCGGCGCCACAGGCTCGTCGAGTTGTTCCTCGTCCAGGTGATGGGCATGAGCTGGGACGAGGTGCACGAAGAGGCCGAACAGCTCGAGCACGTCGTCTCGGATCGGTTGATCGACCGCATCGACGAGATGCTCGGCCGACCGACCACCGACCCGCACGGCGATCCGATCCCGAATCCCGACGGCGCCCTCGTGCGGCAGGAGCTCGACTCGCTGCTGACGTGTCCACTCGGGACGCCGCTGCGCGTGACGCGGATCTCGGACCAGCACCCCGCATTCCTGCGGTTCATCGAGAACAGCGGCCTGAAGCCTGGCGAGCC
Organism: uncultured Acidobacteriota bacterium; assembly: GCA_963807925.1. GTDB lineage: Bacteria > Acidobacteriota > Vicinamibacteria > Vicinamibacterales > CAVVIG01 > CAWEDP01. The sequence goes on along the minus strand of CAWEDP010000003.1, from coordinate 542,996 downwards.
GGTGCAAGTCGAATCGCGCGACCCGGCGGCCGACTCGGTGCGGCTGCGGGGCAGGAGCGACACGACGATTACCATTGGAGCGCGGGCTGCGTCGAAGCTGCTCGTCGAGGTGGACCGGCCGCTGGAGCCCCCACACCCGACTACATCAGCTTGAGCGTGCCGAGATCGAGGTTGAGATCCTCGGGCGAGAGTCCGAACTTCCTGGCGATGTCGCGGATGGTCTTCTCGAGCGTCATCAGGCCGACGCCCACCGCCTCGACCTGCTCCGGGGTGAGCGTCTGTTCCTCCATCCGACGGATGGCTTGACGTTCCATCAGCTTGCGCAGGAACTCCACGAGCGTGAGCACGAGCTGGGCCACCGATTTCTGCACGTCCTGGGGCTTCGGGTTCCAGTGGAGGGACGCCGGGCGCCGGCGTGCTCCCGTCGGCTGTCGTGGTGGTCGTAAGGCGCGTTTGGTGGTCGTACGCCTCGCCTGACGCTGGAGCGCGCGGCTGAGCGCCCGCAGTTCGGCGGCCGTCACGGGCCGGGCCGCCGGGCGCTGCGGCCTGGGACGCGTTCGTCGGGCGGAAGCCTTGCGGCGGCCGCCCTTCACGGCCGCCGCCCGAGCCGACGCCGCCGGCTCGCACGTCGCCGCCGCGGCGGTGACGTGCTCGGCAGGACGCGGTCGATCGCGGAGAAGATCGACGCCAGCCGCAGATAAATGAGATCGACGCCCGCGATTCCGAGCGTCACGTCTCCATTCAGCATCACGCCCTTGTTCAGCAACCGGTCGAGGAGGTCGAGAACCGACGTGTCGGGCTCGAGCATGTCGTCGGCCGCGGGCGGAGGCGCTTTCGTTTCCCGGCGCTGGGGCATGGCTGCGACTCAGTCCTGCACGAACGTGTAGGGCGGCCAGGGACCGGTCATCGTGACGCGATAGCCTTCGGCCGCCAGCCTGGTCCTCAATCGGCTGACGATTGCCGCAAAACGCCGCGACCGCGAGCGGGGCACCAGAAACGCCGCGTCGAGCAGGAGCGGCCCGCCCTTGGCGGGAAGCTCCCTCCTCGGCGCACGGCGTCTCCCCTCGGCGGCTTCGCGCTCGAGCCGCTCGTACAGGTCCGCCGTCACCGTGCGCGCGCGTGTACGGCGCTCCGCAGCGCGGTCGCGCTGCTCGCGTTTCGACGACAGGTAGCCGGCGCCGGACTCCGGTGCCTTCGCGCGCCGTACCCCGCCGGGCGACTGGCGGCGGAGGATCGGGCCGCCGTCGAGCGCCACGCGAACGCCCCACTCGTGGTGCTTCGACACGCGCCGCAGCACCGACTCCACGCGCCGGCGCTCGGCGGTGACATGGTGAAGCGCGCGCTCGTCGCTGGAGAAGATGGTGAAGAGCTTCATCGGGACGACCGTCGCCGATTCGATGAACGACTCGACGACCGACTCGTGCGCCACCGCAGCGCGTGCCACCCACTGGAGGTCGGACAGCCGGCGATTGATCGCCGGGTCGCCGTACTGGGCGAGGGGCGCGTCGGCGACGACCAGCCAGAGCCGCGGTCGCTGGTCGTCCACCGCGAGCAGACGGACCGGCCCCTGCCCCGGGAGCCCGCGACGGCGCGGCCTCGGCGCTGGCCTCCGGTCCGACGCAATCACACAGAAGACGTACGTGCCTGCGGCCATGTCCTCGTCCAGGCTCCCCCCCATGCTTCCAGCGCGGCCACGCCGCGAGGAGGCGGGCTTGCGAGCGGGGTCAGGATGATAGCGCAGCCCCGGCTTCCCCGCCTGACCCGCCGAGTCAACGTCTCGAGCTCGCGCCGCTCGGCGCGGGCGCCGGCCCGGCACCGTGAGCAGCGACCCGGTCCGAGTGTCATCGCATTCACCACGAGGGCCGTCGCGGCAATGCCCAGTCTCCGCAGCCGCACCAAGAGGCGCTCGGTCTCGATCCGCGGCACCACCGCCGCGCGCGTCACGACGAGAAAGCCACTCGCTGCAGGGTCGCCGAGCAGGTCCTGAAGGGCGCGGTTCGATTTCGACAGTGCCAGCAACTCCGCGGCGAGGCGGCCAGGCCGCACGAGCTCGTGGTATTTCAGGAGCAGACGGATCAGCACCCGGATCCACTCGCGCGCGATGCCTGGCATTTCGAGCAGGCGGAGCGCGTGGCCGGTCGGCGCCGCATCGACGACAACGAGATCGTACCGGGTTCCCGATGCGGCCGCCTCTCTGCCATCAGCGCCGCGAACCGACTTGGCGAGTGAGTCGGCCACCTCCAGGATCCCGAGCAGTTCGTCGATGCCGGGCGGCGCCAGGTCCAGCAGCTGGTCGAGGCTCCGTGCTGAATCGGCCTGGCCCGCTCCAATCGACGCGGCGATCTCGGCCAGAGCCGCCTCGAGATCGTGCCGGCGTCGCGCCAGCGCGGCCGCCGCGTCCAGCTCGCGGACCTCGAGATTGGAGGGCGCGCCGCCGATGATTCGCGGACGATCGCTGGCGACCACACCGAGGACGTCGCCGAGCGAGTGGGCGGGGTCGGTGGAGATCAGCAGCACGCGCCGGCCGGGGTTCGCCTTCGCGATTCGGATCCCGATGGCCGCCGCAACGGTGGTTTTCCCGACGCCGCCCTTGCCGCCAACGATCAGCAGACGCGTCTTCGCGAGCCCATCAATCTTCTCGACAGCAATCGGGTCTGCTGCCGGCGGGACGCTCAGGAGGGTCGCCGGCGCCGTGGAGCGTCGCCGGCGCCGGGCCACACCAACGCGGCCACCCGGCCCGGTCAGACGGCGGCCAATCCGCGCGAGAGAATCGATGCCGCGCGGCTCGCGCGGCTCGTCGAACAGGACGCGCACGCGGCGTGATCGGTCGGCCCGGCGCGTGACGAGCCCCGCGATCACCGCCCGTTCCATGGCGCGACGCCGATCGCAGATACGACAGCCAGGACCGTCCGCCACCACGCGATTGACGATCAGATCGGCGACGCGGATGTTGAATCGCGCGAGCGCTGCGAGGCCGTCCTCGCTCTCGGCGACCGCAAGCGCCTCAGGCAGCAGCACCCACCGGAAGACCGTGCGACGGCCGCGCAGCAGCGAGACCGTGGCGGCGGCCTGTTCCTCGAGCCGTGCGATCAGGCGGTCGGAGGCTTCGGGACGATCGACGCCTGCCAACTGGCGGCGGATCGCGCGGTGTCGGTCCTGCATGGCGTCGATCGCGCGGGCGGCGGCCGCCACACTCGCCGGCGCGGCCAGCAGGTGAAGCGCGTGGCCGGTCGGCGCCGTGTCCACGACCACGACATCGTAGGCGCCAGCGGCCGCCAGCCTGACGACCTCGAGCATCCCGACCAGCTCGTCGATTCCCGGAATCGACAATTGAAGGAGCGCCTCGACGTCGTCTCGACCGAGCCAGGTGCCGTGCTCGATCGCGGACGCGAGCGCGTGGCGATGACCGCCCAGCCACCGCGCGTACGCGCGCGGCCCGTCGAGCTCGACGGCGCTCAACGTGCGACGCCCGACCGGAATCCGCCGCACACGGTTCGAGAGGCGCACCTGCAGCGCGTCGCCGAGCGAATGCGCCGGGTCGGTCGAGACCAGGAGCACGCGACGGCCGGCGCGGGCCTGGTTCAGGGCCCACGACGCCGCACACGTGGTCTTGCCGACGCCGCCCTTGCCGCCGAAGAACACCAGTCGGTGCTGGTGCGCCCGGGGCCGGGTCGGGCGGTCAGTGGTCGGCCTCGACACTCTCGATTTCGACGCCGGTGACCCGGCCGTGGGGCGACATGGAGAGAGCGTGCGGCTGACGCTCCCTGGTCTCGCGCAGCCGCGCGAGGACGTCTGCCTCGATTGCGGCACACTCCTCGGCGGTGATCTCGTCCAGTTCGAGCCGCATCTGGGCCTCGAGGAGCCGCTGTCGAAGCGCCGCCTCGTCGTTGAGCTCCGCCTCCGCGGCGGCCGCCACCTTGTCGAGGACGAAACGAAGGCCGCCGATCAGGAGGGAATCGAGGATGAACACGTCAACGCTTCAGTCTTCGCTCTTCAACCGGCTTCAGTCGTCGCGCCGAGGCCCGACAGCCGCGTCAGGCCCGTTCCAGTTTGAGTCGGATGTTCACGAAATTGTACGGCGGCCAGGGCCCGGTGTACTTGAACGTCAGCTTCTCGAAGCGGCCGGCGATCGATTTGACCTTCGCATCGAAGGCGGCCTCCTGGTCGCGCGAGATCAGGAACGCCGCGTTCATGATTATCTTGTCGCCAATCGGCTTGTTGACCCGTGACGCGACCGACACGTCGCGGAGCAGGTCGAGGACGTCGGCCACGTAGCGCTCCGATCGGGCCTGGAGCGCGGCGTCCACGAGACGGCCGTACTGCATCCGGGCGAAATAGGTCGGTCCCTTCTGGCTCGAGATCTCCTGCTTCAGACGGCCGATGTCCTCGTCCTCGGCTTCCACCTGCCGGATCGCCTGATCGCGATCCCACAGCACCTTCAGTCCGAACTCGAGCTTGTTCTGCATCTTGTTCAGCACGTCGCCGAAGGCCTCGGCGGCCGAACGGAGCAGTTCGACGATGTCCTCGCGTGTCTTGAAGATGGTGCCGAACGACATCGGGATGACGGTGTGCTCGCGCATCACCGTCTCGTTCACGCGTTCGTGGGCGAGCACGTTCTCGCGCGTCGAGTCGAGCACCTCGAGCGGGGCGTCCGACACGACCGCCGCCAGGTCGCGGAAGTGGACCGTGTAGACGTCCGACGGGTTGGCGCCGATGCCGATGGGGCCGAACCGCAGCGCGTCGACGGCTTCGATGATGCAGTACACGTACTTGCCGCGACTCGCGGCTGCGCGCGTCTGCTGGGGCGACACGCGGCCTTGCACGACCCTGTCGATCCGACGCCGGACGCTCTTGGCCGGGTGCGCACGCCCGGGACCGGCCGACGCCGCGTCCCGCGTGCCATTGCGGCGCGGCTGGCCGTCGCCCTGGAATGCCTTCGCGGCGCGCGCGTCCGGCCGCTTCAGTGCGCGTTTGGGCAACGGGATCGGCACCGGCCGTCCGGCCCCCCGACGCCCGCTAATTGGCTTTCGCATGCTTTCCGCTCCTGCGGTTCTTCCTCGCCGGCGACGCGACGGTCCTCTCGTCGAGGACGCGCCGGATTTCGAGGACGAGATCCTCGGGCAGACAGGGCTTGGTGACGAACGCGTCGCAGCCCGCCCGTCGGGCGCCCTCGGAGATGCCGGCCAGGGCATGGCCGGTGAGGGCGACAACGGGAATGGAGGCGGTGCGCTCGTCGGCCTTCAGGCGCCGCGTCGCTTCCCAGCCATCCATGACGGGCAGCGACAAGTCCATGAGGATGATGTCCGGTTTGTCCTGGACCGCGCGCTCTAGCGCCTCCATGCCGTTCGCCGCCTCGATGACGTCGTATCCCGAGAACTGGAGGTACTCGCCGTACATCTCGCGAGCGTCCGGATAGTCGTCGACCAGCAGCACGCGCGGTCTCGTCGGTTTGTTCTTCATCGCCTTCCCTGGACAGGTAGGGCCAACGTGAACACGGAACCTTTGCCGGGCCGGCTCTCCACCAACAGACGGCCATCGAGCATCTGGGCCAGCCGGCGGCAGATCGCGAGGCCCAGCCCTGTGCCGCCGTAGGGGCGCGTCGGAGAGTTGTCGAGCTGCCGGAAATCCTCGAAGATCCGCTCCTGATCCGCCGCGGCGATGCCGATGCCCGTATCGGCCACCGAGATCGCGACGCCACGCTCGCCTGCGTGCCGGCGCGCGCTGATCGTCACGGTGCCGTGGTGCGTGAACTTCAGCGCATTGCTCAGGAGGTTCAGCAGGATCTGCTTGAGCTTCTGTCGATCGGTGCGCAGCGGCCGCACCGCCTTGTCGAGCGAGACGGTGAGCGTCAGCTTCGAGCGCAGGATGATCGGCTCGAGCTCGGTGCGCACCTCGGTGACCAGGTCGCCCAGATCCACCCGCGAGAGCTGCAGCGGCATGCGGCCGGCTTCGATGCGCGAGATGTCGAGGATCTCGTTGATGATCGTCAGCAGGTGCCGGCCGTTCGACTCGATGCGATTCAACTGGCGCCGCACGGGCGCGTCGAGGGGACCGGCGACGCCCTGCAGCAGCATCGAGGTGTACCCCAGCATGGCGTTGAGCGGCGTCCTGAACTCGTGCGACATGTTCGCCAGGAACTGCGATTTGAGGGCGGAGGCCTGCTCGAGCTCGATCGCCTGCCGCCGCAGGAGCTCGTTCTGCTGGGCGATGTCCGCGGTCGCCGCCTGGATCTTGCGCTCGAGCTCGCCCGAGGCCTGCTTCAGCTGCTCGTACAGCGTCGCCTTCTCGAGGGCTTCGCGCCGATCGTGGAGGATCGTCACGACCGCCGACAGCTCCCCGTGCTCCGACAGGACCTTGCCGGCAATCGCCTCGACCGGCATCGCCTCGCCGCTCTTCGGATCCATCAGGCCGATCTCGCCGACGCGCCGCTGGTCGGCGCTGACGAGCATGCCGGCGATGAACGACGAGAAGTGCGCGTCGTTGGCCTGCACCCACCGCTGCTCGACGGCGGTCGCGCCCCTCGCAATCGTGAAGAGACGTTCGGCCGGCTCGTTCATCAGCGAAGTCGCGCCGCCCGCGTCGGTCACCACGATCGGATCGGCGACCGAGTCGATGATGAGATTCAGGCGATCCCGCTCGGCGCGCGCCTGGACCTCGGCGATGCGCAGCCGGCGGTAGTTCTCCTCGATTTCCTCGCTGGCGCGCCGCAGGTCGGTGACGTTGCGGAGAATCGAGACCACACCGGTGCCGTGGCGCGGGTCTTCGGTGACGGTGCTCAACAGCTCGAACAAAAGGTCGGATCCATCGGCAGGGTTCACCAGCAGCAACTCGCGCCGGGCGGCGCCGGTCTGCTCGATCGCCTTGCTCGACAGCGCCGAGGACAGCAGCATGTTGTTCATGCGGACCGCGCCGCGGCGTCCCTCGCTTTCCTCTTCGGAGGCGGTGAACAGCGTCAGCGCCCGCGAATTGGCGATGAGCAGGCGGCCGTCGGTGTCGGTCAGCAGGATCGGGTCGGTGACCGCGTTGATGATGCCGTACAGCAGCGTGCGCTCGGGGGCCTGCTGACGGTCGCCTTCGTTCAACGTCTCCTGCCGCAGCGTCTGGTGCACCTTCTGGCTCAGCAGCGCGGTGAACCAGTCGAACGTGCCGGTCACGATCGGCGGTCCGGCGACGAGCAGGAGTCCGAACGTGTCCTCCCTGCGACCGGAAACACCGAGCGGCACCGCGTAGAACGCTTCGTCCCCGAAGGGCGTGGCGGGACGGCGGCGGCGCTCGGCCGTCGAGCGGGCAGCGGGAAAGACTCCCGCGCGGCCGCGGTGCACGATCTCCACGAGCGGATTGCGCCAGTCGTCCACCGAGAGCGAAAAGGCGGACCTGGCGGCCGGCAGGCCGTGAGCGGCGACGGTCACGAGCGGCTGATCGCGCAGCTGCCGGATCAGACAGCACGATTGAGTGACGCCCGCGGCGCCCGCCAGCCAGGCCAGGGCGAACTGCGCGGCGTCAGCGATGTCGGTGCGGCCGATGAAGCCCTCGAGCAGCCGCAGGCGCGCGCCTCCGCGATCCGCGTCCGCCGGCGCCGCCAGCCGTCTCGCTCCCGCAACCGCTCCGTTCCGCCTAACCGCGCGGCGCGGCGCGCCGGCGGTTGCGAGCAGGCCGGCGGAGAGCTGCGCCATTCTGGAGCTGAGCTCTGAGGGCGGCGTTTTCTGCAATGACTTCGTCATACCCCTTGCCTTCGACCGCAGGCTTCGAGACCGGCGCCACCTGACCGACCGCCTCAGAATATTTCAAGTACGTGTCGATGGAAGCGACCACGACGCGCGCTTCGACGGTGATCAGGTCGATGCCGACCAGCGAGACCCGTACCCAGGCGTCGATCACGATCCCCTTGTCGAGGACTCGATCGAGCACGTCAATCAGACTGGTTCCGCCTGCGGCTCGTTCAACGGGCATCAGTTGCTCCTTGGTCGTCTGCCAGTTCGGCTGCCCCCCGCACCCACGCTACTTGAGCCCCACGGTGGACGTCCGCCGCCGGGTCAGCGCCGCCACGCGCCGCTCCAGCAGGCGGATTTCCTTCTTCAACGCCGCGTTCTCGGCCGAGAGCGCGTGTTTGCCGGGAGACAGATGATGATCGAACTTCCACCAGTCGAGGCCGATCTGCTCCGCCTTGTCGATGGAACAGACCAGCAGGCGGATCCTGATGGTCAGCAGCTCGACCTCCGCGAGCGACACCTTGATGTCGCCAGCAACAACCAACCCCTTGTCCAGAACGCGATCGAGGACGTCGACCAGGCCCGTCGAACGGTGCCCCTCACTGAGTGACGTCGGCATAGTGGTCGCTATTGTAGCGTCCCCGTTCTCACGCTCCTCGTTCTGGGCATTGGGAGATGGATGCGCGCGGGATCGGTCTGCGCCAGGGCGTCCGCCTCAGCAACGGTGATGCCAAGGGTTTCGCGCGCAACCGCGCGCAACCTCCGGCCGGCCGGACAAGCCTGCATCGAAGCCCAACAGCACAGCGATCCCACCGTAGGCATTCCCTACAGCCGCTCGAGCAGATCGATCGGGCGATCGATCACCCACAGATCGCGCTCGACCGGATCCACGGCCGTCAGGCTCTCCCAGCCAAACCCATAGCGCGCGAGACAGAGCTGCGTGGACGCGGCGCGACTGGTCCGCCAGTCGACGGCGGAATCGCCGACCAGGAGTGTCGCGTCGGGCGTCGTTTCGCTCACGGCCACCAGGTGCCGCAGCCCGCTCGGATCCGGCTTGCGCGCGAACGGGCCGTCGCCCCCGATGATCGACCGATCGGGAAAGAACCGGCTCAGGTCGAGGCCGTCGAGAATGGCGCGCGTCGCGGCGATCGGTTTGTTCGTGAGCACGCCCAGCGCAACTCGCGGCATCAGCGCCGTCAGCACATCGGGGATGCCGTCGTAGGGGCGCGTATGCTCGAGCAGCCGTCCGTGATAGATCGCCAGGAACCGCTCGAGGGCGTTCTCCGGCTGGTCCACGCCGACGGCCTCGAACGCGCGCGCCACGAGCACCGGCGCGCCGTCTCCCACCATCCGGCCCACGGCCTGGTCGGGCAGCCGCGCCGCGCCGAAGGACTCGAGTGTGGCGTTGGTGGCTTCCGCGATGTCCCGGCGGGAATCGACGAGCGTCCCATCCAGGTCGAACACGACGAGGCGGATCATGGATATCGGGCGGCGGCGGACTCGGTTCCGTCATACTCCGCGTACGAGCTGGGGGTCTCCCACACCTTCACGCGGACCACAGGCAGTCCCTGCGCGCTGGCGAAATCGAAGATCAGCCGCGCGATCCGCTCGACGGTCGGATTGCTGTCGACGAGAAAGACCGGCTCGCCCAGCGCCTGCAGCGGCTGCACGAGCGGATCGTCGTGCCGGAGGAGCATCCGGTGATCGAGCTCCTTGTCGATCCAGCTCTTGACCACGCGCTTGATGTCGGTGAAGTCGCACACCATGTTGCGATGATCGAGGGCAGCTGTCCGGACCTCGATCTCCACCACCGCGTTGTGACCGTGCGGATGCCGGCAGATGCCGTCGTAATCGAGCAGGCGGTGCCCGTAGCAGAAGTCGATGCGCTTGGTGACGGAGTACATCAGGTCGTCCGGTCGGTTATCTGGTAGTTTGTTCGGATGGCTGCGGCGACCAGATTACCAGATTCCTCTCTGACCTGATGGCGACCGGCGTCCTCCTTTCCGGCGGCCTCGACAGCGCCGTCCTGCTGGCCGAGGAGGCCGCACAGGGCGCGGTCCAGCCGATCTACGTCAGTGTCGGCCTCGCGTGGGAACCGATCGAGCGGGACACCGTGGAGCGGCTGCTGGCCCATGCGGCATTCCGTACGGCCGCGCCGCTCGTCACGATGGCGGTCGACATGCGCGACGTGTACACGGCCACCCACTGGGCCGTTCGGGGGGCGCCGCCGGAGTATCACACGCCGGACGAGGACGTCTATCTGCCCGGCCGCAACATCGTCCTGCTCGGCAAGGCCGCCGTCTACTGCGCCGCGGCAGGCATCGAACGCATCGCCATCGGAACGCTCGGCCACAATCCGTTTCCGGACGCGACGGCGGCGTTCCGCTCGGCCATGGCGCGGGCGCTCTCGCTCGGCCTGGCGCACGATCTCCGGATCGACGCCCCCTACGCCGGGCTCGACAAGGCCGACGTCATCCGGCGCGGGGCGACGCTCGGGGTTCCGCTCGAGACGACGATGTCGTGCATGAATCCGCGCCTGACCGTCGCCACGATCCAACACTGTGGCGCGTGCAGCAAGTGCCGCGAGCGGCACGACGCGTTCGTGCGGGCACGAGTGCCCGACGCAACGGCCTACGCCGGCACCGCCAACATTTCGTAACCATTCGCCTGACGCGCGACGACCTGATGGAGCCTCTCGCCGGGCCGGTGTTCTGATCCTGTCGACCGGCTTCGGTCTGCTGCGTCAATCCGCGGGTCCGCGCGAGTACACCAATTCGCCGCCCACGTAGGTCTGCTCGACGCGCAGCTCGGCGTCGAGCACGACGAGATCGGCGGCGGCGCCGACGGCGAGCACGCCGTGGCCCGCGAGTCCCAGCTCCCGGGCAGGGGTCGTCGCGCACACGGTGGCCGCGTCGACCAGCGACACGCCGACCGGTCCGACCAGCGTCCGAAACACGCGGTCCATGGTGGTCGTGCTACCCGCCAGCGTACCGTCGTCGAGACACGCGGCGGTCTCGCCGACGGCGATGGGCTGGCCGCCCAGCGTGGCCCGTGAACCGACGGGCAGGCCCGCGCCGGCCGTCGCGTCGGTAATGGCGAGAATCCGCGAGGGCCCCTTGGCAGCAATGGCCATGCGGACGAGCGCCGGGTGCACGTGAACGCCGTCGCAGATCAGTTCGGCGGCCAACTCCTCCAAGGACAGGACGGCGCCGGCCAGGCCGGGCGCGCGATGGTGGACGGGCGGCATGCGATTGAACAGGTGGGTGGCCTGCCGGGCGCCGGCCGCCGCCGCGGCGAGCGCCTGCTCGAACGTCGCACTCGAGTGTCCAAGCGACACACGGTATCCCCTCGTCGTCAGCCAGGCGATCACGTCGAGCGCGCCCTCGAGCTCGGGCGCGAGGGTCACCGTGGCGACCTCGGGGGCGGCGCTGGCGATTTCGTGCATGAGGTCGGCGGCAGAAAAATCCTCGTGCGCCGTCCGTGTCGATGGCGAGCAGACGGCCGCGGCGCCCTGGAACGCATCGCGCGGTCGCCGGAGGCATGCCGCAGGCTGCGCGCCGCGATACTCGGGATTGATGAAGTTGCTTTCGAGGTGCACGGACAGGACGCGCGCGGACCGCGGATCGTGGGCGGCGCGCCACTCACGAACCTGCGCAAACGTGCGCCGCAGGGCCTCGGGTCCGCAGGCGACAGTAGTCGGACAAAACGCCGTGACGCCGTAGCGCGGCAGCCGGCTGGCGATGGCCGCCACGGCCTGCGGACCGTCGAGCACGTCCACACCCTCCACCCCATGGACGTGAACGTCGACCCATCCGGGCACGATGCAGCAGCCGTGCAGGGCGCCGCCCGCGTCGGTGCGGATGTCCGCGATTCGGCCGGCGTCGATGACCAGTGTGCCGGGCGAGACGATCCGGTCCGGCAACACCAGGTCGGCGCCAGCGAGGACAATCATGAATTCGAGCGCATCGCCGGCGGACTCTTCGATCTCACGTCTCGTCCCTGTTCCAGTCGGTGTGGACCTGCATCTTGCGGCCTGCCAGCGGCAGCGGGGCCGCATCGGCCTCGATGCCAGCCGGCCGAAACAGCGCGCGATTGACGCGATCGAGCAGCGCGGAGAGCAGCCGCTCGTCGGGCGCGTGGATCACGAGGACGCCGCCGCCGGCGGCCGGCGGAAACCGGCGGTCGTCCAGGTAATCGCGATCGAGGGTGACCAGGGTTCGTTGGAGCTGCTGCGCGAGGCGGTAATGCGTCGTATCGGACGCTCGCCGCAGCGTCTCCTCCTCCAGGACGAAGAGCACGTCCCAGTCGAGCCGCGTGCGCATGTAGGCGACCAGGCCGGCAGGCACGTTGGCGTCCGCATAGATGCGCGGACGCGGCGACAGACGATGCGCGTGCGGGGCGAGCTCGGACGAGAGCGTTCCCATGTCAGCGCGTCAGGCCCACGCCTTCGGCGGAAAATAGCTTAACATCAGCCTGCATGGGCGCCGAATCGGCGTGGCCGTGGGTGCTGCTCGCTGCCGCACTCCTCGTCGTGGTCCTGGGCCTGATCGTGTGGATGAAGGGACGCCCGTTCGCCCCCGGCCACGTCTTCCGCGCCAGCCGCCTGAGCGCGGGCAATCGCCTGTTTCCGACGCAGGTCCTGATCACGCCGACGAGCGTCGTCCAGCACACGCCGCGCTGGATCGGGAGGCAGGAGGAGTCGATCCACATGGCGCACGTGGCGTCGGTGAAGATCGACACCCGGCTGCTGCTGTCGGACGTCCTCATCGAAACCAGCGGCGGGGCGAGCCCCGTCAGGTGCCACGGTCACCGGAAGGCCGATGCCGTGACGATGAAGAACCTGATCGAGCGCTATCAGAGCGAGTACTACCGTCCGAAAGAAGATAAGTAGAGGCACCAGGTCTGTGAACGACGTGACCCTCGCCGCCCCGCGCGGCGCCACCGCGGCCGGACTCGCGACGGATGCGCCCGATCTCGATGCACGCTTTCGCACGCTGGTGCAATCGCCCCTGCGGGGATCGCTGCTGCGATACCTCAATGCGAGACCCGACGAGAGCTTCGACATCCAGTCGTTGATGCAGGCGTTCGGCCGCCTGCGGCAGGACGTGGAGGCGTGCCTTCGCGAGCTGGTGGCGTTCGGCGTCGCCACCATCGCGCCCGGCGAGCCGCCGCGATTTGCCGCGCAGCGTCCGGCGCTCGCGGCCGCGGCAACCCTGCTGGACGTCTTTCTCGAGCGCCGCGCCACAGTCAGCACCGAGGATCAGTCGCCGTCGGTGCAGCGATTCCGCGAAATGATCGGCCGCGACGAGAAGATGCTGATCGTGTTCGAGTGGATCCGCACCTCCGCCAAATCGGACATCTCCGTCCTCATCCTCGGCCCGACCGGATCGGGCAAGGAGGTCGTCGCGCGGATGATCCACGAGCTCAGTCGCCGCGGGCGAGCCAAGTTTCAGGCCGTCAATTGCGCAGCGCTGCCCGATACGCTGTTCGAGTCCGAAATCTTCGGCTACGAACGGGGCGCCTTCACCGGCGCCGTGGACCGCAAGCCCGGGCGTCTCGAGCTGGCCAACGAGGGCACGCTGTTCCTGGACGAGATCGGCGACACCTCGCTCGTCGCGCAAGCCAAGCTGCTCCGCGTGCTCGAAGAGCGTCGGTTCGAACGGCTCGGCGGCCAGAAGTCGATCGCGGTCGATTTTCGACTGATCTCGGCCACCAACCGCCCGCTCGAACAGTTCATCAGGGACGGCCGCTTCCGCGAGGATCTCTACTACCGCGTCAATGCGTTCGCCATCCGCCTGCCGTCGCTCAAGGAGCGGCCGCTCGATATTCCGGTGCTCGCCGAGCGCTTTCTCGCGCGCTACTGCGCGGCGCAGGGTCTGCCGCTCGACAGCAAGGGATTCTCGCGCGAGGCGCTCGACGTGTTCGTCGGCTATCCCTGGCCGGGCAACATCCGCGAGCTCGAGAGCACCGTCGCGCGCGCCGCGCTGTCGGCGCCCGGCCGGACCATTCGCGCGACGGACATCGATTTTCTGCATGCCCCGGGGCTGGTTCCGACTCATCGGGGCGGTGAGCTGCCGACGCTGGCAGACGCCGAACGCGCGCACATCGTGCACGTCCTCAGCGCCGTGAAGTGGAACAAGAAGGAGGCGGCGCGCGTCCTCGATATCAGCCGCGGCACGCTCTATCGCAAGATCATCCAATACGGGCTCGAGCCCGAATCGGCCGCGTCGGCGCATCGCGGCGATCTGGAACGCGGATAACTGCTCCTCTAGGGGTGCCGGTCGCCCGGGGAGCCGTCGACCCAATCGGGTCGCACACCCGTCAACCCGCTCCAGAGCACGGCGGCCCCCGTCCCGCCCACGACCAGGCTTGCGCCGTCCACCCACCATGCGGTGTACCGGCCGCTCATGTCGAGCCACGCCGCGGCCGCGACGAGCACGCCGCCCACCACGACTGCCAGCGGCCGGCGCCGCACCAGCCGCAGCAGCGCGCCGCGGACCCGACGCCAGGTCATCGAGGGCCTGCGTCAGATCCCGATGATGTGGTAGCCGGCGTCCACGAACAGGATGGCACCGGTCATGCCTCGCGATTCGGGCCCGAGGAGAAACACCGCCGTGTCGGCGACCTCGTTCACCTCGATGTTGCGCCGCATCGGCGCACGGTCACGGTACACCTGCAGGATGTCCGAGAACCCCCCGATCCCCATGGCCGCCAGGGTCTTGATCGGGCCGGCAGAGACGGCGTTGACACGCACGTTCTTCGCGCCGAGCTCCCCGGCCAGGTACCGCACGGTCGTTTCGAGCGCGGCCTTTGCGACGCCCATCACGTTGTACCCGCTGAACACGCGCTGGCTGCCCAGATACGTCAGCGTCACGATGCTGCCGCCGCCGCGGCGCTCCATGAGCGGGAGCATCGCGCGCGTGAGCGCAACCAGAGAGTACGCGCTCACCTCGAGGGCGATGCGAAATCCCTCGCGCGAGGTCTCGACGAACGGGTTCTTCAGATCGCCCTGCAGGGCGAACGCCGCGCCGTGCACCAGGAAGTCCAGGCCTCCGAACTCGCGTTCGATCGCCGCCGCCACCTCGGCGATCTGCTGATCGCTCGTGACGTCGAGCGGCAGGATCAGCGGCGAGACGAGCTGTTCCGACAGCTCGCGCACGTTGTCCTCGAGCCGCTCGCCCTGATAGGTGACCGCCAGACGCGCACCGGCGGCGCCGGCCGCGCGCGCGATGGCCCAGGCAATCGACCGTCTATTCGCCACACCGACGACCAGGCCGTGTTTCCCGGAGAGATCAGGCATATGAGAGTGGACGCCGGGAGCGCCGACGGTCCAGAGGCGCTACTTGGATCGCTTCCGTCCGCCGCCGCCCGGCCCGTGCCGTTTGCCCGACGGCGGCATCGGTGGCCGCCCGCCCTGCCGGGGGAGGCCACCGCCCATGTAGCCGGACCGGTTGCCGTTCTGGCCGGAGAGAAACGGCGAGGCGCCCCGCTGATGGCGCGGCCGAAATCGGCCGGGACGGGTGGTCGGCTGGCGAATGGTGAACTCGGGAACCGGACGCGCGGGGGGGGTCTGCCCTTCCGGCCGCGGCAGCGTCGCACGAATCAGCCGGCGATGAGCGGGCCCCTGCTCGGTGTCGACCTCGGGTTCACCGGCGTGGACGCCGAGGGGATCCAGCGCGGTGTTGTGGCTCTCGGGCGGCGGCGCCGACGCCGATTCGGCCCGCGCGGTGGCGCGCGCACCCTCGGCGTCGGGCGGCGGTTCGGCCGCGGGCTCCGCCGATTCGGCCGCCTGCTCGTGCGTGACGCGCTTGGGTTGGCCCGCGAGCACCTGCGAGTACAACGCGGCGGGCGTGTCGGCCTTTCGCCGCTGGCGCGGCACCTTGCCGTGCTTGAAGGCATGCTCCGCCTCGCACGTGGTGCACCGCGTCTGCTTCACTTCGTCGCCGACCATCGCCACGATCGCGTGGTTCGTCAGACGGCGTTCCCGCGGACAGTAATCGTCCAGGATGTCACCAAGCCGAAGCTGGCGCTGCTGCATCAAAATCTCCCGAAGGAGCCTCTCTCTGGCGGGGAAGGAACTGCGAAAGGCGCTGCAATTGTAGCAGAGCTTGTTTCGGAGTAGCAATACCGTCAGCCGCCCGCGCCTTCCATCGCGGCCAGCCACTGTTCCACGTCCTTCAAGGCCGCCTCCACGGCGGCCGGCGCCGTCGACTGCGGCGTGCCCTTGGCCGCCACCGACGCGCGGGGCGTCACACGCGAGACGATATCGGCGGCGAAGCGGTCGCTGGCGGCCTGCCACTCCGAGAGCGTGAGCGACCCGAAGTCGCGCGCCTCGGCGACAAGTTTTCTCACCAGCGCCCCGACTATCTCATGCGCCCGGCGGAACGGCACTCCGCGTCCCACGAGATAGTCGGCCACGTCGGTTGCCAGGAGCAAGCCCGATGCCGCCGACTCGGCGCGCGCGCGATCGATCGTCAGCGCGGCGACGACCGCACGAGTTGCCGCCAGACTGCCCGACAGCGTGTCCTCCGCATCGAACACGGCCTCCTTGTCTTCCTGCAGGTCCTTGTTGTAGCCGCTCGGGAGTCCCTTCAGTGTCGCCAGCAGCGCCACCAGGTGTCCGATGGACCGGCCGGCCTTGCCGCGGACGAGCTCCAGCGGATCGGGATTCTTCTTCTGCGGCATCATGCTGCTGCCGGTGCTGAGCGCATCGGACAACTCGAACAACCGGTGCTCGTCGCCGCTGAACACGATCAGGTCCTCGGCGAGACGGCTCACGTGGACCATGGTCAGCGCGCACGCGTAGAGAAACGTGGCGGCGAAGTCGCGGTCCGACGAGGCATCGAGGCTGTTCAGCACGACGCGCGAGAAGCCGAGATCGCGCGCGAGGGCCTGGACGTCGATGGCGTAGCTGGTCCCGGCGACCGCACCCGACCCGAGCGTCAGCGCGTCGGCTTCGTCGCGCGCCGCCGCCAGGCGATCGTGATCGCGGCGCAGCGCAGCCGCGTGCGCCAGGAAGAAGTGCGCCGCCAGAATCGGCTGCGCCGGGCGCGAGTGGGTGAACGACGGCATCAGGGCGTCGCCGGCGGCCGCGGCGCGGCGGGCCAGCGCGTCCATCAGCTCACGGACGCGCCGCTGGAGCGCCGGAATCCGGCGGCGCAGATACAGCCGGAGGTCGAGCGACACCTGCTCGTTGCGCGAGCGGCCCGTATGCAGCCGGCGGCCGGCATCGCCGAGCCGCTCGACCAGCTGCCGTTCGACGAAGCTGTGCACGTCTTCATCGGGACCGTCGATGCAGGCCGCGTCCTCGCGCGCGCGCGCGAGCAGGTCGGCCAGCGCCTGATCGATTTGACGCGCGTCGGCGTCGGCGAGCACGCCGGCCCGCGCCAGGGCGCGCGCCCACGCGCGGCTGCCGGCCACGTCGTCTTCGAAGAGGCGCCGGTCGAAGGCAAACGAGGCGCCGAATGCGAACGCCTCGGCATCGGGCGCGGTGTCGAAGCGGCCGGACCAGAGCGTCGTCATGGGCGACCAATCGTCGCGTAGCGCTCCAGCCGCCGGGCCAGCGCGGCGGCCCGGCGCGCGTCGCGAGCGATGATCAGGATCGTGTCGTCGCCGCCAATCGTGCCGACCGATTCGGTCAGCTGCGCGCGATCGATGGCCACCGCGAGCGGCTGCGCCTGGCCGGCGCCGGTCCGGATGACCACCAGATGCTGCACGCGCTCGACCGCCCGCATGAAGGTGAGCGCCGCCCGCTCGAGCGCCGCCATCGCGCTCTCCGCGCCCGGCTCGTCGGCCGACTGCTGGTACGCGCCGTCGCCGGCGCGCTTCACGAGGCCGAGCTCCTTGATGTCGCGCGAAATCGTGGCCTGCGTCGCCTGGAACCCGCGGTGGTGCAGACGACGACGCAACTGCTCCTGGCTGCGCAGCGGGTCACGGCCGATCAGTTCCAGGATGGCGGCTTGACGGCGCGCTTTCATGGACAGGCGGAGAACGAGTATACATCGATTTGTGTTGATCGATCCCGCATCGTGTGTATAAATATGCTTTTCCATGCATACCGTTGCGGCACCACGATCAGGGTCGCCCCCCTCCGACGCGGCCGGCCGGCTCCGCGTGGCGGTCGCCGGCGCGACCGGCTACACCGGCCAGGAGCTCCTGCGGATCCTGGCGCGCCACCCGGCGGTGACGCTGACCGCGGCGATGTCCTCCGGCACCACCGCGGCCCGCACGCTGCCGGCGCTCGCCGGTCTGTGGACGGGCCACGTCACACCGCTCGCGCCGGACATCCTGCGCGACGCCGATGCGGTCTTCCTGGCGCTGCCCGACGCCGCCGCGGCCGAGCTCGCGCCGTCGCTCGTCGACGCGGGCGTGCGCGTGGTCGATCTCTCCGGCGCCTTTCGGCTGGCGGACCCGGTCGGTCGCGCGCGCTGGTACCCGGAAACGCGCCGCGTGCCCGACGGCCTCGCGTACGGCCTCACCGAGATCGCGCGCGACGCGATCGCCGACGCGCGGCTCGTCGCCAACCCGGGCTGTTATCCGACTGCGACGCTGCTCGCGCTCGAACCCATCGCCCGGGCCGGGCTGCTCGCGCCCGGCAGCGATATCGTGGTGGACGCCAAGTCCGGCGTCTCCGGCGCCGGCAAGACGCCGTCCGAGCGGACGCACTTCTCCGAGTGCCACGGCAGCGTGTCCGCCTATGGCGTGTTCGGCCATCGTCACGGCGCCGAAATCGAGCAGGGCGTCCCCACCGGCGGTCACGCCGTCACGTTCGTGCCGCACCTGGTCCCGCTGGATCGCGGGATCCTGGCGACCACCTACGTCCGGCTCACCGCCGGGACCACCGAGGACGGCCTCGCGTCCGTGTACCAGCAGGCCTACGGATCGGCCCCGTTCGTGCGGCTCGTGGGATCGTCGCTGCCGGAAATCAAGCACGTGGCGCACACGAACTTCTGCGATATCGGCTGGCGGGTCGACCCATCGGGCCGTGCCGTGCTGGTGTCGGTGATCGACAACCTGCTCAAGGGCGCATCGGGGCAGGCCGTGCAGAATTTGAACGTCATGCTCGGCATCGACGAACGGACGGGGCTCTGGTGACCGCGTCGGCGGATCCGGCCGCCGGCGGGCCCGGGCGGCGGTGAGACCGCTCGTCCTCAAGTGCGGCGGCGAGCTGCTCGACGACGCCGACCGCCTCGGGCACGTCGTGGCCAGCGTGCGGGAGGCGGCCGCCGCGGGCCCCCTGGTGGTCGTGCACGGCGGCGGCAGGGAAATCGACGCGGCGCTGAAGGCGGCCGGCATCGGGACGCGCCAGGTCGAGGGGCTTCGCATCACCGACGAATCGACGCTGGCGGTCGTCGTCTCGGTGCTGGCTGGCACGGTCAACACGCGCCTGGTCGCGGCGCTGAGCGCAGCCGGCGTCGCGGCGGTCGGCCTGACCGGCGCCGACGGGGCGTGCGGCTTGTCGCAGCCGGCGCCGCCGCATCGTACGGTGGAGGGGGGCCTGGTGGATCTCGGCCGCGTCGGCGTTCCGGTCGCCGCCGCCGACAGCCGCCTCCTCTCGACGCTCGTCGAGGCGCGGTTCGTGCCGGTGGTGGCATGCATCGGGGTCGGACGCGATGGACAGCTGTTCAACGTGAACGCCGACACCTTCGCCGGCGGGTTCGCGGCCCGGCTGCGCGCCCGGCGGCTGGTGATCGCCGGCACCACGCCGGGCGTCCTCGACGGCGGCGGCCGCACGATCGCCGAGCTGGATCGGGCGGCGATAGCCGGCCTGCTCGCCGATCGGACGGCGACGGCGGGCATGGTCGCGAAGCTGCGCGCGTGCGACGATGCGCTCGCCAGCGGCGTCGAGGACGTGATCATCGTGGACGGTCGGGACCAGTCGGCACTCACCGCCGCCGCGATCGGCGAGACGCCGCGCGCGGCGACCCGGGTGGTCGGGTGAATGGTGATGGGGGAGCGAACCATGACGACAGAGGTCGCGGACGTACAAGCGCTCGAAACGCGGCACGTTCTCCAGACCTATCGCCGCGCGCCGGTGACGTTCGTCCGGGGACGAGGCGTCCGCCTGTACGACAGCGACGGGCGTGAGTACCTCGACCTGCTGTCGGGCATCGGCGTCGCCGCACTCGGCCACGCGCACCCGGCGCTGGCGCGCGCGATCGCGGACCAGGCGGACACGCTGCTGCACACGTCGAACCTGTTCTTCCACCCGCTGCAGGGGCAGCTCGCCGAACGGCTCGCGCATCTGTCCGGTCTGCCGCGCGCCTTCTTCTGCAACAGCGGCACCGAAGCGGTCGAGGCGTGCCTCAAGTTCGCGCGGCGCTACTGGCACACGCGCGGCGAGCGGCGGCCCGAGATCGTCGCCCTCGAGGAGTCGTTCCACGGCCGCACGTTCGGCGCGCTCTCGGTCACGTCCGACGAGCACTACCGCGCGCCGTTCGAGCCCCTGCTGGCCGGGGTGCGCTTCGTGCCGGCCAACGACGCGGCGGCCCTGCACGCCGCGGTCTCCTCGTCGACGGCGGCCATCATCGCCGAGCCGATCCAGGGCGAAGGCGGCGTCCGCCCGCTCACGCCCGCCTTCGGGGCCGCCATCACGGAAGCGTGCCGGCGGACGGGCGCGCTCCTCATCGCCGACGAAGTCCAGAGCGGCCTCGGACGTACGGGGTACCCGTTCTACTTCGCCACGCTCGGCATGAAGCCCGATCTGGTGTCGATCGGCAAGGCGCTCGGAGGCGGTGTCCCCGTTGGCGCGGCGCTCGTCAGCGAAGAGGTGGCCAACACGATCTCGTACGGCGATCACGGCAGCACATATGGCGGCAACCTGCTGGCGTGCCGCGCGGCCTTATGTGTCCTCGACGAGCTGGTCGGCGGCGGACTGCTCGGACACATCGGTCAGGTCGGACGCCACCTCGACGAGCGATTGCAGGCCATCGCCAAGGCGCACCCGATCGTCAAGGAGGTGCGAGGCGCCGGCCTGATGTGGGGTCTTCAGCTGGCCCGCGACGCCGGACCGGTCGTCCCGGCCGCCCTGGCGCGCGGCGTCATCGTCAACCGCACCGCGGTGACCGTCGTCAGATTGCTGCCGCCGCTCGTCATCACCGTCGACGAGGTGGACGAGGGACTGTCGCGGCTCGACGCGGCGCTCCACGCGGT
Organism: uncultured Acidobacteriota bacterium; assembly: GCA_963807925.1. Taxonomy (GTDB): domain Bacteria; phylum Acidobacteriota; class Vicinamibacteria; order Vicinamibacterales; family CAVVIG01; genus CAWEDP01. The sequence goes on along the minus strand of CAWEDP010000003.1, from coordinate 522,135 downwards.
CGAGGCCGCAGGATGACCGTCGACGCCGTTCCCGGAGGCATCACCGCGCCGAAGGGCTTCAAGGCCTCGGGCGTCCACGTCGGCGTCAAACGGAATCCGGAGCTGCTCGACCTGGCGCTGGTGGTGTCCGACACGGAGGCAGCCGCCGCGGCGGTGTTCACGACCAACCTGGCGCAGGCGGCGCCCGTCATCGTGTCGCGCGAGCATCTGGCGCGCTCGGGCGGCCGGGCGCGGGCCTTCGTGATCAACAGCGGATGTGCCAATGCGTGCACCGGCGACGAGGGCCTCCGGGCGGCGCGAGAAATGGCCAGCGAGACGGCCGGCCTGATCGGCTGTCCGGTCGAGCACGTGCTGGTCAGCTCGACGGGCGTGATTGGCGTGGCCCTGCCGATGGACAGCGTCCGACGCGGGATTCCGGCGGCGGTCGCCGCGCTCGGCGCGGACCACGGCGACGCGGCCGCCCGCGCGATCATGACGACCGACCCCTTCCCGAAGGAGGCGGCCGCTAGAATGACGGCGGGCGACTGCTCGGCGCGGATCGGCGGCATGGCCAAAGGGGCCGGCATGATCGAGCCGATGCTGGCGACGATGCTGGGGTTCGTCACCACGGATGCGGCGGTCCCGCGGGCGCTGCTCGACCGCGCGCTGCGCGAAGCCGTCCACGACACCTTCAATGCCATTACGGTCGACGGCGAGTGCTCGACCAACGACTGCGTGATGCTTCTGGCCAACGGCGCGTCGGACGTGAGGATCGACCAGACCAACTACGGCGAGTTCGTCGGCGCCCTGACCGGCGTCTGCCGATCGCTCGCGCTCGGCATCGTCCGTGGCGGTGAGGGCGCGACCAAGCTGGTGACGGTCGTCGTGACCGGCGCCGCGTCGGCCGACGAAGCGCGCAAGGCCGCGAAGGCGATCGCCAACTCGCCCCTCGTGAAGACGGCCGTCCACGGCGGCGATCCCAACTGGGGCCGGCTGGTCGCCGTGGCGGGCCGCGCCGGCGTGCGGTTCGAGCTGGCCCGCGCGGCGGTCGCCATCGGCGCCACGGTGCTGCTGCGGGACGGACGGCCTCACGACGAGGCGGCGCCCGAGGCCGCGGAATACCTCAAGACCAACACGGACATCGAGCTGACGGTGCACCTCGGCGCAGGGAGCGCGTCGTCGAAGGTCTGGACCTGCGACCTCAGCGCGGAGTACGTGCACATCAACGCGGACTATCGGACCTGATCGGGGACCACGGCATGCCACAGTCGGTGATGGCGCGGCGGAAGGATTTCCTCTCGATTCTCGACCTCGACCCGGGCGATCTCGAGCGCTGTCTGGACGTGGGGCTGCAGCTCAAAGCGGACCGCGCGCTGGGCCCGCAGGCACCGACCGCCACCGCCTTGAGCGGGCGGTACGTCGCCATGCTGTTCGAGAAATCCTCGCTGCGCACCCGGACGACCTTCGAGGTGGGCGTCCGCGAGCTGGGCGGGCGGGCCATCGGCCTGCAACCGGATGTGGCGCTCGGGCAGCGCGAACCGGTCGCGGATGTCGCCCGCAGCCTCGAGCGGTGGGTCGACGCCGTCGTCGTCAGGACGTTTGCGCACCGCATGCTCCAGGAGTTCGCCGCCAGCGCGTCGCGGCTGCACGTGATCAACGCGCTCACCGACGACGAGCACCCGTGCCAGATTCTCGCGGACTTCCTGGCCCTGCACGAGCGCTGGGGCGCGCTGCGAGGCCGCACGATCGCGTTCGTCGGCGACGGCAACAACGTCGCCACGTCGCTCGCCTACGCGGCCGCGATGCTCGGCGTCAACCTGCACATGGCCAGCCCGGACGGCTATCAGCTTCCGGACGCGGTCGTGCAGCGCTCCACGCATGCCGCGCGTCATGGCGCGCGCCTCCGGCTGTTCAGCGACCCGGCCGACGCGGTCGCCGACGTCGACGCGGTATACACCGATACGTGGACCTCGATGGGCAAGGAGGCCGAAGCTGCCGTGCGACGCGAGGCGTTTCGCGGCTATACGGTCACCGACGACCTGATGGGGCTCGCCAGGCCGGACGCCGTGTTCATGCACTGCCTGCCCGCGCACCGGGGCGAGGAGGTCACGGTCGATGTCTTCGAGTCGCCGGCCTCCATCGTGTTCGATCAGGCGGAGAACCGCCTGCACGTCCAGAAAGCACTCCTGCTGACGCTGCTGGCGCCGCAGTCGACGACATAGCCCACGCGACCCCACCCGGCGTACACCCGGGGGTGGCGGTTTCAGGCGAAGGAGCCATGACGGCCCCGTGGCTGGATCACTACGACGCCGCCGTCCCGCACACGCTGGCGCCGTATCCGCGCCGCACGGCACTCGACTATCTTCGCGACCATCGGCGTGACCGGCCCGATCGACCGGCGATCCTCTTCAAGGGCGCGACGGTCACGTGGCGCGAGCTCGACGAGGCGAGCGACGCGTGCGCCGCGTGGTTCTCCGCGCTCGGGATCGCGAAAGGGGATCGCGTCGCCCTGCTCCTCCCCAACTGCCCCCAGTTCCTGATCGCGCAGCACGGGGCGTGGAAGGTCGGCGCGGTCGTCGCCCCGCTCAATCCCACCTACACCGAACGGGAAATCGAGGAACCGCTCCGCGCCTACGGCGTGGAAACGATCGTGACGCTGACGCGCTACTACGCCCGCGTCAAGCGTCTCCAGGCGCGGACGCCGCTGCGGCGGGTGATCGCCACCAACATCAAGGACTACTTCCCCGCGGCGCTCCGGTGGCTGTTCACCCTCGTGCGCGAGGCCCGCGACGGCGACCGCGTGACGCTCGAACCGGGCGATTACGATCTCGCCCGCATGTTGCGCGAGAGCCGGGGCCGGCGGCCGCCTCCGATTCCGGTGGACCCGGACGACACGGCGGTGCTGCTGATGAGCGGCGGGACCACAGGCACGCCCAAGGGCGCCGCGGGAACCCATGCGGCGTACGTCGTCACCGGCCTTCAGGTGAAGGCGTGGACCGCCTCGGCGCTGAGCGGCGATCGCGACGTGATTCTGGCGCCGCTGCCGCTGTTCCACGTGTACGCCAATGTCGGCATCCAGGCGATTGCGCTCGTCAACGGCGGCGCGCTGGCGCTCGTGCCGAACCCGCGCGACCTTGGCGATGTCATCGCCACCATCCGCCGCGTCCGACCGACCTTCCTCAACGGCGTGCCGACGCTGTACATCGCACTCCTCAACCACCGCGCCGTGCAGCGGCGCAAGGTCGACTTCACGTGCGTCAGGATCTGCTTCTCGGGCGCGGCGGCGCTGCTCGCCGACACCAGGCAGCGATTCGAGACGCTGACGGGTGGACGGATTGTCGAGGGGTACTCGCTGACCGAAGCGATGATGGCGCTCTGCGTGAACCCGGTGACGGGGCCCAACAAGCCGGGATCGGTCGGGATGCCGCTGCCCGACGTCTACGTCGGCATCTTCGACCCCGACCAGGGATCGCGGATGCTGGGGCCGAACCAAGTGGGGGAAATCGCCCTGTCGGCGCCGCAGTTGATGCAGCGCTTCTGGAACCGGCCGGACGAAACGGCGGAAGTGCTCCGCGATCACGTCGACGGCGCCTCGACGCGACGATGGCTGCACACCGGCGACCTGGGCTATCTCGACGAAGACGGCTACCTCTTCATCGTCGATCGCAAAAAGGATCTGATCAAGATGAGCGGGTTCCAGGTGTGGCCGCGCGAGGTCGAAGAGATCGTTGCAGCGCATCCGGCGGTCGCCGAAGTCGGAGTGGCGGGCCTCCCGCATCCGACCAGAGGCGAGGCGGTCACCGCCTGGGTGGTGCTCCGCAGCGGGCACACCGCGACCGAGCACGACATCCGCGAGTTCTGCCGGCGCTCGCTCGCGCCTTACAAGGTGCCGTCGCACATCGAGTTCCGCTCGGAGCTCCCCAAGACGATGGTCGGCAAGGTGCTCCGCCGGGCGTTGCGCGACGAAGCGGTCCGCCCCGATTAGTTCACGCTGAGGCTGAGTCGGACCCGCCGGGAACGGCCTATCGGGGTGGCTCCGAGCCTTCGCGCATCGCGACGACGCGGACACCAGCGGACTCGAGCGCGCGGCGCAGCGCGGCAGCCAGCCTGCCCGCGCCCGGCGTGTCGCTGTGGACGCACATCGTGTCGGCCTCGACGGGCAGCAGGGTGCCGTCGATTGTCTCGACGGTGCGTTCGCCAGCCATCCGCACCGCGCGGGCGGCGACCGCCTCAACGTCGTGAATCACCGCGCCCGGCAGGCGGCGCGGCCGGAGCGAGCCGTCGGGCTCGTACGCGCGGTCGGCGAACACCTCGGCCGCCACGCGGAGGCCGGCTGCCCGGCCGGCGTTCAGGATCTCGGAGCCCGCCAGCCCGACGAGCACGAGCGTCGGATCGTAGGACGCAACGGCTCGGGCGATCGCCGCTGCGAGCGGCTCGCTGCGGGCCGCCATATTGAAGAGCGCTCCGTGTGGCTTGACGTGCTGCAGCTTCATGCCCTCGGCCGCCGCCACGCCGCCGACGGCGGCAATCTGATAGAGCACCAGATCCTCGATCTCGGCTGCGGCGATGTGCATGTCGCGCCGGCCGAATCCAACCAGGTCGGGGAACCCAGGATGGGCGCCCACAGCGATGCCGTGGGAGCGCGCGAGGCGAAGCGTGCGCCGGAGGACCGAGGGATCGCCGGCGTGAAACCCCGCCGCGATCGACGCCGAGGTTATCGATCGCATCAGGGCCTCGTCCTCGCCTATCGTGTAGGCCCCGAAGGATTCACCGACGTCGGCGTTGAGGTCGATTCGGCTCACCAGGGCGCAGTTCTATCACGAAGACGGCCGACGCCCGACACGCCGCAATCTCGCCGACGCGGCGCGCCGTACAAAACAAAAGGGCACCGCGTTATTGCGATGCCCCTCTGCCTCGCTGACCCGGCTCCCCCAGCATTCACGGCGCCCTGCCGTAATCAGATCAGCGACTGTCGCCCAGGGAGGAGGCAACGGCCGTGCCGCGCGGTTTTCGAGGAAATCAGCAGGTTTCCGCAGCGACAGGTTCCGCCGGGACGACGACTTTGTGATCGATCTTACAGTTCTGTTATCGGGCGGCCCACGCCGGCAGGCGATCGATGAGCTGCGACAGCCGCGGATGACGCTGATCGCGCGGGGAGAGGACCGGCATCTCGACGGGCCACGAAATCGCGAGGCCCGGATCGTTCCACGCGACGCCGACTTCCGCCGCGGCGTCGTACAGATCCGTGCACTTGTATTGGACCAGGGCGAGCTCGCTGACGACGCAGAAGCCGTGCGCGAAACCCGGCGGGACGTAGCACTGGCGAAAATTGTCGCCCGACAGCGTGACGCCGAACCATCGCGCGAAGGTCGGCGACCCGACGCGCACGTCGACGGCGACGTCGAAGATCTCACCCTGGATCGCGCGGATGAGCTTCCCCTGCGGCCGGCCGACCTGCAGGTGCAGGCCGCGGAGCGTGCCTCTCGTGGACAGCGACTCGTTGTCCTGCACGAAGGCGGCCTCGAGGCCGGCGGCGCGGTATTTCCCGGCATGGTAGGTTTCGAGGAAATGCCCGCGGCTGTCGCGATGGACGTCCGGCTCGATCACGATGACGCCGGGCAGACCGGCTTCGACGAACCGCATGCCTCAGGCGTCCTGCTCGAGGACGTGGAACAGGTATCGGCCGTACGCGCTCGACGCCATCGCCCGCGCCAGACGCTCTAGGTCGGCGGCCGTGATGTACCCCATCCGATAGGCGATCTCTTCGAGACAGGCGACCATGAGTCCCTGCCGTTCCTCGATGGCCTGGATATAGCTGGACGCCTGCATGAGCGACTCGTGGGTGCCGGTGTCGAGCCAGGCGATGCCGCGCGCCAGCTTCTCGACGTGCAGCCGCGACAAGTCGAGGTAGTGGCGGTTGACGTCGGTGATCTCGAGCTCGCCGCGCGGCGACGGCTTGAGGCAGGCGGCGATGTCGAGCACGTCGTTGTCGTAGAAGTACAGCCCGGTGACGGCGTAGCTCGATTTCGGCCGCGGCGGCTTCTCCTCGAGGCTCACGGCGCGGCCGCTGGCGTCGAACTCCACGACGCCGTAGCGTTCCGGATCGCGGACCTGATAGCCGAACACCGTCGCGCCCTGCTCGCGCGACGCCGCGCTTCTGAGGTAGTCGGAAAAATGGGCACCGTAGAAGATGTTGTCGCCGAGGGCGAGCGTCACGCGGTCGGATCCGACGAAGTCGCGGCCGATGATGAACGCCTGCGCCAGTCCATCGGGCCGCGGCTGGGCCGCGTACTCGATCCGCAGCCCGATCTCGCTTCCATCGCCGAGCAGCCGGCGAAACCCGTCCTGCTCGTGCGGCGTCGTGATCACCAGCACGTCGCGGATGCCCGACAGCATCAGCGTCGACAGCGGGTAGTAGATCATCGGCTTGTTGTAGATCGGCACGAGCTGCTTGCTGACGGCGCGCGTCAGCGGATGCAGCCGCGATCCCGAACCGCCGGCGAGGATGATGCCTTTCAGCGGCACGCCGCTGCCGCCCCCTCCAGCAGGCGCCGGTGGTCCCGGCCAGGAGGGAGACCGCCGGCGCACGCGGGGCCGCCGTGCCGCTGGCGATCGGGGGAATCGAACCTCATGAGCCGAGCCCCAGGCGCTGCCGATCGTACCGGCCGCTCTGCACCGCGTCGCACCAGGCGCGGTGCTCGGCGTACCACCTGGTCGTCGCCGCCAGGCCGTCGGCGAACGCGTGGACGGGCCTCCATCCGAGCTCGCGGCGAATCTTCGCCGAGTCAATCGCGTAGCGGCGATCGTGTCCCGGGCGATCCGGCACGAAGGTCTTCAGATCGCGATACGTCCGGCCGCCGAGCGCGGGATTGGCGGCCGCGGGACGGATGGCCTCGAGCGCGTCGCAGACGCCGTCGACGATCTCGAGATTGGTCCGCTCGTTGCCGCCGCCGATGTTGTACTTGTCGCCCGCCCGACCGTTCTCGAGCGCGAGCAGGATGCCCGCGCAGTGATCGTCCACGTGCAACCAGTCGCGGACGTTGCCGCCGTCCCCGTAGATCGGGAGCGGACGCCCGTCCAGTGCGTTCAGCACCATCAGCGGAATCAGCTTCTCCGGGAACTGGAACGGCCCATAGTTGTTCGAGCAGTTCGTGATGAGCGTCGCCAGTCCGTACGTGTGGTGGTAGGCGCGCACGAGATGATCGGCTGCCGCCTTGCTGGCGGCGTAGGGGGAGTTGGGCGCGTACGGCGTCTCCTCGCTGAAGAGCCCCGCAGCGCCGAGGGTGCCGTACACCTCGTCGGTCGACACGTGGAGGAAGCGGAAACGGTCCCGGACGGAGGCGGCCTGCTCCGCGAGATGGGCGCGCGCGGTCTCCAGCAGGACGAAGGTGCCGACGATGTTGGTGTCGATGAAGGGCCGCGGACCGTCGATCGAGCGATCGACGTGGGTCTCGGCCGCGAGATTGAGGACGGCTGCCGGTCCAAACGCGTGAAAGGTCCGAGCCATGGCGCCGCGATCCGCGATGTCCGCCTCGACAATGGACACCCGCGGATCACGGCGGGGGCCGTCGAGATTGAGCACGCTGCCGGCGTAGGTCAGCTTGTCGACGACGACAATGCGGTCCGCCGTGCGATCGAGCAGGTGCCGGACCAGGTTGGATCCGATGAAGCCGGCGCCGCCGGTCACGAGGAGGGTGCGCATCAATCTACGATTGGCAATTGACAATCGACGAGAGGGCGTGGGCACGCGCCGACGGCCTCCGCACAGAGGCGGTCCGGGTCACGGAGTCGCTTTGTAGCTTCCCAACCGTCAAGTGTAGATTGTAAATCGCCGTTGTCCGGCTCTCATACCGCGGCGCCTTCCGGATACTGCAGCGCGAGACGGAGCTCCTTCGACAGCGAGTCGACCGTGGTGCCGGTCCGCTTCCACGCGCCTTCGGTCTCGAACCGGAGATCGCCGATCCGGCGGCCCCACGGCGCGATCACGCGGCCGATGGCGCGGAAGTCGGTGCGGTCCGCGTGCTCCTGGTCGAGGCGACGGATCACGTCCGGGGCCACGCGAATGAACGCCCGGAGCGCCGACGCCGATTTGATCGCGTACTTCCGCCCGTTCCACGCCCCCTCGAAGACCAGCGCGATCTGCTTGAAGTAGTTGACGAAGAATCTCTTCGCCTCCTCGTGGAAATCGGCCGAGCGTCGCCCGCCGCCGAAGCCCTCCGACCCGAACAGCTTCTTGAGCTCCTGCGCGAGGGGCGCCTGCGCGACGCGGCCCCGGCCGACGCCGAGGAGCTTGATGTCGTCGTGCAGCGGCGAATCGTCGCGATCGTTCAGCGCGCGCACGACGTCGTGGGCCGCCGCCAGGTTCTCGTCGCGGTACAGCTGGCGACCCGACAGGCTGACCAGGTGCGAGGCGTTCAGCCGCGTGTGCTTGGCGTTGATCGTGACGAACATCTGAACGACGTGATCCTCGGGCAGCCGATCGAAGATGATCGCGGGCACGTTGAAGTCCTCGCCCTGGAACCGATCGATGTCGGCGTGCAGCGCCAGGAGGCGGTGCTGACCGTCGATGGCCCGCAGGATGCCTTCGCGCTCAGGCACCTTGAGCACGCCCACCCGCGAATCCTCGGCCACAGGTTGGAACGTCAGCTTCTCGTCGCACGAAATGATCACCGCGCCGGCAATCGACGGCAGGTCGCGCGCCTGCCGGCACTGCTCGTAGTACTGGACCAGCTCGTCGATCTTCCGGCGGATGATCTGCCGCTGGTACGCCTTGTCGCTCGACGCGATTCGCCGCTCCAGGAGGTCCCAGTTCACTTTCGACGCCGGCGCGCCAGGCTTCTGGCGTCCGCCGCGCACCGCCGGCTGCGCCTTGTCCCCGTAACTGAGGACCTCGAATCGCACCAGCTTGTCGATGTCCTTGGCGGTGAGCGAGGCCTGATAGAACTGCACACCGAACTGCTGCATCCTGATGGCGGCAACGTTGATCATAGGCTGAGTCCGGCGACTGGCCGGTCGCGGGCGGATCCCGAAACGCCGAATTGTAGCGGCCGGCCGCGCGTCATCTCAACGGTTATTTCGCGCGCGGGCGCGGCGCGCTGGCAGCCTGGCGGAGACCTCCAGACGCTACAAACCAATGATAACAAGATACTTGCTTGTATTACGCTACTGATTGGTCGATCGACCGACGAGCGAGCAGCCAAGAACCGCCAGGGCTGTCGGCATGTCTGGCATCATACGGCAATGTTCTTTTTTGTGTAGAGCGACAGACGGCTCCTCCAGCCTTCCGCCAGCCGGTCGCGGCCGAGCACGGCCGCGTACATCAGCCACACGAAGCCCGCACACGCGACCACCGAGCCCCCCAGCGGGAGCCGCAGGTGCAGCAGCCAGGTCGCGTAGCCGTACACCAGCTCGACGTGGATCCAGTAGACGAACAGCGAACTGCGGCCGAAGCGCGCGAGCGCCGTCAGGCCGAACCGTTTCTCGCCGATCCCGGTCACCTCGTACAGCGCCGACAGCGACAGCGTCAGGATACCAATCCGAATCGCAAAATAGGTCGGCGAGCTGGTCCAGAACGACGAGCTCGCGTAGATCGACGGCATCGAGGCGGTTGCGAACCCCAGCGCGACGAGCGCCGCGCCGGCCGCCAGCAGGGCGTGGTGCACTCGCTGCTCGGCTTCCGCCGTGCGGACGGTGGCGAGCGGCACGCCGCACGCCGCGCCGGCGAACACGAATCCGCTCCACGGCAGGAGCGTGAACGTCGTGTTGTCGCCGGCCGGCCGGAGATACCACTGGACCCAGATCGGCAGCGAATCGACGCCCGCCCACGCGCGCACCATCGGCGTCGCCATCGCGACCGCCAACGCCAGCATCGCGTAAAGGACTGCGGCCAGGAGGGGCCTCGCGCTCACGCCCCACACGAGACCCGCGAGCACGATGGCGGGACCCATGACGTTCAGGATGTCCACGCGAAACAGCGTCACCGGATGGCTGCCGGGCGTGACGACGAAGGATTGCACGCGAAACAGGAACGCGAGAATGAAGAGCTCGAGCCCGCGCCGGCACACGGCGGCGACCGCGGCGCTCGGGTCGCCGGTCTTCCGAATCGTGCCGGCCGCCGAGAGCGCGACGCCGACGCCCGCGAGCCACAGGAACGCGGGCGCCGCAAACCCGCCCAGGATGATGGCGTAGGCGAATGGCTTCGTCGTGCGCGAGAGCGGCCGCGTCCACGCGTCGATCGTGTGCGCCTCGATCATGAGGAGCACGGCAATCCCGCGCGCCCAGTCGATGTAGGCGCGGCGCGACGATGTTCCGCTCACGCGGTCATCGTACGCCAAACGTCCAGTCTCGCCTTGCGGAAAGGTGGCGTGAAGGGATCCTTACCGGGTCGCGGGCGTCGGCGGAACCGTCGCCTTCGGCAGCCGCAGCTTCGGAACGATCATCCGGACGGCCAGCCACCCGAGCGGAAGCACGACGAGCAGATACGTCAGCGCGTGGCCGAAGGCGCTGTCGGGGCCCCACGACTCGGTGGCGCCGTGGATCGCGGCGCTGAACGGCAGCAGCCGCTGCTCCGACATCTCGTGCACGCCCTGGATGGTGAGCTGGACGACGAACACGAACAGGAAGATCGCCGTCATCTGCAGAAACAACGGCAGGTTGACGCGGCGCCCGAGCCGCGACCACAGCCAGGCGACGAGCGCCGCGCCGCCGATGCCGGCCACCGCGCCGGCGACCAGGTGCAGCGCCGTCCGCAACTGCAGCAGGAGCAGCGCGGTCTCGATGCCTTCGCGGCTGATCATCAGCAGCGTGAACAGGAAGACGCCGGCAAACGCCGCCCGTCCGGCGCGCTCGCTCGAGACGCGCAGGCGCTGCTCGATGTCGCCCCTCATCCGTCGGCCGGCCCGCCACATATGGACCGTGAGCGTCGTCACCGATATCGCGGCCACGATCGCCAGCGGGCCGTCGAGCCATTCCTGGTTCTGCGCGTGATAGAGGAGATAGCCTCCGAGGATGCTCAGGCTGATGGCACCGGCGATGCCCCAGTGAATGGCCGACCGCAGGTCCAGCCGTCCGGCCTTTCGGAGGTACGCGAGGCTGATCGCCACGATGAGGAACGCTTCGAGGCCTTCCCGAAGAGTGATGACGAACGCTTGCAGCATTATCGGACGCCGACCTCGCAGTAGTGAGACTCAATCTCAGAATGCACGTCCAGTCTACCCCGCCATATCCGACCGGTCAAGTCGGCAATGCGCGGTCCTGCACGGTTCCGGCAACCGGCGGCGCGCGAGGGCGGTCGAGGCGGTCGTGTAGCATCCAGCCCCGTGGTCACCATCGTCGCGGTCGGCGATTCGACGACGGCGGGAACGCCAGGCTTCAAGTCGCCGCTCGAGGCGCCGCCGGACGGTTCGGGCGACGTCGAGAGCCAGTACGGCTACTGGCTGACCGCGCGCCATCCCGACTGGCGCGTTCTCAACCGCGGCGTCAACGGGGAGCGCAGCGACCAGATTCGCGCGCGATTCGAACGCGATGCGGTCCGCGAGCGGCGCCGTCTTCCGGCGTCCGATCGGCTCGTCGCAGTGATTGTCGCCGGCGTCAATGACATCTACGCGGGCCGCTCCGCCGAGATCGTCTGTCGCGAGCTGCAGGCCATGTACGAGATGGCGCGCGCCGCGGGCATTCCCGTCGTTGCCGGCACGATTCTTCCGTACGACACGGCGACACCAGTCCAGAACGCGCGGATGCGCGCGGTCAACGCCTGGATTCGCGAGTACGCGGACGCCCACGAGGACGTCGTCTTCAGCGATACGCGGGCGGCGGTCGCCCGCCGGGACAATCCCGACGCTCTGGCCGCCTCACCCGACGGTCTGCACCCCTTGCCCGCGGGATACCGGGCGATGGCGCTCGTGCTCGAGGAGGCGATCGGCGACGCGTTGCGCACATAGCCGTGCCGGCGTTTGTTGTAAGCTGATTTCATGGCCTGGAAGCTTGCCGTCGCCGCTCCGCTCCTGCTGACCGCCCTCGTTTCCGCGCAGGACCGTCAGGAGCCGACGTTCCGCACCGGAACCCAGGTCGTGTCGCTCTTCGCGACGGTGATCGATTCGGGCAAGCGGCTCGTGCCCAGCCTCGTGAAGGAGGATTTCGAGGTCTTCGACAACGACAAGCCGCAGCCGATTCTCGTATTCGAGAACGAGGTCCAGCCGATATCGGTTGTCGTCATGCTGGATACGAGCGGCAGCATGACGGCGTCGATTCCCCTGCTGCGCAAAGCGGCCGAGCAGTTCGTGTTGCGTCTTCTCCCGGCCGACCGGGGCCGGGTCGGCGCGTTCAACGACAAGATTCAGTTCAACGCCGCCTTCACCAACAACCGCGACGATCTGGTCAGCGACATTCAGGGTCTCGATTACGGCAACGGCACGCGTTTGTGGGACGCCGTGGCCGCGAGCCTCGACGAGCTCAAGGGCCTCGATGGACGGCGCGTGATTCTGGTGTTCACCGATGGCGACGATACCGAGAGCCGGACGCGGCTGGGAACGGTGATGGATCGCGCCCGCGCCGAGGAAGTGATGGTGTACGCGGTGGGCCTCGAGAGCCACTACTTCAACGGCCAGCGCATGGTGACGAGCAAGCCGGACAGCGGGCTCAAGAAGCTGGCCGACGAAACCGGCGGCGGATATTTCCAGCTCGACTCGGCGACGGCGCTCGAGTCCACGTTCACGCGCGTCGCGCAGGAGCTGCACAGCCAGTACGTGATCGGGTTCACGCCCACGCAGCTCGACGGGCGGGTGCACCGCCTGGCGCTGCGGGTGAAGCAACCCGGCATGGTGGCGCGCGCGCGTCGGAGCTACGTCGCGGACCCCGACAAGTACCAGATCGGCGACAAGTGACCGGCATGAGCGCGTTGAGCGAACAGGAATTCCGGGTCAAGAGCGACGAGGCGCTGGAGCAGGCCCGTCGCGCGCTGATGGATCTCGCCGACGCCGAAGGCTTCGAGATCGAGCTGCAGGACGGCACGCTGAACCTGCTGTTCGACGAGCCGTCCGAGGCGCGGTTCGTCGTGTCGCCGAACGCGCCGGTCCGGCAGATCTGGGTGTCGGCAATGGCGCGGGGATACAAGCTCGCGTGGACGCCGGCGCTTGGCGCGTTTGCCCTCGACGGCGAGCCGCTGCCGCAGCTGCTCGAACGGCTGGCGCGGGCGCACATTCAGGGCGTCTGAGGCCGGGCGCTCAGTTTCCGGTTCGCAGCGCCTGGACCTGCTCGGCCATCCACTTCTGATAGTCGGCCGCGCTCTGCACGATCAGATAGCCGCGCATGCGGAAATGCCCCAGGCCGCACAGCTGCGAACAGGTGATTTCGTAATCGAAGTCCGATTTGCCGAGACGCTGCCGCATCTGGTCGGTCGTCACCGTCGGGATGAACCAGACGGGAATCGAGAGGCCGGGCACCGCATCCTGTTTGACGCGCATCTCGTAGAGACCGAAGCTGTGAATGACGTCCTTGCTGCTCAGGTGCACGAGGACGGGCCGGTTCACCGGCACGTGCAGGTTGTTGATGTCGGTGATGTCGTCCTTCGCGTTGGGGTCGGTGCGATCGAGGCCGAGCGGGTTGTCGGCTGAGACGAGGAGCGGGTCGGTGCGGCCGAACTTTCCGTCGGCGCCGGCGTACTGGACGTTCCACGCGAACTGCTCCGCGACCACGCGCACGACGGTCGCCTCGCTCTCGGGGGGGAACTGCGCGACGCGCTTCGCCCAGGCGGGGATGGCGTACCCGATGAGCAGCACCATTTCCACCACGACAATCGCAAGCTCGACGCCTTTCGAGAATCTGCCGTGGGCGCCCTCGTAGCTCGCGGTGGGATTCGCGCCGCGGCGGAAGCGAAACAGCACGAACAGGAAGAACACTCCCCATCCGATGAAGAGCGCGAACATCAACCAGTGGACGAGCACGATCATCTGGTCGATCTCGGCGGCGTGCGACGAGGCTTCAGGGGGCAGCCCGAGAAACTGCAGCATCAGATCATTCCTCCCTGAGGGTGCCGGACGCCCGCCATCGTCGGGCCGGGGTCGGCGAGACGGTCCGCGGCTTCGAGCATCCGGGCCCGCCGCCGCAGGTAGATGAAGAAGCTCCCGAAGGCGGCCCACAGGACCACGATGATGCCGAGCATCAGGAAGATGCCGTAGTTGATGCCGAGCGCGAGCGGCGAATCGCTCTGGCCGAAGCAGACGGAACAGGCGAGCGCGGTCCGCGGCGCGAGCGTCAGCACGGCGGCGACCAGGGCGCCCCTGAGCGGTTTCTGTGTCAGCACCTCGATCATCCCTCCCGGTCCCTGCGTTACAGCTTTCGCGTCTTGCGTTGGAACAGCGCCGCGTAGGCCGCCAGCCCGAGCGCGGCCAGCATGGCGCCGCCGGCCGTGACGGCGAACACCGGATCGTGGACGCTGCGGTACTGCCCCAGCGACCAGGCGCCGAAGAACGCCGCCAGCACGATCGACAGCGCGATGAAGACCAGGTGAAACAGTCTGAGCGACATGCCGGCGCCTCAATGAGCGGCGCGCTCGGTCACCATCCGCGCCGTGTCCGACAGCGTGCCGATGTGGTCGGCCATCGTGAACAGCGGCACGAAGATGAGCATCAGGAAGAAGAAGGCCGTCAGCGCCAGCGCGCCGTAGATCCACTTCCGCTCGTCGCTCAGGTGCATGAACACGGACGCGACCATCGACCCCTTGGTCGCCGCGATGACGAGCGCCACCGTGATGGCGAACGGCACCGCGAGATGGACCCGGTTCACGGCAACCGTGACGGCGGTGAAGACGAAGAGCGCGGCACCGACCATGAAGTAGGTGCGCACGCTGTTCTTGACGTGTTCTGCGTCCGAATGCATTTCAACGCTCCATGCGCGGCTACAACAAGTACAGCACCGGGAACAGGAAGATCCACACCAGGTCGACGAAGTGCCAGTAGAGCCCCGTGTACTCGATCCGGTTGGTGAACTGATCCGGGTTCTTCTTCCAGAGCTTCGCCCCGGGACCGATGAAGTACAGCATCACGATCATGCCGCCGATGATGTGGAGACCGTGAAGACCCGTCAGGGTGAAGTAGATGGCGAGAAACGTGCTGTGCCACGGCCCTTCGCCGCGCCGCAGGTGGTCGGCGTACTCGAAGTACTTGTTCACCAGGAAGACGCCGGCCAGCACGAAGGTCGCGATGAGATACAGGCGGTGCTTGCCCCAGTCCTTCATCTTCAGCGATGCCCATGCCATGACCATCGTGACCGACGACCCGATCAGGATGAACGTGTTCGCCATTCCGAGCCAGACGTTCAGCTCGCCGTGCGGCCACTCCAGCGCCCCGGTGCGCAGGATGATGTAGGTGGAAAACAGCGCGCCGAACAGCATGACTTCCGACGCCAGGAACAGCCAGATCCCCAGCTTGCCGTTGGCCAATCCGGTGTCGGGCCGTTCTTCGACGGTATAAGGGATGTTCATCGCCTGCTCAGCCTACGCTCTCTCGGGTTCGAACTGCGGCGTGAAGTCCTTCGCCGCTCCGGGCACGCTGTATTCGTACGGCCCGCGGTACACGATCGGCTCGGTCACGAAGTTGCCGTGTCCCGGTGGCGACGGCGCCGACCATTCGAGCGTCGTCGACTCCCACGGATTGCGATCGACGACGGTGCCCCACTTGATGCTGGTGAAGAAGTTGACGATGAACGGAATCTGGAAGAGGCCCAGGCCCCACGCCGCGAACCCGATCACCAGGTTCCACTTGAGCAGCCCCGCATTGTGCGCGTACTGCGCGCCGCCGTCGTACATCCGGCGGTTCATCCCGCCGAGACCCTGGATGAACATCGGCATGAACACGAGGTTGATGCAGATGAACGATCCCCAGAAGTGGATCCAACCGAGGACGTCGTTCATCTTCCGGCCGGTCGCCTTCGGGAACCAGTAGTAGATGCCGCCGAACAGCGCGAAGATGGTCCCCGGCGCCACGACGTAGTGAAAATGGCCGATGACGTAGTAGGTGTCGTGCAGGTGGATGTCGGGCGGCGCGAGCCCCAGCGGCAGTCCCGTCAGTCCCCCGATGCCGAACATGGGCAGAAACGCCAGCGCGAACAGCATCGGCGTCGTGAACCGGAT
The DNA here is from genome assembly GCA_963807925.1 of uncultured Acidobacteriota bacterium. Taxonomy (GTDB): domain Bacteria; phylum Acidobacteriota; class Vicinamibacteria; order Vicinamibacterales; family CAVVIG01; genus CAWEDP01. Next base: position 506,030 of record CAWEDP010000003.1, on the reverse strand, counting down.
GGAGGCGCCCCAGAGCGAGAGCAGGAGCGCCGTCAGGATGACGACCGACGGAATCGAGATGATCATCGTCGTCGTCTGGAAGAACGCGCTCATGGTCGTCCCCATGCCGGTCATGAACATGTGGTGCGCCCACACCACGAAGGACATGAAGCCGAGGAAGACGACCGAGTACACGAGCGCGCGGTATCCCCAGAGCGGCTTGCGCGTGTTGTTGGCGATGATCTCCGACACGATGCCCATCGCCGGGAGGATCAGGACGTACACCTCCGGGTGCGCGAGGAACCAGAACAGGTGCTGCCACAGCAGCGGATTGCCCTGACCGGCGACCTGCACCACCTTGCCGCTGACCACCAGCCCGCTCGGCATGAAGAAGCTCGTGCCGGCGACCTTGTCCATCAGCTGCATGATGCCGGCCGCCTCGAGCGGAGGGAACGCCAGCAGCAGGAGGAACGAGGTCACAAACTGCGCCCACACGAAGAACGGCAACCGCATGTAGCTCAGCCCCTTGGCGCGGAGCTGCACGATGGTCACGATGAAGTTCACCGACCCGAGCAGCGACGACGTGATCAGGAAGATCATGCCGATGAGCCACATCGTCTGACCGTTGGTCGCCGTGATCACCGAGAGCGGCGGATACGACGTCCAGCCGGACTGGGCCGTGCCCCCGGGGAGGAAGAAGCTGGTGACCATGACGACGCCGCCGATGAAGTACACCCAGTAGCTCGTCATGTTGAGCTTGGGGAACGCCATGTCGGGCGCGCCAATCTGGAGCGGCATCACGAAGTTCCCGAAGCCGCCGACCGCGAGCGGCACGACGCCCAGGAAGACCATGATGGTGCCGTGCATCGCCCCGAGCTGGTTGTAGAACTCGGGCAGCATGATGCCGCCCGGCGCCTTGTCGGGGCCGAACAGGTTGCCGACCAGCGGCAGCGGCGATCCGGGATACGCCAGCTGATACCGCATGATCATCATCAGCATGAATCCGAACAGCAGGAACAGCAGCCCCGTCACTGCGTATTGAATCCCGATGACCTTGTGATCCTGGGAGAAGACCCACTTGCGCAGGAATCCGAGCTCCTCATGATCCTCGTGCGCATGCGCGTGGCCATGCGCCGCCGTTCCGACGGTGCTTGCGTTGTCCATGTCTTCTCTCACGGAGCCGCCGCCCGGGCGCTCCGGTGTGTGCCGAGTGGAGCCGATTGTACGCAGAAGGCACAAGCGGGCGCAAGTGACGGACGGACGCCGAGTTTGGGCGATGGGCGTAAGATGCCTTTAATGCGCCGCGTCGTCGTCGCTGTCGCGCTCAGCGTGGTGCTCGGCCATGCAGGCGCCGTGCCGGCATGGGCCAGCCGCGAGTCGGACGCCCTGCGGGCCCGCGCCGCCGACGAAATCTACAACATGGATCGCGATCAGGCGGTCGAGACCTACCGCCGCGCGATTGCGACGGATCCCGAGGACGCCGCCGCCTACCGCGGGCTCGCCAGCGCGTTGTGGCTCAGCATCACCTTCCGGCGCGGCAACATGACCGTGGACGACTACATGGGCCGCGTCGCACGCTCGAAGGCGCCTCCCGAACCGCCGCCGCCCGAGATCGCCGCCGCATTTCACGAGGCGCTGGAGAAGGCCCTCGCGATCGCGCGCCGGCGGGTGACCGCGAGTCCGCGCGATGCCGACGCCCACTATCAGATGGGCGCCGCTCTCGGCCTCCAAGCCTCGTACACCGCGACCGTCGAGGCGCGAACGCTCGGCGCGTTTCGCGCCGCACGCGAAGCCTACGAGGAGCACGAGCGCGTGCTCGCGCTCGATGCCCGGCGGAAGGACGCCGGCTTCATTGTCGGCACCTACCGCTACATCGTGTCCACGCTGGCAATGCCCGCCCGGTGGGTCGCCTATGTCGCCGGATTCGGCGGAGGCAAGCAACGCGGCGTCACCCTGGTCGAGGGCGCCGCCGGGTACCCCGGCGACGACCAGATCGAAGCCCGCCTGGCGCTCGTCGTCATGTACAACCGCGAGCACCGGTACGACGATGCGCTGCAACAGCTGGCGCTGGTCCGTGAGCGCTATCCGCGCAATCGCCTGGTCTGGCTCGAAATCGGTTCGACCAGCCTGCGAGCCGGGCGGGCGGCCGACGCCGAACGCGTGCTGTCTGAAGGACTCGCCCGGTTCGCCGGCGACAAGCGCCAGCGGATGTTCGGCGAGCAGGCGCTGTGGCTGTACAAGCGCGGAGCGGCTCGCGCCGCGCTCGGACGGACGGCCGAGGCGGAACAAGATCTGCGCAATGCCGTCTCATACGAGGGACGCCAATGGGTGCACGCCCGGGCTCACCTCGAACTGGGGAAACTTGCGCTCAAAGCCGGCCGGCGGCCCGACGCCCGGATGCACCTGCAAGCGGCCGCCGCGCTCGGGGACGGCGACAACGACGGCGCTACCTCCGACGAAGCCCGCCGGTTGCTGAAGACGCTCACCTGACCGGCGAACGGTCGGCGGCTGGGCCGTGACGCTTGGTGTGTGCCGATCGGCCTCGAATATGGCGAAGAGCAGGACCTGGGTTTCGGTAGCGCTCGTGACGCTCGGCATCCTCGCGATCTTCGGTGTTGCGTTGGTCGCCGGGACCATCCTCTGGATTCGCCAGCATGTCGACACGCAGTACACTTCCGCGCGTCAGGCGGAGGACGAGTTCGCTCGGGCGCGTGCCCGCTTCGCCGGACAGCATCCGCTGATCGAGCTTCGCGCCGGTCAGCCCCCGGTTCGCGACGCGAGCGACCGACCGGCGACCGGCACGGCCGTCAAGGATCTCCACGTCCTCGCCTATGACGCGCGCGAAGGGAAACTCATTCGCGCAACCGTCCCGATGTGGCTGGTCCGCATCGCGCCGAGGAATCAGGTCCGGGTCTTCTCCGAGGAGGGCTTCCCGGCGCGGCGCGGCGCGCACCTGGACCTGGACGACATCGATCGACACGGCCCGGGCCTCGTGCTGGACATGATCGACAGCCCGCTCGACGGCGGCCGGCTGCTGATGTGGGCGGAGTAGCCTTCTGTTTCCTGGAATAAGGAAGCCGTTGGGGGGCCGGCACCGGCCTTGATACGTCCAGGGGTACGTCGCGTTGCTGAGGTGACGCCAAGGATGGGATTGAGGCCAGCGACACCCGGGGGGTCGAGCGCCGCGCGTGCGACGACGGGTACCGGCGCGGGCTCGACAACGACTACCGTCGTGTCTTCCGCGACAGGTATCGCCAGGGCTACACCGACGGGTACAGCCGCGTGGCGCGGTCCGATCGGCGAGGGGATCGGCGATAAGCGGATCGGGCGGCCGCCCGGCGCGATCGGAGGGGCGGTCACCCGGTCACGACGTCGCCAGACGAACGAAACGCCGTACACGCGCGACGAAGGTCTGTTCCGGCTCCGGCGCGTCCGCCGGCCCTTCGATTCGGTAGCGGTCGAGTTCGGCGCGGCGCTCGGCCACCGCTCCTGCCACGCGCTCGACGACCGCGGGATCGCCCATCACCAGCCGCCGGAAGTCGTCAACGGTGATTTCGAGCACCGCACAATCGGTGGCCGCCATGACGGTCGCCGTCCGCGGCTCGCCGGTCAGGAGCGACATTTCGCCGAAGAACTGCCCCGGGCTCAGGCGGGCGACCTCGCGCCGCGGCGCCTCGAGGAGCACGATCGCCTCCCCGGCACAGACGACGAACAGCGAGCTGCCCGCGTCTCCCTGTCTGACGATCGCCTCGCCGCTGCCGTATTCGCGCCAGCGCGCGCCGCCCGCCAGCTCGCGGCGCTGGTCGTCGGTGAGCGCCGCGAAGATCTCGACACCCTCGATCGCCCGCTCGAGCACGTCGAGTGCAGCCTTGGCCGGCTCGACCGCCGGCCTGCGAATCTCGACGTGGATGGGGAACGGGATCTCGATTCCGGCGCGCCGCAGCGCGTAGTACACGAGCGACCGCACCCGATCGCGCACCTGCTCGTCCTGGTCGAACCGCTCGGTCCACACGCGGATCCGGTACGTGATCGCCGACGCGGCGAAGTCGGCGACGAGCACCTCCGGCTGACGATCGGAGGCCAGCAGCGGCTCGTCGCGGACGGCGTCCAGGATGACGGCTTTCACCCGGTTGGGCGAAATCTCGTACGAGCAGCCGACGTCGACGTCGACGCGCGTCGCCAGATGGGGCTCCGAGTAGTTCACGATCGCGTCGCGCGCGAGCACGCTGTTCGGCACGATGACGAAATTTCCCATCTTGGTCCGGATCTTGGTCGCGCGCCACGTGATCTCGCTGACGATGCCGTCGCGGCCCGCGACGCTCACCCACTGCCCGACGCGAAACGGCTTCTCGATCTGAATCGCCAGCCCCGCGAAGAGGTTCCCGAGCGTATCCTGCAGCGCGAACCCGATGACGACCGCGCCGACCGCCGTCGTGGTCAGGATCTTTTCCCGGAGGATCAGCGCGGCGGCGATGCCGAACAGCGCGATGACCACGGCGTCCTGCACGATGTTCGGAAACCGGTCTGGGACCCGATCGCTGCGCCACGGGTTGATGGCGAGCGCGACGAGCGACGTGATCAGGCCGAGCGTCAGGACGAGCGGGAGCAGGCCCGCGATCTGCCGGCCGACGTCGGCCGGCAGGCGCCCGGAGGCGACGGCCGCCGCGCCGATCGCGTGCGCCGCGAACAGGCCGCTCGACACGAGCAGCCGGCCGCGCAGGTAGCGATTCACCGTCGCGCCTCGGGCCGCCAGCGCGCCCACCAGCAGAACCAGGCCGAGAATCAGCACGTGAGCCACATGTCAGGGAGGGGATGCCGGATGCGTGCATCCCGCGCGGCGCGGGATGCCCATGACGCCGCTCGATCTACGAACGCTTCGTATACGCGAAGACGATCAGCCCCGCGCCCGCGACGAGCGCGATGATCCCGACCGCCGGCGGAAACGCGTACGTCTCTTCACGGTCCAACGTCGCCTGCAGCCGCCCGATGCTCAGCAACGGCTTGCGCTCGGTGTAGGTCTGGCGGTACCACAGCGCGCCGGCGCCGAGCACGATCAGCAGGATCCCTGCCGCGATCATCGGCTTCATCGATCCACCTACTTCTTCCTCCTGAACGCGCCAACAGTGACCGTGCCGACCTTCTTGAAGCCCTTGACGACGTCCTCTGGAATCTCCCTGAGCGTGCAGCGCTTGAAGGCTGCCGCGTTGGAGGCTTTCGTCAACTCGCCCACCGAGTAGTGGACCATGTCCTCCTCGATACCGCGACAACCGCCGACGAAACCCGCTTCGATCATGAAGCTCTGCGCCTCGCGCCAGTTCGCGAGATCGAGCGCCATCCCGGTCTCGTGAAACGACCCTCCGGGCGGCGCGACCTTCGCGTGGCCCGCGAGCCGCTGATAGAGGTCCTGCTGGACCGCATTGGACCGGAATCCGTAGGTCACCTGCAGATGCTGCCGCTTCTTCTTGAACATCGCCTCGTCGGCGGAGACCAGCCTGTCGCGAATCGATTTCCGAAGGTACACCGTCTTCCCTTTGAGATCCCGCAGGTAGCGGCCCGCCAGCCGGACCGGCACCAGCGGCTCTCGCAGGGTCTTCGTGAATACCTTCGCCGTCAGGTAGTTGCCCGACTGCGCCTCGAACTGCAGCCTCCGTTTCACCAGGTCCGCGCGCAGCACATCGGGCAGCGGATCCGGTTTGAAGGCCGGCCCGTCAGACGCGTCGGCGGCTTCGCGTGGGTCGGGCAGACCTCCGAACGCCTCCAGGACCGGCACCGGCGGAAGGCGGAGGCCCCGGGGCGTGAAGGCCAGCGCCGCGGCCGCGGTCAGACAAGCGAGCGAGAGCGGGATCGAGAGCTTGTTCTTCACGTTTCTCTTCCTGCTGCACGGCTTCCTGTGCCTCGTGGAGGTTCCGATTGAGCATGGCGAACCAGAGGCCGTTGCCGAGAATCCAGACCGCCGGCGCGATGTAGGGAAGCAGGTCCTGGTAGGTGTAACGCGCGCTGCCGGTAAGGAGCGAGCGCACATGCTCCCATCTGTTGAGCGGCGGAAAGACCGAGAGGAGGATGGGCCGGAGGATCACGATGACGAACACGTTGTACGCCAGCGTGCCGAGGAGCAGCTTGAACGACTTGGTCAGCCACACCTCGAGGATCCGCCTCGAGAACATCTGTTCCACTCCGCGCTTCCCCGGTGGCACTTCGACAGGTGATTCCACGGTCGTTCCCTCACGACGCGCACAGACCGCCGCCAGCCTCGCCGGCGCTGTCGTCGTGGGGCACGGATGAGGTTAGACGGGTCGGCAGTCGAAGTCAACCGGCATCGGCGCGTCGCACGCACCGGTCCGCACGAAGAATCGCGGCCGCGCCATCCACTCATCGGACGCCCTTCATCCAGTTGATCCCGACGACGATCGGCGCGCTGGCGCTCTCGATGGCGCTATTGAGCAGAAACCGTCCGTCACGCGAGACGCGTATTGCGCCGTGTTGCCGACCACGTTGACGCCCGTCGCAAGGTAAGTCTGGAAGAGCAGCAACCAGATCCAGGCCGCTCTTCGGACCGTCACGGCGCAGCAGCATGAACCGGCGGTCGCGCGTCCAGCAGAGAGCGAGCCCGTCCTGCGCGGCGGCGAGAATTCCAGTCGATCCGGGAATCCGACAGGTGACGGCTTGTCGGCACCCGTCAGGGACAAATTGCCGCTCCCCGGCGCCAATAGGTGCAACCGCGTCTCATCCTGTCCGCCGGGCCGGTGGCCGTAGCCTTGCTCTCCACACGGTCTGCTATGCGTGACGCGGGCATTCGCTGGTGGAACCGTCTCGGCGTCAAGCTGGTCACCGCCATTACCCTGACCAGCGTCGTCACGATGAGCGGCTTCCTGGTCCTGGTGCTCCAGAGCCAGCGGCGGCATCTGCTGGCGCAGGCGCTCGGAGGCGCGGCGCTGGTGGGCGACACCATCAATCGCAGCATTCAGCACGACATGCTGCAGGATCAGCGGGAGGATGCCTACCGCATCCTGGACGAGATTGCCCGGGACCAGCATATCGAGCGCCTCCGCATCTTCGACGCCGCCGGCCGTATCAAGTACCTCGACAGACCCCTCCGAGCGCGGTCAGGTCGCCGGCGTGCGATCAGCGACCTGCCATCCGTGCCACTCGTCGGGTCCCTGGTCGGCTTCGCTGCCGGTGGACGCGCACGCCCGCATCGTCGATCTCAACGGCCGCCGGATTCTCGGCGCCGTGACACCCATCTACAACCAGCGCTCCTGCTCGGCCGCCTCGTGCCACGTGCATCCGGCCTCCCAGCGCGTGATCGGCGAGATCGACCTGGGTCTGGCGCTCGAGGCGGTCGACCGCGAGCGCGGCGTGCTCGAGCGGCGCACCATCCTGCTCTCGCTCGTCGCCACGCTGACGCTGGCGACGCTCACGTTCTTCTTCGCCCGCCATCTCGTCGTACGTCCGGTGACGCACCTTCTGCACGGCGTCAAGCGTCTCAGCGCGGGCGATCTGGATCACCGGGTGACGATCTTCGCGCACGACGAGATCGGGGCGCTCAAGACGTCCTTCAACACCATGACGCGGGCGCTCGCGCACGCGCGGACCGAGCGCGACAAGCTCCTCGCCGGCCTGGAGGAGCAGGTCAAGGAGCGCACGGCGGCGCTCGAGAAGGCGCAGGATCATCTCATCCAGACCGAGAAACTGAGCTCGCTCGGCCGGCTGTCGGCGTCGATCGCCCACGAGATCAACAACCCGCTCGCCGGCATTCTGACGACGAGCAAGCTGCTGACCCGCACCTTCGAGCAGGAGCCGGAGACGCCGCGACGGGCCCTGGCGCTCCGCCTGCTCGCGCTCGTGCAGCGGGAAACGGAGCGATGCTCGGCGATCGTTCGAAACCTGCTCGGCTTCGCCCGCGAGCGAGCAGTGAGCGTCGCCGACACCGACGTCCACGCCGCGCTCGAAGAAGCGCTCTTCCTGGCCGGCAATCAGTTCGCGCTCCAGAACATCCGGGTCGAGCGCGCGTACGGCACGGTGTCGTCGATGCAGGGCGACATTGGTCAGTTGCGGCAGGCGTTCGCCAACGTGGCGCTCAACGCAGGCGACGCCATGCCGGACGGCGGAACGCTCCGCGTGCGCACCGACTACCTCGCCGGCGAGGACGCCCTTGCGATCGAGTTCCGCGACACCGGCGTCGGCATCCCACCCCAGCAGCTGCCGAAAGTGTTCGACCCCTTCTTCACGAGCAAGACCATGGGGACCGGACTGGGCCTGTCGGTCGTCTACGGCATCATCGAGCGCCACGGCGGCCATGTCACGATCGAGAGCCAGGTCGGCGTCGGCACCACCGTCACGATGTGGCTGCCCAGGAAATGGAGCGCGCACGCGGATGGGGCGCCGGCGCAGACGGTCGCCTGAGGTCGATGTCCATCGCACTGGGGTGGATCGGATTGGGACCGCCCGATGCGGCGCTGCTCGATATGGTCGCGTGGCACGTCGAACGCGCGTTCGCGCGCCTCGTGTCCAGGTGGGAGTCGGCAGACCGGCCGACCGGCACGCTCGACGCCGCCCGCGGCCAGCATTCGTCGCGGCAGCTCCTCCGCTGGCTGCTGGGTGCGAAGCCGGCCGACGCCGGCCGGGTGCTCGGCGTGACCGACGTCGACCTCTTCATCCCGGTGCTGACCTTCGTGTTCGGCGAGGCCCAGCTCGACGGTTCGGCGGCGGTTGTATCGACGTGGCGGCTGGCCGAAGGCGCGAGCGCCGCCGCGGCGAGGCTCCGTGTGGCCAAGGAGTGCGTGCACGAGCTCGGGCACACGTTCGGCCTCGTGCATTGCGGAACGATCACCTGCGTCATGGCGCGGTCGGCTGGCGTCCGCAGCGTCGATGCCAAAGGCGCGGAGCTCTGCCCCGCGTGCCGCGTCCGATATCGCATGTTTCAGCAGGAAGGCCTTCATGTCTACCGCGAACACCAGAGTCCTGATCGTCGATGACGAGGAGATCGTCAGGGAGTCGCTCGCAGGGTGGCTCGAGAAGGACGGGTACACCGTCGGAACGGCGCCCGACGCGACAACCGCCATCGCGCGCATCGAGAAGGAGCCGTGGTCCGTGCTCCTGGTCGACATGAAGATGCCCGGCATCGACGGCCTCGAGGTGCTCAAGCGCGCCCGGGACATCCGGCCGGCCCCGACGACCGTCATCATGACGGCCTACGCGACGGTGGAGACCGCGGTCGCCGCCATCAAGCTCGGCGCGCACGACTACCTGGTGAAGCCGTTCGACCCCGAAGAGCTGAGCCACATGATCGCGCACATCGTGCGGCAGAACGAGCTCCTGCATGAGAACGAGACGCTCCGACGCGCCCTGCGCCGCGAGTACCGCTTTCGCGATCTCCTCAGCAAGAATCCGGCGATGCAGAGCGTGTTCGAGCTCACCCGCACCGCCGCGCGAAGTCAGTCCACGATCCTGATATACGGGGAGAGCGGCACCGGCAAGGAGCTGCTCGCTCGGGCCGTTCACGCCGAGAGCCCGCGTCACGACGGCCCCTTCATCCCGGTGTCGTGCGCAGCGCTGACCGAGACGCTGCTCGAATCGGAGTTGTTCGGGCACGAGAAGGGCGCGTTCACCGGCGCCTCGGCAAGGCGGCAGGGGGCGTTCGAGTCGGCCGACCAGGGGACTCTCTTCCTGGACGAGATCGGCGACATCGGTCAGAAGCTGCAGATGGATCTGCTGCGCGCCCTCGAAGAGCGGCGTTTCTGCCGGGTCGGCGGCAACGATCCGGTGGCGGTGGACGTGCGCGTCGTCGCGGCGACCAACCGCGATCTGGAGCGGGCGGTCGCCGACGGCCGGTTCCGCGACGATCTCTTCTATCGGCTCAACGTGATTCCAATCACCCTGCCACCGCTCCGCGAGCGGCCCGAAGACATCCCGTTGCTCGTCGACCATTTCGTGGAGCGGATGTCGGCCGAGATGGGTCGCTCGATCGACGGCGTCTCCCGTGACGCGATGGCGATGCTGCTCGACTACCCGTTCCCCGGGAACATCCGCGAGCTGCGCAACATCGTCGAGCGCGCGATGGTGTGCGCGCCCGGCCCCATCCTCCAGCCTGCCGATTTCCGTCTCCCCGGAGCCGTCTCACGGCCGCCCACGGTGGGCGCCTCGCTCGAGGAGGTGGAGCGCCGCCATATCGCGGCGGTCGTCGAGCAGACCAGCGGCAACATCTCCCACGCCGCGCGCATTCTTGGGGTCGATCGCGCCACGCTCTACGCCAAGCTCCGCAAGTACGGCCTGCGCCCGCGCGAAGACAGCTGACGCGCGCCTGTCGAGATTCTCGGCACCCCTCACACCTCGACCTGGTGAGAATCTCAACAGGTCCGCCGGGCCGTCCGCGCCGGCAGCGCGGCCGCCTTTCATAACACCCGCAATCGGAAGCACTTGCGGACCGGCCCGATCGACGGCCCGGCCGGCGCGCGCCTTGCCCTTCCAGATGGCGTGAAGCGCACGAAAGCGCCACAGAAATGGAACGCGCACATGGCATGCCCCTATCTGAGAGAAGTCGTGATGCTCTCCTGCGACGCCTTTCCAGTGAAGAAGATGCTCCCGCTGGACCGACTCGCCAGTGGCAACCCGTGCCTGGGCGAGTTCCTCGGCTGCCCGTTCTTCAAGGAGTGCGCGGCTCGCCCGGTCGCCAACCCGGGCGATCTCGCGGCGGCAGCCGACCCGGTCGGGAAGGACAAGGCGCCATGGGGGCGGTCATGAGGCTCGCAGCAGGAGAGCGGCCATGAAACTGACGCGGCGTGCATTCTTGGTCGCCAACGCCATCGGCGCTGCGGCCGTGGTCAGCCGGCCCCGGGGAGCCTCGGCCTCGACGGCGCCCGGCGCGAGCCCCGACGCGCGCGCCGTGCTCGTCGACACCACGCGCTGCATCGGCTGTCGCGCCTGCGAGGCGGCCTGCAGCGAAGCCAACGGCAACGCCGAACCGGCCCTTCTGGGCGACGACCGCGTGTTCGATCGGCGCCGGGACACCGATCCGCAGGCTTTTACGGTCGTCAACCGGGGCGCAGCGAGCGAGGACGGCACAGCCCGCTATGCCAAGACCCAGTGCATGCACTGTGTCGATCCGGCCTGCGCGTCCGCGTGCCCGGCGCGCGCGATGGAGAAGACCGCCGCCGGTCCCGTCGTCTATCACCCCGACCGGTGTCTGGGATGCCGCTACTGCATGGTCGCCTGTCCGTTCGACGCCCCGCGCTTCGAATACACGCACGCGGCGCCGTACGTGAAGAAATGCACCCTCTGCGCGGAACGGCAGGCGCGGGGGTTGATGCCGGCCTGTGTCGAGGTGTGTCCGAGCGGCGCCCTGGAGTTCGGCGCACGAGAGGCGCTGCTCGAAGAGGCTCGCACGCGCATCTATCAGACGCCTTCCCGCTACGTTCACCACATCTACGGTGAGCGCGAGGCGGGCGGCACGAGCTGGCTCTACATCGGAGACGTCCCGCTCGAGACGCTGGGACTGAAGGCCGGCCTGAGCACCACACCGTATCCCGAGCTGACCAGAACCGCGTTGTCGGCGGTCCCCGTCGTGATGACCCTGTGGCCGCCGCTCCTGATGGCGCTGCACACCTTCAGTCGGAGCCGAGATCGCGCCACCGATCACGAGACGCCCGCAGCCGGACGCGCAGAGGGTGAAGACGATGAGTAACGCGGCACACAGGCCGCTGCCGGCCGGCGGATTCTTCGTCGAGAAGATCCTGATGGGCCAGACGCCCCGCTCGTACCTCCGAAGCCTGGTCACGCCGTTCGACGCCGCGGCCGCGGTCATCCTCGGGGCGGGGCTGCCGCTCATCGCCTATCGCTTCACGGCCGGACTGGCGGCGACCACCAACCTCTCGCAGAGCACGCCGTGGGGACTCTGGATCGCGATCGACGTGCTGAGCGGCGTCGCACTGGCGGCGGGCGGCTACACGATGGCAGCGGCGGTGTACATCTTCGGTCTCGAGAAGTACCACCCGGTGGTGAGGCCGGCAGTGCTCACCGGGTTTCTCGGGTACACGATGGTCGTGTTCGGCATCCTGGTCGACCTCGGGAGCCCGTGGCGCCTGCCGGTGCCGATCTTCTATTCGTTCGGGACGCTGTCGGCGCTCTTCGAGGTGGCCTGGTGCGTGTGCCTGTACCTGGCGGTGCTGGCGTTCGAGTTCACGCCGCCGGTGTTCGAATGGCTCGGTTGGCCGCGGGCGCGCGCCGTCGCCCTGCACATGACGCTGCCGCTGACCGTCCTCGGGCTGATGCTCTCGACGCTGCACCAGTCGTCGCTCGGGACGCTGTTTCTTCTCGCCAAGGACAAGATCCATCCACTGTGGTACTCGCCCTACATTCCCGTGTTCTTCTTCCTCTCGAGCATCGTCGCGGGCCTGAGCATGGTGATCGTGGAGAGCGCGCTGTCGCACCGTGCGTTCGGCGATCAGCTCGAGCCCGATGCCGACCAGCGCCTCGACGAGATCACGCTCGGCCTCGCGCGCGGCGCCGCCATCGTGCTGTTCAGCTACTTCTTCCTGAAGATTCAGGGCGTGCTCGTCGGCGGCCGCTGGGATCTGCTGACCACCCCGTACGGCGCCTGGTTCCTCTTCGAGATCGTCGGCTTCGCGCTCGTTCCGGCCGTCGTCTTCGGCTGGGCGGCACGCGCGCGCCGCGTCGGGCTCGTTCGCATCACCGCCGGCTGGACGGTGCTGGGCATCGTCGTGAACCGAATCAACGTGTCGATTGTCGCGATGAACTGGTCACGGCCCGTTCGCTACATCCCGGGCTTCATGGAGATGTTCGTGTCGCTCACGATCATCACGACCGGCGTCGTGCTGTTCCGGTGGATCGTGAACCGGATGCCGGTGCTCCGCCAAGCCGATGCGTATCGGGTTGTGCCGACGAAGGGAGCGGTCTGATGTCTTCGCACGATCCATATCTGGTCAGCGCGCTCGAGTACCTGGTGGCGGTGGCGTTTCTCGGCTGCTTCGTCGTCTTCTGGCGGTACGTCAACGGCGAGTCGGCGCTGCTGCCGGTGGGCGTCGGGGAGTGCGCGGCCCAGCTCGCCGCTCTCTTCCGGGTGCCCGATCGGGTCTGGCTGCACGCGGGTCACGGCTGGGCGCGGCCGGTGGCCTCCGACGTGGTCACCGTGGGCGTCGACGATTTCGCCCAGCAACTGGTCGGGTCGATCTCCGAGATCGGCCTGCCGGAGGTCGGCGCCTCGATCCAGGCGGGCGCTCCCGCGTGGACCCTTGGCGCCGACGCGAAGCGCATCGACATGCTGGCGCCCGTGACCGGCACCGTGATCGCCGTCAACGACGCCCTCAAGGAGCGTCCGGATCTGGTGAACGACGACCCGTACGGCGGCGGCTGGCTCGCCAGAGTGCGCGTGCCGCGCGCCTCGCGGGCCGTCCGCGCGCTCCTGTCGGGCCGCGCGGCACGCGACTGGATGGACGCGGTGGCCGCCGACCTGACGGCGGCGCTCGCGCCGGAGCTCGGCGCGCTCAGTCAGGACGGCGGCACGTCGCTTCACGGGTTCGCGCGAGCCATCGACCCGGCGCACTGGGACGAGGTGGCTCGCAGGTTTCTGCGCTCGTAGCTCGGAGGGAATATGCGGACAACATGGACGTGGATGGGGCGCATCGGTGTGGCGGTTGTTCTCGGCGCCCATGCGGGCGCGGCGGCCGTTCAGACGCTGCCGAACCTGCCGGCCGCGCTGACGATCGCTCGATCGGCCGACAGTCCGGGCCCGGTGGTGTTCGATCATCGCACCCACGTGGACTCGTCCAGGCCGGCCTGCACGCCGTGCCATCCGCGCGAGTTCCGCATCCTCAGAACGGACGCCGGACCGCGGCTCGTCCTTCACGCGAACTTCGAGAAAGGACGCCAGTGCGGCTCGTGTCACAACGGGAAGAAGGCGTTCACGGTGGACGACGACTGCACGAATTGTCACCGCATCTCCACGCGGTGAGGGAGACACATCATGGCGATTCTCATTGACGGGCTCTCCGGACTCGTCGCGCTGGCTGGCGGACTGCTCGTGCGCGGCTTTGCCGGACTTGCGCTGCTCGGTTTGTTGATGATTCTGGTGTTGCCGCTGGTCTTCGTGTGGTACTGGCTGGTGATCGTCTACGACGGTGTCGTCGGGATTCGGTCCATCGGTCAACTGCGCTGGCGGCCCGACAGCTACTACACGCCCGGCCACCTGTGGTTGCGTCCGATGGGTGCGCAGGCGGTGCGTGTCGGACTCGACGACATCGCGCAGCGGGTGCTTCCCGGGGTCGAATCGGTCTCTTTGGCCGCGGCGGGCTCGCAGGTGAATGTGGGAGAGTCGATCGCCGACATCAGGTGCGGTCACGGAAGGACCGTCCTGCGGTCGCCGATCAAGGGGACGATCGTCGCTTCCAATCCGCGCGTCTCGAGCAGACCCGGGCTGCTCAACCGCGAGCCGCTTCGACGGGCCTGGCTGGTCGAGATCGTCTCGCGCGAAGCCGCGCTCGACAGGTGGGTGAACGGGAGCCGCGCCCGGACGTGGCTGGCCGACGAAGGGCACCGGCTGTCGGGCCTGCTGGAGCGCAGCCTGGGAATGGCCGTCGCCGACGGCGGCGAGCTGATCCGGACGACGCCCGACGCGCTGAGCGACGAGCAGTGGCGGGAGGTGCGCGCCGCGTTCCTCGAGACCGGCGCCTACGGCGAGCCCGGAACGGGCCAGCCACTGGCCGTGTGACAGGTTACTGGTCGGGTTGGTAGCGGTACGGGGATTCGAACCCCGGTCCCGTGGCTGAGAACCACGTGTCCTGACCCCTAGACGATACCGCCAGCTCGCCAGGAAACCCTGAATCTACCACAGCGGCCGCGTCACCGACAAAGCCACGGCGCATCACGGATGGCACTCGGGGCCGTCGTGGTTCTATCATCACCTGATGCGATGGCTCGTCGTCCTGCTCGTCCTCGCGGCCGCCGTCTTCGGCGGCGCGTACATCGTCGCCAGCCGTTCCGCCCCGCCGCGCATCGCGTTCCTCCAGCCTGAGGGGCGCGCGATCGGACCTGCCGGCGCCCTCGAGGTGGAGGTGGACGCCCCGGGCGGACGGCTCACCGCACTGTCGATCGTGTTCGAGCAGAACGGCCGCAGCACGTCCCTCTTCGCCCTCGAGCGTCCAGACGGCGCGACCGTGACCCGGCCGGACGCGACGAGGTTGCGGGTCCGGCGCGCCCTGGGCAGACAGAGCCTGCCCGACCTCCGGTCCGGACCCGGACGCATCGTCGTCACGGCGGCGCGGCCGTCGTTCCTCAAGCTGAAGACGCTGTCGGCGACGGCCACCCGCGACGTCCAGGTGCGGCTCGATCCGCCGCGCATCGCGGTGGTCTCGGTGCACCACTACGTCAACCATGGCGGCTCCGAGATGGTGATCTATCGGGTCACGCCCGCCGACGTCGACTCGGGCGTTCGGGTCGGTGGGATCGAATATCCCGGGTACGCGATCCCGACCGCGGGTGCGGCGACCGGCCCGGGGCTGAAGGCCGCGTTCTTCGCGCTCCTGTACGATCAGCCGCTCGACGCCCCCATCGCGGCGTTCGCGCGCGACGAGGCGGGCAACCAAGCGCGCGCGATGTTCGTCGACAACGTGTTCGAGAAGCCCTTCAAGAAAAGCCGCATCGAGCTCGACGACAGGTTCCTCGGACGCGTCGTGCCCGACATCCTCGAGCACTCGCCGGATTTGCAGGTGGCGGTGCCGGCCGAAGGCGACGACCTGCTGCCGCCGTTCCTCAAGATCAACGGGCCGCTCCGCGCGATGAACGGGGACACGATTGCGGCGCTGGCGAAGAAGACCGCGGCCACACGGCTCTGGAGCGGGCCGTTCGTGCAGCTCGGCAACTCGAAGGTCGAGGCGGCCTTTGCCGATCACCGCACCTACTTCTACAAAGGGAAGCAGGTCGATCAGCAGGATCATCTCGGATTCGATCTGGCGGTGACCGCCAACGTGCCGGTCGTGGCCGCCAACGACGGCACGGTCCTGCACGCGAGCTGGCTGGGCATTTACGGCAACTGCGTAATCATCGATCACGGCATGGGGGTGCAGTCGCTGTACGGACACCTGTCGTCGTTCGAGGTGAAGGCCGGTGATACGGTGACGAAGGGGCAGACGATCGGCCGCAGCGGCATGACCGGCCTGGCCGGCGGCGACCACCTGCACTTCACGATGCTCGTGCAGGGGCATCCGGTCACTCCGGTCGAGTGGTGGGACGCCCACTGGGTCCAGGATCGCGTCGAGCGGAAACTACACGAGGCCGGGCGGTAAGGTAATATTGAAAGCCGGGTCCTTATTCAACCAATACCGTCATCAGGAGACTTCAATGCAGCTACGAAACGTCTGGGTCAGGTACCTTGGGTCTCGCATTGATCGCGACGATCGCCTGCGGCGGCGGCAACCAGAGCACGTCGCAGGAGCCGTCCGCGCCGGCCGGGGCGGCTGCGGGCCAGAGGGTGGACGCGGCGACGGCGAGTGACATCAAGGGCGTCGTGATGCTCGAAGGCACCCCGCCGAAGAACGAGCCGATCAGGATGAACGCGGATCCCGTCTGCGTGAAGGAAAACACCACGCCGCAGTTCCAGGAGACCTACGAGGTCAACGACGGCAAGCTCGCCAACGTGTTCGTCTACGTGAAGGACGGCCTCGGCAACTACGTGTTCGACGTCCCGACCGAGCCGGCGAAAATCGACCAGATGAACTGCCGCTATCATCCGCACGTGTTCGGGATGCGCGTCGGCCAGAAGCTCGAAATCATCAACAGCGATCCGACGCTGCACAACATCCACGCGCTGCCGAAAGCGAACGCCGAGTTCAACAACGGGCAGCCGCTCCAGGGCATGAAGATGGAGCACGTCTTCACGGCCAAAGAGGTGATGGTGCCGTTCAAGTGCGACGTGCACGGCTGGATGAACGCCTACGTCGGCGTCCTCGATCATCCGTACTTCGCGGTGACCGACCAGAACGGCGCGTACGAGCTGAAGGGGCTGCCGCCCGGCACCTACACGATCGAAGCGTGGCACGAGAGAATGGGACCGATGACCGAGAGCGTCACCGTCGGCCAGAAGGAAACCAAGGACGTCAACTTCACCTTCAAGGCCCCGGCCGGCGCGACGCCCGCGGATTGATCGCGCCTCGAGATTGCTCGCCGAAAAGATGCTCCACAAGTTCGCGACCTTCGTTGCCGGCTGCACGGTCCTGCTGATTCTCGCCGGCAGCCTCGTGACGAGCCACGGCGCCGGTCTGTCGGTGCCCGACTGGCCGACCAGCTACGGCTGGAACATGTTCACGTTCCCGCCGTCCATGTGGGTGGCGAACATCCTCTACGAGCACGGTCATCGCCTGATCGCCAGCTCGGTCGGCTTTCTCACGATCATGCTCGCGGGGTGGGTGTGGGCCGCCGAGCCGCGGCGATGGCTCCGGTGGCTCGCGGTGGCCGCCTTGGGCGCCGTGATCGCCCAGGGCGTGCTCGGTGGCCTCACCGTCCTGTTCTTCCTGCCCGCGCCGATCTCCACGGCCCACGCGGGGCTGGCCGAAATCTTCTTCTGCCTCGTGGTGTCGATTGCGCTCTTCACCTCACCAGGGTGGATCAGCGGGTACCGGGCCCCGGCGGACCCGCC
The DNA here is from genome assembly GCA_963807925.1 of uncultured Acidobacteriota bacterium. GTDB lineage: Bacteria > Acidobacteriota > Vicinamibacteria > Vicinamibacterales > CAVVIG01 > CAWEDP01. The sequence goes on along the minus strand of CAWEDP010000003.1, from coordinate 488,407 downwards.
TGCGGACCTCCACGCGACCGGGGCCAGCGGGGCTGAGGGTGCGAGTCCCCGGCCGGGCAGGAATGTCCGAACGCTCGCCACCGTGACGACCGCCGGGATCTACACGCAAATCCTCATCGGCGCGACGATGAGGCACACCGGCGCAGGACTGGCGATTCCCGACTTTCCGCTGATGTTCGGCCGGCTGCTGCCGCCCCTCTGGAACGCAGGGATCGCCGTTCATTTCGCTCATCGAGTCGGCGCCCTGGCGGTCGTGGGCGCCGTGGCGGCGACCTGCTGGACCGTGCGCGCGCGCGCGCGGCGGCGGCGGGAGCTGACGCGGCCGGCCGCGCTGCTGGCGGCGCTCGTGACCACGCAGGTGACGCTCGGTGCCCTGACGGTCCTCTCGCGCCTGAATCCCTGGATCAACAGCGTCCATGTGGTGTGCGGCGCGCTGGTGCTGACGACATCGCTGGTGCTCGCGCTGCGAAGCTGGCGCGACGCGTTTCCCGAACCGGCGCTCGCAGGTCCGGGCGTCGAGCGCCCGCGTCCGGCACACGCGACCGGCGCGCCCGGTCGTCCCGTCCTCGACCGGGCGCGCGCATGAAGGACGCGCGCGCGAACCCGGCGCCGCTCTCGCTCGCCCTGTCGCGCGCGCAGGCGCGCCTCGCCGATTACGTCGCGCTCACCAAGCCGCGCCTGAACTTTCTGGTCGTCGCCTCGAGCGCGGCCGGCTACTATCTCGGCGCCGGTTCCATGCTGGATCCGGCGGCGATGGCCTGGGCCGTGGCGGGCACGGCGCTGGTCGCCGCCGGGGCCGCGGTCCTCAATCAGGTGTACGAGCGGGACACCGATCGGCTGATGCGGCGCACGCGCATGCGGCCGCTGCCCGACGGACGCGTGTCGTCCGAGGACGCGCGGCGCTTCGGCGTCACGCTGTCGCTGGTCGGGCTGGGGCTGCTCGCCGCCCTCGCCAACCTCCTGGCATTCGGGCTCGCTGCGGCGACGCTCGCCGTCTACCTGATCGTCTACACGCCGATGAAACGGCGCTCACCGGCGGCGACACTGGTGGGCGCCGTGCCCGGCGCGTTGCCGCCGCTCATCGGATGGAGCGCGGCGCACGGATCGGTGTCGCTCGGCGGCGCGGTGCTCTTCGCGATCGTCTTCTTGTGGCAGATTCCGCACTTCATGGCCATCGCGTGGATCTATCGCGACGATTACGGCAAGGCGGGGTTCCCGATGCTGCCCGTGATCGAACCGGACGGCCGGAGAACCGGCCGCCAGGCGGTGGTCTACGCGCTGCTCCTGCTGCCGGTCAGCCTCGCGCCGCGGCTCATCGGCCTCGGCGGCTCTCCATATGGACTGGTAGCCGCGGCGCTCGGCGCGGCGCTCGCGGTCGTGGCCGTCCGGTTCGCCGTCTCGCGTACCGACCGCACGGCCCGCGCGCTCTTCCTGTCCTCGATCGTGTATCTGCCACTCCTGTGGGTTGCGATGATCTGGGACAAACAGTGACCGTTCAGGATCTGCCGGCCGTCAACGCCACGCTGAACGGGATCGCGGGCATCCTTCTGGTGATCGGGTACCTGCTGATGCGGGCGCGGCGCATCGACCATCACCGCCGGGTCATGATGGCGGCGTTCGTCACCTCGTCGCTGTTCCTGGTCTGCTATATCGTCTACCACGCCCAGGTGGGATCGGTCCGCTTCACACGCCAGGGCGTCGTGCGGCCGCTGTACTTCACGATTCTCGTGACGCACGTGACGCTCGCCGCGGCGACCCTGCCGCTGGCCATCATGACGCTGTCGCGGGGATTGAAGGCGCGGTACGCGAGGCACCGGGCGATTGCGCGCTGGACGCTGCCGATCTGGCTGTACGTGTCGGTCACCGGCGTGCTGGTGTACGTGCTGCTCTACCAGCCGACCTGGTTGCTCTGAAACCACCGAAGGGGCCGCGGTCTCGACCGAACGGCACCAGGCCCGTGGTCCTGCCCGGCGCGCGTCTTGGTGCGTCTCACGCTATACTTGGCCACTCCAGGGGGACGAGATGAAGGTGGCCATTCGATCGATGCGCGCAGTCGCGGTGGCGACCGTGATGATGGCCACGGCGGCGCCGGCGGCGGCGCAGCTGGCCCGGGTGTCGGGCATGGTTCGCGATGAGAGCGGTCAGCCCCTCAAAGGCGCCACCATCCGCGCGGAGAATCCCGATGCGCCGCTGGCCACGCTCACCACGGCCACCGACGACAAAGGCCGGTTCGCGATCATCGGCCTGGCGCGCGGCGACTGGTCGTTCACTGCCGAAGCGCCCGGCTTCCAGGCCCAGCTCGCCGAGCTCAGCATCCAGCGGACCGGCACGCCGCAGCCGCCGCTCCTGTTCTCGCTGACCAAGGCGGTGGTTCGTCCGCCGGCCGGCGTCGAAGGCGTCTCGGCCAAGGATCTGCAGCAGCAGCTCGCGGCGGCGGACAAGCTGTTCGCGCAGCAGAAGTACGACGAGGCGATCGAGATCTATCGCGGCATCCTCCGCAGCGCACCGTCGCTCGCTGTCGTCAACCTCCAGGTCGCTGCGGCGTACCGGATGATGAAGGATTACGACCGCGCGATTGCCGCGTACACCGACCTGTTGAAAGCCGAGCCCGGGAACGGCAAGGCGCAGGTCGGGCTGGCGCTCACCACCCGCGACAAGGGCGATCCGGCCGCGGCAGAACAGCTGCTGACGCGGGCCGCCGAGGATCCCGCGACCAGCCGGGACGTGTTCTTCAACCTTGCCGAGTTGAAGAGCGCCAGCCATCAGACCGACGAGGCGATTGCCTGGTACAGGAAGGCGGCCGCCGCCGACGCGTCCTGGGGCACGCCGCTCTACCGGATCGGGACACTCTCGCTGGCACGCGGCGACCGCGACACGGCCGAGCGGGCGCTGACGCAGGCGCTCGCCGTCGATCCCGCCTCGCCCGACGCGGCGCAGGCCAAGGCCGCGCTCGCCCAGCTGGCCAGGTAGGGCCCGGTGCGCGCGTTCCGCTGACAGGTGCCTGTGGCCCGGCCGTTTCGCTTCACCGTCATCCTGCTGCTCGCCGCCATCGCGACGGCGTTGGCGGCGGTCGGCGGGTGGCGGTACGCGCGCGCGTCCGCGCCGGTCAACGGTCCGATCCTGCTCATCTCGATCGACACGCTCCGCGCCGACCATCTGCCCGCCTACGGCTACCGCAAGGTCAAGACGCCGGCGATTGACGCGCTGGCCGCGGACGGGACGGTGTTCGAGCGCGCGTACGCGCACGCGCCACAGACACTGCCGGCGCACGCGTCCATTCTGTCGGGCCGGTTGCCCTTCGAGACGGGCGTGCGCGACGACGTCGGCTTCGCGTTGAAAGCCGACGAGCGGACGCTGCCGCAGATGCTGAGCGAGCGGGGGTACGCCACGGCCGGCATCGTGTCGTCATTTGCGCTGCGGAAGGAGACCGGCATCGGCCGCGGGTTCGAGCTCTTCGACGGCGACATGCCGATACCGATCGGCGGGACCCCGCTGACGGCCGTGCGGCGCGACGGGGGCGAGAGCGAAGCCATCGCCGAGCGGTGGCTCGATCGGCAGCGGTCGCGGCGTCTCTTTCTGTTCCTGCATCTGTTCGAGCCGCACGCACCCTACGCGCCGCCGATCCGCTACGCGCGGTACGCGCCGTACGACGGCACGATCGCCTACGCCGACGAGATCGTCGGGCGGCTGATTCGCTATCTGAAGTCGCACCAGCTCTACGACCAGTCGACGATCGTGCTGCTGTCGGATCACGGCGAGGGGCTCGGCGATCACGGTGAGCAGGAGCACGGCCTCTTTCTGTACGACGAGGTGGTCCACGTGCCCCTCGTGATCAAACTGGCGGCCGGCGCCGGCGCCGGCCGCCGGATCGCCGACCTCGTGCAGCAGATCGATCTGGCGCCGACGATTCTCGACCTCGCGAGGGCGCCCATTCCGGGCAACCTGCGCGGACGGTCCCTGAAAGCGCTGCTCGACGGATCCGGGCCGCTGCGGCCCGCCGCCGTCTATTCCGAAGCGCTGTTGGGCCGCTATCACTTCGGCTGGAGCGGTATCTGGTCGCTCACCGACCAACGCTATCGCTTCGTCAAGGCGCCGCGCGAGGAACTCTACGATCGCGATCGGGACCCACGCGACACCGACAATCGCGCCGAGCGTCAGCCCGGCGTCCGGCGGGCCATGCGTGCGGCCCTCGACCGGATGGTCGCGGGAGCGCCGGACATCCCGCCCGCGCTCCCGGTGCGCGAGGACGAGCGCGAGCGCCTGGCGGCCCTCGGGTCGGTCAGCGCGCACGTCCCGACGCTCAATCCAGAGGAGGAGCCGGCCGATCCCAAGGATCGCGTGGCGCTCCTCGAGGCGTATCGGGCGGGCGCGGCGCTCGTCGCGAGCGATCGGTTGATTCCGGCAATCGACCTGTTTCAGCGGCTGGCCCGCGAGCATACGGCCGCCGCCGATCCATGGCGGCAGCTCGCCGACGTGCTCCTCCGCGCCGGCCGCGGCGATCAGGCCGCGCGCGCGTACGAGCGTTCGGCGGCGCTGGCGCCCGACCGTCCCGACGCGCTGCTCGCCGCCGCTGACGCGCTCTACCGCGTGGGACGACTCGACGAGGCGCGGCGCAATGCGGACGCGGCGCTGACGCTCGTCCGCGGAGAGCCCGGACGCGACGAGCTCGCGGCCCGGGAGCTGCTGGCGAAAATCGCCGTCGCGAGACGCGATTTCGATGCCGCGCGCGAGCACGCGGCGGCAGGCCCGCCGGGCGATACGGCGGCTCCGCTCGTCACGTTCGTCGACGGGTTGATCGCCCATGCGCAACGCCAATACGACGAGGCCCTGGATCGCCTGCGGGCGGCCGAGGGAGCGGCGGCAACCCGGCACGTCGCCCTCGGCGAGGTGCACTTCTACCTCGCGGACACGCTCGCCCACCTCGAGCGCTGGGACGAAGCGGCGGCCGAATACCTCGCCGAGCTGGACATCTCGCCGCGCAACCTGCGCGCGCGCGCCGGCCTCGCGACCGCCTACCTCACGGCAGGGCGCCCCGAGGACGCGGAGCACGCGCTCGTGGACCTCATCACGATTGCGCACACGCCGGAGGGGTACGCAGTGGCCGCCCGCGTGTGGACCGCCGCGTTCGAGTTCCGCCGCGCCGACGCGCTCCGATCCGAGGCGCGGCGGCTCTTCCACGGCGATCCGACGCTCACGGTCCTGGCGCAGGCACGCTGAGTCCCACCGCGCCGCCCACCGCTGCCGGCGGCACGCTGACGCCAAAACGTCGTACGATGATTGGCATCATGCGCGCGATGGCGCTCACTCGGTCCGGGGCCGGCGCGCTCGAGCCGCAGGAACGCGATATTCCGGTGCCTTCGGGCGACCAGGTCCTGGTGCGCGTCCATGCGTGCGCCGTCTGCCGCACCGATCTCCACGTCGTGGACGGCGAGCTGCCGCCGCCAGTCGTGCCGATCGTCCCGGGGCACGAGATCGTCGGCACCGTGGAACGGGTCGGCGGCGCGATGATCGACCTGGCGGTCGGCGATCGCGTCGGCATTCCATGGCTTGGCTGGTCGTGCGGCCGGTGCCGGTACTGCGTGAGCGGGCGCGAGAATCTGTGCCCGAACGCGCGTTTCACCGGCTACCAAATCGACGGCGGGTACGCCGAATATGCGGCGGCCGACGCCCGGTACACGTTCAAGCTTCCCGGCGGGTACGCTGACGCCGAGGCGGCGCCGCTCCTCTGTGCCGGCCTCATCGGCTACCGGTCGTACCGGATGGCCGGCGACCCGCGTCGCTTGGGCTTGTACGGGTTCGGCGCGGCCGCGCACATCATCGCGCAGGTCGCCGCCCACGACGGCCGCGACGTCTACGCGTTCACCTCGCCCGGCGACACGGCGGCGCAGGATTTCGCGCGGCGGCTCGGCGTTCGCTGGGCCGGCGCCTCGACCGAGGCGCCCCCCGAACCGCTCGACGCGGCAATCATCTTCGCGCCGGTCGGCCGCCTCGTCCCCGAAGCGCTCTCCCGCACGGTGCCTGGCGGCGTCGTCGTCTGCGCCGGGATTCACATGAGCGACATCCCGGCGTTTCCCTATCGGCTGCTGTGGCAGGAGCGCGTGGTGCGATCGGTGGCCAACCTCACCCGTCAGGACGCGCGCGACTTTCTCGCGCTCGCGGCGCGCGTGCCGATCAGGATGCACGTGCGGGTGTACCAGCTCGCCGAAGCGAACCGGGCATTGAGCGATCTGCGAAGCGGCCGCGTGGAGGGCACGGCGGTCCTCGTCCCGTGACCGTCGCCGAGTCCGAGCCCCGGGATGCTACCGGGGCACTGCGCGAGCGTACAGCTCCACGGTCGACAGGTTGAACGCGCCGGCGATGCCATGGCCGCCTCCTGGTGAGAGGTCCGCAAAGCCCACCTCGTCCACCTTCGCCAGGTCCGGGTTCTTCACTTCGACGGTCGTGACGACCTTCTGCGGATCCAGCTTGTGCCAGCGCATCCCGCCGAATGCCACCTCGGTCTGAATGAACTCCCCTTCGGTGTCCACGGCGCGGCTTCCGGCGAGAAACGAGCCGTCGGCCAGCTTCACGACCGGGTTGATCGTATGGAGGGCGAGCGTGCGCACGATGGCGCGCAGCCTGGCCAGACCGGTGAGATCGACGAAGCTGCTCTTGTCTCTCAGCATGATCGCGACCGGGGAAGCCACGACGCCGGTCCAGAGATCGAACCGTCCCTCGTGGTTGTAGACGCCGACGTTCCGGGCCTCCGTTCCGTACAGCCTGAGCTCCAGCCTCGGATTCGTCAGGGCGTCGGCCGTCGCGCGCCGGTTCTCGTCATCGAGCGCGCCGGTGTACGGCGGCTGTTTCCACTCCTCTTTGAACAGCAAGGCGGGTCGCACGGCCGGCTCCGCCGCGGCACCCCGCCCACCAGCCCGTCCCACGCCCCGTCCGCCCGGCGCCTGCTGCGCCCGTCCCAGACCGCCGAGCACGGCCAGACCTGCAACCACAAACGCGACTGTCACCGATCGCCCGCGCCGCATGACGCCTCCTTCCTGTCCACGCTCGCGTCGCGCGATGGACACGCCGGGGAAATATATCGCACAGCGGCGGCACACGGGGCGTTTCGTTGACCGCGTCGGGAGGGCGAGCGTATAGTCCGCGAATGAAGACCTCACGTCGCGAGTTCATCGTTGCAGGAGCCGGGCTGTCGGCGTTCCGGGGCGTCGCGCCGTTCGCGCTGGCGCAGGATCCGGCTCTCGGGCTGATCTTTCCGCCGCTCAACTACCCCGTTCCGCCCGACGCGGTACGCCTCTATCCGAGAGGCGTCCGTTTCCTCGGCAATGGCGTGGGGCTGCCCGGCGGAATGACGCTCCAGGGGTATGACGAAGCGGTTCCGCGCATCCTGCCGGCGGCGCAGGAGCTGGCCAAACAGGGCGTCAGGGCCATCTCGGTGTTCGGCTCGTCACTCACGTTCTACAAGGGAGCGAAGTTCCACGACGAGTTGATCCGCAAGGTCAGGGAAGCCACCGGTCTGCCGGCGACGACACAGAGCAACGGCTTGATAGACGGCCTGAAGACGGTCGAGGCGCGCCGCGTGGCGGTGGCGACGGCGTACACCGACACCGTGACCGGCCGCCTGAAGGTGTTCCTCGAGGAGCACGGGTTTCAGGTGACCTCAGCCATGGGACTGGGCTACGAGCGGATTCCCGAAGGCGCGGCCACCGAGGACGCTCTCTTCAAGCTGGGGACCGATGCGTATGCCGGCTCGGGTCGCGCCGATGCCCTCGTCGTGTCGTGCGGCGCGCTGAGAACGCTCGATTTGATCGTGCCGCTCGAACGGCGCATCGGCGTGCCCGTGGTGTCGTCAACGCCGCACGGCCTGATGAACGGCGTTCGCCTGCTGGGGATCAGCCCGCGCGTTCAGGGCTTCGGCATGGTGTTCGCCAGGGCCTGACGCGCGCCGGCGACGAGTACAATCGAGTGGCATCCGCCCGTGGACGTCCATCTCCTCGACGGCACCTACGAACTGTTCCGCCACTATTACGCGGTGCCCTCCGCGCGCGATCGTGACGGCGTGGAGATTGGCGCCGTGCGCGGGGTCGTCTCGTCCGTGCTCGGGATGATCAACGGCGGCGCGACGCATATCGGCGTCGCCACCGACCACGTGATCGAGTCGTTTCGCAACCGACTGTGGCCCGGCTACAAGACCGGCGAAGGCATCGCGGCCGATCTGCTGGCGCAATTCCCGCTTCTCGAGGATGCGCTGGCGGCGCTCGGAGTGGCGGTCTGGCCGATGGTGGAGTACGAGGCCGACGATGCGCTGGCGTCGGCCGCAGAAGCGGCGGCGCGCGACCGGCGCGTGACGCGCGTCATCATCTGCACGCCGGACAAGGATCTCGCGCAGTCGGTCCGCGGCACCCGCGTCGTGCAGATGGACCGCCGCCAGCGCGTCATTCGCGACGAGGCCGGCGTCGTCGCCAGGTTCGGCGTGGCGCCGGCCTCCATGCCGGACTATCTGGCGCTGGTCGGCGACGCGGCGGATGGCTACCCGGGACTGCGAGGGTGGGGACCGAAATCGACGGCGGCCGTGCTGGGGAAGTACAAGCATCTCGAAGCGATTCCCGACGATTGGCGCACCTGGGGCGTGAACGCCGCCAACGCCGGATCGCTGGCGCTGACGCTCGCCCGCGAGCGGGACCGCGCCTTGCTCTTTCGTGACCTGGCGACGCTCAGGACCGACCTCGCGCTGTTCGACGCGGTGGACGACCTGCGCTGGACCCGCCCGACGCCCGCATTCGCCGCGATGGCCGCACGGTTCGACGCCGCCGCAGGGTGATCACCCGGATGATCGGCTGAAGGCGAGGTGAGGTGACGTGTCACGTCCCGATGGAGTCGTGGGGCCATGCTGAATGCGGGGCCGGCGAGAAAAGTGACGGTGTATGTCGGCGAGGGAGCGCGCCATCACGGCGAGCCGCTCTATCTCGGTGTGCTGAACTATCTCTTCTATCACGGCGTCTCGGGCGCCACGGTGACCAAGGGCGTGGCCGGCTTCGGCGCGGACCACCACCTGCACACCGCGCGGATTCTCGAGGTCAGCGAGAACCTGCCGGTCAAGGTGGAGTTCGTGGACTCGAAAGAGCGGCTCGAGTCGCTGCTCCCCAGGCTGCTGCAGATGGTCGGCGACGGACTCGTCGAGATCCAGGACACGACCGTTCTCACGGCTCCCGGCGCCGCCGCCGCCGCACTGCCGCTTCGGCCGGTGACGCTGAAGGGCCAGGCGAAGCTCGTCCGGATCTTCATCGGCGAAAGCGACATGTGGCGTGGCAAATCCTTGTACGACGCCCTCGTCGAGAGCCTCCGTGCCCACGACATCGCGGGCGTCACCGTGTACCGCGGCATCTCCGGGTACGGCGCCCACCGGCGGTTTCACACGGAAAAGCGGCTGAGCCTCTCGAGCGATCGGCCAATCATGCTGACGGTGGTCGACGAGGCATCGAAGATCCAGGCGTACCTGCCGCTGCTCGAGACGATGGTGGAGGAAGGGCTGGTCGTCATGTCGGATGTCGACGTGATCAAATACACGCACCGAATGGGGCCGAAGTGAGGCCGATGGAGCAGCCGTCATGAAGCTGCAAGGCTCCGCGAAGATGATCCGGATTCACTTCGGCGAGGACGATCGCTGGGAGGGAAGGCCGCTCCACGAGGCGATCGTCGAGGAGGCGCGCCGGCAGGATCTGGCGGGCGCCACGGCGTATCGCGGCATCGAGGGCTACGGCGCGAGCAGCCGGATCCACCGACGCCACCTGCTCACCTCGTCGGATCTCCCCATCATGGTGTGCATCATCGACGAGGCGGCGAAGGTCGAACGGTTTCTTCCGATCCTCGAACGGATGGTCGGCGAGGGCCTGATCGCGATTTCAGACGTGGACGTGATCCGGTACACGCACCGCGAGAGCGGGCAGCCGCCCCACGACGGGTGACCCGCTACCCCCGGTGGTCGCGGCCCGGCGATTCCGGCAGTCCGAGCGCGGCAAGGATCCGACGAAGATCGAGGTCCACCTTCGTCAGGTCGTCGATCACGCGCTCGGCCAGGACCACGCTCGACCGGGGGAACGGCGGCAGCGACGCGCGCGGCGCCCTCGCGACCGTGTCATGAAAGCTGCGCAAATCGTCGGCCGATTTCGCAGCGACCTGCAACAGGGCGTCGAGCGCCGCGTGCACGACGTCGGCGGGTGTCGGTTCATCCATGACCTATCGTGACACGCCTCCGAACGCCGCTTCATACTGTCTCAGTTAGGCACATATTTCGCACATTGTGTTCCATTAAGGAGCACGACTCGGCGACCGCTTTCCCAGTCGACTGAGATTCCCCAACAAAACGGACTGAGACCTTTGGTACCGCGGTTGCGCATGAGCTTTTCACCATGAAACGAACCTCTTTGATCCTTGTGACGCTGCTTGCGGCGCTCGCGTTGTGGTCGGTCCCGGGGTCGAGCGCCTGGAAGGGCAAGCTTGATCAGGCGCTCATCGCAGCCTCGCAGCATTCAGCGAATCAGCCGGTTCGCGTGCTGATTCGAACGCGCGGGCGGGCCGCAGCGCACGTGCAGGGCCGGATCAACGCGGTGAGAGGCGGGCATTCCTGGATCTCGACCTCGCCCGATCTGCTCGTGGCTGAACTGCCACTGGGCGAGCTCCGGACGATTGCCAGCGATCCGGACGTCGAGCGGGTGTCCTCGGACGCCCCGGTCAAGAGCCTGGCCAAGTCGTCAGACCTCGACGACGACGTGCTGCTCGGCACCGAAGCGCTGCTGCCGCGCACCTATACCGGCCGGAACATCGGCGTCGCCGTGATCGACTCGGGGATGGTGCCCGGAAAGGACCTCGACAACGTCACGGCCTCGTACACCTTCTTGAGTGGCTCTCCGGTCCAGCAGAACCCCAAGGATGCCTTCGGCCACGGGACGCATGTGGCGGGCCTGATTGGCAGCGACGGGAGCACGACCAACGGTCTCTACCAGGGCATCGCACCGGGTGTGCGCTTCATCGTCCTCCAGGTGCTCGACGAGAACGGGGCGGGGTACACCAGCAACGTCGTCAACGCCATCAACTTCGCGATCGCGAACAAGACCGCCTACGGCATCGACGTCATCAACCTGTCGCTCGGCCATCCCATCTACGAGCCCGCAGCCGACGACCCGCTCGTTCAGGCGGTGGAGAATGCGGTGGCGAGCGGCATCGTGGTCGTCGCGTCGGCAGGCAATTTCGGCGGCGACCCAACGACTCATGAGGTCGGATACGGCGGCATCACGTCGCCGGGAAATGCTCCGGATGCCATTACTGTCGGCGCAATCGAGACCAATGACACCGTGACGCGCGACGACGACGTGGTGGCGTGGTACAGCTCGCGTGGACCGACCTGGTACGACGCGTTCCAGAAGCCCGACCTGGTTGCGCCCGGCGGGCACCTCGCCTCCGACGTCCCGGACAAGTGCAGCCTGATCAAGGACTACCCGCGCGGGGTCATCAAGACCGCCGGCAAGTGCAACCTGATGCGCCTGAGCGGCACGAGCATGTCGGCGGCCGTCGTGACCGGCGCGGTCGCGGCGGTGCTCGAGGCCAGTCGCACGAACCATCCGGGAACGCTGCTGCCGCCGAACGCCGTAAAGGCCATTCTGCAGTACACCGCGTTCACCATGCCCAATTACGATACGTTGACCCAGGGCGCCGGCGCGCTGAACATCGGCGGAGCCCTGGAGCTGGCCGCGGCCATCGACCCGAACGTCGCCGCTGGTTCCTGGTGGCTCGCGACCGGCGTGGCCACGTCCACGACGGTTGGCGGCCAGACCCTGGCCTGGGGACAGCGGGTCGTCTGGGGCGATCGCGTCATCTGGGGCAACCAGCTCTTCACGAACGATCCGGCGTGGGCGTTGCGCGTCATCTGGGGGAATCGGGTGGTGTGGGGCGACCGGGTCATCTGGGGCAACAGCACCGTATTCGACGGCAATCAGGTGGTCTGGGGGAACCGGGTCATCTGGGGGAACGCCCTGATCGGCGAGAGCTATGGACCCGCCACCACCTGGGGAAGCCTCGATAACGACGCGACGACAGCGAACCGCGTGGTCTGGGGTAATCTTGAGGGCCTGGGCGGCGCCTCGACCTCGACGAGCTTGAGCAACCTCGAGCGCTCGAACATGGACATCAAATAGCCCGAACGGCAGGACCACGAAACCGACGAAGGCTGAACCGGATGACGGCCCAACCGAACGCCGGGCACGGTCGATCGACTGCGAGCGACCCGGACTGGTGGCGGCGCGGACTCCCGACGATGCGCAACACGCTGGTGACGCTGCGGGAGCTCGAGGCCGCCGATGCCGAGTCGCTGCTCGACTCGCTGAAGAACCCCGCAGTCGTGAAGTACATGGCTCCCGTGCCGGCGACCGTCGACCATTTCAAGTGCTTCATCCGATGGGCGAAATGGCAGCGACGCCGGAAAGCGCACTTCTGTTTCGGCATCGTCCCGGCGGGGCGGCCGCGGGCGGTCGGTGTGGTGCAGATCTGGCCGATCGAACCGGACTTTTCGACCGCCGAATGGGGCTTCGCCCTGGCCGAGCCGCTCTGGGGCACCGGCATCTTCGGCGCGGCGGCGGATCTGATGCTGAGCTTCGCGTTCGACACGCTCGGCGTGTTTCGGCTTGAGGCGCGGGCCGTCGCCGAAAACGGCCGGGGCAACGCCGCGCTCGAGAAGCTGGGCGCGACCGCCGAAGGGACGCTTCGGGGCAGCTTTCGGACGAACGTGACCGTGCGCAACCACGTGATGTGGTCGATTCTGGCGGATGAATGGAGATCCGGTCGCGAGCATCAGGGAACAGGACACTAACGGCCATACATGACCGCGAATCTTGCGCAGATCCCGCGGCGCTTCCGTGACAGCGAACGGGACGCATCGCCCTCGGAGCTGCCGCTGCGGCTGTTCGTGCTCGTCACGGGCGCCTGCGGAGCCCTCGCTCTTGTGGGCGCCGTCGCGGCCCTCACCCGGACGACGCTGAACCTGTGGGTCGTGCTGCTGGCGTTGCTGACGCTGGCCAGCAGCCGGTTCTCGATCAAAGTGCCCGGCATGCCCTCGACCGTGTCGGTGTCGGAGATCTTCGTCTTCACGTCGATCCTGCTGTTCGGGGCCGGCCCGGCCACGCTCACGGTCGCCGTCGACGGCCTCTGGATCTCGTGGTGGCAGAAGGATCGGCGGATCTATCGCACGCTGTTCAACATCGCCGAGCCGGCCGTTTCGACATACGCCGCGGCGACTGTCTTGTTCGCCGTCAGCCGGATGGCGTCGCAGCCGGACGGGCCGAGCCGGCCGATGCTCCTGCTTTCGGTGATCGCGATGACGGCGACCTACTTCCTCCTCAATAGCGTTCTGCAGGCGGCGGCGGTCGCGCTCGAGAACGGCGGATCCGTCTTCGCGACGTGGGCGCAGCACGCGTTCTACCTGGGCATCAACTACTATGCCGCCGCCTCCCTCGCGACGCTGGCGGTGGACCGCAACGTGGGCGTGAACCTCGAGGTCATCGGGCTGGTCGCGCCGGTCCTGCTGCTGTCGTATTCCGCGTACAAGACGGCGGCGAATCGCGTGGAAGACGCGCACCAGCACATCGCGGAAGTCGAACATCTGTACCAGGCGACGATCGAGACGCTGGCGGTTGCCGTCGACGCGAAGGATCAGGTCACGCACGGGCACATCCGGCGCGTCCAGCGCCACACCGTCGCGCTCGCGCGTGCCCTCGGCGTCAGTGACGCCCTGGATCTCAAGGCGCTGCAGGCGGCCTCGCTGCTGCACGACGTGGGCAAGCTGGCGGTTCCCGATTACGTGCTGAACAAGCCTGGCGCGCTCACCCCTGCCGAGTTCGAGCGCATGAAGCCGCATGCCGCCAAGGGTGCCGAAATCCTGACCGCGGTCGGATTTCCCTATCCGGTCGTCCCCATCGTCCGACACCACCACGAGTGGTGGAACGGCGGCGGCTATCCGGATGGGCTCGCGGGCGAGGCTATCCCGCTCGGCGCCCGCATCGTCACGGTGGTCGATTGCTTCGATGCCCTCACCTCGGATCGGCCGTATCGGCGCCGGATGACCGACGAAGAAGCGATCGCGATTCTGCAGAATCGGCGGGGCAACATGTACGATCCGCTCGTGGTCGACCAGTTCATCGGGCTCCTGCCGACGCTGCGGCGCGAAGATCATCGCCTCGATGATTCGCAGCGGGTGTCCGAGCAGCCTGACGATCTGGCCGCCCGCGCCGTGCGGCAGGCGGCACCCGCCGCCGACGCGGCGCCGGCGCGGGCGCTCGACGGCGCAACGCTCGGTGCCCGCATCGCGGAGGCCTGGCCTCTGGCAGAGGGCTGCCTGTTCATGCGCACCGGCGACGGCACCGACGATGTGCTCACTGCCGTCCAGGCGACGTCATCGATTTCCACCGCCATCGCCGATCTGAGGGTTCGCCTCGGCGAAGGGCTGGTGGGCTGGGTGGCGGCGTACCGTCATACGATCGTCAACTCCGATCCGGGTCTCGACCTGGGAGATGACGCCGGACGCCTCGGGTTGGGCGTCTGCACTGCAATGCCGGTGTTCGCGCTCGGCGACCTCGTGGGGGTGCTCGCCGTGTACCTCCGGCGGCCCAGCCGGTTTTCGGAGGCGGATGTGCGGCGGATCGGCGTGCTTGCCCAGGAGATTGGCATTGAATGGATCGCCAATCGACGCATGCCGGGCGTTCCGAGCCAGACTCGCGCATCGCTGGTGCACTGAAGACCCGATCGCGCATCGTGCCAGCCGGCGCCCGGCCGTTCCGGGCGCCGCGGCTGTGGAACCCCGCCGTCATCGCGCTCGGTTCACCGATGTCGTGACGCCCGCTCGCGTTCCGAGGTCAGGACCGCGCGCGCTTCGTCGGCCCCCACGACCGGTCCGGTGTAGAACCCCTGAATCTCGTCGCAGCCGCAGTTCCTGGCGAACGCCGCTTCTTCGGACGTTTCCACCCCCTCGACGACGACGTTCAGCTCCAGGCTGTGACCGAGGGCGATCAGCGCCTTCATCACCACGCCGCCGGCATGTCCGGGCACTCCGCCGCGCAGGAACGACTTGTCGATCTTCAGCGTGGCGATCGGGAAATTGGCCAGGTACCGAACCGACGTGTGGACGATCCCGAAGTCGTCAATCGACAGCCTCACGCCGAGTTGCGCCAGCCCTTCCAGTTGGCGAACCGTGAAGTCCTGGGCGCTCAGGACGATGTCTTCCGACAGCTCCAGCTCGACGAGACTGGGCTCGATGCCGGTCTCGCGCAGCACGCGCTCGACCAGATCGACCAGCCCGGCATCGCGAAACTGGCTCAGCGACAGGTTGACGCCGACGCGCACGGGGGGGAGACCTGCGGCCTGCCACGCCATGCTTTCGGCGCATGCCGACCGGAGCACCCATTCGCCGAGAGGAATCATCAGCCCGATCTCTTCCGCCACCGCGATGAATTCGAACGGCCGCAACAGGCCCCGCTCCGCGTGCCGCCACCGTACGAGCGCTTCGAACGCCGTGATCCGGCCGGTCCGCGCGTCGACGAGCGGCTGGTAGTGCACCACGAAGTCGCCCCGCTCGAATCCGCCCCGCAACTCGTGCTCCAGGTTGAGCCGCTCGATCGCCTGCTCGTGCATGTCGATGCGAAACGCCTGCGTGTGGTTCTTGCCGTTCTTCTTCGCGGCGTACATGGCGGTGTCGGCGTCGCGCAGCAGCGTCTGAACCGTCACCGGCCGCTCCTCGGTGCCGTCGACAATGCCGATGCTGGCGGTGACGGCGACCTCGTGGCCCCCACAGAGAAACGGCGTGCGCAGCTGCTCGTGGATGCGCTCGGCGAGTTGGCTGGCCTCGGAAGGAGTCTTGAGCGTTCCGGTCAGAATGACGAACTCGTCGCCGCCGAGCCGGGCGACCGTGTCTTCCTTCCGCACCGACGACTCGAGGCCGGCGGCTGAAGTCCACGAGCAGACGGTCGCCGGCGGCGTGACCGAGACTGTCGTTGATCCGTTTGAAGTTGTCGAGATCGATGAAGACGAGCGCAAAGACGCGGTCCGGGTGCCGCGCCATCGCCGTCAGCGCGCGGTCCAGCCGCTCCTCGAGCAGAGACCGGTTGGGCAGCCCGGTCAGCGCGTCGTGAAACGCATTGTGTCGCAGCTTCTTCTGCGTCTGCAGCAGCTGGTTCTCGTTGTGCTTGCGCGCGGTGACGTCGCGGAAGAACCACACGCGCCCGTAGAACGCGCCGTCGGGATCGCGCATCGGCGTCGTATACCGATCGAAGGTCCGGCCGTCGCGCAACTCGACTTCCCGGTGCATCACCTGCTGGGGATGCTCGGCCAGCGTATGCAGTTCCTGACGGCAGTGCTCGCGGTCGGCCAGCTTGCTCACGAGGACTTCGATCACGGCGGCGCCGGACTCGCTCAGCGGGGCATCGGGCGGGAACTCCCACATTTCGCGAAAGCGATCGTTCACCGAGAGCACGCGGTCGTGTTCGTCGACGACGAGAATGCCGTCGAGCGTGGTGTTGTGCTCGGTGGCCAGCACGAGGTTGCGGCGGCGGAGCTCGTCCTCGCGTTGTTTGCGCTCGGTGATGTCCTGCTGAATGGCGAGGAACCCGACGATCGCCGTTCGTTCGTCGTTCCAGGTCGGGTTGACCGCGGCGTCCACCGCGATGCGCCGGCCGTCTTTCGTCTGATTCACGAACTCGCCTCGGACGACCTCGCCGCGCGAGAGCCGCTGCCAGAACGTCTCGTAGTACCTGTGGCGACTGGTCGCCGCCCTTCAGAATCCGCGGCGTCGTCCGCTGCACCACCTCGTCCGCCGTGTACCCGTACACGCGCTCGAACTCGCGGTTGACGAAGGTGATCACCCCGTCCCGGTCCGTCATGAAGATGATTTCAGCCGACGCCTCGACCGCCTGCAGCAGGCGCGAGTTGGAGTGCGCGAGATTCTTGTAGGCCTCGCGGCTGTCGAGGAGCTCGGTCTCCGTACGCTTGCGGGCCGTGATGTCGCGGGCGATGCACAGGATCCCCTGGATCTCCCCGCTGTCGGTCTTGAGGGGCACGAACCACGCACTGCGCCATCCCGACGTCCCGTCCGGAAAGGCGACCGCGTGCTCGCCGTAGACCGGCGCCCGCATCGCGTAAACGCGGGCCGCCTGCTCCCGCGCCAGCGCGACCAACGGGGTCGGCAGCACCTCGCGGATGTGAAGTCCGATGATCGACGAGGGCGGAACCCCGAGACGAGCGGCAGCCCGCCGGTTGATGTACTCGAGCCGGCCGTCGCGGCTGAACACGAGGATTTCGTCGAGGGCCGCCTCCAGGAACTGGAAATAGCGGAGCCCCAGCTGTGGCGGGATGTCGCGATTCGCGGGAGGCGTCTCGCCGCCGGATCCGATGGCGGGGACTTCAGGGCTCCGCGGCCCACTCACAGCGTCGGCCGCGCCGGGACGGGAACTCATCAGCAGCCCGGACGACGTCGCCGCAGCGATTCGCGGCGTCCGGGCGCGGCGCTACGCGGCTCGATTGTGGCCATGAGGCTCGATCGACTCCGGCGCGGGAATCGGTTCGCCTGGCGGCTGTTCCCGGAAGGGCCAGCATCCCCTCAAGTCCCGGCCGTCTGGCCGACGTGCTCCGTCGCACAGGACGCGCCTGCGCAGGCTCTGCGAGGTCTCGAGGGCCGCGTCGAGCTCCGCGCAGAGTGCGTGGATGCGTGTCAGCCGTTCCTTGTGATTGCCCATGCCGGTGGCTCGGCGGGCCTAAACGCAATTCTCGGACCGGCCTGGAGTCGATGCGGACGCGGGGTGCGGTGACCAGGAACGACGGCGGGTGTCCGTCACGGTTTCCCGTGCAAAGAGCTGCAATTTCAAGCAAGGCCGACCCCTCATGCCGTCTCGAGACGGGCCGGTCCAGCCCCGGTCAAGCGGGCCTGCCGGGCGACCAACGGCGCGACATCGGTTGGTGGAGGGGATTAGTTCGCACCGCTGAATGGGTTTTTCCGCACGTCACGCGTGTGGGAACCGCCCGGCCTGGCGCCGGTGACGTCGGCGCTCGCGCTCCCTGCGCGCATCGCCTTCACCGGAGTCCGCCGCTCGAACCCGCGCGAGCGGCGGTCAGGATCGACTAGCTTCCCCAGATGACGGTGAGAATATGAAAGAACCATTCCATGCTCCGGCGAGGGGGCAAGCCGAGTGCCACGAGGCACAACACCAACGCGCAAGAAGACCTTCGCGAAACACCGAGAATTCTACGGCTGCGCCCCTTCTCCGGGTACGATGCGCTGCGCAGATCCGCTATCGACGACCACGCATCTGAAACCGCACGGACAGATTCGTCATCCGCGTGGCCGTCGGCGTCGCTCATTCGCGCCGACGGGCGGGCGTTCGCGTGGGTATGCGCCTTGCGCTGCCTCTCGACGTGAACCGTCGAGACGATCGCCAGATCATCGCGTGGCTTTGGGAGCTCTCTGACGGCACCAAAGCCGGCGTCATCCAGGACGGGGATCGATCCTGGGAGCTCCGGGTCGTGCGGCGCGGCCGCGTCATCTCGCAGCGTCGGTGTGACGCGATTCCCGATCTCGTCGCCGCCGCGACCGCCGCATACGAGGCGGCGACAGCAGCGACCTGACGCGGACAGCAACCGCCGGCTGACCGAGGCATCCGACGTCGGAACGTGACGCGCTCAACGAGTCGAGGGCGCTTCGCGGTCGGCGGCCGGCGTGGCGTTCGGCGCGGTCAGCGGAAGCGTGACCCGGAATCGGGCGCCACGACCGCTCCCGGCGCTTTCAGCGGTCACCGCCCCTCCGTGCAGCTCGATCAGGTGACGAACAATCGCCAGCCCGAGCCCGAGGCCTCCCTGGGCGCGCGTCGTTGATCCGTCCGCCTGTCGAAACCGATCGAAGATGTACGGCATCGCCTGCGAGTCGATGCCCCGTCCGGTGTCAGCCACCTCGACGTAGACCCGCTCCGTGTCACACCAGCCCGTCACGGTAATCGACCCTCCGGGCTCGGTGAACTTGACGGCATTCGACAGCAGATTCCAGAACACCTGCCGCAGCCGATCCGGATCGGCCTGCACGAGCGGCAGATCGTCGGGCACCCGGACGACACACTGAAGCGAGCGAGCCCGGACCGCCGGCGTCACGATGTCGACGGCGCCGTTCAGCACCTCGGCGACACTGGTCGGCTCCGGGTCGATGCGCAGCGTGCCACGGACGATCCGGGACATGTCGAGAAGGTCCTCGAGGAGCGTCGCCTGCGTGTGGGCGCCCCGCTCGACCGCATCGAGCGCCTTGCCGGCCTGGTTCCCATCCAGTCGGCCCGTCTTGAGCAGCCGGATCCACCCCAGAATGCTCGTCGCCGGCGTGCGCAGCTCGTGCGAGATGGTGGCCAGGAACTCGTCCTTCAGGCGGCTGGCAGCATCCGCCTCCTCGCGGGCGGTCCGTTCCGCCTGCAGCAGCGCGTCCCGCTCGGCGTCGATCCGCTTGCGCGACGTGATGTCGCGAAAGGTCTTGATGGCGCCGAGCAATGTGCCCTGGGCATCCCGGATGGCGGCTTCCCGTTCCTCGATCGCCACGTGAGAGCCGTCGTCCCGACCCAGGACGCATTCGCGCGGGGCGCCGACAGCGCCTTCGTCGCCGAGGACGGCGGGCGGTTCGTGGATTTCCGTGATACGGAAGACGCCGGCCACCGGTCGTCCGAGCAGGTCCAGGCTGGCGCGGCGCAGCAACGTCTCGGCAGCCGGGTTGACGAACGTGACGAGGCCGGCCGCATCGGTGATCAGCACGGCGTCCGCCGGTACTGCGCAGCCCCTCGGCGTAGAGCGTGAGCTGGGCGTACTGCGCCATGCGCTCCGACAGGCGATCGAGCGCCGCCCTGTAGGTTACATGTAGCACGAGCAGCAACGGCAGCACGATGATGAGCGTCGGGATGTCGAGGAGATTCCCGACGGTCAGCAGGACGAGGACGGCCGCGATCGACGCTCCCGCCACATACGTCAGCCACAGCGCGGACAGGTGCGACCGCCAGACACGGACCACGCGGTCCTCGCGTTCCCGGGCGACCGCGACTGCGACGAACCCGGTGTTCAGGAGAAAATACAGCCCCGAGAAGAGCGCGAGCGGGCCGACGATCTCGCGAACGGTCCCCGGCTGCTGCGCGAGCGGGCCGGTGCCGCTCAACGCGAAGAAGATGGAGCCGGCGATCCACATGGCGAGCGCGGTGGCCGCCGCGTTGAACACCACGCGGACGCCCATTCCGCTCGTGTGGTCCACTGCCACACGCAGCGACATCACCATCGCGTCGATTGACGCGAGCAGCGTCCCGGCAGCGACGCCGTAGAGCAACGTCGCGGCCATCGTGAAGGTGTCCGACACGGAGAAGCTGAATCGGGGCATGTCGCATCCGCAGCGTGGACCAGCCGGAGGCGAGCGTCAGGCCGAGCAGCGCGAGCCACGCGGGCGCGACCGGGTGTCGGATCATCTCGATGGCGGACTCGCCGACGGCCGCCGCGCCGCCCAGCACGATCAGGGCAAGAAATCCACCCCCGCCCACGAACACACGCATGCCGCGGGCGGCCTGCTGGTCGGTCGACGCGCGGGCGTGGTCGAGCACGGGCACCGTTCATCGTAACAGTCCGGTGGGTGAATCGCTCACCCTCCATCGGTCACGAGCCCACCCTGGCGATCGACAGACGGAGCGGATGCTCAGAAGTGCTGATCGGCCCAGACGAAGGGCGTCTTCTTGTTCGACTGAAGCATGTCGCCGGGCGGCGCCCCCTCCAGGTCGACGAAGCCGCTCAAGGTCCGGTGGATCGCGGGTTCCGCGCTGCGGATTCTCCCGTCCTGGTCCAGGACCAGCCGCGCCACCGGGTGTTCCAGAAGGTACAGATTGCCGTCGGAATTCATGGTGGCGACGCGAAGTCCCAGGAACGCGCCGGTCTGCGATGACGACACCAGAGCCCGCTCCGCGTCCGCCGGGTTCAGCACGGTGGACACGGCAATGACCTCCACGCCGCCCGCGTGAATGACCATCGGTGTCTTTGGCGAGGTCAGCGGGATGTTCGCGTCCACCCTTCCGGACAAGGGAACCCATGCGGGTTTCGAGTTGGGGCGGGCGCTCCACAGCGCCGGCTCGACGCGGAGCAGCGCCGCGTCCCGGTTCCCGCCGTTCGAAAACGCCACCGTCATGTACAGCTCGCCCAAATTCGTCACATACGACACTTCCGTGACCGTCACGTCGAGCTGCTGCTTGGTGTAGAGATAACTGCGATAGAAGCTGAGTCCGGAGACCGCGAGCGCCAGCAACGCCACAATCGTGGTGAGGTCCATCCTCGCGCGCAGGTTCGGTACGTCGCCGTCCGGACTCTTCGGGACCATCGTGCTCGTCTCCTGAGTCGTTTCACCGGGCATCGTTTCACCGGGCATCATTTCACCGGGCATCGTGGCGCCGATCATCCACCTCAATCGAGAGCGCGTCAAACGGTCGATGCTGGCCGCTCGACCGCCTCCACCGGGAACCGGGCGCCACCGGTTGTGGCGACGAGCCTGGTCCCCGCCGTTGATTGCGGGACCTTTCTCGTGCACCTGCTCGTCGAAGATGGCCAGAGACGATCCAGACGGAGATGACAGGATGCGCCCACTGATGCGGATCCCGCCGGCAATGCTGTTCAGCGGTCGATCGACCGGTTCGGGCGTTTTCCCATAGAGGCGGTCACTCCGCACCGGCTCGCCCCGGAGGTGTGTCATGGCCATCCGCGGCGTGCAGTTTCGCGCCATCGCGCTGCCGGTCTGTGTCGCCATCGTCTCGGTCACCGCGCTGACCTGGTACCGGTTGATGTGGATTCCCGGCCAGGAAACCTACCTGAACGAACGCAACCTCCGCACGCTGCACACCACGGCCAGGCAGATCACGGACAAGCTCGACAATTTCGACGTGGCGATCGATCACGCCCGCGAATCCTTGGATGAGGGCGAGTCGCCCGCTCGTCTGGCTCGGTACCTGCCGCTCCTCGCCCCGGAGCTCGAAATCGTCGACGCGGCCGAGCGGGCCCGCCTCAAGGACACGATCGAGGCGGCGGATCCACCTCGCGTCGCCGTCCAGCGGGACGAAGGCCGGACGTACCTGTATCTGGCGTACCAGCGTGACAACCAGTCGCCGCTGTACGCCAGGGCGGATCTCGAACGGACGGTGCGGCCGTTTCTGTCCACTCGATCGGAATTCGACGCGGTGTTCATCGCGGACCGGCGGGGAACCGTCATCGTTCCGCCGTCTGCGCCGGGGTTCGCACTGGCCCATCTCGACCGGTTGTCCGAGAAGCCGGAATCCGGCGGCGCCTCGAAGGGCGACGCCGGCCCCACCTTCGAAAAGCTGCGGGGCGCGACCAGCGTCGTGGACGTGACGATTGGCGCCACCTCGTACAAGCTGTACGTGCAGCCGATTCAGCTGTCCTTGAAAGCGCAGCGCGATCGAGCGCCGCACGCGAAGGAGGCCGGCGCCTCTCAGAGCGCCGCAGAGACGAGGCTCGACGACGAGGAGGAGTGGGCGCTCTGTGGGCTGGTTCGGGCCGATCAGTTCCGGGCCGCGAGCTCGGCGTGGGTGACCACGTACTGGCTGTGGCTGGGCCTCGCCCTCGCCAGTGTGGTGCTGAGCATTCCGCCGCTGAAGCTGCAGGTTCTGAGCCCGCGCGAGCGACTGCGATCGACCGACGGCGGCATCGTCGCTGCGACGACGATGGTGATCATCGCGCTCGCGACTGTTTCGCTGCTCGACGCGCGGTACTTCGGCTGGGTCATCCCGGCAGAACGCGACGCGCAGCTCAAGGAAGTCGCCAATCAGATGGCAGCGAACTTCAGCGACGAAACCTCTGCCATCGACGCTCAGATGACGCGGTTCGATCCCGTTCGGAACCCGGCGCTGTGGACCGAACGCCTGGCGTACTCACGGACCGACATTCCGCTTCGCGGATCGCAGCTCGACCGACTCATGAAGGGACCGCGCTTCAGGCTCGGCGCCCATGCGTCGCCGGTGTGCGTAGTGCCCTGGTCGTGCCGTGACGCGCTTCTCAGTCGGATTCCACCCGACGATCGGCAGGACCTCCCATATCCGTACTTCGCGCTGGCCGTTTGGAGCGATCAATACGCATGGCAGCGCATCAAATGGTCGACGACCGATATCACCCCGTTCCTGAACCTGCGGACCGAGAAGCTCGCCTATTACGACGATTTGGCGTTGGCGCGCCGCATGTCCCAGCCGCAGCGCGGTACCACGAAGGGCGTGGCGCTGGTGCAGTCGCCGAACACCGGCCGCCTGTTGACCGTGTTCTGGAAGACCCTCCCTCTGCGGCCGCGCCCGGAAGCGGGCGATCCGTCCAACAAGGCGGATCTCGCAGGCATGTCGCTCGCGACCACGCCGCTGTCGCTCGTACGCCCGGTGCTGCCCAAGGACGTGCAGTTCGCCGTGATCGACACGCGAGGCAACGTCCTGCACCACAGCGATCAGGCGAAGAGCGGGACGCAGAACCTCTTCGCCGAATGTGAAAACAACCCGACGCTCCGTTCGCTCGCGATCGGCCGCACGGAGGGCTGGCTCGATGCGCCGTACCTGGGGCGGCGCCATCGATTGTTCGTGACCTCACTGGCGCCTGCGGCCGAGGAAGGGGAGCCGCCGTTCGACGATCCGCATTGGACCCTGGTGGTCTTCCAGGACACGTCCATCCAGGAGACGCTCAATCTCGAGACGCTCCTCCTCGCCACTGTCATGCTCGCGCTGTATGCGGCGGCGCTCGCGGTTCTCTGGGCCCTTGGCTATCTGTGGTTCCCGAACCTGCTGCGGAAGTGGTTCTGGCCGGTCCGGGAGCATGCCGCCCGCTACCAGGCGGTGATCATCGCCAACGTGTCACTGGCGGTCGTCTGTCTGACGGCATGCTCGGTGTTCCCCGAGTGGCGGCCGCCTGTGGCCCTGCTGGGCGGCATCGCGTCGTTCGGCGCCATCTTCGTCCTCGTCCGGCATGGCCGCTGGCCTGCAGCGGCCGCCAGGGCTGTGGCCCGTCGATTTCTCCTGCGCGCGTGCGTCACTCCTCTTCATGGTTGCCGCCGTGCCGGCGATCGCCTGCTTCTTCACCGCCCTTGATTTCGAGAGCGGCCTGTGGGCGAAGGCGCGACAGGCGCACGTGGCGACCGAGCTTGGCGTCCGGGACCGGCGGATCAAGGCGCAGGCGCAGCGATTGCCGCTCTGCGGCCGGGATGTCGCACGCACGGCGTCGTGCGATGCGATCCTCAGGTACCTTGGCCGTCGCGGCGCAGAGACCTGGGACCTCCACGTGACACCCACCGCCCTCGCTGCGCCTCTCGATACCGGCCGCGGACATCCGTCGACCGCGACAGATGGGTCGGGTCGTTTCTCAGATACGTGCACCGACCGTACAACGCGTTCGCCGCCAGTCTCATTACCGGAACGTCTGCCGGACCTGGCGTCGATTGGCGACCCGACGTGACCAGGGCGGCACCGCGGAGCTCCGTCATGGCGGCGTCGGCGTTTGAAGCCGATGCGTGGTATTGGGTGATGGTCGTCGGACTGATGGGCGCTGCGTATCTTGTCGTGGCGCCACCTGCACGAGCCGTTGTTCGCGATGTTCGCGCTGGATCATCGGCCGCCGGCCGCGCCGGACGTCGACGTCCCCACGACCGCTCACGCCGAACCCGACCGACACGCCAATTCGCTCGTCCTTGGCCTGCCCGGATCGGGGAGCACTCAATGGATGCTCGATCGTGCGCCGGGCGCGCAGCTCCTGGACGTCAGAGCCGTCGTCATGCCGACACTGCAGGCCGCTGCCGCAGCGCCGGCAGCACCGAGGCTTCCCCACCACTCGCTCGTGTGCGTCGATCACCTCGAATACCGGTTCCACGAGCCGGCGTATCGTGCACGGGCGCTCGCGCTCGTCGAGGAACTGGTATTCCGGCGGCAGTGCACCGTGTGGATCGCGTCGGTTCGCGATCCACTCGACCTGCTGAAGGATTGCGACGGCGACCCGACGCTCGAGTCGGAATTCGAACGGTGGTCCTGCCTGCTCGAATCGTTCAGAACCGAGCGCCTGCGCGTCGATGCGACGCGGTCCGATGGGCACCTTCACGAAGCGGTGTGGTTGTCGTGCTCGAGGGCCGAGAAGCTCGCGCTCTGGCAGCTGGCTGCGGAGGGCGTCGTCAATCCGAACAATCACGCGGTGATTGAGCGGCTGTTGGACGGCGGACTCGTCCGCCGCGACTCGTCCTTCGCCCTGATGAACGACCGTTTCCGCGACTTCGTCCTTCAGGCGGCCTCCCCGGTGGACGTGAGCGCGTGGGAGCATGAGGGCGTCAGGGTCCCGTGGGGCAGCATCGTGACGACGCTGCTGACCGTCGCCGTCGGCCTTGGCGGATTGCTGCTCCTGACGCAGGAGCAACTCCTCGACGCGTGGGTCGCGTACGTCCCCGCCCTGGCGCCCACCATTCCCACCGTGCTGAAGCTCTTCGCCAGCGTGCGCGGGAGATCAGAGACGGTGGCGGCCTGATACCGAGGTAAGATCGGCCGGCAACCATGGGGGGGCCATGCTCGAGAAGCTGCGTGAGTACAAAGAGGTGCTCACCATCATCGTGTTCTTCCTGGGCGGCTTCTTCTGGATTCAGAAGCAGTACCCGACGAAAACCGACCTGAAATTGGAGATCGGCGTCCTCAACTGCCTTCTCGACAAGTACATGTCGCTGACGCAATTGCAGATTCGCGGTCGCGACCTCGAACGGCAGGCCCAGGAGCTGAGCACCGAAATCAGCGCGTTCGGCGACGACCAGGACCGGCCGCATGCGCCGATTTCACCAGCGATGAGACAGGAGCTCGAGGCGAAAAAGGCTGATCTGGTCGCGGTCCGGAGCGACCTCAAGACCAACACTTCCGCCATCCAGATGACCGGAGACGAACTGGCCCGTAACCTGTGTGGAAAGGTGACGCCATGACTGCACCAGCCGGCGGACGGATGCGCTACCCCGTCATCGGAGCCGCCGCAGCCGTTGCCATTGCGTTGCTCCCGACCGAGAGCGCAATGGCGCAGTTGCCGGGCTTGATCGAGAGGAACATTCAGTCCGCGGTCAAGTCGTCCAGGCGGGCGATCGAGGACCCGCAGAACGCCGCGCCGCAACTGTGGATTCACGTTCGAAGCGACGCCCAGAAGCGCGAGGTCGCGCAGAAGCTCGACTGGTTCAAGACCCTCCAGGTTGCCGGTCGGAAGGTGGAGGTCGAGCCGATACAGGTCGTCAGCACCGGTCCGTCCCAGAGCCAGCTTCGCTTCTTCAAGGAAGCCGACCAGGAGCGCGCACAGGCCCTTCTGGCCGAGCTGAGGAAGGCTGTCCCGACGCTCGCTCTCCAGGACTTGTCGAGCCAGTACCGCCAGGCGACGTGGATTGATTCGGGGCATTTCGAGCTGTGGCTCGCCCCGAATGTCAGCCACCTCGCGGTCCCTTGAACGCGTTCGCGCGGCGACGGACGCCTCAGAAGTCCACTTGCACGCTGATCTTGGCGAACCGTGCGGGCTGAATCGAGGTCGGAATCCGCCAGCCGGTGATCGTCGCGTTGCGATACGCGGCGCTCTCGGCGAGCACCGGATTCGCGTTCAGCGCGTTGTACAGGTCGATGCCGACGACGTTGCGGACGCGTCCCGCCTTGATGACCTTGCCAATCCGCAGATCGAGCTGATTCAGGCGATCACCGTAGAGAGCGCCAGGCGCGACCAGGTTCACCGTGACATTCGCGGCCCCACCAGCGAGGTCACGGCCGAGCGAGGGACGCACCGTCGCGTTGGGCACGACGAGGTTCGCGCTGATCGCGGGACCGGGAGTGCTCCTGAAGGCCGCTCCGACCTGGATGTCGACGCCCGGAACGGTATAGGCGCCTTGCACTTTGGCATCGGTCAGAAAGTTCGTCAGCTGATGACAATAGGGCGCGGTCAGCAGCCCCGCTTCGGGCACCTGGGCGAGGATCTCGCAGTTGTCGGTCTCGGTCCGTCCCGTGCTCACGCCGCCCTGCACCGTGACCCCCGCCGCCAGCCTGGCGTTCAGCGTCACGTCGAGCCCGCGCCAGATCTGAACCTGATTGCCGAAATCGCTCGCAAGGCGCACGTGGTTGTTCGCCGGTCGCGCGAGCGTGTCGGGGTTGCGATCGAAGAAGGGCCCGATGGCATAGCCGCCGCCGCCCGGCAGACGCGGATCCGACGGCGCGCTGACGGTGAAGGGGGCGAAGTCGGTGGCCGACAGCGCCGTGTTGTCCACGACGATGAAGTTGCCGAACGAACGCCGGAAGAATCCAACGCTGGCCGCCACGCGCGGGAGCAACTCGTGTTCCACCGTCGTCGAGAACTCCCACTGGTAGGGCCGATGCCCCCACCCGCGGATGGTCTCCGGGTCGGACGTGTTGCTCGGCGTCTGTCTGCCGAAATTGGTGTCGGAGACGATGCCGCACTCGTCGTTGGCGAGCACGTTCGTCAGATCGCAATCGGGGACGAAGTTGCCGCGGCGCGGATCGCCGGCGGGGAACAGATTGTCGTTCCAGGACCGGGTCACGAACAGCGCGAGGCTCGACACGGGATCCAGCGCGCCGTTCATGAAGCCAACCTGCGTGCCGAGCGCCTGCGCGTACTTGTTCAGACCGATCTTCAGCGCGGTCTTGTGCGTCCCGAACAGATCGATGGTTGCGCCCAGGCGCGGGACGACGTCCTTGAACGACAGCATCTGGGTCTCGGGAAAAGTGATGTCCCGCGTCGGCACGAGCGGCGCCGGGCCCAAGTGCGTTTCCGGCGCGTAGCTGCTGTAGTAGTCGAACCGCAGTCCAGCGTTGACGGTCAGCCGATCCATCGTCCACCCGTCCTGCGCGTACAGACCGAAATCCCACGGCTGCTTCACGAGGCGCGTATACGGAGTGGCGCGCTCGGTGAGCTGGTTCGGCACGCCGTTATTGACGCGATAGGCGATGTAGTCGGAACCCGGCTCCTCGGGCTGCGACCGGCGAGGCTCCCAGAAGTTGTAGCGCCGGTTCCAGAGGTTGCTGAAGCCGACCTTGAAGGTGTGGCTGCCGGTGACGTACGAGACCGACGCGAGGGTGTTCCACGTCAAGCCGTCGGTGTTGAGATAGGGCTGCCCCGCGCTGCCGATTCCGCCGCCGCGAAAACTCAGGTTGGGGATGATCCCGCCCTGATCGGTCACGTTGATCAACGTGACGAACGGGTGATCCGGCGGATCGAAGGTGTAGTCCTCGCGCCGGATTCCCGACCGGACCTGGACGAGGAGACGATTGGTCAGCGGCGCCGTCCATCCCATCGACAGCATGTCGAGCGGGCTGTACAGCAGATTGCCCGCCACGCCCGGCGAGGTCGCCTCGGGCGCAATGGTCGCCGACGGATTCGGACACTGACACCGGTTCTGACTGTCGTAGAACGCGAAGATCTTGTTCTTCGGCGTCGCCTGCCACGTGACGCGGATACTGCGACTCGGCTGCGTCGCATCGCCGTACGCCGGTTGACTCCGGTCGGGATCGTAGGTCCACGAGGCGGGATTCAGGGCGTTCTTGTTGTAGAACATGCCGCCGACGTAGTTCGCGTTCTTCACCCAGCGCCCGCTCGAAAAGAACCAGACCCGATCGCGGAGGAGCGGGCCGCCGACCGACGGGTTGACGTCGTAGGTGACCTTGATCGAGTTCGGCGTCGTGAGGCCGCGGTCCTTGAGATCCTGTGAGTAGTTGCTGCCCTGCCACGACGAGCTGACACCGCCCACGAAGACCGACCCCCTGAACAGGTTCCCGCCGTCGCGCGGGATGATGTTGGTCTGCACGCCGCCGAGCGCCTGTTCGGCCGTGCCGGCCGCGTAGTCCACGGTGACTTCCTGCGCGACGCCGATATTGGCGAGCAGGTTGGCAAACGCGCCCTCGCCCTCCGAGCCCGACGTCGACAGACCGTCGATCGTCACCCGGGAGTCGCCGCCCCGGCTGCCATGGACGGTGGTCAGACCGCCACCCGTCATGATGATGTTGGTCCCGCCGATCTCGATCGCACCGAACGTGCTCGCGGCGGCGGCCCCCGGGGTGAGCAGCGCAGCCGTCTGTGGCGTCCGTCCGAACGGGAGCGCGTCGAGGAGCTCGCGGTCGATGACGCGCTCCTGCCGCACGCTGCGGATGTCGACGGTCGGCGCCTGGCCGCTCACGGTCACCGTCTCGGTGACTGCACCCACCCTCAGCTCCGCGTTGACGGTCGTGGTCGCCGTGCCGGCGACGTCGACCCCCTCGCGCTTCAACGTCGTGAAGCCGGCCAGCGTGAAGGTCACGGTGTAGGCACCGGGCTGAAGCAGATCGATCTTGAACTGACCGCTGCTGTCGGTGATTGACGCGCGAACCCGTTCGATGAGCGCCGGGCTCGCGGCCTCGACGGTGACCCCCGGGAGCACGGCCCCGGACGCGTCGCTGACGACGCCGGCGATGGCCCCCTGGGCCTGCGCGAGGGCGGGCAGCAGCAGCGCGAGCCCGACGGTAACCGTGGACCGGATCCACGCAGGATGAGCCACGTCGAACCTCCCTTCCAAGCCGAAGGTGGGTGAAGAATCTGGAAATGAACGCTGGATTATCGGTCTTTGGCACTCCGGCCACAACGCGAATCGGCCCCGACCGTCCGGAGCGGCACCCGCGCTGGGGGGGCGGGTCGGCAGCCTCGTGACGTTCACGGGGGATGACGACCAGCAGGGAGACCGTCGGGGCGCCGGTGTAGACTCGTCGAGCTGAACGAGCGGCGTGCGGCGGCAGCCCCGATCCGAGGACAGGACCGTGCGATGCGTGGAGCTCGCATTCTTCGACGCCGGCGGAGGACACCGGAACGCCGCCCTGGCGCTCCAGCACGAGCTGGAACGCCAGGAACGGCCCTGGACCGTCCGCCTGCTCAATCTTCAGGAGCTGCTCGACCCGCTTGACGTCGTCAAGAGCATCTCGGGCATTCGTCTCCAGGACGCGTACAACCACCTCCTGAAGCGCGGGTGGACCCTGGGGTCGGTTCACCTGCTGCGCGCAACGCAGTTCATCATTCGGCGCTACCACGCCGGGGCGGTACGACTGCTCGAGGATTACTGGCGCCAGACGCGGCCCGATCTGGTGGTCTCGCTCGTGCCGAATCTGAACCGGGCGCTGAGGGAGAGCGTTCGTCGCGCGCTGGGGTCGGCGCCGTTTACGACGATCCTCACGGACTTGGCCGATTATCCGCCGCACTTCTGGATCGAAGCGGAGCGGCAGTTCTTCATTTGCGGCACCGCCCACGCGGTCGAGCAGGCGAAGGCGATCGGGCATGCGGCGGACCACGTCTTCCTGACGTCGGGGATGATCGTGAGCCACCGCTTCTACGAGCCGCTTCCGGTCGCGCGTGCGGCCGGGCGAGCTCGCCTGGGCCTGCGAGCCGACCTGGCGACGGGGATCGTCCTGCTTGGAGGCGAAGGGTCGAACGCGATCCTGGAGATCGCCCGTCGTCTCGATCGGTCGGGGCTCGCGGTGCAGCTCATACTCGTCTGCGGTCGGAACGACGGCCTCGCGGCCGCCCTGCGCCGAAGGCCATGGCGGATTCCCGTGCACGTCGAGGGGTTCACGCGCGAGATCCCCTCCCTCATGCATGTGTCGGACTTCTTCATCGGCAAGCCGGGGCCCGGCAGTCTCAGCGAGGCGTGGGTCATGGGTCTTCCGGTGATCGTCGAGCGGAACGCCTGGACGCTGCCGCAGGAACGCTTCAATGCCGACGTGATACGCGAGCGTCAACTCGGCCTGGTGATCAAGAGCTTCAGATACATCGAGGACGCCGTCCGGACACTGCTGAGCGAGCCGACGGCCCAACGATATCGCGCCAACGTGGGGCGCATGCGGAACCGGGCGGTATTCGAGATTCCGCCGTTGCTCGACACCATCCTCGCCAGAGCGTCGAACGATCCCGAACCCTAGCGTCGCGTTCCGTCAACCCCGGGGCCGCGAGGGATTAGTATGGCTTCTGAGATTGACGTCCCTGTCACGGCTCATCGTCGACCACCGCTACTGGATCCTCCTGCCGCTCTCGTTCGCCGAAGGGCCCATCACGGCGTTTGTTGCCGGCACGCTCGCGTCGGCCGGCTACTTCAATATCTTCGCCCTGGCGGCACTGTTTCTGGTTCGCGACATCGCGGTGGACCTCGCGTGCTACGTCCTCGGGTACGTCGGCGGGCAGGCCGTCTGGGTGCGGCGGCTCCTGGCCTGTCTCGGCGTCGCAGACGAGGCGCTCCGGCAGGTGCGGGCGCTCTGGCACGCGCACCCAGGCAAAACGATGTTCCTGAGCAAGCTGTCCTACGGCGTTGCCGGCGGGTTCATCGTTGCCGCCGGGCTCGTGCGCGTCCCGCTGCCCGTCTTTCTCGAGTACGCCTCGGCCGTCGCGGTCCTGCACTATGGCGTACTGCTGTCGGCCGGATACTTCTTTGGCGAGACCTCGGGCGGCAGCCTTCTGGCGATTCTTCAGAACGTTCCTCGGGCCATCGCCGGTCTGTCAGCGCTCGCCATCGCGTACTACCTCCTCAAGCGGCGAATGAGCCGAAGCCTTCAGGAAGAAGAGCGGAAGGTCTGAGTCTCAGGCGGGAACGTCCTCGTCCGCCGCTTGGCGAGCGCGCGCTCGTAGATGCCCTCCCACTGTGTGGCCATCGCGCTCGGCGACAGTCGTTTGACGAACTCGACACCCGCCGCTCCCATCCTGCGGCGACGCTCTTCGTCCCGTAAGAGCTCGGTGAGACGCGTCGCGAGGGTCGTCACGTCGCCGGGCTCAACGAGGAATCCGGCGTCGGGCGGTGTGAAGTCGATAAGCCCCCGGGACCGTGCCACCACGGCCGGGATGCCGTGAGCGAACGCCTGCATGAGGGAAAGGGATTGACTCTCCGCCGTGGACATCACGACGTACGCATCGGCGATGCTGTACAGCCGCTCGAGCTCACGGACCGCCACGAATCCAACGAACCGAACGCGCTCCGTCACACCGAGCCTTTCGGCAAGCCGCTTGAGAGCGTCGGCGCTCGGGCCATGGCCGGTCACGACGAGCGTGGCGGCCGGGAGAGCGTTGAGCGCGCCGGCGAACGCCCGCAGGATCACGTCCACGTGCTTTTCCGGAGCCAGCCGTCCCGCGGAAAGAATCATCGGTCCGCGCACATCGAGCTCCCGTCTGCACGCCGACCGCTCCTGGGGACCCGGCATCGAAGCAGGAAGGGGCACCGGGTTTGGCTGCGCGCAGGCTTCGGCCTGGAATCCCGCGCGGCGCATCTCTTCGATAAGGCCTCCACACGGGGCCGTGGTGATGGCGCAGTGGCCGTAATACCAGCCCTCGTATCGCTGCGCCAGCCGCGCGGCGAGCGCGCCGTGAGTCGGAAGATATCGCACGAACTCGGCGATAGGCGTGTGATTGGTGCCTACGAGAGTCGAGGCGAAGTGTCTGGCGGCGCGCAGCCCCTCAATACCGGCGCCGTAGGGAGATTGCACATGGATGATGTCGGGCGTCAGCTTCCCCACGGTCTGGAATGAGGAGCCAACCGCAAGCGCCACCCGTGACTGACCGGTGGGAGACCTGAAGAAGGGGACAGACGGCAGCCGCACGACCGACAGGTGATCGCGCGCCGCGTCCCGGCTCAGCCCGAACGTCTTGTGCGGATACCACGGCGCCACGTACAGGATCGCGTGGCCTCGCCTGCGCAGTTCCTCGCCTGTCGTGATGATGGAATCCGAAATGCCGCTGATCTCGGGATAGAAGTTGTCGCTGTAGAACGCAATGCGCATAGAGGCACAGAACGCGTTCGGCCTCCCCGCCTCACCGCAGATGTCTCAGGTCTTCCGGTTGATGTGCGCGAACAACCCGGCCACGAAGATCGCCACGCCGATGAGGCCGACGACAACGCCCACCGGCAACATGATCATGGTCACGCCGAGTCCCAAGCCAACCACCATCAGCACGAATCCGGCGATGATCGCGAGAATGCGACCCAACACGCTTTCGGTCGCCTTGATCCAGGGTCGATGCCACCAGACTTCCGGGTCCGCCATTGCTCACCTCCGCTCGCAGCAGCAGGGTACCCCGACACCTATCGCGCGGGCGCCGCCTCTGGCGGGGGCGTGGGCCTGATCGTGTTGTCGATGTCCCGCGCCACCTTCCACGAACCGTCGGCCTGCCGTTGGAGCAACTCGAGATAGCGGCCCTCCTCCGTCACGGGAGCGGCGCCAGACTTGGGCGTGACCATCACATGGTACGTGCCGCGGTCGAAGGCCCAGTCGCCCATGACCGTCGTCTCTTCCGGTGTCAGCGTGATGTCGTTGGGCGTGAACTGCCCGAAGAAATCCGCGTTGAACTTCATGATCGCGTCGTGGCCGGTCACAGTGCTCTGATTGGCCGGAAACGCGAGCGCGTCGCTCGTGTAGATGGCGGCAATGTCGCCGGCACTGCCGGCCTTCCAGCCAGCCACGTACGCGTCGCGCACGCGACCGATTGCGGCCACATCCTGTTCGGTCGTTGTGGCCGGCTTTGACGTGTTCGGTGCGGGCGAACAGCTCGCAGCAGCCAGCGCTGCCGCGAAGGTCAGGCAAGCTCGGACTCTCATCACCACCCTCCAGTCACGTCAAAAAACCTGAGCTTCCGAGCAGGATATCACCCCCTCACCTGCAACGGCTCGCACCAACGTACCGCGAGGCGGTCTGCGCGCCTTCCGCGCGCGCAGGTCCGGACGACCGAACAGGCCGCGTGTGCACACTCTGCGGTGTACCGCCTTGCCGCACAGGCCGGACCATGTTATCGTCAATCGACGATAGACGATTACGTGGCCAAGCCGAACCTTTCCAGTCTGTGCTGCTCACCGGACACGAGTCCGGAGCTCCCGAACGAGCCGCTCGACACGCCGGAGGCCGATGCCGAGCTCGCCGCCTTCAGCAAGGCTCTCAGCCACCCGGTGCGCGTCCGCATCGTGCGGATGCTGGCCAAGAAGGAAGCGCGGATGTGCAGCCACATCGTCGACGAGTTGCCCCTGGCGCAGTCAACGGTGTCCGAGCACCTGCGCATCCTGCGCAGCGCGGGGCTGGTGCGCGCGAACGAGAGTGGGCCGCGCGTGGGCTACTGCATCGTCCCGTCGGCCTTGAAGCGCCTCAAGGCGTTGCTCGAAGCGGTCTGAGAGAGGGGAGGCGATGACCCCGATCGAGGTACTCGACCCGCCGAGGCGG
Organism: uncultured Acidobacteriota bacterium; assembly: GCA_963807925.1. Taxonomy (GTDB): domain Bacteria; phylum Acidobacteriota; class Vicinamibacteria; order Vicinamibacterales; family CAVVIG01; genus CAWEDP01. The sequence continues at coordinate 454,133 of CAWEDP010000003.1, read as the reverse complement.
CCCAGGCGGCTGAATCCCTTCGAACGCTACTTGAGCCTCTGGGTCGCCCTGTGCATGGGCATCGGCGTGGTGCTCGGCCTGGTCGCCCCTGGAGCCATGCAGTCACTGCGCGGCCTCGAGTTCGGCGCGGGCAGTCAGATCAACGTGCCGATCGCCATCCTCATCTGGCTGATGATCACGCCGATGATGATGAAGGTCGACTTCGGATCCATCCGGAACGTCGGCCGCAGGCCGAGGGGGCTGCTCGTCACGCTGTTCGTGAATTGGGTCGTCAAACCGTTCTCGATGGCCGCCATCGGCTGGCTGTTCTTCCGCCACCTCTTCAGCCCGTGGATCGCGGCGGCCGATGCGGACCAGTACATCGCCGGTACGATCATCCTCACCGCCGCGCCGTGTACCGCCATGGTCTTCGTCTGGAGCTATCTGACCGACGGCGATCCGGCGTACACGCTCGTGCAGGTATCGGTGAACGACCTGCTGATGCTGGTGCTCTTCGCGCCAATCGTGACGTTGCTCGTCAACGGGGCGTCCTCGCTGCACGTGCCGTTTCAGGTGCTCCTCTACTCCGTGCTGATCTTCATCGTCGTCCCGCTGACCGCCGGCGTCTTCCTGCGTCAGTGGTTCCTGCGACGGCGCGGGCGCGACTGGGTCGAGCGGGTGCTGCTCCCGCGCTTCGCACCGGCCAGCATGCTGGCGCTGCTCGCGACGCTCGTCCTCATCTTCGCCTTCCAGGCAGGGAACATCACCACCAGGACGTGGCACGTCGCGCTCATCGCGGTGCCGATCCTCATCCAGGTCTATTTCAACGCGTCGCTCGCCTACGGGCTGATGCGCCTCTTCCGCGTCGAGTACACCGTCGCGGCGCCCGGCGCGCTCATCGGCGCCAGCAACTTTTTCGAGCTCGCGGTCGCCACCGCGATTGCTCTCTTCGGCCCCGAATCAGGAGCCGCGCTCGCCACCGTGGTTGGCGTGCTCATCGAGGTGCCCGTCATGTTGTCTGTCTGCTCGGTCTGCAACCGGACGAGGCACTGGTTCCCCGCAGCGGTGAGCGCGCCTTGACGACCTTCCGGTCGATCCTGAACCGGTCGCCCAGACGATCACTTTCCCTTGGCTCGCGGAGCCGCCGCCGTGCACGCCCAGTTTGCCGCATCCTTCAAATCGCCGGTTCCCTTGTATTCCGCATACTGTGGATACGGGCACAGCGGACGCGTGAGACCCTGCGCGCCCGTCCCCAGCATCTGATCGGGAGCGACACCCTTTTCCACCCAGTTCTCCAGCGTGCCGATGGAGTCGAACGTATTGACACCGGGGCCGCCGCCACAGTGTCCCATGCCAGGCGCCATGAACAGACGCACCCAGTCGCTCTGATTCCTGCCCATCTTGTCCAGAACGGACTCGTAGTACCAAATCGTCGTTTCCGGGGTGATGCCGGTGTCGGCCCATCCATGCGTCAGCAGCAGCTTTCCGCCGCGCTTCTTGAATCGGCTGAGATCCGGGTTCACCGCGTCGACGTAACCGACCGCCTTGTCGATGATCGGCATGTCTCGGTCGAGGTCGAATTTCTGCCACTCGAGATTCGGATCGTTGAACGCGATGCGGACGATGTCGAACGTGCCGCCCGGTGACTGATTCGTGCCGCGCAGTGCTCCTATCGGATTGCCGAGAGCCTGGCCGGAAAAGATCAATTCGCCCTTCGAGTTCTTCACGCCGCCATAGAACGTGTTGACCGTCTTCAGTTGCGCTGCCGTCAAGCACGTCGCGTCATCGCGGCCCGCCGGGCACAGCGACTTCGAAAAGTCCACTCTGCACTGTCGCGGATTGTTCAGGAATCCTTCCTTGAGGGTGTCGCAGCTGTTGGTCACCATCTGATTCACAAGAGCCGCTTTCTCGGCCGTGAGGTTTCCTTCCGGATGCCGTGAAAGCTCGATGCTTCGATCAACGCCTGCCGTCCACATGTGGATATGGCGATTGGCCAGAGAGCCGGCGATGATGCCGTCATAGTCGTCGGGAAACCTCTGGGCTTCCATCAGCGCCATCCGACCGCCCGTGGAGCATCCTTTGAAGTAGGAGTACTTGGCGTTCTGATCGTAGAAGGCCTGGACGATCTGCTTGGCCTTCAGGGTCATCTCATGTGTCGATCGGTAGCCGAAATCGATCATCTTCTCAGGATGGCCGATGGCCCAGGTGCCGCCCGGCCCCTGATGACCGGTGTCGGTGCCGGCCGTGGCGTATCCGAGCCGCAGCGCCTGGGGCATTTCATTCGTCAGGCCCTGGATTGATCCGGCGAACCCGCCGTTCCCGACGCCCATGAACCTGCCGTTCCAGTTTTCGATGGGCAGCCAGAGCTCCATGTTGATCAAGGAGTCGGAAGTCGGCTTGAGGATCATCTGAACGCGGCAATGGGCGGGGATGTTCGCCGGAGGCGCACCGCCCCGTGCGGCCGCTTGTCGTGCAGCTTGTGGCGTGGCAGCCTGGGCCTGCGGGACTCCGGCTCCCCGGACTCCGCCACGGGCACCTCCGCGAGCATTGCCTCCGCCGGTTCCCCGCGCAGGTGGCGGGCCTTCGGGAACAACAGCCGAGCTGGTAATGACGGCATCGGGGAACTTCAAACCTGCCAGACTCTCGCACGGTGTTGCAGCGGCGGCGGCGAGGAGCAGAAACGCGCTGGCTACCATGGTGGCCTCCTCGAGCAGGAACCCGGAAAGTCAGATTGAAAGGGACCTACCGTATCACACCGACTTCGGCGCCCAGCTCGAAAGCACTTCGGGAGCCGCCCATTCGCGTCCAATGGGCGTCTTGTTTCCGATGTGGCCGGCCGCGCGTTCAAGCGATTCCCTGCCGCGGCCTTGGTAAGCACATGGCCTCAGCCGGTCGTAATCCCCAGCAGCCAGCCGTCCGCCCGCCCGCGGTGTGGGCGGTGCGCGTCGGATGGTCAGTGACCGGCACACAGGCGCCGGCAAAGCAGGGAGCGAAACGATGAGTAGACAGCGTATGACGTGGGGCATGCGGGCGGTCGTGGTCGTGGCAGCACTCGCTTTGGCCGGACCTCTGATGGCGCAGGGTGGCGCCTCGACGCTCGAGACCGCGAAGGCCAAGGCCTTTATCGGCGATTGGATGTTGACCATCCAAGGCGGCAGGGGCCCGCAGGAGCGGACGCTCATGCTCAAGGACATGACGGGCCATGTGGCGGCCGAGCTCGGCGGCGGACGCGGCGGTCCGATCACCATCACCGACATCACGATGCCGGGAAGCGACCTGGTTCTCAAATGGAAGCAGATGGGGCGCGGGGGCGAGGTCGAGGTCATGATGACGCTGATGCTCAAGGACGGCGGGCTGATGGTCAAGCAGGACGCCGGCGGAAACGAGACACAAGGCACGGGCGTCAAGAAGCCCTAGCCGTCGGCCCCCTTTCACGACACTGAACACGGCGCCCGTTGGAAGCGGGCGGGGCGCCGTGTTCACCTTCCGCCGGGCCGCGACGCCCAGGGGAGCTTGAGGTTCTTGAAACCCGAGATGCCCTTCCTCGTGACCACCGCCAGCTCTTTCAGCTGCCCAGGCTCAACGGTGGTGAAATTGAAGCACGATTTTCCCTGCATGCGCTTCTTCAGCGACGCCGATAGGCTCTCACGCAGCGCCTTGTCGGTGTACACCGGCACGAGGTGATAGCTGACGTAGTTCCTGTTGATTTCAACCGACGCGCAGAAGAGCGGCCGCCCGACACGATCGGTCATCGTCGGCGACGCGAGCTGATAGTGCCCGGGCTCGTCGACGGTGACAGTCATCCGTTTCGCGTGTGGCTCGAGGATGGCACGAAGCGCCGCGAAGGTTTGGGCGAATCTGTTCGTCTTCGGCATGGCGCGGTTGTTCTGACGCGTTTGCGCGGTCTGGCCTGCGCCGGTCAGCGGCCGGAGAGGGGGGCGGCCCGGACGTCACCGCCCTCGGAAATCGTGATGACGCGGTTGGCCGCAACGTGGCTGACGACATCGGTATGGCCGCTCGGCCAGTGCACCTCCACGCGGTCGATTTCCCGTGCGCGGCCGATCCCGAAGTGTGCCCGCAGATCGTTCTGCCCGAGATAGCTTGAGCCGGCCTTGATTTCGCGAATCTGCCGACCGCTCCCCACCGTGGCGATCAGGCGCGCGCCGATCCCGTCGCGGTTGGCCGCCTTGCCGATGAGCTTGACCAGAACGGCGTTCCGGCGATTGCCGCCGTCGTTGCGCAGGAGATTGACTGCCTGACCGTTGTTGGTTACGAGCAGGTCGAGATCGCCGTCGTTGTCGATGTCGCCGGCGACGAGCGTGCGGCCGACCCTCTCGAGCGCGAACCCCGGACCAGCATCCGCCGCCACGTCGGCGAATCGGCCGTGTCCGTCATTGTGCAGCAGCAGCTTCCGTTGCATGTACTTCGATGCCGCCTGGAAGTAGCTCGTGTTGTCGAGGACGTGCCCGTTCGCGATGGCGATGTCGAGATAACCGTCGTTGTCGTAGTCGAGGAATGCGGCGCCGAACCCGAGGAACCGTCGCGTCGCCGAGCCGACCCCGCTCGAGAGCGTCGCATCTGCGAACAGCCCGTGGCCAAGGTTTCTGTAGAGATTGTGGGTTTCCAGCTCGAAGTTCGTGACCACCAGATCGAGCTGTCCGTCGCCGTCGTAGTCGCCGAAGTCGGTCCCCATTCCGGCTCTCGGCCTTCCGTCGCTGGCCACGGCGACTCCCGCCAGCAGGCCGACGTCCCGGAACGCGGCGTGCCCTTCATTGTGGTAGAGAAAGTTCGGCACGAGATCGTTGGCGACGAAGAAATCCACGCGGCCGTCGTTGTCGTAGTCGCCGAAGACGACGCCCAACCCTTTGCCGTCGGTGCGGTACACGCCGGACGCCCGCGTGAGGTCGGTGAACGTGCCATCGCGGTTGTTGTGATACAGAACGCTCGGAGCGCCGCTGTAGACGTCGGGACGGCAGTACGCGCGTATATGGCTGTCGCCGCAGATCTTGCTGTTGCCCGCAGGATCGACGTAGTTCGTCACGAACAGATCGAGCCAGCCGTCGTTGTCGATGTCGGCGAACGCGCAACTCGTGCTCAACGACGGCGAGCCGACGCCGGCAGATGCCGTGGCGTCTGAGAATGTGCCGTCCCCGTTGTTGCGGTAGAGCACGTTCGACCCGAAGTTGGTCAGGTACAGATCCTCGTGCCCGTCGTTGTCGTAATCTGCAGCGCACGCGCCCATGCCGTACGCATGATGCTCGATTTTCGAGCCCAGCGTCACATCCTCGAAGGTGCCGTTGCCCCGGTTGTGGAACAGCCGCGACCGCGCCCTGGCGGCGAGGTCCGCGTCCGCCACCGACCCGCCGTCGACCAGGAAGATGTCCAGCCAGCCGTCGTTGTCGTAGTCGAAGAACAAGCCGCCCGATCCCATCGTCTCGGCGATGTGTTTTGCGGGACTGGCCCCGTTGGTGGGCGTGAACACGACTCCCGTGGCGGCCGCCACGTCCTGAAATGTCAACGGACCATCTTCGCCAGGGGCCCTCGCGGCGGGACGGCTGGCCAGAAGGGCGGCTTCAACCATCATCAGAGCGAGACCGACGACGAGGCGCCGACTCAAGGGCGCGCTCCGGCCCGGAACCGTTCCGCTTTGACGCGATCCTGAATGGCTTGCTCGGCCTGGCTCTCCGGTCCCCGTCCGAGCGCCGCGTACACCCGGGCCAGGTACCCGTGTACATCAGCGCCCGCGTCCAGATGGAACGCGTTGCGGAACGCGTCGACGGCCGCCGCGTAGTGGCCGGCTCGTTCGAGCACCACTCCCAGGGTGAGGTAGTTCACCGCAACGTCCGGCTGACTCGAAACCAACTGCCGGAGCAGGGCCGCCGCCCCGTTGAAGTCCCCTCCATCGATCGCGGCTTGCACGGCCTGCTTGGCCAGCTTCACCTCCCACTCCCGATTCGCCGCAGCCTGCGCGGCAGCCTGCAGACGCCCGAACTCGCGAAGCGCGGCGACTCCTTCTTCGGCCCGTCCCAGGCGCATCAGGGACGCGCCGAGCGCGTACCGGGCCGCGACCTGGGTCGGATCGAGCGCCAGGGCGCGGCGGGCCGACTTCTCCGCGTCCACGTACTCGCCCAGTTGCAGATGAATCTGAGCGAGCCCGATGTGCGCGTTTGTGTTCTTCGGATCGAGCAGCAGCGCGGCCGCGAACTCCGCCGAGGCTTCCACGTCGCGGCCCTGATCCAGATAGACCTGCCCGAGCTTGCGGTGGGCATCACTGTCGTTCGGATTCACGAACAGCCGTCTGCGGTAGGCCGTGAGCGCGCCGTCCGGATTGGCGTTGCTCGTCTGGAGGACGCCGAGAAGGTCGTACAGATAGTCCTGGCCGACCACCGGCGGAAGAGTCGCGGCCTGCTCGAGCTCGGCAATCGCATCTCGACCGTGTCCGAGCGCCCGGTCCAGGAGGGCGAGCTGGTAATGCGCCTGGCCGGAGCTCGGAATCCTATCGAGTTCCTGCCGCAGGACGAGCTCGGCATCCGACGGACGCTTCGCGAGCGCGAGGACGTCCGCCAGCGCGTTGCTGGCGCGGTCGTCTCGGGGAGCCAGTCTGACGGCGGCGGTCAATTGCTCGATGCTGGACTCGTAGCGCTCGTCGGCCTTGTACGCCAGGCCGAGGAGCCGTCGTGCCTCGGGGCGATCCGGCGATCGTCCAACGGCGGCTTCGAAGGCACGAATCGCCGTCCGCAGATCGGCGCGCCGGAGCGCCGCCGCGCCCCGCTGAATATCGTCGTCGTCCCGAAGATCGGTGGAGCTCAGGAGATCGTCGGCGGCTGCCGCCCGGAACGCGAAGACCGCCCGCTCGAACGAGCCGTCGGCCAGCAGCGTAAATCCCTTCGCGTACGCGGCCGGCGGAAACAGGGGAGCCACTCCGGCCGCCTGCCTCAGCAGACCGGCGCGCACAAAGCGTGCGGCGGGCGCCCGCGCACCCGTGGGGGCTCGCGCACCGGTGGCCAGCGTGGTCTGGAAGCGGCGCAGGGCGGCCGTGGCGCCCTTTTCGTCGCCGATCGCGATCAGATGTTGCGCGAGCCCATAGGTTGCGGCCGGGCTGCCGCCGCGGAGCGTCGAGGCTTTCGCCAGCGCCTGCGCGGCATCGACGGGCCGCTTCGCGAGGTCATAGGCGAGCGCCTGGAGGATGTACGCGTCGGGCCGTGCCGGATCGAGCGCGCTCGCGGCCCGCGCCTGCTTGAGGCCGTTGTCGCCGTTGCTGCGCTCCAGATCGACGTCCGCAAGGGCGACATAGGCGTCCGCGGTCGGTCCAACCCCATTGAGGAGCACCGTGCGATAGGTCTGAATGGACCGATCCCACTGGGCAAGGGCGCGGCCCATCTCCTCGAGGCTCGACGCCACCAGCGGCCCTTCATCACCGTACCGGCCGGGAATGGCCTGGATGAACTGCCGGATGGCGGCGACGAAACGGTTCCTGTCGCGGGATATCTGGGCTGCGGCGGCGGCGATCTGATCGTGAAGCGGCCCGCAGTCGCCGCCGTCGCACGAGCCCGGCGCCTGCGCCGCCGGGACGGCCACGACGGCAAGCGCGCAGAGGAGGGCGCAGCAACGGAAGGTCATCACGGGCCGAGCCCCTCCTCTTTCGCACCGGCGCGGCCGGCCGGGAGGCGTCGGCGCCAGGTGTGGTGATCCGAGACGATCTTAGAAATCGAGCTGCAGGCTGAACTTCAAGAGCCGTGGCGGCACAATCGACGTGGGGATACGCCACCCGGCGACCGTCGCATTGCGGTACGTCGCGTTTTCCGTGAGGACCGCATTCGAATTGAACACGTTGTAGGTCTCGAAATTCACCCCGGTCTTCAGGCGTCCGATTTTGAAGCCCTTCGTCAGGCGCATGTCGAGCTGATTGCGCCGGTCGCCGTAGAGCGTTCCTGGAGCGACGAGGTTCACCGTCACGTTCTGGGCGTTTCCCGAGAGCGGACGACCGAGCGATGGCGCAACGTCGGCGCTCAGAAACACCTTGTTCGCGGAAATCAGCGGGCCAGACCGGTTGTACCAGAGCCCGCTCAGCGTCACGTCGATTCGCGGGACGGTGTAGGTCGCGATCACCTTCGCGTCCGTCAGGAAGTTGTCCTTCTCGTCGCAGTATGGGGCGGTGAGCAGCGCGGCTTCCGGCAGATTGGCGATGACGGCGCAGTTGTTGGTCTCCTGACGGCCGGTACTGACGCCACCCTGCACCGTGAGGCCGTTCCGCATCCTCGCGTTCACCGAGAAGTCGACACCGTTCCAGTGCTGGATCTGCACGCCGAAATCGCTGGCCAGCGTGAAGTAGTTCCTCTGGGGCAGATTCACCTTGGCTGGATTGACGTCATAGAACCCGCTGACTTCATAACCGCCGCCACCGGGCAGCCTCGAATCCGCCGGCGCCGTGACGCTGAAGGTGCTGAAATCCGAGGCGCTCAGATTGAGGTTGTCGGTGACGCCGAAGTTGCCGTACCACCTGCGGAAATAGCCGACGTCGACCGACAGCCCGTTGACAAGCTGACGCTGCGCGCTGGCGGAAAATTCCCACTGGTATGGCCGCACGCCCCAGCCGTTCAAGACTTTCGGATCGTAGTTCAAGCTCGGCGTGGAGCCGCCGAAGTTCGTGTCGGACACGACGCCGCACAGGTCGCCGCCGCTCGACCGCAGATCCTGCGAGAAGGGATTCGTGAGGTCGCAGTCGGGCACGAAGTTCGCGTTCTCATCGACCCAGCTCCTCGTCACGATGTTGGCCAGGCGATTCACCGGGTTCGCTGTGTCGCCGTAGGTCCCCTGCAGCCCCTCGGCCAGCACGTACCGGTTCAGCGAAATCTTGAGCGCGGTCTTGCCGTCGCCGAACAGGTCGTACGCCGATCCGAGGCGCGGTTCGATGTCGGACCAGCTCGCCATCGGCGTTTCCGGGAACGTGAGATTGCGCGCAGGAACGAGCGGGCCGGGCCCGAGCGTCTGTTCGGGGAAGTAGCTGCTGAAGTGATCGAACCGGATCCCGTAGTTCAGGGTGAGCCGCGTGAGGGTCCACTTGTCCTGCGCATAGACACCGAGGTCCATGCGCTGCCGCTCGGCGCGGTAGAGCGGCGTCGCGCGCTCGGTGAGCTGATTGGGGACGCCGTTGAAGAAACGATACGACAGGTGCGCCACGTTGTCGAAGACATGCGAGGTGCGCTGCGCCGTCACGTTATAGAAGCCGAACTTGAACGAATGACTGCCGGGGACGTACGCGAGCGAGGCGCCGAACGGAATGCTCACGCCCAGCGTTCGCTGATACGGCTGCGTCGCCGACGAGAGGCCGCCGCCTCGGTAGAGCAGGCCGGGAATCGACCCGCCCTGCTCGATGACCGGAATCAGCAGCCGCTGGGGGTCGATCGTCGAGGTCGGATCGTACGCGTATTCCTCGCGGCGGATCCCGAATCGGGCCTCGATGAGGAGCCGGTTCGTCGGTATTCCCGTATACGACACCGACCGCAGGTCGCTGATCGGATAGTGGATGTTGTTCGCGGCTTCCTGGGACACGGTCGGCGAGGTCACCGCGCACTGGCAGCGCCAGTGCTGGTCGTAGAAGAAGTTCAGCTTGTTCTTGGGCGTCGCCTGCCAGGTCAGGCGAAGGTTCACGCTTTCCTCGCTGGCGCTGTTGACGGCCGGCTGCGCCGCCGGCACGTAGCTCCATTTCGTGATGTCGCCGGCATTCTGGTTCTGAAACAGCCCGCCGACGTAGTTCTGCTGCCGCGTGAACCGGGCAGACGCGTAGAACCACAGTGCGTCCGGCTTCAACGGTCCACCGAAGCCCGGATTGATGTCCGATTGCAGCTTCACGCTGTTGGGCGTCGCCAGGCCTCTCGCGGCCAGGCTGGCGTCGGTATTGCTGGTCTGGAACGACGAGTTGACACCGGTCGCAAAGAGGGATCCCGAGAACGTGTTGCTGCCGGTCTTCGGGATCATGTTGATCTGGAGTCCGCCCGTGATGCTCTCGGCGGTCACGGCCGAGTAGTCGACCGCGACTTCCTGCGTGCTGCCCATGTTGGGCAGCATGTTCGCCGACCACCCGGTGCCCTCGGTGTTCGCGATGGTCACGCCGTCGATCAGCAGGCGGGTATCGCCAATGCTCCCGCCGTGCACCGACAGCGAACCGCCCGTTGTATTGATGATGTTGGTCCCGCCCACGTCGACGTTGCTCAGGCTCACGCCTGGAATGAGGAACGCCGCCACCTGCGGCGTGCGTCCGGTCGGAATGGCGACCAGAAGCTGCTGATCCACGACGCGCTGTTTGGTCGCGCTCTGGATGTCGACGATGGGTGTCTGTCCCGTGACGGTGAGGGTCTCTGCGACGGCCCCGACCTTGAGCTCGGCATTCACCGTCGCCGCGAACGATCCGCTGAGCTCGATGCCTTCGCGCTTGAGGGTCGCAAAGCCGGACAGCGAGAAGGTCACCGCGTACACGCCGCCTCTCAGCTGCTCGATCTTGTATTGCCCGGCGCCGTCGGTGACGACGGTGCGAACCTTCTCGATCAAGGCAGGGCTGGACGCTTCGACCGTGACGCCCGGGAGCACCGCGCCCGAGACATCGCGGACCGTTCCAGTGATCGAGGCTGCCGCTTGCGCAAATGCCGCCGCCGCATACCCGAGTGTCAGAACGAGCGTCGCGAGGAGGCGGTGTGAAGACATGTCAGACTCCCCCGTAAACGACGACGCAAGGTCGTGCGGACCGACTGGACGAACAGGCGAAACGCCCGGGATGTTTAGTGGCGCTGCACTATAGAGGAGCGATAAACGCAGTGTCAAGGCAAAGTGAACGCGCGCGCTCCAGAGACTTCCGGCCGCTGCCATGCCGGAGGGTCGGTTTTCGGAGCGCCCTTCGAGAGCTGGCGAAGTCGTGGCGAACGCCGCTCCGATTCCCAGACGGCTCAGTCGGGCGTCGGAGGCTCGGCGCGGGCCGATACGAGCGCCGAATCTTCTCTTCAAACCCGCGACGCACTTCTGGGCCTCGCGTTCATGAGTCGAAACAGTCCGTGCCTGGATGGACGCCTTGATCCGATCGATCCGCGTCCATCCAGGCCGACCCGGTGGGCTCGACACGGGACGGTCGCCGCCTGTTCATATCCGCTCCCTACAATCACGCTCCACGCCGCGAGTCTTCAGAGGCAGAGCGACTCGCCAGAAATGGAAAGGGATCGACCATGAACCAGAAAGTGAACCGCGGAATCCGGGGTCTGTTCGCCATCGGCATTCTCGCGTCCTGACTCCCGCCGCAGCCCCTGCCGGCAGCGCGCAGCAGGACGACGGCAGAAACCGCGAGAGAGACAGCTACACGATCGGCTTGTTCGGCGACATGCCGTACAACGAGCTGGGCAGAAGCCAGTACCCGAATCTCCTCTCGGACATCAACGCCAGTCAGGTGACATTTTCGATCTTCGACGGCGACTTGAAGGCCGGCGGAGATGAACCGTGCTCGGACGATCTCTACGCCAACGCCCTCGCCTCGCCGCGCTCCTCCGCAGTCGCCTACGCCTTCCTGGCCAGCTTCATGTCGCGTCGTTGAACCATCGCCGCCTTCAGGTCGAAATTGGCCTGCATGTGCATCCAAAACTGCGGTGTCGTCTTGAAGAACTGCGCGAGCCGTAGCGCTGTGTCGGCGGTCACTCCACGCTTGCCCCGCACGAGCTCGTTCAGGCGTACGGTGGACATCCCAAGCTTCTGCGCCGCGGCGGCCTGCGTCATCTCGAGCGGCTTCAGAAACTCCTCGAGGAGGATCTCACCAGGGTGCACCGCCGGCCCCAAGCTCGCAGCATCACGGGGGATGCTCTCAGTGGTAGTCCTCGCAACAGACGTCGTGCGCATCGTGCCTCTCCCACCGGAATGTGATCCGGTACTGTTGGTTCACGCGAATGCTGTGCTGCCCTTTCCGGTCCCCAGCCAACGACTCGAGGCGATTGCCGGGAACCGCCGCCAGATCATCCAGTCGTTGCGCGCTGTCAAGCATCGTCAACTTCCGATGCACAATCGGCCAGATGTCGCGGGGCACTCGCCGCGCGGCCTTGCTGTTTTGCTCTTCCCATAGGTCCGCGGTCGTGGCGTCCGCGAACGACCGGATCATGGCATTACGATATACGGATACCGTGTATCAGTCAAGTCTTCGCGTTTCCGAAAGAGCCGCCCATACCGCGTCGCCGCTGCACGATCTCATATTGATCGGCACATCAATCTGCGGCCCACGCTCTTCAGCCAGATCCTGGTTCCGCCCGCGGGTACTGGACGAACTTCGGCATCGCCACGCCCCCGTGGACGTGCGTGCACGGGCCGTCGACCCTCCCGCTTGGCTCGGATGTCAGGCACCCGGGAGTCCGGTCGCCGACATCCCGCGCGGGCTGGGACCCGGAAGCAGGACACGCTCGCCTGGCGACGGAGCCCCATTCCGCGGTTGTGCTCATCGGTGAGCGCGACGGGCGCCGCGACGCCCGCCGGCGTGGATGGCCGGTGATGGGCACGCTGCGCTTCCTCCGCGCGGCCACCGATCGCCGATTCGAGGGCCTGAATCTGGCCGAGGCGCTGGCGCGTCTACGCCGCACCAACTCTCGCGCAAGTCACGCCGTGTTCGCCGAGGCTCCGCGCGTCGGGCGAGGCGAGCCTCACCTGCTGCGATCGTCATGACTGCCCACCCGGATCTCGCCTATCACCGGCGATGCCGCGGCGGACCGGAGCAGCTGCGCCATCCCCGCGAACAGCGCTGCCAGCGTCGACGCGATTTCGGGCGGCGCCTCGATGACCAGCCCGCCACCGGCGGTGTGCTGAACACGCAGACCTGAAATGAGCCGCTGGATTTCACCGTTCGATGGGACCAACTCCTGCCCTGCGGCGGCTGCGCCTGGGGGGTCGCGCGACTCGTCCGCCGCCGCCACGACCGCTTCGAACTCGCGCTCCGCGCCATCGTCCTCTGGAACACTGACGTCCTCGGGGCGGGCCGGAGCGGGCGAGATCGCCGGCGCAACGATGCGCTCGATGCGGGAGAGAAAGCCTCCGGAACGCTCGAAGGCGACCTCGTCGCTCGTCCCATCGAACAGTCCGGTGAAGAATGCCTTCTTGGACCCGACGAGATCCGCGATCCGCGACTCAATCCCGGGCTCGCTCACCAGGTTGTACACGTCAATCGGGCGGCGCTGTCCGATCCGGTGGATCCGGCCGATGCGCTGCTCGAGCACCGCGGGATTCCAGGGAAGCTCGATGTTGATGCAGGCGCTTGCGGCTCGTTGCAGGTTGAGGCCGACGCCGCCCGCGTCGGTCGCAAACAGAACGCGGCAGGTGGGGTCGTCGTGGAAGTCCACCAGGTTCTGCGTGCGCCGTTTCTGGCCCTCCGCGCCGGTGAAGAACGCCGATCTCACGTCCTCGCGCTCAAGCTGGTGGCGCGTCGCCCAATGCGCGAGCCGGAGCATCCGCCTCCACTGGCTGAACACCACCACCTTACGCCCTTCGACCAAGGCAAGCTGGCCAATCAGCTCGCGTAACTCCACCAGCTTCGGACTCGCCAGCCCCCGCAGTGTGGAGTCCGTCGGCCGCTCGATCCGTGACAAGTCGGGCCAGATCTGCTCGAAGCGCAACTGGGCCAGGCCGTTAGCGATGATGCGCTGCGTGGTGAGCAGCGTCATCAGCCGCAAGAACTCCGCTTGCGCGAGCGGCCGCCGCTTCGCGCGGCCGAGGATCTGCGCGACCGGCAGGTTGAGGGCGTCGTGCTCGTCGATCTGTTCGGCCGTCATCTCGATGGGAATGCGCGCCTCGGTCCGCGCGGGCAACTGCGACAGCACCTCGCGCCGCACGCGTCGGAGCATGCAGGCAGCCAGACGGGTCCGCAACGTTTCGAGGTTCCGGGCGCCGCCGATCTCTGTCTTTCCATCCACCGGCGTGGTGTGCCACGCAGCCAGGCGCCACTTTGGCTCCAGCGCGAAGTCGTCGACCCACTCGACGATCGACGCAAGCTCATCGAGCCGGTTCTCCATCGGTGTGCCGGTCAGCACCAGACGAAAGAGGGGTTCCAGGCGCTTCACGGTCAGCGCGGTCTTGGTCGCCCAGTTCTTGATCCGCTGGGCTTCGTCAAGCACGACGATGTCCGGCGTCCACTCGCGAACGACGTCGACGTCGCGAATGAGCTGTTCGTAATTCACCAGGAGGAATCCGCGCCGACACGCCTCGAACGCGACGCGGCGCTCGGCGGGCGTTCCCTCGACGACCGCGGCTGGAGTGTCAGTGAAGGCCTGCCACTCACGAAGCCACTGCGGCTTGAGCGCGGCGGGAACGACGAGAAGGCCGCGCCGGACGCGGCCGGTGTGCCAGAGGGCGTGGCAGGCGGCGATCGCCTGCGCGGTCTTGCCGAGACCCATGTCGTCGGCCAGGAGCAGGCGACCCCGCGCGAAGAACCGCTCCACTCCTTCGCGTTGATAGGCGTAAAGCGATTGTTTGAGGGTCCGCAGTGCCCGGTGCAGCTGCTTCCGCGCGTCCGGGGTCTGCTTCTGGCGCGCGAGTCGCGCGCGCTCGTCCTTTAGCAGCACGTACAGTGCGGGCTCGCCGTCGCCGGCGCGAAGCGCGGCGAGCAAGCGGTCCACCAGGGCCAGCCGCTGCAGCGTCGCGTCGGGAACCGCGACCGTCCAACCGTGTCCGTTTGCTGGACGCAACCAGTCCCGCAGACCGCGGCCCGGTGCTCCGCCGACCCAGCGAACGCGCGCCAACCAGTCGCCTGGGCCGGTGAGCGGACGAACCGGATCCCAGCGCAAAGGCGCCCGAGTCGTCTCGCTCTCATTGTCGACGCGATGCCGCTTCGAGACCACGTCCTCGAGGACGGCGACGAGGTGCTTGCACAACCCCAGCGAGTTCCGGAGAAAATCGGGGCACTCGCAACTGCCGTCCAGCGGCTCGATGCGCCGGAGCAGTGTGCGGTACGGACGTGCGCGCGACCCGCGGCGCCGGGTCGCGTACAGGCCCAACACCCGGCCGCGTGGCCGTCCGACGATCCGAATCTCGTCCGCGCGGGCGGACGCGCAGCGGCGAAGCACCGCGTCGAACGCCTCGCGTTGGACCGGCCAGTCGCCGCCCTGCGTGACCGACAGGACGTGGCGCACGATCTTCTCGGCCGGCACGCCGCCAGTCCGCCGCTGTGCGCGCCCGAGCAGCGTCTGATAGGTCTCGCTCTCGGTGGTCGCGGTCATGTTGGGCTGTGATGACCGGCGCTGCGTATCAACTCTTCCCGTCTTTCCGCTGTCGAACATAGCTGGTGTACGGAACCTATTCTTTCACACGCCGCGCCGAACGAATGGAGCGGCAGAGTGTTCTGATCGCCAGACCATTGCACACATGTCCCTGCGGCGCTATATTGCCGGCATGCAGTTCGAGAAGGTGTGGATCGAGCAGTGCAGAGCCACCAAAGCAATCAAGCGACGCTTCGGGGCGAAGAGTGCGCTCGACTACTTGATTGGCGAAAAGCTGATGATGTTCGCTGATGCAGCGAAGGCCGACCCCAACTTCGCCGAGGAACTCCCCAGATTTCTTGCGGCAATCTGGCAGCTGTTTAATCAGTACGAAATCATCGGCTACATCACGAGCCGAAAACCAGCGACGCGAAGGACTCTTCGACAGCTTCTCTGTCTGCGCTGACGACCGGTCGCCTCGCGACAACCAGCCTCCTCGCCCCCTGATAAGACGTGAGCTCGGAGTGTATCGGCCACGCTGTCGCGTGGCCAGTAGGCAGACCGGTCAACGGCGAGATCGCTTGGTCGACGCGACTCCCCGGCGACCATCACGCGGGCACGCCCCCTTGGCCGCGTGCGCGGATCTTCACGTCGCTTCCTAGCGATGGCCTGGGGACTCAAGCCACCCGTTCGTCCGCTCATCGAGCAGGACCTCATCCGTGTCGCTTGACGCTTTGCCGTGCATCGCGGACATGGTCGCCGCCGGCGACGCCACCCTCCGCTACGCCGACGGCGTCACGTTCGACGCGTTCGCGGCCAACGACGAGAAGCGGGCCGCGGTCGAGCGGCGGGTGTTGGTTATCGGCGAGGCTGCCGCTCGCAAGGTTCCAGAGTTCGTCGCCGTTCTTCGCCCGCTGCTGGGCGACGACATCTCAGATTTACATCGCCACGGACGGGTTGCGTCCGGGTCTCCGAAACCGGCTGCTCCGCCTGGCGGCCTTTCAGAATCCCGAGTTCTACCGGGCGCAGGCCATGCGATTGTCCACCTACGACAAACCGCGCGTCATTGCCTGCGCTGAAGACCACCCACATCACATCGGCCTGCCGCGCGGATGCCTCGACGACGTTCGCCAGACCCTGAGTGACTTGAGCATTCGCGTGGCCATTCGCGATGAGCGCTACGCCGGCCGCCCTCTCGACGTGACCTTTCAAGGCGAGCTGCGGGCCGAGCAGACGGAGGCGGCAAACGCGATGCCGGCACACGACGCGGGCGTGCTGCCGCCACGACGGCGTTTGGCAAGACAGTAATCGCCGCCTGGCTCATCGCCCGGCGCGGCGTGAGCACGCTCGTGATCGTCCATCGGCGTCAACTGCTCGACCAGTGGATCGAGCGGCTCTCGACGTTCCTCGGCGTGCCCGCCAAGTCGATTGGTCGCATTGGCGGCGGCCGAAGCCGGCCGACCGGGCTGCTCGACGTCGCCGTCATTCAGAGTCTCGTCAGGAAGGGCGTGGTTGATGACCGCGTGGCCGAGTACGGCCATCTGATCGTTGACGAGTGTCATCACCTGTCGGCCCACAGCTTCGAGCTGTGCGCGCGCCCAGCCAAGGCCCGATTCGTCGTAGGGCTGTCGGCGACCGTTGCACGCAAGGACGGGCACCATCCCATCATCTTCATGCAATGCGGACCGGTCCGGCATCGAGTGAACGCGAGGGCACAGGCAGCCGCGCGAACATTCGAGCATCTCGTCCTCGTGCAACCGACGACGTTCCACCCGGCTAGGGCTCCTGATGCCGACAAGCGGGTGGAGTTCCAGACGCTTTACCAGGAACTGGTCGAAGACCAGGTGCGCAACCGTCGCATCTGCGACGATGTCATCGAGTCGGCGAACAATGGACGTTCGCCAGGTCGACATCGAAATAGCCATGGATCAGCTTGTCCCTGAGACCAGCGATCTTTGTCCACTCGACGTCTTTGTGCTTCTTCCGGAGTTGCGGCGAGACGTTCTTGACGGCTTCGCCGATGATCTCAAGGCTCCGCGCGGACGCCCTTTTCAGCACGTCGTCTGCGACGAACGCGTCGAAATCGATGCCGCCTGTTCGTTTCAGTAAGAAGTCGAGCTCGTCAAGAATGTGCCGGAGGAAGACCTCATCGGACTTCATGCCAGGCGACCTCGTGCTCGACGAACGGCTTGACGTGAGGATTGAGGCTGCGGCTGGTCACGAGTCCCACCTTGCGGCGGAACAGACGCTCCAGCGAGAAGGTCAGATCGATGAAATTGTCGTACGTCGGCCTCTCGAAGTCGACGAGAAAATCGACATCGCTGCCTCTCTTTTGCTGGCCGCGGGCATACGAGCCGAACAAGCCGAGCCGCTTGACGGAATATCTTCGGAGCAAGTCCTCATGCTCGCGCAGGGCCTTCAGGATGCTTGCCCGCGTCAGGCTTGGCTTCTTCTTCACGGTCGTCATCTATTCGCCCGTGCCGTCGGCGAGGCGTTCAACGTCTTCAACCGAGAGCGTAGGTGCTCCGGGGCGCCGCGGAAAGACCGGCACGCCGCGCTCGAAATGCACGTCCGCATCGGCTATCCTACGAAGGAGGACTTCGACGAACTCGTCAACGCGTTGGCCCGTCTGACCCACGAGATCGGCGAGTCGCGCCTTCAGCGCGGCATCGACATTGATCGTGGCGTTCGGCATGTGTCCATTGTCCCACGACGCGTCACACACACGGGAGAAGACGCGTTCCCAGCGTCAGCGTGTTCACGAACCCTGCTCACGCGGGACTGACCGGTCTCGCCAGGGTGCATGGCCACGTAGGTGTAACTATGCACCCACGTGGCCTGACAGAGAACCACCTGGCTCAAACAGCCCATTTCTTGGCGATCTTGATGGCGAAGGAACAGGCGAAGATCGAGAGGGGTTGCACGCCACCGCACGCGAGAACCACTATGCCTGGCTAAACTATTAAAAACAAAGGATCGAGAGTTGGCGGAGAGGGTGGGATTCGTATCTACTCACAAATCGAGCCACTCAGATATTCACAAAACTGGCGCTATTGAATCTATAGAAACCACAGAATCCTTGGATGCTCGTACAAAACTCGTACGCACTTTGAGGTCTATGGTACCCTCGGAAGCATGCCTCAGGGGGCGCTGCGCTCTGTACCGCCGACACCTCAGCACTTGCGCCCATGTCGCCAAGGGCAACCAATGGACCCGATGCCAGTGCCCGATCTGGGTCCAAGGTTCGATCGGCGGCGAGACCATCCGTCGCAGCATGAACACCGCCAACTGGACGGCCGCATCGACCAGCGTTCACCAGTGGCAGGCGTCGGGCCGAATCGGCGTTCTCAAGCCGGAACTCCCGGACGTCGCTGTGGCGGTCCAGAAGTTCCTCGAAGAAGCCAAAACCCGCAATCTTGCCCCGACCACGATCAAGAAGCGACGGGAGTTGCTCGAGGGGAAGCTGCTGCCGTTCTGCAAAGCGAAAGGGCTACCGGCATCTGCGCGAGCTGACCGTCGAGCACCTCCGTGATTTCAGGCATGGTTGGAAGTACTCGCCGCTGTCGGCTGCCAAGCGACTGGAGTACCTCCGCGCGTTCTTGTCGCTTCTGCCTCGATTCCGGCTGGATTGATCGAAATCCCGCGTCCGCGCTCAAGCCAACGAAAGTGACCCATCGCCCTACCCTCCCGTTCACGGACGAGGAAGTCGATCGGACCTGCTGAAGGCCGCTGAGCAGCTGGTGGCCTTCGGGCACGTTACGGTCCGCGTATCGAGCGCGATGATCCTCCTGCTTCGATACTCGGGGCTTCGGATCCAGGACGCCGCGTGCCTCGAACGGACGCGCCTGAAGGACGACAAGCTTTTCCTCTACCAGCAGAAGACGGGCACGCCGGTCTACTGTCCGCTGCCGCAGGATATCGTGGCAGAAGCTTGAACGCGGTCGCCGAACGACAACGACCGACTACTTCTTCTACGACGGCACGAGCCAGCCAGAAAGCATGGTCAAGAGCTGGGACCGCGTGTTCAAGAAGGTTGGTCACGACGGCTGACCCCCCGTCGCGAACTGCCATCCCCATCGATTCCGCGACACGTTCGCGGTGTCGCTGCTGCTTAAGGGCGTCTCGCTCGACAGCGTGTCCAAGCTGCTTGGTCACAGCTCGATCAAAATCACCGAACGGCATTACGCGCCGTGGGTCAAGGCGAGGCAGGAGCAGTTCGAGGCAGAGGTCCGCCGGATCTGGGCATAGTCCTGCAGCGAAGATCCGATGGGCGGCAACCGTGGACGCCGCGAGTCGGTAGAATGGGAGAAGCTGCTGTGCGGTTGCGGCCGCCACCGTCAGCTCCTTGGCCATAACAGTCACCCCCGGAGGTCGACAGCGAACGTGCCTGCATCGACGGAAACGCGAACTTTCAGGACGCTGCTCCAGCGCCTGACGAGGGCCGGATTCAGCAGGGACTTCGTCCACGCCGCGCTGCTGCCGGACTGGTGGGATGACACCTGCGCGGACGATCCGACGCTCGTGCAAGACTTCGAGTTCCGAGTCGCGCGCTTCCTCGGCACTTCGCTTGAGGCGGTGTCTGACCCCAGCATAGCCCTGGCGCCACTCGCCTACCCCGCGGCTCAACTGAGACGTGTTCGAGACATGAGCCGCAATCGGTTGTCGGCTGCGATTCATGTCGCGATTCAGGTTGCGTCTGCGACGGTCCGCAATCTTCGAGACGCGCTCCCGCCGCAGACGCTGCCACAGAACGGATTGGCGTGGCGAGAGACGATCGCCCGGCCAGGATCTGCGATGCAGCTCGGCGAGGTTCTACGCGATCTCTGGACGCGAAACATTCCGGTCATCCCGTTGGACGTATCGCCGGCTCCGTCGTTTCAGGGGATGGCCTGCATCGTTGAAGGTCGTCCGGCGATCGTGATCGGGTACAAGCAGGATGAGCCTGGACGCGTGGCCTTTCTGATCGCGCATGAAGCCGCACACATCGCCGCGGGCGATTGCGCTCCGGGCAGCCCGTCGTTGATGAAGAGGACGAAATCAGGGACGATGCCGACATCGAAGGTCGGGCAGACGCCTACGCCACGCGCGTCCTCATAGGCGGCGCAGAAGTACCGGACGTCAATACATCAGCCTCCAGAGACTTCAAGGACCTCGCGCGCCAGGCGAGCCAGATAGAGCGAGAGAGCGGCGCCGACCGAGCACAGTCATCTTCGCGTGGGCCAGAAGGACTGGCGACTATGCGACCGCCACGATGGCGGTCAAGGCCTTATCGCAACGTCGGCGCCCGTCGTCAGCTGCGGGAGCACTTTGCGCGGCACGTCAACATCGCCGGCGCAAGCGAGACCGACCAAGCCCTCTTGCTCTGTGCGCTCCTGCTGGCATGAGGCCATCCCGGCAACTCGGACCGCCAGTTCGCTCGCCCAGGCCGGCAGCTCACCGATGCCATAGACGCCACCCTTTGCTTCGCCGAAAGCAGGTCTTTCGCCGTCTAAAACAAGTAATCGCCGTCGCCCTCCACTCCCTCGAGCGCCTTGACGACCACGTCAGGCATCGGAACGTAAACCGGCTGTCCGGTCTTGTGCATGTACAGCTGGAGCTTCTTCCGCTCATCGCGTCGCGCCTGAGCGCGATCCCATCGCCCCGACGCAGGCCGGAGTAGCTCATCAGCAGGACGAACGCCTTCACCCGCGCCTGGTCGCCACGATAGCTGTTCAACGCTGCGACGATCCTGTTCATCTCGGCCGCGGTGAACGGCACGTCGGCTTGGCGTGGACCTTGGGGGGGTTGATGGCCAGGCGGGATTCTCGCTGACCACTTTATCCGCTGGCAGAAGCGGAGAACGACCGCTGGCGTTCGATGTTCTTCACCGCGTAGAGCGGGCTATTGTCCCAGGGCCGCCGGAAATCAGCCAGGACCGCCGGCGGTTGCTTCAGACGGTAGCCTCTGGACTCCACCTCAGCAGTCGCCGTCGAGGAACGCCTCGTGGTTCCGAACGATCTCCAGTTCAGCCGCTGCGCGCGAACATCTTCGACGAACGTGTCCACCGTTCCTTGAGCAGCGGCACATCCGGCTTCACCAGACCGATCTGGCCACATGCCGTCCACCCGATGACCAGGTCGTTTGCCGCGACCGAGGACGTCAGATTGACGATTTCTCGATCCACTCGCCGCCGAGCGAGCCCTGCACCAGAGGGGGCACTGCAGCGCTTGTAGCGGCGCGAGGTATGTGGACAGGGCGGGTAGTGCCGGCGAAAGCTGCAGCACGTCCCAGTTCTGGCACCACTGGGACGAGGATCCATCGCCCGCACGTTGGAGAGCGGTGGACGTGACGGGTGATCGCCGGTACAGCCCAGCCGCGCGGCACCAGCGGAAGCGATCGTGACTCGAATCAGCCGCCGAAACTCGTGTCGAGTCGCTCCGCCGGATTTCGACGAACTCGACGGTGTGGGACGGGCCGGACTTGGGTGCCAGGGTGCCGCGGTGCGAGGAGGATTGAGTATGGCTGGAGAGACCGCTGAAACGCGCGCGCAAGGACAAGCGCGAAGGCAAGGCCGGCACGCAGGCCGGCGAGTTCGTGCGCGGAGAGATTCGTCATGTTCGGGAAGTCAAGCACGGTGCGCGTTCGACGAGCAGGCGAGCGCGATCGGTCTGTCCAAGGCCGCGTGCCGGAGTGAAGCTCGGCCCGCCGCGGGGCGGCAGTAAGAAGACGTAGCAGAGCGCCGCCTCGGCGAGCCGCGCCGCCCGCCAGCACAAGAAGCCGTCGCCCAGCCGGTCGCGTGGCGTGTCGAAGGTGCTCAAACGTGAGCCCCACCGCGCCGCTTCGCATAAAGCGCTGGCGCGTCAGGCCCGAAGCGCCGCGAGGCGCCGCCCAAAAGCGGATCGCCGCCTCGCCGCCCGGAAGGCCGCGAAGACGCGCCGCTGCCGAACCAGCCAAGAGGCCGCTGCTGAAGCTGCACAGCATTCGAGCTGAATTCGTGGCGCCGGCTTAAGCCCCGAGGGCGCGGCTGAAGGCGCGCCGTACAAACGTCCGGGACAGTGCTCCTGCCCCAGCACCTTGCTACCCAGCACCGAGCACACGCACCGAGCACCGGCACCGAGCACTCAGCACCAGCACGCAGCACCTAGCACGCGCATCTTTCTACCTCTGTCGAGGTATTGCCGCCCTGGTGACGTCATGTGAAGCTCCCGCTCGGGGGAACACGGACATGCGTCTCTGGGAAACTCTCGCGATTCTCGGCCTCGCTTTCGGCCTCGGCGGAGTCGGCTGTGGCTATGCCCAGCAACGCAACGCCGTCGGATTTTTCGAGCTGCGCATCTACACCACCAAGCCGGGGAAGCGAAATGCCCTCGCCGCGCGTTTTGGCGACTACACGACGAAGATCTATGCCAGACACGGCATCACCAATGTCGGCTACTGGTTCGCCGCCTCGAACAAAAAAGATCTGGGCGTCAGCGACGAACGGACGTTCGTCTACATGCGCGGCTACCCATCGCGACAGGCACGAGACCAGCGCCTCAAGGCGGCGCACGACGACCCCGAGTTCGTGAAGGTCGTCCTCGACGCGGAAGGCAATCCGCAGACGGCGCTGATCGAGAAGACCCAGCAGATCGATCTCGTCCCGACCAACTACTCAGCGATCTCGGTCACGACGTAGCCGTGCCGCGTCGCGCCATGTGCTCCACCATCGTCGTTGGCGTGTGGCTGTCGGCTGGGACCGCGACCGCGCAAGCCAGCGATCCATGGATCGGAACCTGGCGTCTGAACGTCGCCCGGTCCTCGTTCAACCCCGGCCCGCCGCCGAGAGTCCAGACCATCGACATCCAGTCGCGTGAGGGCGACGGCCTGTATGTGGTGACCAACGGGGTCGACGCTGCCGGGCGGCCAACGCATACCGAGCGGCTCGCGAAGTTCGACGGCCTGGACTATCCCGCGCACGGGTTCGAGCAGCCGACAACGCAGGCGTTCACCCGCGTTGACGACCGCAGTTATGCGATCGTCAGCAAAGCCGGAGGTCGGATCATCACCAGGACGCGGGTGACCGTGTCGTCCGACGGGAGGACGATGACCACGGTCACCACCGGCGACGTGGGTCAGGGACCGATCAACAATACGCAGGTGCTGGAAAAACAAACGCCGTGACTTTCGTCGGTCCGCCGAACCAGAGACGATGACCCGCAACGCGCTCGCGCCCGTGGTGGCGATTGTCGTCGCGACCCAGCTTCTTTCAGGTCCCCGGTTGCGTGCCCAGGCCGGCACTCCAACCTCCCCCGACATCGGCACGGACGGACGCGTGACACTCCGCCTGCTGGCGCCATCCGCGAGAGAGGTGACTGTCCGCGGCGACTGGGGAACTTCCCGGCGTTTCGAGACCGCGACGTTGAAACGCGACGCGACCGGGGCGTGGTCGACGACAATCGGGCCATCACTGCCGATCGTCGTTCGCTATTCCTTCATCGTTGACGGCGTCACGATGCCGGATCCGCGCAACGAGCGGGTACTGGCCAGCGCCGGAACTGTGCAGAGCCTGCTGGTGGTGCCCAGCGCCGCCGAGGATTTCGCAGCCGAGAAATCAGTTCCTCATGGGATGGTCCGCGCCGTCACCTATCAGTCCTCGTCGCTCGGGATGGCTCGCCGGATGCACGTGTACACGCCGCCCGGGTACGACCGTGGCGGCCATTCGGTCCCCGTGCTGTATCTGTTGCCCGGGGCCGGCGGCGATGACGTGCAATGGAGTGTGCTCGGAAGGGCGGGGTTCATCCTCGATAATCTCATCGCCGCCGGGCGTGCGAAACCGATGATCGCCGTCATGCCCGACCCGAGAGTCCCCGGTCAGCCAGCCGAAATTCTGCGGTCACCCCTTCGCAGGATCGCTTCACGGCGGACTTCCTGACCGATGTGATGCCGTTCGTGACCCACACGTTTCGCGTACGCGGCGGCGCCAATGCCACGGCGGTTGCCGGACTGTCGACCGGAGGCGCCAAGGCCTTCCTGATCGGTCTCAACCATCTCGACCGGTTCAGTCAGATCGGCATGTTCAGCGCCGGCTGGTTCCCTGCAGATCTGAAGAAGGTCGAAGAGGCGCAGCTCCGCATTCTGGACGATCCATCATTGGCGAAGCGACTCAAGTTGCTCTGGCTGGGTGTCGGGACAGAAGACTGAGCGCCGCATTTCCAAACACGCCGCATCTGCTGGCCATGCTGCGGGGTCACGGCATCAAACATATCTACCGAGAAACCGGCGGCGACCACACCTGGATCAACTGGCGGCGGTATCTGAACGAGTTCGCGCCGCTGCTGTTTCGCTGATCAGCCTTCAGACTTCAGCCTTCCGACCTCCGACGCCGCACGGTGTTACCTACCGCGCTGCGGCCGTTCTGCGAGCCGGCACTGATAGTTTCCTGACTGCATCGGGTCGCCAGTGCCTTGATACTCGCCGCGTTGAGGAAACGGACAGACAAGGAGTTGCCGATCCACCCTGCCGTTGGTCCGGTGGTTGACCGCGAAGTGGTCAGGCGGCTCGCCAGCTTCGCGCCACCGAGCCAGGATGGGCATCGGGTCGAACGAATACCCGTCGGCTGGCGGATTCGCCCTATCATATGGCCGAGTCCCGTTCGCCGGGTTGTGCCCCATTCCAGGAATCATGAACAGGCGAACGGATCTATCCGCGCTTGCACCGACCGTTTTGGCCACCCGCTGGTAGAACTCGATTGGGTACAGAGGCGACATATTGTCGTTCCAACCGTTGTAGAAGAGCAGCTTGCCCCCCCGTCGAGTGAATGGGCGAAGATCCGTCTCGACGGCGTTGACAGCCGCGACTTCCGGTCGATCGGCGAGGGCCACATCGGCATCGTAGTTAATGCGTCGAACGCGCCAGTCAAGGTCAGCTTTCCGAAAGACGACGTACTTGAAGAAGTTCGCCGCGAAATCGGCGGGTGGCAGCTCCGCGCTCGGATTGAGGAGAGCGGGGTTCCATTCGCCTCCAGGCAACAGTCCTGGATACAGCTGTTCTCCTGTCCGGGAGTGGCGCACCGGCGCGTACAGTTTTTGGACCGCGCGCACTTGCTCAGGTCTGAGACAATCGGTTCGCCTGTGCTCACCGCACATCAATACTTGCGGGTTGAAATGGCAGTCTCGAGGGTCATGCAGGAGCGAATCCTTCACTCCGTCATTCATGTCGCACGCGGCCAGTATTCCAGCGTTCAAGATTTGAAGCGCCCGTGCATCAAAGTAGCTCTCAGGAGTGTCGTGCGTCGCCTGCCAGGCAGCCATCTGCGCAAACGTGAACCGCGTATCGTAGTTCGACAGCCCGCCGGCGGCAATCCCGTCGTAGTCCTCGGGGTACAGCGCGACGTTCTTCAGGCCCTGACGTGTCGCGCCGCCCGTGACATTCCAGTACGAGAAACGAGGGCCGCGGCCGTAGTACGCAGCGATCAACGTCTTGGCTTTGACGGTCGTCTCGTGCCAAGCGCGATAGCTCCAGTCCGTCAGCGATTCTGAATTCAGGAGAAAATTCGCCCGCGCCGTGCCGTCGCCGCCGGCATCCGTCGTCGCTGTGGCATATCCATCCCGGACAGCGGCGGCCAGAACGGCAGGATCCATCGTCCCTCCGAAGAAGGCGAATCCATCCGCCCGAAAGTCTTGATTCCAGGTGGTCTCGGGTAGCCATACCTCGAAGCGGACGCGAGTTGCCCGGCTCGTCTGCACCTCGCCCATCACCGCGCAGAACGCCGGCAAATCCGCAAACGATTCGTTTGGCAGCGCTCGTGGCCGCGCCTCGCCTGCCATGGCCTGTGTCGGCCAGGTCGACACATAACGTCCTGGCGGCACACGACGCGTCGATGTGACTCGGCCGTTGCCCCACTTCACCGACGACAGGTCCGGGCACGCTTGTCGAGGCTGGGCCTGAAGGGGCTCACTCGTGCGAAGGCCGAGAACACCGGTCACCACGACAATGACAGCAAGAGTGCATTTCATAGCGGATCCTCTCCGAGGCTGATCGTGCCACGAATTGTGAACCATCCGATCCCGCCATGTCTGTAACTCTGGCGAGGTATTGTGAGCCGCTCTTCCCGTATGCGAGAGTCCGTCCGGCAGCGCTGAGCGCTTTTCCCGCGCTCAAGGCCTGACCTTTCCTGTGAATGCCTGGATGACGGCGGTTGCGGCACTTCTCGCCGGCATGTTCGCGGTTTCATCCCGCGTCCTGGTCGACTACCAGGCACTGACCGGCTATCCGGAGCCGCATACACCCAGGCAGTACCAACCGGACGTTCTACCTGCGCTACTCCACTGGTTCGAAGCCGGACACGATCCTCGTCTTGATGCCCGGCGTGTTCCTGGGGGCGACCGCCTTCGACGGCCTTGCGCGCCAGTTGGTCGCGCAGGTGCCGCGGGTCGAAGTGTGGGCCGTGTCGATCGCCGCAGCAATCAACTCGAAGTCCGGAACGTCAGCCGTGAGGCCCTGCGGATGAACGATGCGTCGCCCGCGTACCGATACTTCGTTACCCAGGCCGGCAAGGCGGGAGGGTTTCAGCCCGCCGCGGCTGGCGAGCTTCGGTTCATGTCGCATTGGGGCCTCGAACACCACCTGCAAGATCTGCATCGCGTGGTGCTCGCCGCGCGAAAGCGGGCGAAACGGGTGATCGTCGGTGGCCACTCGCTGGGCGCCAGTGTCGCGAGCCTCTATGCGGCCGCGAAGATCGAGCCGGGCAGGACCGGCCAGGAGTTCGTGGACGGTCTTCTCCTGCTCGATGGACTCGTGGGCAGAACCGGCGGCGGTGCGGGAGCGGACATTGCCAGGGCGATTTAAAATAATCGAGACCGGGAAGACCGACGTCTACAACGCGGCGGTCACCAGGTACCTGACGGAACGAGAAGCCCGCAATCTCATGGCGCTGACCGCGCCCGACACGCGCTGGCGCCGGCCGACTCCGTCGCGTTTCCCGCGAGCAACCTGGCAGTCGCCGGCCTGTTCCGAAGAAAGCGCCAACACGTCGCCGCTCCCGCTGCTCTCCTCCACGGTCGGCGAGGCGATCGGGGCCCGGCTCACGAGCGCGCCTCGACCGGCGGGTAGCGTGCTCAGAATCGCGCCCGGTCTTCGGAATGTGGCGGGTCTCGACGAAGGCGCCCCAAAGGTCGACTGGCGCACAGCCACCGCAGGCGATCAGCCCGTGGACCTGCGTGCCTACCTTCGCTCGGACGTGCAGCCGGCCGCCGACTTCGGGGAATGGTATTTTCCAAGCCGCCTGACGCTCGATCTCACGTCGGTCACCGTGCCGTTCACCAATCTCTCCGGATTCGTGCCCAACAGCGAAGTGCAGACGCCGACGCTCATCATCGGGGCGGGCAAGGGCTACTTGACGTCGCCAGAGACGTTTGCCGCGTACACGCAGGTTCGCCCGCCGCAAACGATTGCCTACGAGGTGGTGGCGTCGTATACCCACATGGACGTGTTGACCGCGAACCGCGAGAACGGGGTGATTCCGCTGCTCCGGCGCTGGCTCGATCGGCTTCCGATCCAATCTTCTGCAGCCAGGCGCGCGCGACCCTGACCCGTAACTCTCGCGAGGTATTGTGAGGGTCGTACCGCTGTGCAAAGCTGCCTCCCGACTGCACGACGAACGCCGCAGGATCGGTGCCCGGCATCGATACCGCCGACGTCAGCCAGGAAACTGACGGAGCTGATGCATGACGAAAGTGGGCCGACTGTTATGCTTGGACTGGTATCCATCATCGGCGCGCCAGCAGCGGTGTTCGCCCAGGCGAGCATCTCCGGCGTCGTCAAAGACACGTCTGGAGCGGCGGTCCCGGGCGTGACCGTTGAAGCGGCGAGTGCGGCCCTCATCGAGAAAGTCCGTTCGGTGGTCACCGACGGCGCGGGTCAGTACAGATCATCGACCTGCGGCCCGGCACCTACGTGGTGACGTTCTCGCTCGGCGGGTTCACGCCGCTGAAGCGCGACGGATCGAGTTGACCGGTGCGTTCGCGGCCACGGTCAACGCGGAACTGCGCGTCGGGGGCATCAACGAAACGATCACCGTGACCGGCGAGACGCCGGTCGTGGACGTCCGCAGCGTCTCGCGTCAGCGCGTGATGGGATCCGACGTGATCGACGCGCTGCCGACGGGACGCACGCATCTGAACGCCGCCAACCTCGTGCCCGGCATCGCGACTTCGAATCCGGACATCGGCGGATCGACGACGATCGGCATCGTCAGCGCGATCACGCTGCACGGCAGCCGCGGTGGGGACCTGCGGGTCACGCTCGACGGGTTGAGCACGGCGAACGCCGAGCTCGCCGGGCAGGCCAGCAATTTCCTGCCGAACATGGGCAGCACGCAGGAGGTGACGATCGACTCGGCTGGAGCGGCCGAACTGGGGACTGGTGGCGTGCGGATCAACCTGATCCCGCGCGAAGGCGGCAATACGTTCAAGGGGTCGTTCTTCGGCACCGCGGTGAACTCGTCGTTCCAGGGCAGCAACTTCACGCAGGAGCTGAAGGATGCCGGCCTGGCGACGCCCGACAGCATCAAATTCAACTACGACTGGAACGCCTCGGCCGGTCAACCGTCTGGATCGACCGGCTGTGGTCACTTCGCTTCGGCGCGCTGGACCGGCAATCAGAACTACACCGGCGGCCTGTTCTTCAACAAGAACGCCGGCGACCCGACGTCTGGTCGTATGTGCCCGACACCACCCGCCCGGCCTTCTTCGACGCCTGGCAGCGCAGTCTGAACGCGCGGTTGACATGGCAGGCCACCAGCAAGCAGAAGGTCGCCGTGTACATGGACGAACAGGGGCGCTGTCAGTGTCCGAACGTCAGCGCAGTTCGCGCGGTTGAGGCGGCCAACAACATCAAGTATCCGGTGAATCGTCTGACCTCGGCGTCCTGGACGTCGGCGCGCAGCAGCAAACTGCTGTTGGAAGGCCGCTTCCAGAGCCGTCTCGAACCTACGCGTATTCACCGACGCCCGCCGGCGATCCCTCGCTGAAGCTGATCGTGGTCAACGATCAGGCCAGCGGTCTGCGGTATCGCGGTCCAGGATACGGATCGACGCTTACCACCTCTCCCTTCAGCTATGTCGAAGCGAAGATGACCAGCGTTGCGGCGTCGGCGGCATACGTGACGGGATCGCACGCCTTGAAGGTCGGCCTGACCGATACCTTCGGCACCAGGGATGTGACCAACACCGACAACGACTACCACATGGTCTACCGGGTCAACAATTACACGGCCGCCGTTCCCAACCAGTTCCAGATCAACGCCACGCCGCTCCATCACGTCGAGGGTCAGAGGGCCGATCTCGGTCTGTACGCGCAGGACAAGTGGTCGTTGAAACGCCTGACCATGAACCTGGGTGTGCGGTTCGACTATTTCGCGAACTACTTTCCCGAGCAGCATCTCGGTCCTGGTCTGCTCGTGCCGAACCGGGATGTCACGTTCCCGGAGATCGACTGGGCCCATTGGAAGAACCTGACGCCACGGTTGGGCGCGGCCTACGACCTGTTCGGCGACGGCAGGACCGCGCTCAAGGCGAGCCTCAACAAGTACATGATCGCGTTCGGCCTGCAGGGGCCGTTCGGCGATGCCAGCAATCCGGTGCTGCGCATGGCGAACTTCGTGACCCGGAACTGGACGGACACGAACCGGAACTACATCCCGGATTGCGACGTCACCAACCCGCTCGCGCAGGGGCCAACGGCCGCCGGCGTCCTACAGACGATCGATACCTGCGGGGCGATGAGCGACGCCAACTTCGGCAAGCCGACGGTCAGTCCGACCGTCGATCCGGACATCCTGAGCGGCCATCGCGGCTACAACTGGGAATTCTCCGCCGGGATCCAGCATGAGATCCTGCCGCGCGTCTCCATCGATGTCAGTTACTTCCGCCGGTGGTACGGCGACTTCACCGTCACCGACAATCGGGTCGTCGCACCCGCCGACTACAGCCCCTTCAGCATCGTCGCGCCGTCTGACAGCCGCCTTCCGAACGGCGGCGAATACACCGTTCCAGGTTTGTACGACCTGAATCCGAACAAGGTGGGCCAGGTCGACAACTATTTCACCCAGGCCGCCGCCTACGGACAGCAGTACGAACACTGGAATGGCTTCGACGTCGTGCTGAACGCCAGACCGCGCGGCGGCGTGCTGCTGCAGGGCGGCGTCAGCACCGGAACCACGATGACCGACAACTGTGAGGTGGTGACGAAGGTGGACAACCCGAGTCCGCTGTACTGCCATCAGCAGACGAACTGGATGGGCCAGACTCAGGTCAAGTTCGTCGGCGCGTACCTGGTGCCAAGGGTGGATGTGCAGGTGAGCGGCACGCTCCAGAGCGTGCCGGGACCGGTGATCCTCGCCAACTACGTCGTGGCGAACGCACTGGTCCAGCCGTCGCTCGGCCGGCCGCTGTCGGGGAATGCGGCCAACGTGACGGTGAACGTCGTCGAACCGGGAACGATGTACGGTCAACGGCTGAACCAGCTCGATTTCCGTTTCGCCAAGATCCTGAAATACGCGCGGACGCGCACGTCGCTGAACCTGGATCTCTACAACGCCTTGAACGCCAGCACGGTGCTCACGCAGAACAACAGCTACGCCGTGTGGCAGCGACCCCAGACCATCCTGCTGGCGCGGTTCGCCAAGATCAGCGTGCAGTTCGACTTCTAATCATGGAGACCGCCATGCACGGCTTGGGACGGCGTTTCGTCGTTGTTGTGTCCTGGCTGCTGATCACGCCCGCCGCCGCGTTCGCGCAGGGAACCATCGCGGGCGTGGTGAGGGACTCGTCGGGCGCGGTGCTGCCGGGCGTCACCGTCGAGGCATCGAGCCCCGCGCTGATCGAGAAGGTCCGCTCGGTAATCACCGATGGCGCCGGCCAGTCCAAGATCGTGGACCTCCGGCCCGGCGACTACGACGTGAATTTTACCCTGACCGGCTTTGCCACGGTCACCCGGTCCGGCGTGCAGATCAGCGGCTCGTTCACCGCCACCATCAATGTCGAGTTGAAAGTCGGCTCGGTCCAGGAGACGGTGACCGTCGCCGGCCAGTCACCGCTGGTCGACGTGCAGAACGTGCAGCGCCAGCGGGTGATTGGCAAGGACGTCATCGACGCGATTCCAACCGGGCGGACGCAGTTCAATACCGTCGCCTTGTTGCCTGGCATCACGGCCAGCGTGCAGGACGTCGGCGGGACCAGCAGCCTGAACCTGGGCGGCAACGCGATGCTGACCACGCACGGCGGCCGGAACAACGACATGCGGGTCACGATCGACGGTTTGTCCACCGCCAACGCCGAGACGTCGGGGAACTCCAGTAATTTCCTGCCGAACATGGGCAGCACCCAGGAGATCAGCGTCGACTACGCGGCCGGTGCGGCCGAGCTGCCGACGGGCGGCGTGCGCGTGAACATGATTCCGCGGGAAGGGGGCAACCGGTTCGCCGGTTCGTTCTTCGGCACCGCAGTCAATCCCTCGTTCAGGGGAGCAACGTCACCCAGGAGCTGCTCGATCGCGGCCTGCGCACGCCGGATTCGATCAAGCTGATTTACGACTTCAATCCGTCGGCCGGCGGTCCTCTGATGAAGGACCGCCTGTGGTGGTTTGCCTCCGGGCGCTGGAACGCGTCCGACAACTACGTCGGCACCATGTTCTTCAACAAGAACGCCGGCGATCCGAACGCCTGGACCTACGTGGCCGATCCCAATGTCCGGCGTACCAGGACGTGACGCAGCGCAGCGTGAACGGCCGGGTCACCTGGCAGATCAATCCGCGGAACAAGCTGAGCGTCTTTTACGACGATCAGGGACGGTGTCAATGCGACCGGGTGCTGGCGACGGTGGCGCCGGAGGCGGCCGGTCATTACGAATTCCCGTTGAACAACATGACGTCGGCGACGTGGTCCTCGCCGCTGACCAGCCGGACGCTGCTCGAAGTGCGAAGTCTGTTTCGCCACGAGAACTGGGAAATCGCCCGCCCGCCCGACGGCGATCCGTTCCTGAAGCTGACACCGGTGGTCGACCAGGCCACCGGCGTCACCTACCGCGGCGGCGGGCCGCAGGGCGTCGTGACCCAGCCGTATCAGATCACCAAGTCGAGCATCTTCAGCGCGCAGGCCGCGGTCTCGTATGTCACCGGCGCGCATGCCGTGAAAGTGGGATTCATCGACACGCTGGCCTCGCGCGATCTCACCGCGCGGGACAACGACACGCACATGAGCTTCCGTTTCAACGGCGCCACGCCGAATCAGCTGACCGAGCGCGCCACCCCGTACAGCTATTCAACCAAGCTGGGCGGCGATCTCGGTGTGTTCGCGCAAGACAAGTGGACCGTGAAGCGATTGACGCTGAACGCCGGCGTCCGGTTCGACTACCTGGACATCTACTTTCCTGCCACGGCGTCGGTCCGGCACCACTGACGCCGACGAGGAATCTGTCGTTTCCCGAGCAGGACTGGGTGAGCTTCAAGGACATCACCCCGCGGCTCGGCGGAGCCGTCGACGTGTTCGGCAACGGCAAGACCGCCTTCAAAATGGCGATCAACAAGTACGTCATCGCCCAGGGGCTGCAGGGCATCTACGGCGACAGCGGCGCGCCGGCGAACCGTCTCGCCAACAGCATCACGCGGACCTGGAACGACAACCTGTTTCCGGTCGGCGACCCACGGCGCGGCAACTACGTTCCCGATTGCGATCTGCTCGATCCGCTGGCCAACGACGAATGCGGGATCATGTCCAACACCTCGTTCGGACAGCCGATTCCCAGCACCACCTACGACACGGCGGTGCTCAATGGGTGGAACGTGCGGCCCCATAACTGGGAATTCTCGACCGGGGTCCAGCATCAGGTGACTGAGCGGATTTCGGCGGAAGTCGGCTACTTCCGCCGCTGGTACGGCAACTTCACGGTGACGGATAACCGGGCATCCGGTCCGGCGAACTACACCACGTACAGCTTCACCGCCCCATCCGATCCACGCCTCCCTGGCGGTGGGGGTACTGGTAAGCGGTCTGTACGATCTGAATCCCGACAAAGCCGGCCTGGTCGACAACTACTTCACCGCGGTCACCCGGTTCGGCGAACAGACCGAGGTCTGGCACGGTGTCGATCTCAGCGTCAATGCGCGGCTGCGGAATGGCGTGATTCTCACTGGCGGACTGGGCACGGGGCGCACGACGACGGACAACTGTGAGGTGGTCGCCCACGTGGACAATCCCAGCCAGCGCTTCTGCCGGGTGGAGACGCCGTTCCTGACCCAGCTCAAGTTCGTCGGCGTCTATACGGTGCCGAGAGTGGACGTGCAGGTGAGCGGGGCCTATCAGAGTATTCCGGGTCCCCAGATTCTCGCCAATTACATCGCCTCCAACGCACTCGTGCAGCCATCACTCGGTCGCCCGTTGTCGGGCAATGCGCCGACCGTCACCGTCAACCTCGTGGAACCGGGAACGATGTACGGCAATCGGTTGAACCAGGTCGACTTCCGTTTCGCCAAGATCCTGAGGTTCAACCGCTCGAAACTCGCGTTCAACCTGGATCTCTACAACGCGTTCAACTCCAGCGCGATCCTGACGTTGAACAACAACTTCGCGACCTGGCAGCAGCCACTGACCATTGTGCAGGCGCGGTTTGCGAAGATCAGCGTGCAGTACGACTTCTGACCTCATTTCCACGATCGCCTTTCTCCCACACCGTCACGTTATTGGTGGTCTGGCCGTTCGCCTGACTCTTCGAGGTGACGGTTAACGTGCGGCCGTTCTTCGACATCACCGCGTGCGCGGTGCCCATCACCGTGCCGCCCTTCTTGAACGTTGCGTCGAGCGTGTACGGGTCGAGCACGATCATCGCGATCGTGTCCGACCCGTACGGCATGCCGACGCCGGTCACCGGGTGATCCTTGCCGTCGGCGGGCACCGCAAACTCGTACGCGATCCGACTGCCGCGCGCGTCGACGCCCTCCACGCTCGTCTTCATCGCGCCGCCGACGAGTTCTTCGGTGCGCTTCTGACTCATTGGCGGGGGACCGGGGTCGTACCTCGATTTGGCGACGTTGAGGATCCACGTGCCGTATCGCAAGGGGCTCAATTGTGCGAACGCCGGCGTCATCGACAGCAGGACGAGCACTGCGGCCGCAATCACTCGAACAGCAGTCATCGAACACTCCGCTCTATTTCGCCAACGGGTTCGGCCGCATCTGGAACTTGACGAGCTCGCCGCGTGTCCCCTTGCCGCCTTCCATGTGCCACACGGCGTTCAATCCATAGTCGGCGAACATGCCCCGGCCCTTCCAGCCGGTCCGCGGATCATCGATCCGGCCATCCAATCCCCGGGCAAAGAAACCCAGAGGATACGGCACGCGCAGCGTCACCCACTGACCGCCCGGCAGCAGGGCCAGCATCGAACTGGAGCCGTTGCCGGTGGCAACCGGAACGTCAGTGCCGAGGCCCAGCGCGTCGAACTGATCGACCCAGTTAAAATAGTGATAGTCGACGCTGATCTCCTCGTCCGGAAGATCTCTGAAACGCGGACCCGGGCTGGGATACATCGTCCAGCCTTCGGGGCAATGCTGACCCGTGGCGGTCGGCCCGTTCACCGTCCGGCACTTGCGTCGGTCGAAGCTGGCCAGATGACCGCTGCCGGCAAGCGCCGTCCAGATCACGCCTTTGCGATCGGCCGCGATGCCGCGTGGCGTGAAGCCGTTGCGGTTGGCGACCTGTGGATTCTTGAATGGCGGCTCGTACACCTCGGCCTTGCACGTCTGCGGCGGGTTGGCGCCAATCTCCCGGCGAACGATGCGGCCCGGCAGTCCGGGTTGGGCACCCCAGATCGATCCGTCGACCGGGTTGGGGATGATGCCGTAGGTTGGTCCGCCGGTGCGGCGATCCAATCGGGGATCGGCCGGCTGATCGGGCTCCGTATAACGGCCGATGACCCCGTCACCGTTGTAGTCGAGGATGAGCGGACACCAGCCTTGCGCGGCTTCGGCATTGTGGGTCTGGTCCCAGACGCGGGAATTGAGCCAGCCGATCACGCCGTTCTGCTCGCACTTGGGGCAGGTCCCGCTGCTCAAGTAGGCCGTCGAATCCTTGTCCTCGCCGAAGTTGATGTGATGGGTATCGAAGCACGTATCGATCACCGTCATCTTCCGTGTCGTCGGGTCGTAGTACGAGATCTGCCGCTGGCTTTCGGTCAACGGGTAGTATTTCGCGAACTTGTTGTTCGAGCCCGGCTTGCAGAAGTCCGGATTTTTCTCCGGCGGCCGCGAGCGCGAGACCGTCCACACCCGGCCCTTCTCGTCCATCGTCAGGTGATTGGGGTTGGCGGGGTCGTACCAGATCAGCTCGCTGCCCCAGTACCGGCGACGGCGCGATCATCGACTGCCGCTTCGACGACGGCGTGGTCGGATCGGTCAACGGGATCGTGATGTCGTCGAGCGTCATGTGCTTGACGGGATCAATCACGAGGATCTTGTCGTGTACAAAGTCGTTGCCGTAGATGAGACCGTTCGGGTTGACCGTGGGTTTCCGGCGGTCCGAGGTCACCTCGTCGTGCACGAAGCTCGTCGGTGTGCCCCAGTCCCACATGGTCAGCACGAGATTTCGTTCGATACCCTGAGGACGAGGCGGCGCGGGCGGGACTTCACCCTGGGCGATGCGGTCGGTCCAGTCGGAGAACATCGCCAGCCCGCGCTGCCGGCCGAAGCCGTTCATTCCGGTGTAGATGCCTTCGGTCGTGGCTTCGAGGCCGCTGTGATCCTGACCGACTTTCATGCGGTAGTCCCAGGCGGCCAGGCTCGACGCGAACTGCCCGAGCGATGGCGGAAACTCGCGCGTCGCCTTGCTCCCAATCGGGTGGCAGACGACGCAGCCGATCTTCATGTGGTAGATCCAGTCGATCTGCGACTGCATGTTCGGCGAGATGCCGTTGCCTGAAGGGCCGGTGCCGGGGAATTCGTTCTTCGCCGGCAGGTGGATCAGCGACAGCCAGTAGTTGGACGGGTAACCTCCGCAGCCGCCCGCGGCGTGGGAGCCTGGACGGCGGTGAGGGTCAGCCGGCGGCCGACCGTGCTGCCAACAGGAAGTCGAGTCAATCAATCCGTAGCCGCGCACCCACAGCTGGTATCGGGCTTTCGGCAGATCGGGGACCACGAAGCGTCCGCGGTCGTCGGTGACCACGATCTTCCGAAACTTTGTCCCCAGCTCCGCGGTTTCGGCAATCACCCACACGCCGGCTTCCGGGCCGCCAAGTCCGACGACCACGCCGCCGATGTCGTCGGCGTCGACCGCGACTGCGGGAACAGGGGTCTGCGCGCGCGCCACCAGCATCGCAGCGGCGAACGCACATACCAGGGCGACGGTTCGAACCGTGAAAGGCATACGTTTCGCCATGTCTGGTCCCGAATTCGGAGCTTCACATAGCCGATCCAGCCACGCAATACCTCCCCGGAGGTAGCTGGGCGAACCACCGAGGCCGCCGTGCACACCGAAAGAATGAATTTCGGTGAACTCGGTGTCTTCGGTGGTGAACGTGCTTGCACCGCCGCGCGGCGATCGTCATGATCCAACCCACATGATCCGCGCGCTCGTCGCGATGCTGACGCTTTCGTGCGTGCTCGTCTCCTTCGATGCTCGTGCCTCCGACAGCGACATCGATCCGCTCGGCGACTACACCGTCACGACCTGGAACGACAAGGAGGGACTGCCGGCCGGGCGCATCCGCGCGATCGAGCAGGACAGCGACGGGTATCTGTGGCTCGGCACCGACGTGGGCCTGGTCCGCTTCGACGGCGTCCGCTTCACCGGGTGGACGACCCCGCTCTCCACCGGTGTACCGATCACCGGCGTCAACGCCTTGATGAGCGCACGAGACGGCAGCCTCTGGATCGGCATCAACGAGCGGGGAGTGATTCGCAATCAGCATGGTGCGTCCACGGTGTACGACGAGCGCGACGGATTTCCGCGCAGCTTCGTCTTCGCGCTGGCAGAGGATCACCAGGGCGCGGTGTGGGCCGGCACGTTGCAGGGATTGTACAGGTTCAGCCACCAGCGTTGGGAACGGATCGGCTCGGGCCGCGGACTGGTCGACGGCGCGGTGCTGGCGGTGTACGAGGACCGCGCGCAAAGACTCTGGATCGCGACGCCCACGGCAATCTATCGCCGTATCGACCCGTCCTCCTCGTTCACACGGATTGACGACATCGAGCTGTCGAACACCTCCCAGCACTTCAGCGAGGACTCCGATGGCGGGATCTGGATTACCGACTTTCAGCGCGGATTCCGCCCGGCCTATCCGTCGGCGCGCGAACGTCCGCAGGGCGGCCGCCACGGCTGGGGAGCGCACCTCCTGCACGACCATCGCGGCAACTTCTGGGTCGCGACGCTCGGACAGGGATTGTGGCGGGTGAAGACCGGTCCGGCGCGGAGCACGACCGTCGAAACCATCACCGTGAGGAACGGCCTCTCGAGCGACGCAGTTCAGACGATCCTCGAGGACCGCGAAGGCAATTTGTGGGTGGGCACGAGAGCCGGTCTCCAGCGTCTCTCGCCGAGACGAGTCACCCGTCTGATCGATCTGCCGATTCCGCGCGCTCTGGAAACATCTGCGGACGGAAGCGTGTGGGTGGGCACGGCATCCGGTCTGATGCGGTTCTCTGCCGCCGGCCGGCAGTTGTATGGCGAGCGCGACGGATTGCCCGGTTCGGTGGTTCTGGCGCTGCACGCCGATCGCGCAGGCACGCTGTGGGTGGCGTCGGAGCGCGGTCTCACCAGGTTCCAGCGCGGGCGTTTCTCGGGTCTTTTGGTTCCGCGCGGCAGCCAGATCGAGCGCATCTCTGCGATTACGAGCTCGGGCGAGTTGGTATGGTTTCGCGATTTCTACCGCGGGTTGTTCCGGTGGCAGGAAGGCGCCTTATCCAGAGTCGACGATATGCCGGACGCCCAGCGGGGGCGACCCCTGGCCGTGCACGCCGATCGTGCCGGCAACGTCTGGATCGGCTCGGCCGGCGGCAAGCTCGGCGTCCGGCGTCCTAGCGGAGAGTTCGAGCTGTACGGCCTGAACCTCGGCGACATTCTCACCATTCACGAAGACGCCGCCGGCGCGCTGTGGGTCGGTGCCGAGGAGGGGCTGGCACTGTTCTCGGGACGACACGCGGCTGCCGTCGACCGCCGGAACGGCTTCCCCGGCGACGTCAAATCCATCATCGACGACAGCGACGGCAACCTGTGGCTGGGGCTGGACGCCGGGATCGCGAGGCTCGATCGCGCCGAGTTCACCAAAGCCAGCGCCGATCGAAC
This sequence comes from uncultured Acidobacteriota bacterium, assembly GCA_963807925.1. GTDB lineage: Bacteria > Acidobacteriota > Vicinamibacteria > Vicinamibacterales > CAVVIG01 > CAWEDP01. Next base: position 415,665 of record CAWEDP010000003.1, on the reverse strand, counting down.
CTATCAAGTCCGGTATCGACTGTTCAGCGGCTCTGACGGCGTGGCCGGACTGCCTGCGGCGCTGGGTAGCCGCAGTGCGGTGCGCGCCGCCGACGGCCGGTTGTGGTTCGTGACCAGCGCAGGGATCACCATCGTCGATCCGCGGAATCTGGGTAACCCGCCGCGGCTTCCACCGGTGCGCCTGGAGACGGTATCGGCTGACGGGCAAACCATCGATCTCGCAGCGGGGGCCGCGCTTCCGCCGCGAACGTCGCACGTGCAATTCGCCTTCACCTCACTGGCGCTGACCGATCCGATGCGCGTTCGGTTCCGCTACCGCCTCGACGGTTTCGATCGGGGGTGGATTGATGCGGGCGGGAATCGCCAGGCGTCCTACACCAATCTGCCGCCCGGTCAGTACCGGTTTCAGGTCGAGGCCAGTAACAACGACGGCCTCTGGAGCGAGCCCGGCACGACCTGGAATTTTTCAGTGAGGCCGACCTTCTATCAGACCAAGTCGTTCTACATCGCGACTGTCGTTGCCGCAACCGTGACGATCTGGGGCGTGTGGTGGATGCGGGTGCGGCGCGTGCGGCGGCAATTCGCCCTGGTGCTGGCCGAGCGTGTGCGGATGAGCCGGACGATTCATGACAGCCTGTTGCAGGGTCTTGTCGCGATTGCCTTGCAGTTCGACGACCTTTCGCACAGCCTCGAGGTCTCGTCGCCGGCGGTCAGGGACCACATCATTCGCATCCGCAAGAACGTGGAACGCTACATCAAGGACGCGCGGCATTCGATCTGGGAGCTGCGCTCTCCGACGCTGGACGCGCGCGATCTCGCCGGTGCGATTCGGGACGCCGGCGAGCGCGCCGTGGAAGGACGGACGATCCGTTTCGATCTCAACGTGAACGGAGTCCCCCGACTGTTTCCACGAGAGACCGAGGAACAGCTCCTCCACATCGGTCAGGAAGCGATCCAGAATGCGGTCCGGCACGGTCAACCCACGCAGGTCATTGCAGAACTCCGCTACGAGACAAAACATCTGACGTTGCGGGTCTTCGACGATGGTTCCGGTTTTGATCTGAGCGGCTACGGCAGCAATGGCCACTACGGCATTGTCAGCATGAAGGAAAGGGCGGAACAGGCGGGCGCCTCGTTCGCGATCGTCACCTCGCCTGGCTCCGGCACCACCGTGGAAACGGTCGTGCCCTGTGCCTGAGGCGACGTTGAACGCGGTCGGCGGGAGGCGAAGTACCCGGATAGCGCAGGACTTCACCCCTGCTGCCCGGCGCACGGCGCAAGCCATCCGCCACCGGAGGCACGAACGTTGAGCCGGATCCGCATCCTGTGCGTGGACGATCACCGCATGGTGGTCGAAGCGCTGGCGGTCCGCATCGGTCGCGAACCGGACATGGAAGTCGTTGCGCTCGCGACTCGCGGCGAACATGCCGCGGGCCTGTACCAGCAGTACCGGCCAGACGTGACCTTGATGGATCTCCAGATGCCGACGATGAGCGGGCTGGAAGCGATCCGGGCGATCCGCCGCCACGACGAAAACGCCCGCATCGTCGTGTTGACGATGCATCACGGCGACGAGGATATTTACCGTGCGCTTCGAGGCCGGCGCCGTCACCTACCTGTTGAAGGAAGCGCTGTCGGACGAACTGGTGACCGTGATCCGCGAGGTGCACGCGGGCGGTCGTCCGATATCGCCCGACGTGGCGGCGTTGCTCGAAGTGCGCAAGGGAGAGCGGCCGCTGACACCGCGTGAAGTGCAGGTGGTGCGGCTGGTCGCCGAAGGCATGCGAAATGCGGAAATCGCCGTCACGCTCGGCATCAGCGAGGAGACCGTCAAGGTTCACGTCAAGAACATCCTCGGCAAGCTGAGTGTCAAGGATCGCGCGGCGATCATCCCGGTCGCGCTGCGCCGCGGAATCATTCACATCTGACGAGGAGGCCATCAGCGGTCTGAAACACTCGCGTGTGACGATGTCGCGGCGCCCGCTGCTCAAGAGCGGTGTTCAAGATCGCCGCATCGGACGGCGGTCGCAGCGCTGATCGTGGTTGCATGACGAGGCGGGTGGGACAGGTGGGCAGGTAGAGCGGGTGGGCTCGTAGGCTTACCCGAACGTGCCAGACCGATCTACAGGGTCCAGAGGATCTTTGTCCGCTGACACGCTAGTCTGCGGCTTCTTGCAGCAGAAGCCGGTCCTCGTCTGTCTGTCGCGTCTGAGAGGCTCAGGGACTCCTCGGTAATCTCTTCCTTGGGCTGTTCGGGCCCATCAAGCAATCGAATACCGTCAGAAGTCTCCACATTTCGCAGGCTTCGTCGGATCGCGCGTGCGAACCTCGGCATGGTCGACGGTGTTTCTCGCCTGAGGGAGCTTTTGATCGGAAACTCTGCTCTCTCTCCGGTGCCGGACGTAGCTACATTCTGGCTGTACTGATCGGGCGCTAACAGGATGCTGAAAAAGTGACTCCCATGGGATCGACATCGTGATCTCGTCGTACTACGATGCTCCCATTCACGGAGGGAGCCAGCCGATGCGTGGAGACGACCAGCAAACGGGGCATCTGTTTAGTTACCTGTCGCCGGAGGATCGGATCCCTGCCGACCATCCGCTGCGTCCGATTCGGCAGATGACCGACGCAGTGCTCGGGCGGTTGTCGCCTCGTTTTGACCGGCTGTACTCGGACATCGGTCGGCCGTCGATCCCGCCCGAGCAGTTGCTGCGGGCGTTGTTGCTGCAGACGTTGTACACCGTGCGCAGCGAACGGCTGCTGATGGAGCAACTGCAGTACAACCTGTTGTTTCGGTGGTTCATCGGCCTGAGTATGGATGACCCGGTCTGGGTGCCGACCGTCTTCAGCAAGAATCGAGACCGGCTCTTGGAGGGCGACATCGCGCAGGCGTTTTTCCTTGAAGTGCGGGCGGCTGCGGGGGCGGCGGGCTTGCTCTCGGATGACCACTTCACCGTGGATGGCACGTTGCTCGAGGCGTGGGCGAGTCAGAAAAGTTTTCGCCCCAAGGACCGCCCGGATCCACCAGCGGATGATCCGACGGGCCGCAATCCGACCGTGAACTTCCGCGGCGAGGAGCGGGCGAACGACACGCATGCGTCGACCACCGATCCGGACGCGCGCCTGTACAAGAAAGCCTCGGGGCAGGAAGCCAAGTTGGCGTATCTCGGGCATGTGCTCACGGAGAATCGTCACGGCTTGATCATCGACGCGCTGGTCACGCATGCCACGGGGACGGCGGAGCGCGATGCAGCCGGGGCGATGATTGCCGATCTGCCCGACACCCATCGCGTGACGGTCGGCGGCGACAAGAACTACGACACCAAAGGTTTCGTGCACCAACTCCGCACGCTGGGCGTCACCCCGCATGTGGCCCAGTATCCGAGACGGCGACTCGCGGCAGCGCGATCGATGCGCGCACGACCCGACATCCGGGCTACGCGGTCAGTCAACAGAAACGAAAGCTGGTCGAGCAATGTTTCGGCTGGATGAAGACGGTCGGTCTGATGCGCAAGCTGCGACACCGCGGCGGCGCGCGCGTCAACTGGAACTTCATCTTCACCGCCGCGGCGTTTAACCTGGTCCGGATGCGCACACTGCTGGCCCAGCCAGCCTGACGGAACCAAGGCATGAGGACCACGAGCCACGAGCGATGTCGCCATCATGATTGGGCGAACGATAACCGAGCGCTGAACGTCACTTTTTCAGCATCCTGCTAACATTTGGTGTCGCCGCTCATGCAAAAGCGCGTGAATCTGGACCGACGTCTCCTCGAGGATAGCAGTCGAGACTGCCACCTCGAGCTGGCGTGCGCGTGCGAGTTCTCTAGGTCGAATCGCTTCAGAGTCTCGGGATGTAACAGTTCAGAGGGTCTGCGATCTGCGGACCAATGACGCGGCGACCTGATGGCGGCGATGCGCCGCGATGGCCCCGGTCAGGTAGACGAGGACATTGAGTTGCTGCTGGCGACAGGTGCCCGCGACCGTCAGCAGGCGTTCGACGGCGCGCTCCCCGTCGTCACTCCGCGTGCCGAAACTGATCTTCCGCCATTGGACCGCCGTTCTGAGTGCGCGTTCGGAGACGTTGTTGGTCGGCTCCACGCCGTCTTCGTGCACGAACGTAAAGAGGTGTGGGTTGTGCATGAACAGCGCGTAGGCGAGATTCCGCACATCCGCCGAGGCGGCATCGAGAGACCGCTCGCCGAGGCGAAAGAAGGCCTTCTCGATCGGGAGCGCTTTCTCGATCAATTCCGCGCGCGTCAACGGCGCGCCCCGCGCGCGGGGATCGCCCCGATAGCGATGCCACAGTCGAAACAGCCGACGCGTGAGGACCAGCGCCTCGCGACAGAAGCGCGCGGCCGAGGGCGTCCTGGCCAGGTCCAGGGCGCTGAGCAGGTTCCGGGTCAGATGCGCCCAGCACAACTGGCGTTGCGCGGCCACGTACTTGAGATAGCTGGGCAAGCGATCACTGCCGAGCACGCCGGCGAACGTCTCGCCGAGGACGGCCGTCAACACCGCCGAGCCGCGGTCGGCGGCGATGCGATAGAGCACGAACGTGTGGGCCACGAAGACCCACAGCCACCGTTTGTCGCCATTGGTGCGGTGCCCGGTCTCGTCCGCATTGACGACCGGTTCCTGCGGCAACGCGGCTTGGAGCTCGGCATAGGGGGCGGCGACGGCCGCACTGGCTTCTTCCCACGCCGCTTGCGTGCTCCCGAGACTGATGGGGATCTGCAGCACGCCCTCGAGGAACCGCTGCACGACCAACCGCGGCATCCGACACACCATCGTCAGATACGCAATCAGGGCCGTGAGCTGCGGGCCGAACTGGCCCACGACCTCGTCGGGCACCGTCGCCAGGGTCGTCGCACCACAGGCGGCGCAGACCCGGCGATGACAGCGGTATTCGGTGATGTGGGCCGCCATCGGCGGCAGCTCGGTCACTTGGTGCCGGTGCGGCTCGCCGCGCTCGTCGCGCGGGTGGAGCGCGTGCGCGCACTGGCGGCAGGCGGTCGGCTGAAGGTCGATCGTCACGTTGACCCGGTCGGCGGAAACCAGCGGGCGGCAGTGGCCCGGATGCCCCGGCTGCGCGCCGCGCGGGCGTCGGCTCTTCTGGCGGCGCCCGCGCAGTCGCGGCTCGCCGGCCAGCCCATCGGACGAGGGCGGCTTGGAGGTCGTCGTCGAATTCTGGAGGCGCAGCGCGAGCTGGTGTTCGAGGTCCTTGATCCGCTTGGCCTGCTCGGCCACTTCTCGTTCCCGTTCGGCGAGCTCACGGCGCAGCCGCTCAATCTCCTGCTTCAGCCGTTCCTCAGTGTCCCGCTGCTTCCGTCGCGAGCCCGCACGCCGCACGTCTCAGACGGTACGCCGATCGCCTCAACTTGTACAGACCCTCTGAACTGTTACCTCGGGATTCTCAAGATCCGCCCATCCGCGTGGGCACTTGCCACAGATGTTGCGGTGGAACAGCACTTCAGGAATGCCTGACATGTTTCATCGTCACGTCATCAACGCTTGATTAGTTTCCCCTTCAATTGGCTATTTATCTGACTCCGGTGACCCCAAGATGTGGTGGTTGTGGGGTCAGGGAAGTCGGGCGTACTTGACCAGCGACTCGTTACGGCGCCGGATCCACCGCCACCGCCTGCTGCGCCAGTCGAAAGAACAGCATGCCGCGGCTGCGTGAGCGCCGGCGGTTTGCGCTTGATCCGGTTTCGTGGACATCTTCCGAAAGGTGGATACGATGTCCCGAATGGCCAAAGAGACGAAAAGCCGGCGACCGCGCCGGCGGTTTGACGACGACTTCAAGGCCCAGGCGGTGCGGCTGGTGCTGGACGAGGGCAAGACCGTAGGCGCCGCCGCCCGCGATCTCGATTTGACCGAGACGGCGCTGCGGGAGTGGGTGAAGCGCGCCCAGGCGGACCGCTCGAACGGGCGGACGGGGTTGACGACAGCTGAACGCGAGGAGCTCGCTCGCCTCCGGAAAGAGAACCGGATTCTGCGGGAAGAGCGGGAGATCTTAAAAAAGGCGGCGGCCTTCTTCGCGAACGAGCGGCGGTGAGGTTCCAGTTCATCGCAGCGGAAAAGGCGCACCACTCGCTCAGTCTGTTGTGCCGGTGTCTGCGCGTGACGCGTAGCGGGTTCCACGCGTGGCGCCGGCGACCGGAATCGCCGCGGCGGCAGCAGGATCGCCGGCTGAAGGTGCTCATCCGGACGTCCTTCGACGCCAGCAAACAAAGCTATGGCAGTCCACGGATACACCGCGATCTCCGCGAGGAGCACGCCGAACACGTGAGCCGGAAGCGTGTGATCCGATTGATGCAAGAGGAGGGCTTGAAAGCGCGGCAGTCGAAGCGGTTCGTCTGTACGACCAACAGCGCTCACGATCTGCCGGTCGCGGCCAATCTCCTCAATCGGGAGTTCACGGCCGAGGCCCCCAATCGGCGCTGGGTCGGCGACACGACGGAGTTCAAGATCGGCGAGAGCGGCAAACTCTACCTGGCCGCCATCCTCGATCTCTTCTCGCGGTTCGTCGTGGGCTGGGCGATCAGTGCGGTGAATGATCGGCACCTGGCACTCGCCGCGCTCACGATGGCGCTCAACCGCCGGTGTCCCGAGACGGGGCTGCTGCATCACTCGGATCGCGGATCGACCTACGCGAGTGAGGACTACCAGGATCGCCTGACGGCACACGGCATCACGTGCAGTATGAGCCGGACCGGCGATTGCTACGACAACGCCGTGATGGAAGCGTTCTTCTCGACGCTGAAGACCGAGCTCGCCGACAAGTTCGCGAGCCACGGCCAGGCCAAGCGCGAGCTGTTCGACTACATCGAGGCGTTCTACAACACCCGACGGCGGCACTCGACCCTCGACTACGTCAGTCCCGCCGAGTTCGAGCGCCAGTTCCGCTCTGGCCGCGGGAAGGAGCACTGTGCGTGATCCGCGCGATCGCGAGGATCAGCGGGATCCACAAACCGTCCAGGATGCCCCAGGAGCAACCTTCTCGAGGAGGGTCGCCACTCCGGTATCCTCAATTTCGCTGTGCGCATGGTCCCGGAGGTCGTCACGCCATTGAAACTTTTCGCGACGTCGAAGACGATGTGGACGCTGCCACCCCTGTGGACGCACAGAACGCGCCCACAGGGGTTTGGAAATCTCGCCAAGAACGCGAGATTCCCACAGCCTCCACATCGATCATTGTTTTCTCTGACGAAGAGGAAGAACGAAGAACAAAACCACTCAGATCAACTGTCCACCGAATCGGATCACCCCCAGAGGCCCAGTTCCCGCTGCAGGCCCAAGGCGCTGATCCCGGTCTTCTGACTGGTCACTGCCCACATGGCCCGGAACCAGACCGACAAGGGCGTTCGGATGTCCTGGAAGATGGTCCCGGCGGTCACCGAGGTCTGTCGCCCGCACGCCGTGCATTCCATGAGTCCCCGCTCCCGCAGTGGCCACGCTTCGGCCTGTCCACACTTGGGGCACCGGAATCCGTCCGGCCATCGCAGCTGCATCAGATACGCGCGACACGCGGCCTCGGTCACGAATCGCTGCTCGAATTCACGCAGATCCTTGGGAAAATCGTCCACCGGCCCGTACGCTATATCTTGGGGCTACCGGAGTCAAGTGAATAGCCAACTCCCCTTCAATTGACTCGGTGCCTCGGTAACGTCCGCGGCGCTACACGATCCCACAGTGCGCCGACGGCTGCAAGCGCGCGTTGGGCGGCCGTTCATTCAGTTACGTGATCGATGTGTCCTCCATCTCTGATTCGTCCTCCTCGGGTGGCAGGCAGATCACTTCCTCAAGGTGCGGTTCGCCGTGGCGACCAGGCTTGAACTCGCCTTCCAACCATTTAACAAAGGCGATGAACTGTGGGTGGTCCTTTGAGCCTGGGCGAATCCTGCGGTGGCCCTGGGTTGTAGCCAGCAGGCAATGGAACTGCGGCGGCAAGAGTGGGGCCGCTCGCCCAAAGTAGTAGAACTGAGTCGAGATCAGAACACGGTTCGCGCTCAGATCGCGCTTGACGCTTCTGTCGTCATGCGAGCCGTTCGGAACCTGAACAAGCTTGCGCTCTGCGTGAGGCTGGTAGATATTGGTAGATATTGTCACCGTGGCGATCTTCTGACGGCCTCTTCTCCGGAAAGCATTCCCAGTAGAGGTCGAAGGTGAGTGCCTGCGTGATCCGCATTGCATACGTGAGACGACCGGACTCAGGAGCGGGCGTCGTCCCGATTACCCAGTCGTCGGGGCTGGCGGTGCGCCGAATGACAGGCTTGCAACATGCGAGGGTGCAAGCACGCCCAAACGGGTTCGGGGCGAAGCCGCTGTCGTATGGGAGGACATACGAAAACAGATGGGCCTCAGTTATCGGTCGCATCGACGCCTCTCAGCGTGTCGCGGTGATCATGCCACTGGACATGGCCGCGCGTAGCCGTTAATTGAGAATCGACTTCAACTTGGCTTTCCGAACCGCTTGACCTGCCGTCCCGCTGAACCCGTCTTTCCAAGAGTCCGATGTGGTGGAATGCCGATGCGGCCGACCTGCGTGCGCCGGTCTGCGCACACCGAATGTGCGGCGACATTATCGAAAACGACGTCGCCGGTAACCAGGGGACTTGCTTCGACGTGCTCGCGAAAGCTGCCGGCGTCGATAGGCCCTGGAGCGGGACGCCGCGCGTGATACGGTCGGACGGCAATGCCGCCACCATCCTCCGCTTCTGCTAATGCCGGAGCCCTAACAGGATGCTGAAAAAGTGACGTTCAGCGCTCGGTTATCGTTCGCCCAATCATGATGGCGACATCGCTCGTGGCTCGTGGTCCTCATGCCTTGGTTCCGTCAGGCTGGCTGGGCCAGCAGTGTGCGCATCCGGACCAGGTTAAACGCCGCGGCGGTGAAGATGAAGTTCCAGTTGACGCGCGCGCCGCCGCGGTGTCGCAGCTTGCGCATCAGACCGACCGTCTTCATCCAGCCGAAACATTGCTCGACCAGCTTTCGTTTCGGTAATAATCTAGTTGACTAACCACTGAGTTTTCGATACTCTGTGGACATGAAGCGCATCGAGTCACCCGAAACCCTCCAAGAAGCCATCCTGTTCTTTTCGGATTACGAGAACTGCCACCGCACCGTCATGGCGATGCGCTGGCCGGATGGCGTCGTGTGTTGCCCAACCTGCGGGTCCGACAACGTCACTTATCTCTCGACTCAGCGCCGGTTCAAGTGCTACGCGAAGCACGCCAAAGCGCAGTTCTCGCTGAAGGTCGGCACCCTGTTCGAGGATTCGCCCCTCGGCCTCGAAAAGTGGCTGCCCGCGCTGTGGCTCGTCACCAACTGCAAGAACGGCATCAGTTCCTACGAACTGGCCCGTGCACTCGGCGTCACTCAGCCGACCGCATGGTTCATGCTGTCCCGGCTCCGCATGGCGCTCCACGGGGGCACTAGTGGCAAGATGAGCGGGCACGTGGAAGCGGACGAGACTTACGTGGGTGGGAAAGCGCGCAACATGCACGCGGCGAAGCGTGCGCGGCTGAACGTCAAGCGCGGCCGGAGCATCGCTGGGAAGGTCGCGGTCATGGCGCTGCTCTCTCGGCATGGAAAAGATGGCGTCTCGCAGGTGCGACCGACCGTTGTGCCCGACGTGAGAAAGCCGACCTTGCAGGGGCATATCCGGCAGAACGTCCGACGTGGCGCGCACGTCCACACCGATTTCCTGCTCTCCTACGAAGGACTGGCGTCCGACTACACTCATCATGTGATCGACCACGCCGAAGCCTACGTGGACGGCGAAGTCCACACCAACGGCCTCGAAAACTTCTGGTCGCTGCTCAAGCGCGCCATCCGTGGCACCTACGTGTCCATCGAACCGTTTCATCTGTTCCGCTACCTCGACGAGCAAGCCTTCCGGTTCAACAATCGGGCGATGACTGACGCTGCTCGGTTCGCGCTGGCGCTCAAAGGCATCGTCAACAAGCGTCTCACCTACACTGCGCTGACCGGCTCGGAGCTGCCGCAAACGTGCTGAAAAAAGCTACCCACAAGTCCGGCGCGGTCCCAGACGTGCGCGCCGATGACCCAGAACACTCAATGGAACGCTTCAACAACGGGTTGCGGCGGGTGCTTGCTGCGTCAAAGCCACGTTCATTGCCGCCGCCCAAGAAGAGGCGGCCGGACAGCCTCTGACCGTGAGCGCTCAATCAGACCTTCGACGTAATCGGGCGCGATCCGCATAACGGCTCTCAGCCTCCCGTGTGCCATATCCTCAAGTCGCCGCAGTTCTTCCCGTGTCGCTTCACCAGACTCAAACTTCCGAAGATGCCATAGGCAGATGTCGGCAGCTTGAAGCGGGACGCGCTCTTTGCTTCCTGGAATCAACTCACCAATAAGTGGCACCAGTTCGCTGTGGCCGCGATTCGTGAGATGGCTCGCCAAGTCTTGATGGAAGTCCATCAGGTGATGAGTCACTGGTGGTTTTTTCTCAACGACAAAGTCCACTTTCTCAGCGTCTGGCCATTCCGCCCTCACATGATGAAGAACGCCATAAGCGAAGCCGAGAAATGCAACGTAGTCTGGTTCAAATCGATACGTTCCCCATTGTTTCGATTGCTGTTGCACTAATCGGACTGACTTTGTCGTCTCGCGGAAGTGGTTGCCGTTCATCAGGCTATGCATGAAATGGAGGGTTCCCATGCTCCGAATAACGTCCACAGCCTCATTAATTCTGGCGTTCGCATCTCGCTCAGTGAGTCCGTATTTGACTCGGCCAGTTGGCGAGGCCACCTCGGTCATGTGGAAGTAAGGCAACACGGTTCGTGGAGGGCGGCCAAGAACACGCTGCACCCATGCAGGCGCAAACCAGTCCTCCCAATCACGCAAAGGTGCGACATAGCCGCCGAACAGGAACGGGCCGGTTTGGTCGCCCGCTTCGCTGTCGTCGGCCGCCGCCACGAAAACAGCCATACGCTTCTCTTTCGATGGGAGTCCACAGAACAGCGAACGAATTAGGTCCGCAGCAAGCCCTTCTCGCTGTGGGCGATAGATAACCCGGAACAAATACCACTTCCATGTTCCGGGTAACGAACCCGCTGACTCTACCAGGCCTACTGGCGGTTAGTCAACTAGATTGTTACCTTCGTTTCTGTTGACTGACCGCGTAGCCCGGATGTCGGGTCGTGCGCGCATCGATCGCGCTGCCGCGAGTCGCCGTCTCGGGATACTGGGCCACATGCGGGGTGACGCCCAGCGTGCGGAGTTGGTGCACGAAACCTTTGGTGTCGTAGTTCTTGTCGCCGCCGACCGTCACGCGATGGGTGTCGGGCAGATCGGCAATCATCGCCCCGGCTGCATCGCGCTCCGCCGTCCCCGTGGCATGCGTGACCAGCGCGTCGATGATCAAGCCGTGACGATTCTCCGTGAGCACATGCCCGAGATACGCCAACTTGGCTTCCTGCCCCGAGGCTTTCTTGTACAGGCGCGCGTCCGGATCGGTGGTCGACGCATGCGTGTCGTTCGCCCGCTCCTCGCCGCGGAAGTTCACGGTCGGATTGCGGCCCGTCGGATCATCCGCTGGTGGATCCGGGCGGTCCTTGGGGCGAAAACTTTTCTGACTCGCCCACGCCTCGAGCAACGTGCCATCCACGGTGAAGTGGTCATCCGAGAGCAAGCCCGCCGCCCCCGCAGCCGCCCGCACTTCAAGGAAAAACGCCTGCGCGATGTCGCCCTCCAAGAGCCGGTCTCGATTCTTGCTGAAGACGGTCGGCACCCAGACCGGGTCATCCATACTCAGGCCGATGAACCACCGAAACAACAGGTTGTACTGCAGTTGCTCCATCAGCAGCCGTTCGCTGCGCACGGTGTACAACGTCTGCAGCAACAACGCCCGCAGCAACTGCTCGGGCGGGATCGACGGCCGACCGATGTCCGAGTACAGCCGGTCAAAACGAGGCGACAACCGCCCGAGCACTGCGTCGGTCATCTGCCGAATCGGACGCAGCGGATGGTCGGCAGGGATCCGATCCTCCGGCGACAGGTAACTAAACAGATGCCCCGTTTGCTGGTCGTCTCCACGCATCGGCTGGCTCCCTCCGTGAATGGGAGCATCGTAGTACGACGAGATCACGATGTCGATCCCATGGGAGTCACTTTTTCAGCATCCTGCTAAAGGCCGCCGTATTTCATGTGTGGACTGCACCCCATCATGACGGGCGCAGCCGATCCGGCAGTCACAGCAATCTCTGGCACAAAACTGGAACACAGTTCCTGGATTGCGCTCGTAAGACGTTGCATCTAAACGACATGTATATGGCGGAGAGGGTGGGATTCGAACCCACGTGCCGGTTACCCGACAAGACGCTTTCGAGGCGCCCCCGTTACGACCACTTCGGTACCTCTCCAATCCCTCAGACCGCTCGTCGCCCGAACCTTCAGTATACCAAGCCCTTTACGGTCGCGCGCCCGGCGCGCACTCTCCGGACGCCCGCCAGCGCCCGCTAATGCCCCCCGGCCGTGCCACCGATAGAAGAGTCATGCACATCGCTCCTATCGTCATCCTGTTCGCCGTGTTTGCCCTGACCGCCTCCTTGTACGTCATGCGCCGCCGCGTGCGTCTGGGCCGCCGCAAGCCAACGTTCTAACGCTGCGTCAGCGCCGCCGGGCCGCTGCCGATCAGCGACGGGGAAACCCCACCACGGCTTCGTGGGTCGGGTGACGCCGCGTCTTCACGGCATTGCACCCGGCGACGGGGCTTGGCGCCGCTCCCGGAAGAACGCCTGGATCGCCTCGCGGCACTCGGCCTCAGACACGCCCGCCACCACCTCGAACCGGTGGTTGTGGCCGGCCAGCTCGCCGGCCCGCACGGTCGAGACCAGCGCGCCGCACCGCGGTTCAACGGCCCCGAACACGACGGTCCCGATCCGCGCGTGGACGATTGCCCCCACGCACATGAGACACGGCTCGATGGTGACGATCAACGTGGCGCCCGTCAGCCGGTAGTTGCCGAGCGTCCCGGCAGCGGCGCGAATCGCCACGATTTCGGCGTGAGCGGTCGGATCGGCCGTTCGAATCGGCTGGTTGAACCCGCGGCCGACGATGGTGTCGCCCAGGACGACGACCGCGCCGATCGGGACCTCGCCCGCTTCGCGCGCCCGCCGCGCCTCGACGAGCGCTTCGGCCATCCACCGCACGTACGCGTCCGGGCTCACGCACGCATTATCGACCGACGCCCCCACATCGCGTTCGCCACGGGCGCATCGGTCATCGCCTGGGCTGGGGCCGGCCCCACAATGATCGGTCCGGCTAAAGCCGGACACTCGGGCACTCCACTACTAAAGCCAGACACTACCGGCACTCCACTTACCGTCACACAACTACCGGCACGAGCGGTACGACGGGCACTCCCGGCACTTCGGGTCCCCGATTCAGGGTCGTGGGACGATCTCGTTCGGGTACAGCTCCGGTTCGCCCACTATCGCCGGCGGCACCTGGCCGGGGCGGCCAGCACGCGAGCGGGCCGAAAACATGGGGCCTCGCGCCGGCACAACCGGCGCGAACTTCAACATCCCGATTGGCTGACGCACATCGTCGTAGACGGCCTCCATGCCGCCGCGCATGAAGTACGTCTCGTGCCAGAAGCCGGTCCCGCCGGAGTCTCGAAGAAAATCCTGCCACCAGAGCCGGTGCGGCTCCGACCGCGCCCACCGCTCGAGCGACTCGAAATCACGCCAGTACTGCCGCATCCCCGCGTGGACCGGAACAATCGAGAAGATCAGAATCCTCATGGAGCAGCAGGCCGTCGGGTTTCTCCTTCCAGCTCCTCGAAATTTGCGGCCCCAGGCCCATGAGCCTCTTCAGACCACGCCACGCGTTGACGCGCATGCCGAGGTAGATCACGACGAGGTCGGGATATCGGGACAAATCAATCGTCCGGCGTTCGACAGACATCGGCGCCTCCGGCCGGGAACATAGGATCGAAACAGGGCCGCGGTCGGGCGGTCCACTCGACGTCGTGGTGCGCCCACGTCGACCACGGACCGCCTCGCGGGACGGGGAAGACGATCATCGCGCCATCGCGCGTTGCCGCGACCGCGGCGCTCAAGGCTGCTCGGACCGCTTCGGCGCCAGCAGCACCTCCCGCGACACGAGGTACAGGATTCCGGTCAGCACCACGAAGGGAACCATCGACAGCAGGTCCGAGTACGCGCCCTCGTAGAGCGGATTGTGGAGCGACGACCATCGCGTGATGCGATCGGTGAAGTCGGCCGTCACTCCGGCCATGAACGCGATGAGGATGCCGGCAATCGCCCCGCCGGCAATGTACCCCGACGCCATCAGCACGCCGGGACTCTTGTCGCCTTCGGCGGTCAGCTGCTCCTCGGTCAGTTGGCGGCCGCGATGCTTCTTCCTCACGTAGAGATCCGCCAGCCACCGGACCATCCCGCCGATGAAGATGGGCGACGAGGACGACAGCGGCAGGTACACGCCGACCGCGAAGGCCAGCGACGGCACGCTCGACATCTCCAGCACGACCGCGATCATCACGCCGAGCAGCACCAGCCCCCACGGCAGCTGCCGGTTGAGGATGCCCTTGATGATGTAGGACATCAGGGTCGCCTTGGGAGCGTCGAACTTCGCGACGGCATGCTGTCCGTCCGCCGAATACCGGTGCACGCCGTTGATGCCGGGATCGACCAGATACACCGGCGTGCCGCTCGCGTCCACCAGATACCGGCCCGCCGGTCCAGCGTCGGTCGTTTCCTTGTGCCAGACGAGGTACGACGACCCCTGATAGATTTCGCGATCGGTCAAGGTCGCGACCTCCGCCCTCAACGACGCCGGAAAATTCTCCACCTGGCGCATGGCGCCGCTGCCTCCCGGCGCCGGCTCCTGGCTGACGCGCGGCACGTACACCGTCGCCGCGTCGTTCAGCTTGAGCAGAATCGGACCGAGCACCACCGCCGACAGCAGCGCCCCGACGACAATCGCGATCTGCTGATTGCGCGGCGTGGCGCCCACGAGGAAGCCGGTCTTGAGGTCCTGGGACGTCGTGCCGCCGTTCGACGATGCGATGCACACGATCGCGCCGACCGACAGGGCGGTGACGTAGTAGGCCGGCCCGGTCCAGCCCACGAGCACGAACACCAGACAGGTGAGGAGCAGCGTCGCCACGGTCATCCCCGAGATCGGGTTCGACGACGACCCGATCTCGCCGGTGAGCCGCGAGGACACGGTGACGAAAAGGAACCCGAGCGTCACGATCAGCACGGCGCCCACGACGTTCATGTGCAGCGACGGGGCCAGCATGATCGCGACGATCAGCGACAGGCTGCCGAAGACGACGACCTTCATCGAGAGATCGCGCTCGGTGCGCAGCGCCGACGACCGCGCGCCGGTGCCGCCGCGGAAGTCCTTGAGCCCCTCGAGCAGGCTGCTCCAGATGGTCGGCAGCGATCGGAGCAGGCTGATGATGCCGCCGGCCGCGACCGCGCCCGCCCCGATGTACAGCACGTAGGCCCCGCGGATGTCGTCCGGCCCCATCTGGCTGATCGGCACCGTTCCGGGCGGCAGCGCCGAGGTCAGCCCGGATCCGAAGAACTTGATCGCCGGAATGAGCACCAGGTACGCCAGCACGCCGCCCGCGCACATCGTCGACGCGATGCGCGGGCCGATGATGTAGCCGACGCCGAGCAGCTCCGGCGAGATCTCGGCGGAGATCGACCCGGCGGCGAACGGCGGACCGAAGATCCGCTGCGGCACGTCCTTCCAGGCCCTGAACGCGACGTTCAGCACCTTGTAGAGGAGACCGATACCGAAGCCGGTGAAGATGGTGGCCGCGCTCGTGTGAGCGCCGCCGAGGGCGTCGTGTTCGCGCTTCGCCGCCGGCGACGCGGCCGCACGCGATCCGGCCGAGGCGCCCGCCTTCAGCACCTCGGCGCACGCGGTGCCTTCGGGGTACTTGAGGATGCCGTGCTGCTGCACGATGAGCGCGCGGCGCAGCGGGATCATCATCAGGATGCCGAGCAGACCGCCGAGGATGGCGACGAGCGCGACCCGCGTGATCTCGAGATCGAACCCGAGAATCATGATGGCCGGCATCGTGACGCCGAGGCCGAACGCAATCGACTCGCCAGCCGACCCGGCCGTCTGGACGATGTTGTTCTCGAGGATGCTGGCGTCGCGGCCGCCCAGCTTCGAGAAGAGGCGGAACAGCGTGATCGAGATGACCGCGACGGGAATCGACGCGCTGACCGTGAGGCCGACCTTCAGCACGAGGTACAGCGAGGAGGCGCCGAACACCGCGCCGAGGATCGCTCCGAGCACGAGCGGCAGCGGCGTCAGCTCGGGCAGGGTGACGTCGGGCGGGATGTAGGGCTCGAACTGGGGCGGCGCACTCGCGGCGCGCGTCTCGGCTTCGGCGCGCGCCGCGGCGAGGGGCATGGCGGTCATTCGAAGCGCTCCAGAAATGAGAAGAGAGGATCCACGTCCACCGGGACGTCGTCGACGCCGCCAAGCGCCAGGCGGAGCGTCGCGGGCATTGTGCCGTACTTCGCGAACCACGCGTCGGTCCGGGCGCGGTCGCCCGTGGCTTCCTGCTCGAGCAGCTCTCTGGCCAGCCGCTCGACGGCACCCGGCATGGTCGCGTAGTCGATCGAATAGCGCAGACCCGAATCCTTCACGGCGGCCTGTTCGGCCAGGTAGCTGAACTCCATCACTTCGGCGCGCCCGTGCGCTTCGCCGGCGCCGAACCGCGCCGTCCGGATCAGGCCGGCCACGTAGGACGCGTAGTACTCCTCGAGCCGATCCTTCGGCAGCACGTCGCGATCGACGAGCCATTTGAGCCCGAACATCCCGACGACGTCGGCCTTCGCCTCCTCGAGCGGGGAGTACGCAGCTCCGATCGCTTCGCGGATATCGACCTTGCCGCCGTTCGGCCGCGCGTACGCCGGACCCAGACCGTGGGCGATCTCGTGCATCACCGTCGACGCGAAATACCCGTCCGCAGAGACGCGCCCGGCCGGCGCCTCGGTCAATATCCGCGACGCGAGCGGCAGAATGACGTCCTTCACGCGCACGTCCATGAAGTTCTTGAAGAAGATCTGCTTCGTGCCCTTGTCCTGGTGAATCCGCGGATCGTTCGGGAGATTGTCGGCGACCGCCTGGTAGCCGTGCCGGAGGTCGCCGGCCCGGAACGGCGCGTCCATCACTTCCATCGGGGTCACGTGGCCGCGGACCGACGGCCGGTCGGCCGCCGCCAGGGGCAGCGCATCCTGGATGTCAGCGACCCACTGCTGGAACTTCGCCAGGTTGCGGGTCTCGATGTCGTTCCGGATGAGGACGGCCGCGCCGTACGACGTCTTCACGCCGAGCACATCGTCGAGGTAGGTCTCGTAAGGCGCGAAGATCAAATCGAACTTGGGATCCTTCAGGTCGACCCAGGCGACGTCGCTGGCATAGTAGTCGTCGGTCGCGAGCGCGTCGGCGCGCAGGCGAAGGAAATTCGCGAACGCCGGGTCGTCAGAAAGCGCGGCGGCCTGGCGCAGCGCGGCCGCCGCGTCGGTCAGGAAGCTCTTGAACTCCTCGTGGTACGGGCGGCCGACGAGGTCCTGCCCCTGTCGCCGCACGAGCGTGTACGGACTGTAGATCTCGGCCTTGCGGGCCGGATGGGCCGCGACGTAGCGCTCGATCTCCGCCCGCGTCAGATCGGGCGGGTACATCGAATGGCCCGGCGGCATCGTCATCATGCCGACGAACGGGCGGTTGTCGCTCACCAGATCCCAGCGGCTGCCGTTGATCGTCAGGTAACGGCGCAGGTTGCGCGCCACGGGCGACGGATGGCGCAGCAGCGCGTTGAACAGCTCGAGCCCCTCAGGGTCGCTCTGCCGCCAGAAGATGCGCTCGAGCGACCGGCAGGCGATCACGAGCTGCTCGATCATCTGCCGCTCACGCGTGGACAGCACGGTGCTGTTGAACGGCATCGTCTCGACCTTGAACCGGCCGACGCGCCGATCCAGATCGGGGACGGCGGATGCGAGTGCCGCGTCCACGTCGACGGCCGGCGCAGGAGCGGGCACGGGCCCCCTGGGTGGCGCGCCGCGGCGCTGTGCCGCGACGGCGACCGCCGCCGTCAGCAGGACGACGAGCGCGAGCCAGAACTTCGCGGATCTCATCACGGGTTCCATCATGTCATGACGCAAAATGAGGCAGGCGCCTTTTTGCGGACCGCGTAGAATGGCACCCGACCTTTCCGAGGAGGACTGATGCCACGAATCCCGAGCGCCGCCGTGGCGGCACTGGTCGCCGCCCTCGCCGGGCCCGCGTTCGCGGGGCCCGCAGAGGTCGTCGGATCAGGACCGTTCTTCCATATCGTCGGCGACATCGACCGGTCCGTCGGCTTCTACCGCGGGCTGCTCGGCCTCGCGCCCGGCACCCGCCAGCAGACCTTCACGCCGGACCCCGAACTGCAGGCACTCTACAATCTGCCGGGCGGCCGCGAAAGCGCCGGCGTCATCCGGATTCCCGGGACTCCGCTCAGCCTCGAGTTCGTCGAGTGGCGCGACGTCGAGCGCACCCCGGTCCGTCCCCGCCTGCAGGATCCCGGAGCCAGCCTCCTCATCCTGACCGTCCGCGATGTCGCGGCCGTCGCCGACTGGCTGACTCGACACGACGCCACCATCCTGACACCGGGCGCCAAGCCGGCCGCGCTGGCCGTGAATGGCGCGAGCGGCCGCGCGCTGTTCGCAGCCGATCCCGACGGGTTCTTCATCGAAGCCTTCCAGCCGGATGCGCTCGGCGATCGCGGGCAGGGGTCGGCAGCCAACGTTGTCGACGCCGCGCTGGCTGTGACCGTCGCCGACATCGATCGGAGCGTTCGGTTCTATCGCGCTGCGCTGGGGTTCGGTTTCGAAGGGAGCCCGTCGTTCGTCAAGGACGCCGGCTGGCAGGCGGCGACTGGCATGCGAGGCGCCGAGTACCGACGAAGTACGGCGACGGTTCCGGGATCGGCCGTACGTGTTGAGCTGATGGAATTCCGCAACATCGAACGGACGACACTGCGGCCGCACATTCAGGATCCCGGCACGTCGATGCTGCAGCTCTCGGTCCGCGACATCGCGGCCACGGTCTCGGCCCTGAAGGACGCCGGCGGCGTCGTCATCACCGCCGGGGGAGGGTCGACCGCGCGCCACGGCAATCCCATCTCGCTCGTGCGGGAGGCGGGCAGCTTCTATCTCGAACCGATGCAGCCGGGCGCTCCGGCAGGGCGCGGCACCGCTTCCTCGCCACCACAGGACACGAGTGCTCCCGGCAGGTGACGGCCCGGCCTGCCGCCGGGTTTCCCGCCCAGCGAGCGGGCGGCGGCCGATCACCCGGTGTCACAGCGGGTTGCGGTGGTGAGCTCTGTTGAGACATGATCGCTTCTGGGGCGTGGCATTTCGCTTGCTCGCGCCCCCGAATGCGCCCATGTCATTGGTTATCCGAACGTTGCTTCTGCTGAGCATCGTGATGGTCGCGGCCTGCGACGATGCCGGCACCTCCACCGAGATCACACGCCCCGACACCCCGCCGGCCAGTCTGGTTTCGTTCAGCGGGACGCTGAAGCTCCTCGCCACCGACACCTATCTGTTCAGCGTGGCGCAGAGCGGGTACGTCGAAGTCACGCTGGTGGGCCTCGCGGCGCCGGCAGGCACCCAGGTGAGTCTGGCGATCGGCACCCCAGGCGTCACCGGCGTCTGCCAGGCGGCTTACACCGTGACTGCGGCAGCCGGTCCGAGCGCGCAGATCATCGGCACGGGCCTCGCGGGCCAACTCTGTCTCACCATTACCGATCTCGGCCAGCTGGCCGATCCGGCTCTGTACACCGTCACGGTCGCGGCGTCGTGACGCGGAAGATCTTCATGCACCGATTGCTCGTTTCGTGTCTTCTGGCGGCCGCGCTGACGGCCAGCGCGTGCTCGAACAACGACGTCACCGCGCCAACGACGCCGGCGCCGACGGCAGCTATTTCGCCGTCGGATTCGGTCTATCAGCTCGGCCAGACGCAGACCTTCACGCTCACGGCCTCCACGACGCCCACCAACGTCGTCTGGTCGTCGAGCAACCCCAACGTCCTGACGATCGACGCCGGCGGCAACGCCACGGCCGTCGGCATCGGCGCGGCGACGATCACGGCCACCGCCGACAGCGGCTTGTCGGCGATTCTGAGCGTTCAGGTCACGCCGGTCTATTCGGGGAACTGGATCGGCACCGCGAGGGTGCTCGCGTGCACCGAGATCTCCGGCTTTCAGGCCAACGGCTTCTGCGCCGCGAACCTCGGCACGACCAACAGTGTCACGCTCATCCTGGCGCAGGCCGGCTCCAGCCTGAGCGGCACGATGACCAAGTCGCAGGGCGCCAACGTGCTGAATGGCACGGTGACCGGCGCGATCGGCGCCGGGGGCGATTGCACCTTCACGGGCACGCTCGGCGGCCTTGCGGACGGCGTGAACCTGCAGCTCTCGATCGTCTCGTGGAACTCGCTCGCCGACGGCGCCACCATGACCGGCAACTGGACCGTCAACATCACGTCTCCGCAGATTACCGGGATCGCGACGCTGCAGTATTCGCTGAACCTGCAGCTCGTGCCCTGAAGCCGCAAGAGGGGCCGCATGACACCTACACGTTCACTGATCTTCGTGCTCGCGTGCGTCACGCTGCCACTCACGATTGCCTGTGACAACAGTGGCTCGACCGACACGACGCCCATCGCGCCCGCCACGGTCACCGACACATTCACCGGCACCGTGCAGCCGATGTCGAGCGACGCCCATAATTTCACCGTGGCCGCGGCCGGGCAAGTCGGCATCACGCTGACGGCAGCCGGGCCGCCGCCCACGATCTTCATGGGACTCGGCATCGGGACCGTCAGCGCCACCGACGGTTCCTGCGTGGTGGCCGCCAGCCTCACGGCAACCATCCAGGCATCGCCCAACCCCCTCTACGCCACGCTGGGCGCGGGAACCTATTGCGTTTCCGTGTTCGACGTCGGCAACCAGACAGCGCCGGTCGACTACACGGTGACCGTGCAGCACCCGTAGACAGCGCGCCTTGTGGTCGGGCGGCATCGGCCGGGTGACCGGCGCGGCTTGCCGGACGATCAGCGCGGTTTGAACGTCTCTGCGGAACCGCGCGCGCTGAAGCCGAGCGTCCGGCCGCCCGCCCGTCCATCGACCGTATAGACGCCGCTCAGCTGCAGAAAATCCATCGGCGGCCCGGAGTCCCGGCTGGTCATCCCCAGCGCCGTCCGCTCGGTTTCGTCGACGGCAAGGCTCAGATGAAGGTTGACGCCTCGGACGGCCCGCACCTCGATTCGGCCCGCGGTCGCGTCGTCGATCGTCACGCTGGAGGAGAATCCGAGCGGACCGTCAGGGCCGAGCACCGCGAGAAACCCGGGAATGCGCGACGGGTCGGCGACCTCGGCGGGCGGAAACACGCGCCCGTACACAATCGATACATCGTCGTGCGCGACCTGCCCCCACTGCCACCGGACCCCTTCCCAGAAGCCCCAGTTGTGATCGTGGTACCCGCTGGCGCCGCTCAGGTCGATGGGCTCGCCGTCCGCATCGATCGTTCCGCTGAAGGTGCCTGACAGCGCGGGTACGACGTAGCCGGACACCCAGCCGCCGGCGCCGTGGATGGTCGCGGGCGGGAGCGATTGTGCCGCGGTGTCGAGCGAGATCTCGCCGCTCAGGAAACGGGACCGGGAGCGCGAGGCTTCAGCCCCGCGACCCCTGAGCGCGAGCGTCAGCCGATATCTCGTGCCGTCGAGCCGGACGCGATTTCCGGCAATCTCGAGATCCGGGGCGTTGGCGAGGACCGATGCCTCGTCTACCTCGCCGGACGCCGCATACGCCGCGGTACGTCCTCCATGCTGCACCTGCACGCGAACCCCCGCCTGACGCCTGCCTGGTGTCGCCGCCGGCGGGCCGACCAGAAACGTGATGTACGCCCTCGTCCCCCCGTCGGCCGTCCGCGCGTTGAAGTACAGCCATTCGGCCCACGACGAGGACCCGGTCGCCGCGGCAGGAATCGGATGAAAGCGGTCCAGGGCGCGCAGGACCTCGGCGCGGCTCGGATGCGCCCACTGGTGGTCGCCGGGCGCATCGACCCAGGCGGTCGCAGCAGCCACTTCAGGATCGCCGATGGCCTTTTCGAGGCTCGGCACGCCGCCTGTGACCGAAATCGCAATCGCCTTCTCCGGCGTGATCAGGAACAGCTTCTCGCGGCGAGTAGGCGACATGGTCTTCACCCGGCCGGCGACGCCGGAAGCGCGCTCCAGCGCCGACACCACGTACCGCGCGCTCGACACCGGGCCGAACGGGCCGGACACGACCAGATCGCCGCCGCCGGCGAGCGCCGGCGCGTGCGCCTGCTCCAGAATCACGTGGCCGACGCCCAGCAGTTCGACCATGACGGCGATGCCGAAGCCGAACCCTGCCGCGAGAACAGCCGCCCGGATCGGCCGCGTCATCAGCGATCGCCACGCGACGCGCCCCATCATCGCGTCACCCCGGACTCCTCGAGGCTGCCCCGCCTCATCGCCAGATGCCGCTTCGCGCGCATGGCCAACTGCGGGTTGTGCGTCACCACCACGACCGCCGTCCCGTCCGCGTGAACCCGATCGAACAGGTCCGCAATCTGCTGCCCCGTGTCCTCGTCGAGCTCACCGGTCGGCTCGTCGGCGAGCAGCAGTGCCGGTCGGTTCGCGAGCGCGCGGGCGACGGCCACGCGCTGCATTTCGCCGCCCGACAGCTGTGACGGCCGGTGACGGGCGCGCTCGCCCAGGCCGACGTACTCCAGCAGGTCGCGCGTCCTCGATCGGCGCTCGGCCGGCGGGATCCCGATCTCGGCCTGCGGCAGCTCGACGTTCTCCCACGCGTCGAGCATCGGCAGAAGGAAGAACCGCTGGAACACGAACCCGATCCGCGTCAGGCGGATGCGGCTCCGTTCCGACTCCGACATCGACCCGAGGTCCCGCCCCTCGAACCGGAGCGCGCCGCTCGTGGGCCGGTCCACGCAGCCGAGCAGGTGCAGGAGCGTCGATTTGCCACAGCCCGAGGGTCCGGTGATGGCCACGTACTCGCCGGCCGAGATCACGACCGAGACGCCACCGAGCGCCGTGACCGGCCCCGACGGCATCGGAAACGTGCGCGTGAGGCCGTGGCCCTCGACGATGACCGTCACGAGATGGTTTCCCTTCGAAGGGTCGCCGCGATCGGCAGGCGCGTGGCCGTCCACACCGGGTAGAGCGCGGCGGCGACGCCGGTCGCCGCGAGCATGCCGAGATGCCAGACGGCGATCGACGGCTCGAACACGAAGAAATGCATGCGATCGGGAATGTTCGGCATCTGGCGCAGGATGCGGTCGAGCCACCCCGCCAGCAGCCATCCGACCGGCAGCGAGACGATGGCGCCCACGCCGACGAGGAAAGCCGACTCCCACGCCAGCAGCGCCGCGATTCTCCGCCGGGACAGGCCCAGCGCCCGCAGCGCGGCAATCTGGCCGAGCCGCTGGTTGACCGACACCGTCAGCAGCGTCGCCACCAGCAGAAACGTGAAACCCAGCGTGATCGTGGACAGCACCAACGAGATCTGACGGAAGTACGCGAACCCGTTCTCGTCGAACCTCGCGACGACGTCCTCGTTGGAAAACGCCCGCACGTCGGGACGCCGCCGCTCGATGGCCGCCACGGTCGCCGACGATTCGACGTCGGGCCTCGACGCCACGAGGATCACGTCGGCCGAGTCCGCGTCGGGCGACGACCGCACCCGCTGGAACGCGTCGAACGAGGTCGCCACGACGTACTCGCTGCCGGACGCGTCGGCGAAGTCGGCGACGCCGGCGACCGCGAACGGCACGGCCGGCAGCGCCGATGCCGCGCCGCTCACCAGACCCCGCAGCCGGATCGTCGCGCCGGGCGCGAGCTGGAGCGCCTCGGCGAGCCCCCGGCTGACGACCGCGCGCGGCACCGACCGATCGACGCGCGCGTGGTCGCCCAGGTCCTCGCCGCTCGTCAGGGTCCATGCCTGCCGCTCCGCGCCCTCGGTGACGTTGAGCAGGGTGACGTCGAGCCGGTCGCCGCCCGTGCGCGCGGCCGACGCGCGATCGACGCGGACGACGGTGACCTGCCGTATCTCCGGAAGGCGCGCCAGATCGCGTGCGACGATCGAGGCGTTCGACATCGGCGACCGAATCGGAAAGCTGTCGGACGCGGCGACCCGCACGTCGTATCCGGCCGTGTCGAGCATCGTTCGCAGCGAGACCAGGAGGCCGCGCGACAGCAGCAGCATGTCGAACAGGAGGGCACCGATGACGGCGACGCCGATGACCGCCAGCGCCGTACGCGACGGCTCCGCCACGAGGGTGCGCCAGGCGAGCGCGCGCGGCGTCATCGGCCTACCAGCGACACGACGCCCCGGCCGAGCAGCGTCCACGAGGCGGCCAGCCCTGCCGCGACGCCGAGCGGCACCGCAAAGGCGACCGCCTCGATCGCGATGACAAAGGTGACGTGGACGAACACCAGCGTGGTGTCGTACCGCCATTGAAAGAACCGATTGACCGCCCCTTCGGCGCCGACGGCGACGACGACGCCGAAGATCGCGCCAGCCAGCGCGATGAGCAGCCCCTCGAGCAGGACCTCGGCCAGGATCGAGCGCGAGGAGACGCCGATGAGCCGCAGGGTGCCGATGATTTCCCGCCGCTCTTCGGCACGCATGATCATCAGCGCCAGCAGAAACGCGGTGCTGCCCGTCACCGTCACCACGGCGATGGCCCAGTGGAAGTGTTCCAGCACGACAAAGGGATCGTCGCGCCCGCCGGGCCGATCCGTGGCTGCTGCGGTCGCCCCCGGCACCCGGCGCGCAATCGCGGATGCGACCGCGGAGGACTCCTCCGGGTCCTTCAGCGACAGGTTGATGGCGCCGACCCGATCGCCCGACTCCGGCTCGTCGGGGTCGGCGGCGAGGGCGATGAGATCGGGAAGATGGACGCGGGCCTCGAGCCGCCTCGACGAGAACTTTCGCGGGTCGGGCACCGGCTCGTACGGGCCGACGACAAGGAAAGTGGCGGCGCGTGTCCCGCTCGCGTCTGTGGCGAGCGTGACGCGGTCGCCGACGCGCACACCGGCGTCGGCCATGAGCTGCCGCGAGAGCAGGATCTGAGGCTCGTGACCGGCCTGCGGAGAGACGTTCGCCGCGTCGGTCCGCGGCCCGACGTCGGCACGCGCGACGGTGAGGATACAGGCCACGCTGCACGCGATCCAGACGCCGAGGCAGCTTCGCGTCGAGGGCCCCACGATCTCAGACCACGGTGGCCGCGAACTCCTTCTTCAGCAGCCCGTATTCGAGTCCGTCCATCAGCGCCTGGAGGCTCGCCTCGATGATGTTCTCGTGGACGCCGATGGTCGTCCAGCTCGTGAGACCGTCGCTCGACTCGATGAGCACGCGCGTCCGCGCCGCGGTCCCCACCGAGTTGACGATGCGCACCTTGTAGTCGGTGAGGCGCAGCTCCTCGAGGTGCGCGTAGAACCTGACGAGCGCGGACCGCAACGCGACGTCGAGCGCGTTCACCGGACCGTCGCCGTCGGCGACGGTGTGGGCGCGCTCGTTGCCGACCCGCACCTTCACCGTCGCTTCGCAGACGACCGGCGACCCGGCGTCGAAGCGCATCGACACGTGGTACGCGTCGAGGCGGAACGGGGGCGGCTCGCGTTTCAGGGCGCGGCGGATCAGCAGCGCGAGCGAGCCGTCGGCAGCCTCGAACTCGTAGCCCTCGTGCTCGAGCGCCTTGACCCGCTGCAGCATCGCGCTGAGCTCGGGCGTGTCCTTCGTCACGTCGAACCCGAGCTCGCGCGCTTTCATGATGATGTTGCTGCGGCCGGCCAGCTCGCTGATCAGCACCTGCCGGCGGTTCCCCACGAGCGACGGATCGGCGTGCTCGTAGCTGCGCAGCAGTTTCTGGACCGCATTGACGTGTGTGCCTCCTTTGTGCGAGAACGCCGCGGAGCCGACCCACGGGAGCCGCGGGTTCGGCCGCAGGTTGGCGACCTCGTCGAGGAACTGCGACACTTCCTTCAGGAGCGGCAGCGAGCCGGGCGGCACGGATCGCCGCCCGAGCTTGAACTCGAGGTTCGGAATGAGCGTGGTCAGATTGCAGTTGCCGACGCGCTCGCCGTACCCGTTGAACGTCCCCTGCACGTGGGTCGCACCCGCCTCGACAGCGGCCAGCGCATTGGCGACGCCGAGGCCGATGTCGTCGTGCGTGTGGATGCCGATGCGCGCGCCGACGCCGGCGCAGGCCGCGCGGGTGATCGCGGCGATCTCGTCGGGAATCGAACCGCCGTTGGTGTCGCACAGCACGACCAGGTCGGCGCCGCCGCGCTCGGCCGCCTTCCACGTCGCGAGCGCGTACTCGCGGTCGTCCTTGAACCCGTCGAACGCGTGCTCGGCGTCGTAGACGACGATGCGCCCCTGCGACTTGAGGAAACGGACGGTGTCCTCGATCATCGCAAGATTCTCGTCGGGCGTCGTCTGCAGCACCTCGCGGACGTGCAGCAGCCAGGTCTTCCCGAAGATGGTGATCACCGGCGTGCCCGCGTCGACCAGCAGCCGCACCTGCTCGTCGGCGGCGGCGGCGACGCCCTTGCGCCGGGTGGAGCCGAAGGCGGCCAGGCGGGCGCGCGCGAAGCGCCGGCGTCTGGCTTCGTCGAAGAACTCGATGTCCTTGGGATTGGAGCCCGGCCAGCCGCCCTCGATGTAATGGACGCCGAACGCGTCGAGCCGTTCCGCGATCTTCAGCTTGTCGGCGACCGAGAACGAGACGCCCTGGCCCTGGCTTCCATCGCGCAGCGTGGTGTCGTAGATCTCGATGTCTGCTGCCACCCGCCGATGATATCAGCTTCGTCGAAAGCCCCGCTGGAACCCCGATGCACGCGCCGGTAGACTCAGTAGCATGAGGCTCTCGCCACCGGTTCCCGTCCTTCGCATGCTCGACGAAGCCAAGGCCAGGGAGTTCTACGTCGGCTTTCTCGGCTTCTCGATCGATTGGGAGCATCGATTCGCGGATGACGCGCCGCTCTACATGCAGATCTCCAGGGACGGATGCGTCATTCACCTGTCGGAGCACTACGGCGACTGCGTTCCAGGCGGCGCGCTGCGGATCGGGACCGACGACGTGGATCAGATGAATCGGGAGCTCCTGGACAAGCAGTACAAGTACGCGCGGCCGGGCGTGACCCACACCCCCTGGCACACGCGGGAAATGACCGTCAAGGATCCGTTCGGCAATCGCCTCGTCTTCAGTCAGGCGGTCGTGGCCACCGAAGCGGCAGCGCTTCCGCGCGACGACTCGATGACGCCGGTCGGCCTCACGGCGCAGTGGATGGCGGCCAACCGGGCGCTCGAAACCGAGAGCGCCGAGCCGCTGTACCGCGACCCGTTCGCCCGGGCGCTCGCGGGCGACGTGGGATTCGCGATCGTCGCCGCGACGCGATCGGTGCTCGGGATCGCGGACCACGCGGCGCCGGATCCGTACCTGACGATCCGCACGAAGTTCCTCGACGATGGCGCGCTGGCGGCGATGCGTGACCGCGGCGTGGCACAGGTGCTGATGCTCGCGGCCGGCATGGACACGCGCGCGTTCCGGATCCCGTGGCCGGCTGGCGTGACGCTTTTCGAAGTCGATCGGGACGACATCTTCGATTACAAGGAGGCCGTGCTGGCGCGATTGGGGGCCAAGCCCACATGCGACCGTCGCGTCGTACGGGCGGATCTGGCGCACCTCTGGACCGGCGCGCTGCTCGAAGCCGGGTTCGATTCAGGCCGGCCGGCGGCGATCGTGATGGAGGGTCTGTTGATGTACCTCGACGAGGCCGAAGTGACGGCCCTCCTCGCGTCGATACGGACGATCGCGCGCGAGGGAAGCTGGATCGGGCTGGACGTCGTCAACCGCGAGATCCTCGTGTCGAGCTACACGGCAGCCTACATGAAGGCGCTCGCAGACGCAGGCTGTCCGTGGAAGTTCGGCGTTGACGAACCCGAGCGCCTGCTCGGCGAGTACGGCTGGGAGGCGCAGGTGGTGGTGCCGGGCGAGCCGGACGCCAACTATGGCCGCTGGCGCTTCCCGACGATGCCGCGCAGCGTGCCCGGCATGCCGCGCGCGTTTCTGGTCCGCGGACGGAAAGTCGATTAGGCCGCCCGGCCGCCTGCCGTCGTCGGGAACTGTACGTCGATCTCCGGCGGCGCCTGCGCCATGCGCACCGGCGGGTACTGGTTGAAGTTGTTCTGCACGGCGCGGCCGCGATCGATGGTGATCTCGTATCCCATCAGATGGCTGAGCGGCTCGACGACAGAGCCCTGCACCTGGTTGGTGGCGTTCACCGGATTGATCACCTGCCGGCCGATGTCGGCGACCACCCACACCTTGTTGACCTTGAGGCGCCTGTTCGCGTCGACGTGCACGTCGGCCACCTCGGCGAAGTAGCCCAGGTGGCTGAAGTGGAAGGGGACGCGTCGGGCCGGCTCGTGGCCTCGCGGGCGTATCGACGCCGGCGGTCGGTGGCGATGATCTTGTAGTCCTTCGGATCCTTCAGCGTGACTTTCCGGAGATCCGGAACGGGGAGCGCCGCGGCCTTCGAGGCCAGCTCGCCGTAGCTGGCGATCACGCCTTGCCGTAGATCAATTGCGTCAACGCCGGGACGCGTCCGACCAGGCGCGCATACAGGGCAATCTGGCCGCGATGGTAGTCCTCGTGCGCGATGCCATGATTCATCCACGCCAGCCGCGTGCCGCGCTCGCCGTCGAACCGCGTAATCAGCTGCAGCATGGACAGCTCGCCCGCCGCCCGGATCTTGCGGTCGCCGTCGGCATGGGTGCGCTTCAGCAACGCGACGATCTTCGCTTTCTTCGCGGCCGGAGCCACGCCGCCCGCGTGCTCCTTCATGAGCTGCACGTACGGCTTGCGACCGAAGTTGCCGTCCGGACGGCTCAGTTCGCCCGCCATCAGCAGCCCCGATTCGACGATGTGGATCGCGATTTCGGCGGCCGTCCGGCTTTTCGCGTGCGGCCGGAAGGCGAGATCGGCCTCCGAGAGGTTTCCGATCTCGTCGATCACGCCGGCGCGCGTGTACTCCCAGGCTTCGAGCGCTTCGTCGAGGAGCGAAGTGAACGCCATGGCGCCGCATTATGCGACGAAAACGCCCGGCTGACGCGCAACATGTGAAAAAACTGCGTCGCCGCGGACCGGACGCGCCCGCCAGTTAGAATCGAACGCAGACATGACCTTCCGACTTCGACACGTATGGCTGGCGCTCGCCCTCCTCGCGGCAACCGCCGCCTCTGCCCGCTCCGAGGAGGCGGCTGGCGCCGCGGCCCCACCGGCATCGGTGGTCGATGTCGGCGACCTGTGGCGAGCGGTGCGCCACAAGGACGCGAGCGACGCCTCGATCTCGGCGCAGTCGCGAAAGGCGTTCTTCGCCATGACGCCGTCGATTGGCGCCAAGCCGTCCACCGGCCTGAGCGCGGGGTTCTCGGGCAACATCGCCTTCTTTCTGGGCGATCCCGCCACGACGCGCATCTCGTCTTTGACCGGCGGCTTCAAGCTGTCGCAGCTGGGACAGACGCTCGGCGGCTTCAAGTTCTCGACCTTCGCGCCCGAGGACGGATGGTACGCGCAAGGCGACCTTCGGCTGAACTGGACGTCGCAGCACGTGTACGGCCTCGGCACGGCGACGCCGTCGTCGAGCGGCGACAGCGCGAAGTACACCTACAAGCGGCTGTACGAGACCGTGTACCGGACGATCCGGCCGGGCCTCTTCGTCGGGGGCGGCGTCAACTTCAGCGATCACGGCGATGTGCGTCCCGGCGACGGCGCCGCGGCCGCGTGGGATCGGTCCGCGTATTCGGCGTACACCGCAAGACACGGCTTCCCGGCCGACGGGCAGACCTCGGGCGGCGTCACCGCCGGCGTGTTGTACGACACGCGCGACAACGGCATCAACGCCTCGCGAGGCTCGCTCGCGAGCGCCTCGTACCGAACCTTCTTCGACGGGTTTCTGGGGGGCGATTCCACCTGGCAGGAGCTCGCGCTCGACGCGCGCACGTACCGTAACCTGTCGCAGGACGGCCGGCGCAAGCTGGCGTTGTGGTTCATGGGCGACTTCGTCACCGCCGGGGCCGCGCCCTACTTCGATCTGCCCGCCACGGCCGCCAACGACCGCTCTGCCCGGGGCTACCGCGAAGGCCGCTATCGCGGCGAGCAGCTCGTCTACGGCGAGATGGAATACCGCAGCGCGCTGACCAGAAGCGGGCTTCTCGGGTTCGTCACCTTCCTGAACCTGACAACGGTGGACAGTCAGGAGACGGGCGAACGGCTGTTCAGCTCGGTCGCGCCGGGCGCGGGACTCGGGTTGCGCGTCCTGTTGAACAAGCGGTCGCGGACCAACCTGTGCAGCGACTACGCGTGGGGCAAGGACGGCTCGCGCGGCTTCTACCTCGCCATCCAGGAAGCATTCTGATCGACTGAGGCTTCGTCCCCGTCCCGCGGCGCCGGCCGGGGCGGGGCTATTTCTTCAGCGAGGCGAGGAACTCCGACGGCGTCTCGATGCGGATGCCGTGCCGGAGTGACGCCAGGAAATGTCTGCGGTTGTCGGTGACGATCACGGCGGCACCGGCGGCGCGCGCAATCTCGGCGATGTGCGCGTCGTAGATGCGGCCTCCGACCGTGCCATCGGCGGCCGAGCTTCTCAGCATCGGCGCACGATCGGAGTGGGGAAGATCGTGCACGCTCATCCGCGCAAAGACCTCCTCGTGGAGGAGACGGACCGCGTCAGCCGGCGACAGGCGGAACTCCGCGGGCAGCCGCGTGGCCACCGAAAAGAACTCCAGGCAACAATGCCAGGCGGTTCCGGGAGCCGGCAGCCGGCGCTCCGCAACTGAGTGCATCAGCGCCTGCCCGGGGGCGCTCTGCGGTCCGAAATCGATGAGGCCGGCCAGCAGGACACTGGTGTCGAGGAATGCGGCTATGGCCATCGATTCCGCTCCTCCTCCACCAGGGTGGCGATGTCGAGGGTGGACCGCGTCTCGACGGCGCTCGTCGGCCGCGCCACGAGCCGTCGCCCCACTTTGACGAGTCGCGGCGGTGGAGCGATCCGCTCGAGGCGAATCCCGCGCTCATCGAGCGTCACCTCGAGCTCCGACCCGGGAGTCAGGCAGGCGCGCTCGCGAAGCGCCGCTGGAATGACCACTCGACCTGCCCGATCAATGGTGGTCTTCATACCACCAGACTACCACTCAACCAGCCACGCGATCCCACGCTCGCTCGACGAGCGGGCTATCGCGCCGGATGCGCAGGCGGCCCGCACGGTGCCGGCATCCACCTGGACCCGTCCGGCTCGCGCTTGAAATGGCTGCTGGTGATGAACGGCTGATTGAGATAGCGCGGATCGTCGACGATGGCAATCACGGTGAGCCAGTCGTCGCCGAAGGCCGAGACGCGGTCGAAATATTCCGTGAGGACGGTGTCCTCGCTGTACGGCACGCCGTTCTTGCGCAGGTACCCCGGCCTCAGGTTCGTCGTGACCACCTTCAGCGATCCGATGCGCGGAGGCGCCTGCTGCAGGCTGACGCCGAGTCCGCCCGGCGATGCGATCTGCTCCCATTCGGCCGCCGACGCTCCCTGCCACGTGCGCGCGGCCGGCGAGGGTCTGTCGGCCGGTTCATCTCGAGGCCTCGACGATCCGGCGGGGGCGCGTCGCTTGAACCGCAGCAGCCGAGTCTGCTGCCCGGCATCCGTGTCGATGCGCAGCGTGGCGTCGTCTTCCCAGGTGACGCGCAGCCGGGTCGGGACGCGCATCAGGGCCGCGGGGAGATCCTCATGGAAGATGCCGCCCCATTCTCCGGAGAGGTCGATCTGCGCCGACGCGGGCCGGCCGACGCCGAGCGCCCCCAGGATCAGCAGCCCCAGCGCGATGCGCGAGCGACGCACACCAATGATCACGGCCACTCCTTCACGGCAGCCACGTCACTTGAGCGGCACGATGTCGTTTCTGACGATCCGGCCGCCCTTCATCACGAACTTCACGCGCTGCAGTTCGGTGATGTCGGCGAGCGGATCGCCGGAGACGGCAATCAGGTCCGCGTACTTGCCCTTGGCGACCGAACCGACCAGGTCCTGCCAGCCGAGCGCTTCGGCGTTGATCGACGTGCCCGCCTGGATCGCGCGCACCGGGGGGAGACCGGTCCGCTTCACCAGCGCCTCGAAGTCGAGCGCCTGGGTCCCGTGCGCGTAGGTCGAGCCGTCCACGCCGCTGCCCATCATGATCTTCATGCCGGTGGTGTTGGCGGCCATCCGGACGGCGTTCTCGAAAATCGGAATCATGCGGTACTTGCCGCCGGTGCTCCGGTTGTCGTTGTCGTCCATGTAGGGCTCGATGTAGCGGACGAGCGTCGGGTCGTAATAGAGCTTCTTCGCCACCATCATCTCGGCCTGGTCCCGCGTCAGGCCATACGCGTGCTCGATGGTGTCGCAGCCGGCGACGATTGCGTTCTTCTGCCCTTCACCGCCGAGCACGTGGCAGCCGGCCTTGTGGCCGAGCCGATGCGTCTCGTCGATGAGCGCCTGCAGAACCGGCAGCGGATAGGTGGTCACGTACTGCGCTTCGCCGGTCGCCGAAAAGGAGTACGCGCCGCCGGGAAACAGCTTGATCCAATCGGCGCCGTGGGCGATCTGCTCGCGAACGGCCGCGCGCGCGTCGTCGACCGACCGCACGACGGTGCTCGCCAGCGGATTGGGCGGAGCGGTCGCCGGCGCGGCCCCCCAGACGATTCCGAGGGTCGATACCTGATACCGCGGCCCGTCGATCCGCCCTTCGTTGATCGCATCGCGGATCGCCACGTCGCCGTAGCCGTTGCCGTGCGAGCTCATGTCGCGAGCCGAGGTGAACCCGGCGCGCAAGTCCGCCTGGACGTTCTCGACCGCGATCAGCATCGCGGTCTCGGTCGTGGTCTTCGGGCCCCGGTTGTTGAACATGTGCGTGTGCGCGTCGATCAGGCCGGGGAGCACCGTCGCCTGGCTGAGATCGATCACCTGCGCGCCCGGAGGAATCCTCACCGTCGCATCCGGCCCGACCTCCACGATGCGGTCGCCGCGCAGCACGATGGTCTGCCTGGCCAGCATCCGTCCGGCGACGCTGTCGAACAGGCGGCCGGCACGGACCGCGATCGTCCGCGGCGGCGGCGCGCACTGGCGGACGCCGCCGTCCGATCCCACGCACGGCGTCGGCCCCGCGCCGCGCCACGGCGCCGGGGGCGGGGCGGGACCCTGCGCCCGGAGCGCGGCCGTCATCAGGAGTCCAAGTGCCAGCATCGTCACCGACCTGCAGGCCATGGTGGTGAACCTCCGCGCAGAATCTACACCATTGGCGTGGCGCCGGCGAGCGGCCGCCCGTCTCGGCGCAAGGTCCATCCGGGGTGTGTCTGAACCCTTGCCCGGAATCACAAGTCTTTCTTGTGAAGCCCGTATCTGAACACGGCGACGCCGCGCCACACTGTCAACCCCACGGCGGCGGCAATGATGAGCGCCAATGCGATGGACGCCATCTGCTGGTCCTCCCTCACCCAATTCTAGACCTGCATCAGACCTCAGAGCGTTGCGCCATCGTGGCCGGGATCTGCACGTCAGGCGTCCAACGGACCTGCAGCGGCTTGGTCCCGAGGTGCCGACACTTGGTAGGATATCGGCGGTCCCCGGGCGGCTCGGCGCGCGGCATGCGCCGAGCGGCGATTTCACAAGGAGCACGGACATGGCCGCAACGCGAAGGCGTCTGATGGGCTACGGGTTAGGGGCTGCCGCCTGCCTGCTGTCTGGCGCGGTGATGTCAGCCGACATCGACCCGAAGGCGCTGGTTTTTCAACTGCCGAATCAGATCAAATGGGTGGAGAGTCCCGCAGGCAGCGCGCAGGCAATCCTCTTCGGCGATCCCGGCAAACCGGGAATGTACGGGGTGTTGACGAAATGGCACGCCGGGCACATGAGCCGGCCGCACTCTCATCCAAACGATCGATACATCACAGTGATTTCGGGGACGTGGTGGGTCGGGACCGGGCCGAAGTACGATCCGCCGAGCACCAAGGCGATCCCCGCCGGCTCGTTCGTGACCCACTTCGGCAAGCAGATTCACTACGACGGCGCGAAGGACGGCGACGTCGTGCTGGAAATCGTGGGCGAGGGGCCGGCGACCTCCACGCCGGCCGAAGCGAAGTAGCCGCAGGGCGACACCGGCCGCCGACGGCAGTGGCTATTTGATCGGTCCGTAGTCGGTCGCGCTCATGAAGACGTTGTCGACTTGCACGGATACGGCCATCTCGGTCCGCACCTTCACCCATTCCGGATCTGCCTGGAACGCGGCCCACGCGGCGTCCCGGGCGGCGCCGTCCTTGTACGCCAGGATGTAGATCAACTGATCGGGCCGGGCCACCGGCTGCCAGAAGCCGACGACCGTCATGCCGTGCTTCCTGAAGAGCGCCGTCGTGTGATCCCGGAATCTCGAGTGCAACACATCGATCGAGCTGCCTTCGCGCACGGTATACGTGCGCAGCTCGAAGCAGCGGGAATCCTTCGCGACGTTTCTGACCGTTGCCGGCAGGTTGGGACCGCACGGCGGCGTGGGAGCGGGCGCGGCGCCGCGGCCCTGGGCGGCCTGCGCCGGTGGCGCCGCTTGCGCGGCCAGCCTGCGTTGGCCAATCGGCCCGGCCACGATCGCGCCGGCCAGGAGCACCGATCCCACGATGGCACATCGTCTGGTCATGCTGGGGTCCTCTGCAGTGAGCCTCACCGGCCGGGGACGCTCGGGGGATCGATCTTGCACGGCGAGGGATTCCACTTCGACGCGCCGTTCGCCTCCAGCTTGAAATTGGTGCTGGTGATGAACGGTTGCGTGAGGTATTTCGGATCCTCCACGACGGTTCGAACCAGCAGAATGACGTCGCCGTTGGGCTCGGGCCCGACGCGATCGAAGTATTCGGTCACGACGGCGGCGGCGCTGTAGGGAACGCCGTTCTTGCGCAGGTAGCCCTCGCGCATGTCCGTGGTGACGACCTTCAGCGAGCCTCCGCGGGGCGGCGCGCCGCCGCGGCCGCCACGACCGCCGGCCGCCGCGCCACGTCCGCCGCCTCCGCCGCCTCCGCCGGCGCGGCCACGGCCGTCAGCGACCGGAATGCCGTTGCGATCCAGGTTGAGCGACTGGCCGGCGATCTCCCACGACGCCGCCGAATAGCCCTGCCACGTGGCCTCGCCACCGTGGGGCGGGGTCCCCTTGAAATGCAGGATCCGCGTCTGCGTGCCGGCATCGAATTCGAGCTTCAGCGTGTCGTCGTCCTGCCAGGTGATGTGCAGGCGGCCGGGCATCCGCATGATGTTGCCGACACCGTAGGGCTTGCACTGGTTGCCGCTGGCCTCGTCCTTCGCGAGGTCCCAGCCGTCGGCGACCCGGCGTCCTTCGGCGTTGATGGGCACGCTGGCATAGTCGCCCTTGGGCGGCGTCAGCATGCGCCAGCGCCAGTCCTCGGTGATGACCCCCACCCAGTAGCCGGTCAGGTCGATTGGGGCGGCCGTCCGTGCGTTCAAGGGCGGCGCCGGCTCCGCGCCGCGCTGCTGCGCCATGGCGGAGGCGGCGGCGAGCGCCAGCGCCGCCGCCGCTAGGGCGATTCGTGGCAGTCGAGAAGCGGTCGGTGTCATGCCTGCCTCAGGGTCGGGTTCCGGGCTTCGCCGGCGCCGGTCGCGCGGGGGCGCCCGGCCGCGCGGCGGCCTTGGACAGATCGTTGTACACGGCTTCGACGAACATCGCCGTCGTCCACGGTCCGCTGTCGGCGCCGTAGTGGAGATCGTAGTCGAGCGTCGGCTTTGCGGCCTTCACCTGATCGAGCGAGAGCCCGCGCTTGACCATGTCCTCGATGCGATCGCTCACGATCGTCACCATGTCGCGGTACTCGAGCACGTCCGCCTCGTCGCACACGCGTCCGTGCCCCGGGATGATGTAGGTGCCGCCCTCCTGCTCGTGTTCGGGGACGGCCAGATCGAGCAGGCGGTTGAGGCCGTTGAGGATTCCCTGTACGCTCCCGCCGCTCGCGTGATCGATCACCGGGTAGCTGGACATCGTGAAGATGTCACCGGCGACGATCACGTCCGACCGCCGAAAGACGACGATCGAATCGCCGTCGGTGTGCGCCGCGGCGTCGTGGTACAGCAGGATCGGCTCGTGGTTGAACGAGAGGTCCTTCTCCTCGGGGAAATAGGTATCGCTCGGCCACAGGCCCGGCGCGGTGGCGCCCGGCTTGCCGAGCGGCGCGCTCATCCGCGCCAGCACGTTCTCGTGCGCGATGATTGTCGTGGGACCGCCCTGCGTCGTGCTCCCGGCTTTCGCGATCACCTCGTTGCCGCCGACGTGATCGGGATGGAAGTGCGTGTTGATGATGTAGCGGATCGGCTTGTCCGACAGCTTGCGAATCGCCGCCAGAACCTTCTCGGCGTACTGCGCCGATCCCGTATCGACGACGAGAATGCCGTCGTCGCCGATCTGGACGGCGATGTTGCCGCCCGCGCCGACGAGCAGGTACAGGTTGCCCTGCACGTGGAATGCGTTGATGTCGCCGTTGCCGCCCCAGTCCGGCATCGGCGACGCCT
Source organism: uncultured Acidobacteriota bacterium (assembly GCA_963807925.1). Taxonomy (GTDB): domain Bacteria; phylum Acidobacteriota; class Vicinamibacteria; order Vicinamibacterales; family CAVVIG01; genus CAWEDP01. The sequence goes on along the minus strand of CAWEDP010000003.1, from coordinate 378,966 downwards.
GCAGCGGAGGCGCGGCCGCCGGCGGCTGCTGAGCGTGAGCCGCCTGCACGCAGACGAAGGCGCCGGCGAGCGCGCACGCCACACCCCGTGTGAATTGATTCGTCACGAACGACCCCTTGGTGAATTCACGGTGGGTTGCCACCTGAGCCCCGGTCGAATCCCTTTTCAGACAAGCTCTCGGGCCGGCTGAAGCCGGCCCCCCCCGCGGGGCGGCCACCACCGCAGGCGCCTGCGCTCACTTCGCCGCCGCAGGCTTGGCCGGCTTCGGCAGTGTCCTCAGTTTGGCCTGGTACTCCGGATAGGTGGTCTCGGGACCGCCATTGGCGGCCTCGAGCGGCACGCCGTACTTGTACGCGTAGTCGCCGAGGAACGGGCTCTTGCCCGGCAGGTAGTTCGGCACGGCGTTGTGCGGACGGTCCGCGATCTCGTCCACGTACTCGCACGGCCAGAGCCAGTTGCCGCCACTGCGCTCGTTCAGGACGAAATCCTCGCTCCGGATCAGCGGCTCGGCCAGGTAGACCGGATCGGTCCACTGGACCAGGTGCGTCATGACGTTGTCGTGCCGGATGAAGTGCTCGATGAGCGTCGACTTCTCGCTGTTCGGCACGCCGTTGCGTCGAATCCACTCCTGCTTGATGTGCGTGGTGTAGACCGTGAGAATGTCGCCTTCCCACTTGCCGGTCGAGAATCCCATCCACGTGTGCGGCGCCCACGCCGGCGGATGCGGCCGGTCGTCCATCCAGATCGTGCGCTCCTGCTCGTACGTGTTGATGTAGTTCTTGATCGCGATGACGCGCTGCGTGCTCGGGTCCTTCTCCTCCCAGATTCGCACCTGCAGCGGGCCGTGGTAGATGTAGGGCACGATGTGGACCTTGCACTGGTGCTCCCGGAGCGTGAGCCGCGCGGCGTCCCAGCTCTCCGCCGCGAGGCGGGCGCCGGGCGTCAGCGGCAGGCCGGTGTAGTCGCCGAGCTCGGGTCCGGGAATGCGATCAGGCTGATCCTCGTCGTACCGCGGCGACCATTCGCCGACGAGGCTGACTTGCGCGGACGCGGGCCGGCTCCAGAGGCCGGTCGCGAGCACGACGATGCTCGCGATCGTGAGCCGTGTGACGCTGGACATCTCTCTCCTCCGACGGCGTCGAGAAAACCTCGCGTGCGGCCCCCAGCCGCCGCGACCGACCTTCGCCGTCTCGCTGGCCGATCGTCGGGAGTCTAACACCGGGCGGATATGCCGCCAATCTACCTGATATCGGTTAGGCGGCCGGCGGCTTCAGCGTCCTTTCAACTCCGCGATGAGAGCGTCGACCTGCTGAAATTGCAGACAGCCGGCCGTCGGCGGACTGGGCGGACAGCCGGTCGCGCGCCAGCCGTAGTCGGTTTCGAGCGTGCTCACGATGTCGCGCTTCGGCAGCCCCTGCCGCACCATGCCGCCGATGCGCGTCCGCATCGCGTCGATGTCGCGGCGCATCTTCGCCACGTCGGCTCGCGTCGACACCGGACCGTGGCCCGGAATCACGGTGTCGAAATCCAGCGTCAGCACGCCGTCGAGCGTCTTCGTCCATTCGAGCAGGCTGCCGCCTTGCGCGTAGTCCACGTAGATCGGCAGAGCCATCGGGGGGCGCGGCGCCGCGCCCCTGCGGGCCTCTCCCTGACCGAGAAACAGATCGCCCGTGTGCACGATCCGCAGATCGGGGAAATAGACGACCGCGTCGCCGCTGGTGTGTCCGCGACCGAAATGGATCGCGCGGACCTCCTTGCCGCCCAGATGCACCGACAACTGGTCGGAGAAGGTCACGTTGGGAAGCCCGATGGGCGTGCCCGGCGTGTCCTCGTAGTACGGCTGTCTGATATGGCTCAGGTTGGCGCGCACGTTCTCATGGGCGATCACATCGGCGATCGGCAGCATCTTCAGATCGCCGCCCGCGTGGTCGTCGTGTTGATGGGTGTTGATGACGTACTTCAGCGGCTGGCTCGTCAGCGACCTGATCTGCGCGAGGATGTCGTCGTGGTTGCGATCGAACATGTCGTCCACGAGCACGACCCCCTCGCCGGTCACGTCCACCGCGACGTTCCCGCCTTCCCCTGAAATCATGTACAGATTGCCCCGCACCTGCTGCAGGCGAAGGGGGCCGGGCGTCTTCGGCGTCTGCGTGTGCGCCACCCAGGCGCTCGCGAGCGCCAGGATGGCGACCGACATCGGAGCGAGCAGGGCTCGGCGCATACCTTGCCTCACAGCCGCATCTGGTCGCGGCCGACGATCACCTCGCCGTTGAAGAACTTCCGCACGCCGGCGATATAGGTCGTATCCGGCAGCTCGGGACCGCGCTGGCCGTTCGATCCCGGCAGGAGGTGGTTGAGCACGACCGTCCCCACCTTCGCCTCGGCGGCCATGCGTCCCACGTCCTCGGTGGTCGAGTGCGTCTCGACGACGTGGCGCGCCACGCTCTCGGTATCGTTGGCGATCGCGGCCTGCGCGGATCGCAGCAACTGATCGTGCAGCGCCGCATCCATCGCTTCGCACACGAAGAGGTCCGCGCCCTGTGCGAGCTCGACGATCCCTCTGGAGTACGCCGTATCGCCCGAGAGCACGATCGATCGATCGGGGGCGTCGAACCGATACGCGAGCGAACGGTACGGCATCCGGCTCTTCGCCCGCTCGGGAAAATGCGTATTCTCGACCGCCCGCACCGTGACGCGCTCGTCGCGGAACACCTCAGTGACCTTCGCCGCCGACAGGTCCTGTCCCCGGAACAGCCGCTCGGGCCGATCGGGGCGTCCCTCGTCGACGATACGGATCTCCGTGTTGCCCCTGACGAACGCGAGGGCGCCGTCCACGAGCGCCGACGTGCCGAACGGTCCGTGCACCGTCGTCGGCTGCGCGCGCCCGCCGGTCCACTTGTGCGACAGAAGCGCCGCCACGTCCGCCGTGTGGTCGTCGTGCAGGTGCGTCAGGAAGATGTGGGCGACGGTGTTGTAGCCGAGACCCGCCTGCACGAGCGCGCGCACCGTGCCATAGCCGCAGTCGACCAGATACGGCTGGCCGTTGACGACGACGGCGGTTGCCGTTTCGGCGCGGCTCAGGTTGATGTTCGGTCCGCCCTGCGTACCGAGCAGGATCACGACCGACCCGGCCGGGGGCGCCTGGCCGCGGCCGGCCGGCTGCGCCTGCCCACGACCGGTGGGCGTCTGGGCCAACGCGCGGCGGCCGAAGAGCCCGTCGGACAACAGCCGGGCGCCTGCGCTCGCCCCGACCAATCCGGCAGCCGTTCTGAGCCATGCCCGCCGGCTGACCGCTATCGGGCCGCCCGCTGTTCGCTTCATCTCGCGCAACTCCGTGGTTGACGCTGGTTCCGGTGCCCCCGACGCGGCGCTTCAGGCCACGCGGCGCCGACCGCAGTGTCCGGAGTATACGCCCCGCGCCGGCTGTGCCGCGCCTCCCCCGAGACGCTCATCGAGGCCTGACGCCAGCGAGGAACTGCGGATCCCGCCAGTCCCACACGCGCTCGGGATGCGCGTCCACCGACACCGGAACGGCGTTCCAGGTCATCGCGTTGAACACCAGCGCGCCTTCGGCGTGCACGAAGACGCTGAACCCCGCCGCGGCCGAGAACAGCAGGCCGACCATCACACGTTTGAGGCGCGTCGTGGTGGCAAGCCAGGCCACGACCGGGATCAGGAAATACGTCAGGTACGGCAGCATGTCGGTGAAGAAACGCGGCCCGTACCGAGTAGCCGCCCCACCAGTGCGGAAACGACGCAATCGCCACCCAGTGCAGCAGGATGGACGCGACGAGCGATCCGTCGAGGACCGTGAGCGCCCGGTCCCGCGCCTTCAGCGCGATGCCCAGGGCGGCGAAGGCGAGGACCGGGGAGAAGACGAGCAGCCCACGGGCGGGGCTGATCACGTCGGCGGCGAGCGCCTCGAGAAACGTGCCGCTGGCGCCGATGCGCTGAGGACGGAAGTACGGCGGCAGAACGGCGCCATAGATCGAGCGGTTCGCGAGCACGAACGCCGCGAGAACGGCGGCCGAGGCGACCGCGAAACCGGCGAAGCGCCGCCGGGGTCCCAGCCCCGCCCACGCGGCGCCAGCGGCGAGGGCGATGGCGTTGGTCGGCCGGATCACGTACCCGAACGCGAGCAGCGCCCCGGTGGCCGGCGCCCATCGGCGCCGCACCTGCAACAGCAGCGCGAGCGACAGGACCAGCATCGACGGTCCGTGCTGCCAGAGCGAGCGGCTGGCGGTGGACCAGGCAGACGTGCCGAACGCAAAGATCACCGCGATGGTTGCGGCGCCTGTGGTCGACAGCCCTTCGGCGCTGCCGACCGCGCACATCACGACCGCCGTCAACGCGACGATTGCCGACGCCAGGATCAGCTCGGCGATCGAATGCAGCGAGACGATCGGCTCGCCGGCAACGGTGGGACAGCCGGTCCGCTGCTGCCACTCTTCGAGCGCGCGAAAGCGGCCGGCATCTTCCCCGACCGCCGCCCGCGCGATCAGCCGCAGCACGGGGATGGCTGGGCTGACGAGGAGCGACGTCCCGAGCGGGAACATCGTGTAGACGTGCCCCCGGTGCCACTCGGTGAACAGCTCGTGTCTGGCGTGAACCACCGGCAGGTACTCGTCGAGATTGGCGTCGCCGTGATCGACGAGGCTTACGGCGGTCGGCACGCTCCACATCGAGTCGGCGCAGCCCATGGTGCCGCGGCAGTGCACGACGAACACCGCAACGCCAACGAGGAGGGGCACACCGGCCGACGTCCAAGCCCGGGTCACGCGCTCACGCCAGGCCGTCTTGGACCGGGACCACCAGGCGGGTCCAGGCGCGTCCTTCTTCGCAGTGTTCGTCGCACATGCCTCGTGCTCCTTCGACGCGCGCGTCGGAGGGTCCGGCCCTGTCGCTGACACACTATACCCGCGCGCGGCCGGATTGAAGACACCGGAGCGGTCCGGATCGGCCTCACCGCCAGCGAACTCGGCTACCATGACGCCCATGGACCGGGCGGCATCCATTCTCGCGCTCACGCGGACGCTCATCGAGATTCCGAGCCGCGCCGGCGTCGATGACTACGATGGAATCGCCGGCACGGTGTCCGACTGGCTCACCGCGCACGGCGTCGCGGCGACGCGCCTGCACGACGACACGGGACGGGTTGTCGGCGTGACCGCCCGCGTCGCTGACGGGCAGGACGGCCCCGCGTACCTGCTGGCGGCGACGCTCGACACCGCGCCCTTCGGCGACGAATCGACATGGACGACGCCGCCGCTGTCTCCCGAGATTCGCGACGGATGGCTCTACGGACGCGGCAGCGCCGACAGCAAGTCCGGCGTCGCGATCTTCTGTCATGTGGCCGCCACCCTCGCCCGTCTGATGGAGGACACGAACGGCGCAGCCTCCGGCTCGCTCGAGCTCCTCTTCGACGCCGACGAGCACAACGGCGCGTTCACCGGCGTGCGGCGCTACATCGAGCAGCGCGGGACCGTGCGGGATGTGGCGGGCGCGTTCATCGGCTATCCAGGCAACGATCAGATCCGGGCCGGCAGCCGCGGCTTCGAGCGGGCGGTGATCACGGTGCCCGGCCGCGCGGCGCATTCCGGCAGCTCCAGCGATCCGGGAGTCAACGCCGTGTCGCGCGCCGCGTCCCTCGTCGGTCGGCTCGCAGACGTGTCGTTCGACGCGCCCGCCCCGGACACAGCCGACTTTCCGCTGCCGCCCAGGCTCACGGTGACCGGCATCCGCGGCGGCGAGGGCTTCTCGCTGGTGCCCGATCGCTGCGAGCTCTCCGTCGACATCCGTCTCACGCCGACGTTCGACCGGTCGGCGGCTCGCGATCTCGTCGATCGACTCGTGCGGGAGTCGTCGGGGCATGGCCCGCTTCCCGCCATCCGCTGGGTTCCCGGGTGGCCCGCGTACCGCGTTCCCGACGGCGCCCCGAGCGTCCACGCCCTCGCCGACGCCGCCCAACGCGTGCTCGGACGGCGCGTGCCCACGAGCGTGGCGGGGCCGAGCAACATCGGCAACTTCCTCGCGCTGCACGGCGTCTCGGCGACCTGCGGGTTCGGCGTCACCCATCGATCGGCGCACGCGGCGGACGAGTCGATCCACATCGCGACGATTGATCCCGTGTTTCGCGTGTATCGTGACGCCCTCGTCCGGCTCCTCCGCGTTCCTCAGAGGTCAGAGATCCTGCGATGAGCGGCGCCGCCCGGGGCGAGGAGGTGCGGCTCGCGCTCGTCATGAACGGCGGCGTCAGCCTCGCGGTGTGGATGGGCGGCGTCACCAACGAGGTCGCACGCGTCGTCACCGAGGCGCACCCGGTGTATCGCCATCTCCTGGAGCTGACGCGGAGCTCGGCGCGCGTGGACGTGATCAGCGGCACGAGCGCGGGCGGCGTGAACGGCGCCGCCCTGGCGCTCGCCCTTCAGTTCGGCACCCCCTTCGCGCAGCTGCGCGAGCTGTGGCTCGAAAAAGGATCCTTTCTGAGCCTGCTCCGCGATCAGGCGGACCGCTCGCCCTCGTCGCTCCTCGACGGCGACGGCTATTTCCTCCCCGCGCTGGAGCGCGCGTTCGCATCGCTGCGGGGCCGCGGCCCGAGCCTCGGCCTCCCGCTGGAGCTGCTTCTGCCGGCGACGCTCTTGAACGCCAAGCCCCGCGTGATGAGCGACGACCTGGGCACCACGATCACCGAGGCCGAGCATCGCGTCCGGTTTCATTTCTCCACCGCCGAATTCGCCTCCCCCCATATCGCGCACCGGCTGGCGCGCGCGGCGCGATCGTCGGCGTCGTTCCCGATCGCCTTCGAGCCGTCGGTACTGCCAGGTCGGCGGCGGCGCCGGACCGCGCGACGACTTCGAGTCCGTCGTGGACTTCAAGGAGAGCCGGTACCTCATGGACGGCGGCCTCCTCGACAACAAACCGTTCGAGGCGGCCCTCGGATGCATTTTCGAGATGGAGCAGGAAAGGCCGGTGCGGCGCGTGCTCGCCTACATCGTCCCCGATCCCGGCGTCACGGCCAGCGACAGGGCGGACGACGAGAAGACGCGGCCGGCGGTCGGCGACGTGGCGCTCGCGAGCCTCTTCCGGATTCCGCTCGCCGAGACGATCAAGGAACAGATTGACGAGATCAACGAGCACAACCGCCGCGTCGGGCGAGGGCGGCAGGACATTGTCGATGTGATGCGTCTGTTGAACGCGCTCTATCCGGACCTCGCGCGGCCCGAGCCCCCCGCAGGGCTCTTCGACATCTATCGCCGCCGGCGTCTCGAGGGCGTCGTCGACTACATCGTGGAGTCGGTCGAGCAGGGCACCGGACGCGGGCTGGGCCGGCGCGCGCGGCACTGGCTGCAGGAGGTGTTCATCCGGCAGTACGGCGAGATCGCCGCGTACGCCGGCTGGGTGCCGAACCAGTGGCCCGGAACGCCGTTCGCGGATCGGCCCGGCGATGCGCCCGATGCCCCGCCCGTTCCCGGAGCGCCGATCGAAGAATGGCCATGGGGCATGTATCCCGTCGAGTTCTACGCGTCGGTCATCTTCGACCTCCTCCGCCGCGGCGAGCGCGTGCGCGAGCTCGTGGCGCGCGAGCAGAACGAGCGGCGGCCGTTTCCCGAATTGACCGGCACGCCGCCCGCCGGGCACGAGCCCGAGTGCGACTGGGCGGATCCGGATCAGCCCACGCCCCTGGAGCGGGAGACGCCGGCAGGGTATCTGGCGCCGTATTGGAAGCGCGCGTTCAGGCTCGTGGACGGCCTGCGCCGCCAACGCAGCCGCGAGACGACGTCGTGGGGCCGGCACGGCGAGGTGCTGCTGCAGATCTTCGAGTCGAGCCCGAACCAGGACGAGGCGCGCGCCGTGGTGGAGTGGCTGCGGGCCAGCATCCGGGACCTGCGGCGGACCCCGATTGCCGCGACCGACGAGGTCGTCGAGGCCGATCGACGGCGTGAGCAGGGCGCCCTGGCGCTCGTCGCCGCGCGGCTGGTGCACGCCATTCGGCGCGAGCTCTCGCGCGACCGCACCGCCGTCCTCGGGATCGCGCTCACGCCGGAACGACCGGTCGATTCCGCCGACGCGTTGAACCTGCTTGCGATGATCGACTACCTGGATCGGCCGACCGTGCGCGGCGTGCTCGACGCGCTCGTGGCGGTGGAGGTCGTGCAGTACGCGCTCGGCGATCGGCGGCGCCTGACAGAGGATGTGCAGGTGGAGCTCGTGCAGATCAGCGGCACCGGCACGAGTCCGCTCGGCGCCCTGCCCATCGAAGAGAAGCTGTCGGGCCTGCAGCTCGGACACTTCTCGGCCTTCTACAAGGCGTCGTGGCGCGCGAACGACTGGATGCAGGGGCGTCTCGACGGATCGGAGCGGCTCGTCCGGATCCTGCTCAACCCCGATCGGCTGCGGCGCCTCTACGCGGGCGCGCCGGGCGCGCGCCAGTTCGTCTACGACGCGATCCGCCGCATTGCCGTGGACGGCGCGCCGAGCACCCGCGCGCGGCGCGACCTCGACCTCCACTGGCGCCCGGAGGCGATCTGGAAGGAGCTCGCGTTTCTCGACGATCCGACACTGCGCGTCCCCGACGCGCTCCCGGCGGCCGGCGATGCGATCGTGCGCCGGCTGCACCTCGGCATCCTGCACGAGGACATGCCGGTCGTCGTCTCGTCGGTCAAGACCGATCAGGCCGAGGGCGCGTCGCTCGTCGGCGCCGGCGCACAACTCGTGAACGCGTGGCGGTCCGACGCGCCGCCCGCCGAGATCGCGGCGCTGTGGCAGCGGTTTCCGCTCGGAAAGGAGCAGGTCGGGCACCAAGTCGGGTCCGACCTCTTCACGCGGACGGCGAGCCGGACGGCCGTCGTCGCGCAGGCGGCGGTCTCGAGCGAGAGCTCCGGGTTCGGGCCGATCTACATGCTGCTCGGATCGCTTCGGCTGCCGGTTCGGCTGTTCGATCTGATGGTCAGCCATCTCCTGAGCGAGTCGAAGACGGCATCGGCGGTGACCGTGGCGCTGGCATCGGTCGGCCTGCTGCTCATCGGCCTGAGCGTGACAATCGACACGTTTCCCGGCACGCTCGGGGCGTTCGGCTGGTCGATTCTCGGCGCAGGCACGGTGCTCGCGGTCCTGCGCGCGCCGCGCGGCGCGCTCGCGACAATCGGGCTGCTGCTGGTGGCCGCGCTGGCGGTGAGCCCCTGGTGGGGAGCGCCGGCGCTCGTATTGACGATCGCGACCCTGATGCTCGCCGCGCTGTGGGTGCTCCCAGCGATAGCGGGCGGATGGCTGCTGCTCGCCGGCGCCGCGCTCTGGAGCCTCGGGCCCGCCGGCCGCGCCGAGGCCCTGTCCGCCGTCTGTTCAGCATCGACGGTCGGCCGGTGGATCGCGTCGGTCTGTCCGTCGCCGATACCGGCGCGGTCGGCCGACGCGTGGGCGCGCCTGACGCAAACCTCGCTCGGCGTCGCCGCCGTCGTCCTCGCCTGGGCCGGCTGGTGGCTCGCCTCGATGCTCCGTCGCTTCGATCGGTGGCTCCGCCCGTCGGCGTGAGGTCACACTCGCTGTGGCGCACCGCCATCGATCGCCGCGGCCGATGGGTCGCCGATCCCGACACCCCGCAGTCGAATGAGCAAGGGTACTGTCAGCGTCATCGGGTGGCTGACGCCGTGCTCCCAGAGCCCATCCTCACCCCAGCAGTCGCCGTGATCCGCACAGAGGACGATCGTGGCGCTCGAAAACCGCTCCAGCAGCGGCGCGAGGGCGGCGTCCACGAACTCGAGGCAGCCGCGCTGGCGGACCCGGCAGTCAACCGACCGATCGACGGTCTGAAATGGCACGCACGGGTTGTCGTCGCACGGCCACGGCGCGCCCTCGCAGTAATACGGCACGTGCGTTTCGCCGATGTTGAGGAACAGGAAGATCGGCGACCGGTCCCGCCCCGGCAGCCGTCGATCGATCCAGGCCAGCTGCCGCCGCAGCGAATACGAGTTGCCCGCGTAGTAGAACTCGTCGAAGTCGGCGATCAACGCCTGGGAGGCGGGCGCCGTCGGATCGAACCAGGCGACGCCCCCCGATCCGATGGTGAGGTAGTTCAGGCGTTTGAAGCCCTCGATGACGGTTCGCCCCTCGAGCGCATAGCCTTCGCCGCCTTTGCCCGGGAACGCCGGGCCGGTGAGCTTGAAAATCTTCCCGAATTTCGGGTTGATCAGCGGCGCCCGGGCGGCGGCCACGCCCGGGGTGAATCCCGCAAACATCGCCGCATGCGACCCGAAGGTGAAGTGCGACGGCGCCTGCGCCTTGTGGAGCGGCCCGACACGCCGCATCGCCGGCACGTCGGCTTCGGCGAACGTGTCGTAGCGGCACGAATCGAGCGTGACGAAGAGAACCGAGCGCGCGTCAATGGCCACGAGTCGCGATCAGTCGGTTACCATCGCAACTGACTCGCCTTGCTATGGTGCGCCCTGCAGGACTCGAACCTGCGACCTCCTGGTTCGTAGCCAGACGCTCTATCCAACTGAGCTAAGGGCGCGTAACTTGCGATTCTACAGGAGGTTGTCGGAGCGGATCGTCTTCATGTCCAGGCGTCTGGTCGAACGCGTTCGCCCGGGCATCGTACCACAGGTCCTGTTGGGCCTCTACGCCTGACCCCGATGCGGGCGACGGCATGCTTTTGGTAGGCCTCCGGGCCGGAGGCGTGTTCCTTTGTGGTATCGACTGGTCGACACCGGATTCGTGGTGGCCTTGGTCCTTCTGCTGCTGGAATTGAGCGCGGGACGCTTCTCGAGACGGACGCGGCGTGAATGAACGTGGTGTCGTGAACCGGACACCGGCCGTACCGTTCCGAGCCACTGCTCCTCGGATTCAACCGCGCCGCTCGGTCACCACGCGTGGCCGGTGCCTTCACCGAACTGACGCGCGCGTCCACCGCTGATCGAGCCGCTCGGTGAACAGCTGATCGTCGGCGAGCAGCGCTGCCAGGCGCCCGGCAAGATCGGGCCGCGTCGGCGCATCGAGCGGATCCAGCCGCGTCGCGTGCGATCCGCGGCCCGCCAGCCACGAAAACACGATCGGCGCGGCGTCGACCATCTCCCCGCCTGAGGTCCGACCGCGCCCCGCGCGCGACAGCGGCGAATGGAAGAAGCGCATGAGCCGGCTGGTGTGCGCGACGAGGTCCGCGCCGTTGCGCCGCGTCCGCAGGATCATCCACGCGCCGTCGGGCCGCGCCGCGACGAGCTCTGCGCAGCCCTCCTGCACCGACGGCACGACAACGATGAGGTCGCGGACGAGCGCGCGCGGGATGCCGCGGGTGGCGAGTGCGGGCACGCCGACCTGCACGTTCGCTGAGGGCTGCAGGTCGCGAATCAGCTCCGCTTCCCGGACGAGCGCCTCGAGCTCGGAGCCCACGAGCCGCCACCTGGCGCCGGCGATCCGCGCCATGCCGGCCTTGAGACCGGTCCACCGGCGCCGCGCGAAATGCGCGCGGAGCCGCCGCCGCAACCGGACGGCCTTCCCGACGTACACCACGGCGCCGGCTTCGTCCTTGAGCATGTAGACCGCCGGCAGGTCCGGTGCGGCCGCCAAGACGCGCTCGCCGGCGGCGCGCCACGCGTCCTCCCGCGACTCGAGCACCAGCGCCTGCGCGATGAGGCGACGGGCGAGCTCCGGCGGTGCGTTGCGGATGCCGAGGACCTCGGCCACGAGTCGCTGGTGATCGGGTGCCTCGCCCATCTGAGCCAGACGGGCGACCAGACGATCTCGGAGCATGGGGCATGGTACTCGGCGATTCGGCAATTGGGGAACGGCCCGGAACACGGGATTGACGAGGCATTGAGAACCGGAAATCGGGGATTCCGGACTAGGATTCGAAGCGTGAGTCATCGTGAGCACCAGGCGCAGTCGCCACGGTCGGTGCGCTGCTACGTCGTCACAGTCAGCGACACCCGGACGGTCGAGACCGACAGCGGCGGGCGGGCGATCATCGAGCTGCTCAGCGCGGCAGGGCACGAGGTAACCGGCCGGACGATCGTCCCCGACGATCCGGTGGTCGTCCGATCCACGATCGAGCGCCAGCTCGCGAGCCTCGACGTGCAGGTGATCATCACGACGGGCGGCACCGGTATCGCCTCGCGGGACAGCACCTACGAGGCGGTATCGGGGCTGCTCGAGAAGCGGCTGGATGGATTCGGCGAGCTGTTCCGGATGCTCAGCTATGAGCAGGTCGGCGCAGCAGCGATGCTCAGCCGCGCGTGCGCCGGCCTGGTCGCCGGACGCATCGTCGCGGCGTTGCCCGGCTCGGAAGCTGCCGTGCGCCTGGCCATGGAGAAACTGATCGTTCCCGAGCTGGGCCATCTGGTGCGCGAGGCTTCGCGATGAGACCGTTCACCTCCACCATCCCGCTCGACGAAGCGCGGCGCCGGTTGTCGGCCTCGGTCCGTCCCATGGCCCGTGTCGAGGGCATCGGCCTCGCGGACGCGGCAGGCCGGGTCGCCGCCGCGGCCGTCACCTCGCCGATCGACGTGCCGCCGTTCGTCCGGTCGGCGATGGACGGCTACGCCGTGATCGCGGCCGACACGGCGCGCGCGTCGGACCACTCGCCCGTGCGGCTTCGCCTGGTCGATCGCATCTACACCGGCAACGTGTCGAGGGCCGTCGTCACGTCCGGCACGTGCGCGGAAATCGCGACCGGTGCGCCGGTCCCCGCGGGCGCCGATGCGGTCGTGATGGTGGAGGAGACGAGGCTGGAGGGCCGCCCCGGAGGCGGACGCCCCGGCGACGCAGGGCAGGATCCGGGCGGCGCTTCGCGACCTCCCGAAACCGTCGCGATCCTCCACGCGGCCAGCCCCGGCCAGAACGTCGGCCGTCGCGGCGCCGACATCGCATCGGGGGCGACCATTGTCTCGCCCGGCGACGTGCTGACGCCCGGTCGCATCGGCTCGCTTGCCGCGATCGGCTGCACCGGCGTCGACGTCTTCGAGCGCCCCCGGGTGGCCGTGCTGTCGACCGGCAACGAGGTCGTCGAGCCGGGACGCGCGCTCGCACCCGGACAGATCTACGACGTCAACCGCTTCACGCTGTCGGCCGTGATCGCCGCGCACGGCGGCGTGCCCGTTGCCCATCACGTCGTGCAGGACTCGCTGGAGGCGCTGCTCGCGGCGCTCGACGCGTGCGGACCGGCCGACCTCCTGGTGTTCTCGGGCGGCAGCTCGGTCGGCGAGCGCGACCTGATGCTGGATCTCGTGGCGGCGCGCGGCGAGATGATCTTTCACGGCATCTCGATCAAACCCGGCAAGCCGACGGCGTTCGCGCTGGTCGACGGTCGCCCGCTGTTCGGCATGCCTGGCAACCCCACGTCGTGCCTGTCGAACGCGTACATCCTGCTCGTCCCCTACCTGCGCGCCACCGCGCGCCTTCCGCCGTTCCGTCCGCACACCCTTCGCGCGCCCCTCGGCCGGCGCATCGAGTCGGCCGCGAAGCGACACCAGATCTACACCGTCCGCCTGCTCGACGGTGTCGCGTACCCGGCGTTCAAGGGATCGGGCGACATCACCAGCCTGTCGCTGGCCGACGGCTACATCCAGATCGCCGAGGGCGTCGATGTCGTCGAGCAGGGATCGGAGGTGATGGTGACGCTGTTCTGACGGAGATGAAGAGACCGGCTGATGGAGGCCGATCTCACCGTCGCCGTATCCGCCGCTCGTACTCCTGTTCCAGCACGTCGGCGGTGTGGAGATCGAACCCGGGCGCTCTGCGCCGGTAGGCGCCGCGAAATTCGCTGTGACAGCGGTAGCAGACCGTGAGATCCTTCAGCCGGCCGTACACGGCGAGGTCGACGAGCACGGCCGCGGCCAGGACGCCGTACGCGATCAGATCGCGGCCGAACCCGTAGAACGCCGCGCTGGCGGCGCCGCCGACGACGATGACCGTCAGGCCAAGCGTGGGATTGAAGTCTTTCCGCACGTAGAAGTCGGCGCCCTGGCAGACCGGGCAGACGTCGACGGCGGTGTCGGCGCGAAGCGCGTCGGTGACGGCAAGCGGGATGTCGCGGCCGCAGCGGCCGCAGCGGATCGCGGCCGCCGCGGCCGACGCGTCAATCGGGAGCGCCGCGTCGCACCCGGGGCATTTCGCGAGAACCTGCACGATTCGATTATCGATGGTCGCTCCCGCCCGAGTCACGCCGACGCCATCGCGCGCCGCCGCGCGGGCGTGAGCGCCGACGCGACGAACCGCCGCGGGCCGCGCGACGTCTAACCTCACGTTCTCGCCGGTTGGGACAGGGTCACGGAGGAGGCATGGAAGGCTTCGTCAGAGACCTCAGGCATTCACTCCGGATGTTCCGCCAGAGTCCCGCGTTCACGCTGGCGGCCGTGGCAGCGCTGGCACTCGGGATCGGCGTGAACACCGCGATCTTCTCGGTCGTGAACGCAGTGCTCCTCAAGCCGATCCCGTTCCCCGATCCCGATCGCCTCGTCATGTTCGTGAACACGACGCCGCAGGGCTCGGGCCCGGCCGCCTCCCCCGCCAAGTTCGCCCACTGGAGCGGCCAGACGAGCGTCGTCGAGCTCGCCTCGGCATTTCGGACCGGGGTGGTCAACTACACCGGCGGCGAGTTGCCCGAGCAGCTGCGATCGGGCCAGGTCAGCGCCGACTATTTCCGGTTGTTCGGCGCGCCGATTCTTCTCGGCCGCACGTTTTCGCCCGCAGAGGATCGCCCGAAGGGGGAGCACGTGTGCGTGCTCAGCTACGGGCTCTGGATGCGGCGGTTCGCGGGTGATCGGGGCGTCATCGGCAGGACGATCGCCCTGAGCAGTGACCCGTACGTCGTGGTTGGGGTCGTCGGACCGGCTTTCGACGTTCAGGAGTTCGGACCGCCTCCCGAGGTGTGGATTCCCTTTCAGCTGGATCCGAACTCGACCGATCAGGGGCACTACTTCCGCGCGGCCGCGCGGATCAGGCCCGGCGTGTCGCTGTCCCAGGCGCAGGCCAGGCTCCAGCTGTCGGCCGAGGAGTTCGCGCGCAAGTTCCCCACGGCGCTGCAGACCAGGCCGGGCGGCCCACGGGCGGGCTTCAGCGTCGAGCGGTTCCAGGATGCCCTGGTCAGCAACGTGCGGCCGACGCTGCTGGTCCTCGCCGGCGCGGTCAGCTTGGTCCTGCTGATTGCGTGCGCCAACGTCGCCAACCTGCTCCTCGTGCGCGCGACGACCCGGAAGCGCGAAATCGCCATCCGTGCGTCGATTGGCGCAGGGCGCGCCCGCATCGTCCGGCAGTTGCTGACCGAGAGCGTCGCGCTGGCGCTCGCCGGCGGCGCCCTGGGGGCCGTCCTCGGCGTTCTGGGAATCCGCGCGCTCCTCTCGATCAACACGGCTGGGATTCCACTTGTGGGCGAGAACGGCACGATGGTCGGCGTCGACTGGCGCGTGCTGGCCTTTGCCCTGGTCACGTCGATCGGCACCGGCCTCGTCTTCGGGCTGATTCCGGCGCTTCAGAGCTCGCGCGCCGATCTCAGCGCAACCCTCAAGGAAAGCGGCGGTCGCTCCGGCACCGGGTTCCGCCACAACAAGGCGCGCTCGGTGCTCGTCGTGCTGGAAATGGCGCTGGCGCTCGTGCTGGTCATCGGGTCGGCGCTCCTCATACGGACCTCCCTCGCCCTGCGCGCGGTCAATCCCGGGTTCGACGCCCACAACGTCCTCACGATGCGCATGTCGCTGACCGGCGTGCGGTTCCTCGAGACCGCGGGCGTCAACCTGATGATCGAAGACAGCCTCGCGCGCGTGCGGGCGCTGCCCGGCGTCGAGTACGCGAGCGCCACCTGCTGCGTGCCGCTCGAAGGCGGCTACGGACTCCCGTTCAAGATCGTCGGCCGTCCGCTGCAGGACGGCCCCTTTCACGGCGGCGGCGGCTGGATGACGGTGTCGCCCGGCTACTTCGACGTGTTCAGCATTCCCGTCCGGCGCGGCCGCGCCTTCACCGATCGGGATACCGCGTCGTCGCCGCCGGTGGTCGTCATCAACCAGAGCATGGCCAGGCAGTACTGGAAGGACGGCGATCCGCTGAGCGATCGCCTCGTCATCGGCCGCGGCATCATGCGCGAGTTCGCCGACGAGCCCGAACGGCAGATCATCGGCGTCGTGGCCGACAGCCGCGACGCGGCGTTGAACAGCGAACCCGGGCCGAAGATGTTCGTGCCACAGGCGCAGGTGCCGGACGCCGCCAACGCGCTCAACCTGCGGCTGTCGCCGATGGCGTGGGTCGTTCGCACGCGCGTGGCGCCGGCCTCGCTCAGCACCGCCATTCAGGAGCAGCTGCGCCAGTCGAGCGGCCTGCCGGTCTCCGACGTCCGCACCATGGACGACGTCGTCGCGCGGTCCACGTCGCGGCAGCGCTTCAACATGGTGCTGATGAGCGTGTTCGGGGGCTCGGCGCTCCTGCTCGCGGCGATCGGCATCTACGGCGTCATGGCGTACTCGGTCCAGCAGCGCACGCAGGAGATCGGGATCAGGCTCGCGCTCGGCGCCGAAACGGGCCAGGTGCGGCGCATGGTGGTCCTGCAGGGA
The DNA here is from genome assembly GCA_963807925.1 of uncultured Acidobacteriota bacterium. Classification (GTDB taxonomy): domain Bacteria; phylum Acidobacteriota; class Vicinamibacteria; order Vicinamibacterales; family CAVVIG01; genus CAWEDP01. Next base: position 362,437 of record CAWEDP010000003.1, on the reverse strand, counting down.
CTGCGGCTCGCGCTCCTCGGCGTGGCGATCGGTGTCGCATCGGCGTTGGGGCTCGCCCGCTTCCTGGCGGCGTTCCTGTTCGGCGTGCAGGCGAGAGATCCGCTGGTGTTCGTCGGCGCGCCGGTCGTGCTCGCCGCGGTTGCCGCGCTGGCGGTCTGGTTCCCCGCGATCCGCGCGAGCCGGGTCGACCCGCTCACCGCGCTGCGGTACGAATAGCGAGCGGCCTCGTTCGCTACGGTCCCGGGAAGAACGACGGCAGCGGCAGGTCGCGCATCGTGTGCAGGCCGGGCGGGGCCGCCAGCACCTTCGGGATGGAGTTGAGGACCATCGACGCCGTCGCCGTGTCGCCCGGAATGCCGCCCGCAATCCTGGTGGAGATCGATGGAATGCCCTCGACCTGAACGGCGTCGTAGGAGTCGGGCGCGCCGAGATACGCCTCCATGTGCAGGCGAATCACCGCCTCGTTCTTCCGGTAGCCGATGCCGTCCTGCACGATCCCGCACACGTACCCGGGATCGACCGCCAGGTATTCGCTCGAGATCGGCGCCGCCGCGATCTTCGGCTGGACGTCATCGGTGATCCGGTCCAGCGTCCATCCGAGCGCGTCGGCAATCATGGCAATCGATTCGGTGAAGCCGACGTGACGGACGGTCCTCTCCTCGACCTGCCGCTGGAACTGCTCGGTCGTCAGGCCGGCGCCGATCTTCTGCTGGAACGGCAATCGCCGCATCCGCGCGTCCTGGACGCGCTGCACGTGCACGCGGTCGACGCGCTCGCACACGGCGGTGAGCATCACCGGCAGCGCATCCATCGCGAAGCCGGGATTGACGCCGGTCGCGAGCACGGCGACCTTCGCTTTCTTGGCCAGCGCGTGGATGCGCCGTGCGTCGCGGATGTGCGTGTACCCGGGGTAGCTCAGTTCCTCGGTGCTCGACACGATCGGCTTGCCGGCCGTGAGGACGGTTTCGATCTGCGGCAGCACGGCCCCGAGCGACGAACTGGTGCACAGGACGACGACGTCCGGCTTGGTGCGCCGGATGGCCTGCGCGGCGTCGGTCACAATCCGCACGCCGAGGCGCCTGGGCAATCCCACCGCGTCTCCGAGGTCCGATCCCACCTTGGCGGGATCGATGTCGACAGCGCCGACGCTCGCAAATCCGCGCCGCGCCGCAATCTGCTTCACGATGGCGGCGCCTACCGGACCCACGCCGAAGTGCAGCACACGAATGCGGGGCATGAGCGCGGGATTATACGACAAGGTCAGGGCCTGCCGGGCACTCCATGACGCCGTCGTGGAAGGCACGCGCTCGGGACCCATGCTGTCATGACACGAAAGCGCACAGGCTTCGGCTGAGCCTTCCCCGTCGGGCGACGGCCGGGCGCACGTGGCCGATTCACGTGGTGTACGATCGCGCGGTGCCGCCGAAACCTCCGCCGGTCGATCGGCCCGTCGATCCGCCGGCCGCGGCGGCGACGGATCCTCCGGGTGGCCTCACGCGCGAGCATGTGGTCTGGGCGTATCGGCTGCTGCTCGATCGCGAACCGGAAAGCGAAGGCGTCATCGGACCCAAGCTGGCAGGCTCGCACGGCACCGCCGAGCTCCGCCGCCATTTCCTGACGTCGGCGGAGTTCCAGAGCAAGAATCGCGATTACGCGCACACCAACGACCGCACCTTCGTGATCACGGAGCTCGACGGCGGTGTGCGACTGTGGGTCGATCTCTCGGACCACGTGATCGGCCTCGGCATCGTGCGTGGACGGTACGAAGCAGATGCCGTGCGGTTCGTGCGCGGGATTCTCCAGCCTGGCGATGTCGCGGTCGACGCCGGCGCGCACATCGGTTTCTTCACCGTGCAGATGGCGGCGCTCGTCGGCGCGGCGGGGCGCGTGTACGCCTTCGAGCCGCTCGATGCGAATGCGGATCTGCTGGAGCGTTCGATCGCCGAAAACAGGTTCGCCGATCGCGTCGTGCTGCGGCGCGCGGCGGTTGGCGACCGGTCCGGCGCCGCGAACCTGACGTACCCGGAGGAGACCTTGAATACCGGCGGCGCCTACCTGCTTCGGGAGGGCACGGCCCCGCTGACCGACAATCTGGTGAGCCCGGTGCCGCTGGTCGCGCTGGACGATCTGCCGCTCGAACGGCCGGTGCGGCTGATCAAGATGGACGTCGAAGGCGCCGAGCCGCTCATCGTCCGTGGGGCTGCTCGCCTGCTGGCGGAGGACCGGCCGGCCATCCTGGCCGAGGTGCATGCGACGCAGCTCGATCGCGTCTGCGGCGTCCCGGCCGGGCGATTTCTGGCGGAGATGGCAGACCTCGGGTACCGCGCGCACCATCTCGCCGGCGGCGTGATCGGCGCGCCGCTCGACCGCGTGGCGGACGACCGGGTGCTGACGGTCGTCTTCCTGCCCCGGGCGTCCTGACGTTCAGAGCTCGATCGGCTGTTGCGGCGTTCAACGGTAGTTGTCGCCCGATACACCTCTCCCATGCCGCCCTTGCCAAGGGCAGAGAGAACTTCATAGTGTCCGAGTACCGCGCCGGGCTGAATCACCACCGGATAGAACTACGGAATCACCACCAGATAGTATCCCTCCTCCGCGCCGCGACATCGGCGCCCGATTCGCCGGACGTGTGCTGGGGGAAAGCGGGTCGAGACCGCGGCGATTCCGCGTGGGCGGGCCGTCAGGACGCGGCTGCCGTTTGCGCGGCCATCACGGCGCGGATGCCGTCCGCATCGAGTGATTCCACGACGAGCAGCTCTTCGGCCATGGCGCGGACGGCGCCGCGATGCTTGGCGACGAGCTGGCGGGCGGTCTCGTACCCGCGCATGACGAGCTCGCGCAATTCTTCGTCCACGCGCTGCGCGGTCGCTTCGCTGAAGCCGGCGCCAGCCTTGTCGTGGTCCCACGGGTTCCCCGGCGCGCGGTAGGCGAGCGGGCCGAGCGCAGACATCCCGAACTCGCACACCATGCGCCGCGCCAGATCCGTCGCGCGCTCGATGTCGTTGCCGGCGCCGCTGGTCATCTGGCGCAGGAACAGCTCCTCGGAGACACGCCCGCCCATCAGAATCGCGATCTGCGCCTCGAGGAACTCGCGGGTGTGCGTATGGCGGTCCCCTTCCGGCAGCTGCATGGTGACGCCGAGAGCCCGGCCGCGCGGAACAATCGTCACCTTGTGCAGCGGATCGGCGTGGGGCAGGAGCGCGGCGACCACCGCGTGGCCCGACTCGTGATACGCGCACGTGATGCGCTCGTGCTCGCTCATCGACAACGACTTGCGCTCGGCGCCCATCAGCACCTTGTCGCGCGCCTGATCGAAGTCGTAATCGGTGACGATCTGGCGCCCGCACCGGACGGCGAACAGCGCCGCCTCGTTCACGAGGTTGGCGAGCTCCGCGCCGGAGAAGCCGGGCGTGCCGCGGGCAATCTGCCGCAGATCCACCTCGGCGTCGAGCGCCACCTTGCGAGCGTGAATGCGCAGGATCTGCTCGCGCCCCTTCACGTCGGGCGCGCCGACGGTGACCTGCCGATCGAACCGGCCCGGACGCAGCAGGGCCGGGTCGAGGATATCGGGCCTGTTGGTCGCCGCGATCACGACGATGCCCTCGTTCGGCGCGAAGCCGTCCATTTCGACGAGCATCTGGTTGAGCGTCTGCTCGCGTTCTTCGTGACTGAGCGAATGGCCGCCGCGATTGCGGCCGACGGCGTCCAGCTCGTCGATGAACACGATGCACGCGGGGCGGCGGCGCGCGTCGCGGAACAGCTTCCGGATTCTCGAGGCGCCCACGCCGGCGTACATCTCGACGAAGTCGGAGCCGCTCGCGAACAGGAACGGCACTTTCGCCTCGCCTGCAATCGACCGCGCCAGCAGCGTCTTGCCGGTCCCCGGCGGTCCCATCAGCAGCACGCCTTTCGGAATCCGCCCGCCAATCGCGGCAAACCGAGCGGGCTCGCGCAGGAAGTCGACAATCTCCTTCACTTCCTCCTTCGCCTCGTCGACGCCCGCCACGTCGGCGAAGGTCACCGTCGCCTGCTGCGGATCGACCTCCCGCGTCTTGGTCTCGAGCGCCGGAATGCGCCCGCTGGTAACCCGGTACAGGGCAAACCCGAGCAGTCCGATGAACGCCAGGCCGACAATCAGCGCACCGTAGCTGTAGGCCCCCGCCTCGGGCGCGCTGCGGACGTCGACGCGAACGTGCTTCCGGGCCAGATCGCTGACGAACGTCGGGTTGGTGGTGACGTAGTTCGCCGGCGCGACCGTTCGCACCGTCGTTCCGTCGGCCATCGTCACGTCGAGCGTGTCGCCGCTCACCGCGACGGCCCCGACGCGGCCGTCGTCAACCGCGGTAAGCAGATCCGAAAATGGCACTTGAGGCGGCTCGGGGCTCATCTGCAGGCGCGCGATCGACCCGGCAACGGCAAGGACGAGCAGGACCGACCCGGCGAGGACGACGGTTCGGCGGCGAGACCACTGGCCAAAACGCACAGACTTGCTCCGCTCGAAGCACACTGTCAACCGGTCGGCTGCCGCGTGCGCATCGCTTAGGGGCGGGCCGGCCGACCCGCGTGTCGTTTGAGGAACCTGCCGCGGAGGAGCGCGGAAAGTACAGCTATTGTACCCGACCGGGAAGAGAATGTAAATGCCATCAGGTCAGTACGTTACAGCCTCAACCGTATGCGCCGGCCGTTCCGACTGGCGCATCCGCTTCCAATCAACCCAAGGAACCCCCGGTAAAATGCATCAGTGCGAAAGTGGCTCGTCTGGGTCATCGTCGGCGGACCGTTCCTCGTGTACTTCCTTGGCAAGCTGCTCACGAGGTGACGTCGGCGAACTTGTAGCCGACGCCCCACACGGTCAGCAGGAGGCGGGGCTTTCCCGGGTCGCCCTCGACGCGGCGGCGCAGCCGCTTGACCAGCGTGTCGACGCTTCGGACCGTGACAAAGGTGTCGCCGCGCCAGATCTTCGCGAGCAGCGCCTCACGGCTGAACACGATGCCGGCATTCGAGGCGAGCAGATACAGGAGCCGGAACTCCTGGTCGGTAAGCTCTACCTCGCGACCCTCGATGCGGACGCGGCGCCGCGCCGGATCGATCGCGACGCCGTGGACCGCGATTGCATGACGTCCCGCCTCGTCGGCCGCCGCCCGCAGCGCGCTCGACCGCGGCCGCCGCAGCAGCGCGCGGCTGCGCGCGACGAGCTCGCGCACGCCGAACGGCTTGGTCAGATAGTCGTCGGCCCCGCTCTCGAGGCCGACGACCTTGTCCGACTCGTCGCGCCGGGCCGTCAGCATCAGAATGGGGACGTCCTGGTTGATCCGCCCGTTTCTCACCGCACGGCAGAGCGCGAGGCCGTCAAGGCCCGGAATCATGACGTCGAGCACGAGCAGGTCGAAGCGATCGGCTTCGACGCGCGCCAGCGCCGCTTTGCCGTCGCCGACGCCTTCGCAGGCGTATCCCTCGAGGCCCAGGTGGAGCGCCACGAGCTCGCGGATGGGCGGCTCGTCTTCCACGATGAGCACCCGGGGGCGCGCCGCCATCGATTTTTCACTCCGGCTCCATGGCTCAGCCACGGACGGAGGGTCCAATCCGATCGAGAGCGGACGTCGCTCCGCTCGTTGCAAAAGGAGAAGCGTCGATGATGCGACCTGTTCTTGGGTTGACAGCCGGTATTCTGGTGCTGAGCATGGCGGGAAGCGGTCGGGCCTCTGCTCAGAATACGAACGGGGCCCCGGGGTCGTTTCGCGGTGGGCCGGGGCGCGCCGGCCGTGGGGGCCCCGGGTTCCCGGGCGGGTTCAACGGCCCGATGGCCTTTCTCGAGCCGCTCCGGATGGCCGCTGCACAGCTGGGACTGACCGACTCGCAGACTGCGCAAATCCGGTCGATCGCCCAGTCGCACGCTGACGAGTGGAAGGCGCTCGCCGACCGTGAGATCCAGGCGCGTCAGAACCTGCAGACGGCCATCACGGCCGCCCAGTTCGACGAGCTGACGATCCGGCAGCGCAGCGCCGATCTCGCGGCGGTCGAAGCCGATGCGGCGGTCGCCCGCGCGCGGGTGCGTGCCGAGGTGCTGCCCATCCTGTCGGCCGACCAGCAGGCGAAGCTGACGGAGCTGGAATCAGGGCGCGGCCGGGGCCGCGGCCGAGGCGGCGCCCCACCCGCCCGCCCGCGAGCGCAGTGAAGCGGGCTTACACGCGCGTGTCGGCCGGCTTGCCGGCCATGACCTTCACGGCCTCCACGACGTGGCGCGCCGAGATACCGAAGCGCTCGAGCAGCTCGTCGGGCCGGCCGCTGCGCGGGATTTCGCGGACCGCGAGACGGTGCACCGTGTATCCCTCGTCCGCCACGGCCGCCGCCACGGCGTCGCCGACACCGCCCGTCGCGTAGTGATCTTCGACGGTCACGAGCCGTCCGCCCGTTGCGCGGGCGGCCGCGACGAGCGCGTCGCCGTCGATTGGCGAGACGGAGTACAGGTCGATCACGCGAATCAGCGTGCCGGTTGCCTTCAAGGCGTCGTACGCCTTCAGTGTCTCGAACACGGTCACGCCAGCCCCCACGACGGTGACGACGTCCGCGGCGCTCTCGCGGAGCACTTTGAGGCCGCCGATCCGGAACGTTTCGTCGTTCGGGTAGATGACCGGCATCTTCGGCCGGCTGGTGCGGATGTACGCCGGCCCGGGATGGGCCGCCATGAGCGCGACCAGCTTTTCGGCGCTCACGCCGTCGCACGGATACAACACCGCGATGTTCGGCTGGGCGCTGAACGCCGCGAGATCCTCGAGCGCCATCTGCGAAGGGCCGTCCTCGCCGATCGAGACTCCCGCGTGGGATCCGGCGAACTTGACGCCCACCTGGCCGATGGCCGTCATCCGGACGAAATCTGCGGCGCGCGAGAGGAAACAGGCGAACGTCGAGGGAAACGGGATGGCCCCGAGCGCCGCGAGCCCCATCGAGGCGCCCACCATCACCTGTTCCGCGATGAAGTTCTCGAAGAAGCGATCCGGCGCGACCGTCTCGAATTTCTCGCTATAGGTCGAATTCTTCACGTCGGCGTCGAGCGCCACGACCCGCGAATCCGCCCCCGCGAGCTTGGCGAGCGCCGTGCCGTACGCTTCGCGCGTCGCCACCTGTTCGCCGATATGGTAGGCGGGCGGAGCGATTGGCTTCGGCGTCTCCGGCGTTCTCGACACCGTCGCCGGCATCGGAATCCGGCGTGCGGCCTCGCTGCCGTCCGGCTCGGCGACGAACTGCTGGTTCAGCTCGGCGAGGGCGCGATCCAGCTCGTCGCCCTTCTTGAAGGCCTTGCCGTGCCACCCTTCCTTGTCCTCGACGAACGACACCCCCTTGCCCTTCAGCGTCCGCGCCAGAATCATGGTGGGCTGTCCGCGGGTGGCGCGCGCTTCCGCGTACGCGTCGAGCAGCGCTTTCAAGTCGTGTCCGTCCACGACGACGGCGTGCCAGCCGAACGCACGCCAGCGGCGGGCGAACTGTTCCATGTCGTGCTGCCACATGGTCGGGCGGCTCTGCCCGAGGCGGTTGACGTCGGTGATCCCGCAGAGGTTGTCGAGCTTGTCCATCGCCGCGACATCGGCAGCTTCCCAGACCGAACCTTCGGCCGACTCACCATCGCCGAGCAGCACGTAGGTGCGATGGGCCGAGCGGATCCGACGGGCGTTCAGCGCCATCCCCACCGCCGCGCAGATGCCCTGGCCGAGCGAGCCGGTCGCCACGTCGACGAACGGCAGCCGGGGCGTCGGATGGCCCTCGAGATCCGAGCCGAGCGTCCGGAGAGAAAGCAGGTGCGACCGCGGGAACGCGCCCGCCTCGGCCCATGCCGCGTACAGGAGCGGCGCGGCGTGCCCTTTCGACAGGACGAATCGATCGCTGTCGGGATTGTGGGGATCCTTCGGATCGAACCGCATCTCTCCGAAGAACAACGACGCCACGATGTCGGCCGCGGAACAGCAGCTGGTCGGGTGACCGCTCCCGGCTTCCGACGTGGCGACGACCGAATCGATGCGCAGCTGGGTTGCGATGTTGGTGAGAACGGGAAGGAGAACCGATCGATCCACAGGCCACTCCAGTTGAAAGCGGGTTCACTCACAGGCTCCGGCCGTGTCTGGCTTCGACCCCAGGTCGAGGAGCGCGAGACCGTAGGCGGCCGAGCATGAACCGGCATCGAGCGGGCCCGGCTCATGCGCAGCGACGATTCTGAGGGCGATCTCCCGGTATGCGGCATCGCCGCGGATGACAGCCGTCGAGCGGTAATGCGCGTCCTCGTGCAGGTCGGCGACGCCCGCGAGGGCGCGCGCGGCGTCGGCGTTCACCCGGGCGGCGTCGTGCCCGTCGAGCACCGGCTCGACGAACCGGCCGGCCTGCGGATTCCAGAATCGTCGAAGAGCCCCGTGCATCAGCTCCTCGGCCAGCATCGCGTACGGCAGACGCCCCGTCACGTGGTACGCCATGAGCAGGGCCGATGCCATCGTGACCTGATCGGCCAGTCGGGGCTCTGCCTCCGCCTCTCCTGCCGTCACGCCGCGACCCGGCCGATAGGCGGCGCCGGCGACGCGCTCGAGCTCATCGACCGCGTCGGCGACGACGGCTGGCGCACCGAGCGACCGCGCCGCCCGAAGACAGGCTTCAATCGACGCGGCGGCCGGCACGATGTCCGACGAGCGTCCCCAGTCCCGTCGCACCTCGCCCATCAACCTCGTGACCACTTGTGAGAGCCGCTCGTCGGCGGAGACGCTGAGGGCGTCCGCGAACAGGACCAGCCACGCAGACTGCTCCGGAACCGTGCGCGCGCACGCGTGCCGATCGAGGGCGTCGGCCAGCGCAGGCTCGAGCGCGTCGCGCAGGTCGGCGCGGTCGGTCGCGCCGTAGCAGCGCAGCAGGAACGTCAGCGGCACGGCGGCGACTGCTTCGCCGCGAGCGAGCGCCGCGAGGATCGCCTCGACCGTGGCGTCGATCGCGGTGCGATTCATCGGCCAATTATAATGACCAGATGGCCGTGATCCGGTTCGCCGCCCTGACGGCGCTCGCCGTCTGGCTCGGCGGCATGGTCGCGCCAATCTGGCTGTCCGGCGACGTTGCGTGCGATCTGGGGAGACAGACGCGCTCGCTGGCGTACGTCTGCGGCGGCATTCTGCTGGTCTCGCAGTTCGCGATGAAGTTCCTCGGTCCACCGCCGCGCCGGTTCGTGCTGCGGGCGTCGATTGCCGCGCTGATGCTGGCAATCGTGGCGGCCGCGCAGCTTGCCGGGATCGACTCTCCCGCGCCGGTTGGCGTGACGCTGGTCCTGGGGCTCATCCAGCTCTCCTGGTACGCACACGAATGACGCACGTCATCACCCTGGTGCCCGGCGACGGCATCGGGCCCGAAGTCACCGAAGCGGTGGTGCGCATCCTGAAGAGCGCCGGCGTCTCCATCGAGTGGGATCAGCACATCGCCGGTGTGCTCGCGGTGCAGCGGTCGGGCACGCCGCTGCCGGTGGAGCTCATCGACTCGATCCGAAGGACGAGGATCGCGCTCAAAGGACCGGTGACGACGCCCATCGGCGAAGGGTTCACGAGCGTCAACGTCGGCCTGCGCAAGGCGCTGGACTTGTACGCGAACCTGCGGCCGGTCTGGAATCTGCCGGGCATCGACGCGCGCTTTGCCGGCGTGGATCTCGTCATCGTGCGCGAGAACACCGAAGATCTGTACTCCGGCCTCGAACACGAGGTCGTGCCGGGGGTCGTCGAGAGCCTGAAGATCATCACCGAGCAGGCGTCGACGCGGATTGCCCGGTTCGCGTTCGCCTATGCGCGCCGTCACGGCAGGAAGCGGGTGACGGCGATTCACAAGGCGAACATCATGAAGCAGGGCGACGGGCTGTTCCTGCGCAGTACGCGGCTGGTCGCGCGCGAGTGCCCGGAGGTGGAGTACGACGAACGCATTGTCGATGCCGCGTGCATGCAGCTGGTGATGGACCCGTCGCAGTTCGACGTGCTCGTGCTGCCGAACCTCTACGGCGACATCGTGTCGGATCTCTGCGCGGGCCTCGTGGGAGGCCTCGGCGTGGTCGGCGCCGCGAATCTCGGCAGCGACATCGGCGTGTTCGAAGCGGTCCACGGCAGCGCGCCGGACATCGCCGGCAAGAACCTCGCGAACCCGACCGCGCTGCTGCTCTCGGCGGTGCTCATGCTGCGACACCTCGACGAGCAGGCGGCGGCCGATCGCATCATGCGGGCGCTCGGCCGCGTGCTGACGGAACGCCGTGTGCGGACGCGCGATCTGGGCGGGACCGCCACCACGTTCGGCTTCGCCGACGCCGTCCGCGCCGCCCTCGAAGCCTGAGATTCCCGGCGGGCGCCGGAACGATTGCTGATATAGTCCGAGGCGGCGGCATGCGGGACGACATTTCCCAGGCGGTACTGGCGCGCGAGGAGGTCGTCAAGTACCTCCGCAGCGGCTACGGCGGGGAGACCAGCGCCCGGGCGCGCCAGCGCATCACCGAATACCTCGAGGAGATGCGCACCACGCAGCGCTACGGCATGTACCGCGCGCTGCAGCACCCGCTCTATCCGATTCTCCGCAAGATCGAGCGCATCGGCGAGAACCTGACGCAGGTCTGGGCTGCCGAGCGCCGCAACCGGATCGTCTACATCTCGAATCATCGCAGCCACATCGACTATCTCGTCGAGCCGCTGGTCCTCGACGACAACGGGATCCGCCCGCCGCTGATTGCGGCCGGCATCAATCTCTTTGGCGGTCCGCTGGGTCTCATCCAGCGGCACGTCACGGGCGCCATTCCGATTCGCCGGAACACGAAGGACCCGGCGTACCTCGTCACGCTCAAGGCGTACGTGGCCGAGATCCTGAAGAAGCAGGATCTCTTCTTCTATCCCGAAGGCGGCCGCAGCTACAGCGGCGAGCTCAAGGCGTTCAAGACCGGGCTGATTCACGCGGCGCTGACGGCGGACTGTCCGGCGCTGGTGTTCATGCCGACCGCGATCGCCTACGACCTCGTGCTCGAGGACCACATCCTCGCCCGGCAGCGCGTCAAGAAACAGCAGCGGCCCTTCGCACGCGAGCTCGCCGAGATGGTGCGGTACGCCGTCGGGTACCGATCGCGGGCGTTCGTGACCTTCGGCGAGCCGATTGCGGTCGATCACGGCGTCGCCGAGTCTCGCAGCGACGCGCTCGAACTGACGCGACTGGTGCGGGCGCGAATGGGCGCGCTGGTCAAAGTGCTGCCGACGGCCCTCTTCGCCTCGGCGATGCGGCCATCGATTGCACGCCGCGATCTCGAGGCGCGCATCGACCACCTGATCGACGAACTGGCGGTGCGCCACGCCAACCTGGCCGTCACCTCAGGACGCCAGGCGGTCGACGAGGCCGCCGAGCCCTTCGAAACCCGGGGCATCGTCGTGGCCGAGCGCGGCCGGTTCCGCGTTCGGGAGCGGAGCGTGCTGCGCTATTACGCGCGCACGATCGAACATCTGCTCGCGGCGCCCGGCCGCACGCATTGATGCTCGAGACCCCCTCGAGGCATTTCTTCCACCTTCTGGCCCGAAGCCGCGCGCTGCAGCGGATGGCGTCCCGGGTCGGCATGCGCAAGCCGACGAGCTTCGCCCGACGCTTCATCGCCGGCGAAACGCTGGACGAGGCGATCCGGGCCGCACGGGCGGTGCAGGCGAACGGTCTGCTGCTCACCTTCGATCACCTCGGCGAGAACGTCACCAGCCGCGCGGAGGCGGACGCCTCGACACGGACCTATCTCGACATCACCGGGCGGATGACCGACGCGGGCATCGATCGCAACATCTCGCTGAAGCTCACCTCGCTCGGGCTCGATGTGGACCGGGCGAACGCGATCGACAACCTGCGCCGGATTCTCGACCGCGCGGAACCGGCCGGCTTCTTCGTGCGCCTCGACATGGAAAGCTCGCATTACACGCAGGTCACCCTCGACATCTTCGAGCAGCTCTGGCAGCAGCAGTACCGCGGTCTCGGCGTGGTCCTGCAGGCCGCGCTTCGCCGGAGCGAACAGGATCTGGCGCGGATCAACGCGCTCGGCGCGCGGATTCGTCTCGTCAAGGGGGCGTACACCGAGCCGCGCGCCATCGCGTATCAGAAGAAGGCCGACGTCGACGCGGCGTACGAACGGATGATGAAGGCCCTCATCGCGACCGGCCGCTATCCCGCCATCGCCACGCACGACGATGCGATGATCGGGACCGCCCGGCAATGGGCCGCGGAGCGGCGCGTCGGCGCCGATCAGTTCGAGTTCCAGATGCTGTACGGCGTTCGGCGGGACCTGCAGACCCGCCTCGTCGCGGCCGGGTACCGCGTCCGCGTCTACATCCCCTTCGGCGGCCAGTGGTTTCCGTATTTCATGCGGCGCCTCGGCGAGCGCCCAGCCAACCTGATGTTCGTGGTGAAGAGTCTTTTTCGCGAAGACGGTCAGCCGCTTCCTTTTTCCGGACGAACACCGCATTAATCCCCGTCGCCGTCCGGCCTCGGCCGTTCCGAAGGGCAGACAGTTCGCGTCGATTTTCGCGAATAGGCCCGGACCTGGCGGCTTTTCGCCGACGAGCGCGGGACCTCGTCTGGCGGCACGTGTCTTGAAGCTGAACCTCGGAGAGGTCCCGGCACGTCCTCATATGGTAGGACGCTGAAGGAGCGAAAGACATGGCGACTCAGACTGCCCGTTCGGTTGCGTTCGACACGGCCCTCCGGCACGACGGCAATGCCGTCGATCAACCCCTCGTCGCCACCATCCTGACGTGGCTCAAACAGGCATACTGCGGCCTGCACCGACACGACAACCTGATGCACTTCGAAAGGGATCGGGTGTATCTGCAGTGCGCGTCGTGCGGTCGCCGGACGCCCGGCTGGACGCTGGACGAGGCGGCGCCCCGCGTGGTCTTTGCGGGCGATGCGCGACGCCACGCACTGTCGCGGCCGCGGCTGGTGCGCGCCCGCCGGATGGCATAACGAAACCGACGGGATTCGAGCATAACGCGCCGGGCCGTCGTGCGTCGTTGGGGACGCGCACGGCTCGAGCGCGGACCCCGGCGCTAGCGCTCCGGCCCGCTGCGCGTTTCACGCCGCCAGTAGTCTGGCAGCCCGGATTTGGTCTCCTGCAGGATTTCCAGGACGGCTTGTCGATCCTCGGCCGGGACGGTCCTGAACCGATCGCCCGTGTCGGCGCCGGTCAGCACGTCGTACAGTCGCCGGTACACACGCCGCCGCAGGCCGGCCGGCAGGCCGTCGAACGTATCGCTGTACACCAGGTAAGAGAGCGGATAGCGAAACAGTCGGGTGCGCAAGTCGAAGTCTCGCAGCGAGCGTCCCTGCCGGTCGCGCGGACCACGGGCGGGAAACGTCTTCGTGAAGGTGGAGACGCCCGCCACCGGCTCGCGCAGCGGAGCTTCGTCGACAAACAGCATGTAGGCGACGACCTCGTCGACCGAGGCGTCGAGCGCGCGCACCGTCGGGTCGGTCATGGCTGTCAGCTGCGCGCGGTCGAACTGTCGCGCGACGCGCGTGAAGAGGTTGATCATCCCCGCCTGGTGCTCGAGGGTCAGCAGCGCGACGATGTCGCTGGTGTCGGTCAGGTAGTTGCTGGCATCGAACCGCCCCCGTAGCGAGGTCACGTTCTGGGTGCCGCCCTGCTGCAGTTCGACGGGACGATCCGGATCGGGCGCGACGGCGTTTCCCTGGTGCACCTGCGAGCCATGCGTGCCGGTGACGTACCAGCCGCCCCAGCGCTGATCGAAGGGCGTGCGGTGATCGGTGGTCGCGAAGAAGGCGCCGCTGAAGAACGGCGTCCCCTCCGCGTTCGGAATGACGGAGGCGACCACGAATCCGGGCACGCCTTTGTTGCCCGGCGCGTGACAGAACGCGCACTCCACACCCCGCCGCTCGAATACCGGCGGCGACGCGCGGGCGCTCAGCGTGTAGAAGTTCAGCCCTTCCCTGGGATCGACGCCAATCAGCTCGAACACGTCGCCGTTCTGCACCGACCCGACGCTGACCGTGTCGTTGAAAAAGAGGGCGCGCGGCGCGCGGGGCGAAATCAACGCCTGCTGAAAGCTGGTCTTCGAGAACACCAGCAACTGCGAATCGACGTTCAGATCCAGCCGCTCGAGCAGGCTCTTGAGGTATCCGCTTCCGGGCCGGAGCTCGAGCGTGGTCTCGCCGCGTTCGATCTGTCGCGCCAGCCGGCCGACCGGGTCGTTGGCCGTGCGGCCGGATTCCTGCTGAAGGCCGGGGGTCGCCTGCAGGACGCCTGCGGCCGCCGCCAAGCACGCCGACACGATCGCGAGGCTGAAGGCGGGTGCGGGACGTCGAATTCTCATGGTGTTATCCTGCCGAAGGTGACCGACCCTCCCATTGTGGCGATTACGGGCGCCTCGGCCGGCATCGGCCGCGCGACGGCGCGGCGCCTCGCGCGCGGCGGCGCGGCGGTGGTCGTCTCCGCCCGCCGCGAGGACCGCCTGCGCGCGCTCGTCCGCGAGATCGAGTCGGCCGGCGGCCGCGCCGTCGCCGTCGTCGCCGACGTGACCCGCGAAGCCGACATGCAGCGGCTCGTCGGCTCCACGGTCGACCGATTCGGCCGCCTCGACGTGATGATGTGCAACGCGGGCTTCGGTATCGAGGGCTCCGCGGACGTCTCCACCGATCTGATGCGCCAGATGCTGGAGGTCAACTATCTCGGCACCTTCTACGGCGCGCGCGCCGCTCTGCCGGTTTTCCGGCGGCAGAGAGCCGGACACCTGATCTTCGTGTCATCGATCGTCGGCAAGCGCGGCGTGCCGCTCATGGGCGCTTATTCGGCGACCAAGTTTGCGCAAGTCGGTCTGGCGGAATGCCTTCGCGCGGAGCTCGCCGGGTCGGGCATTCACGTGAGCGTCGTGCTGCCGGTGTCGACCGACACGGAGTTCATGGCGGTCATGCAAGAAATGTGCGGCGTCAGGTCGCGCGCGCGCGGGCCGCGCCAGAGCGCCGAGCAGGTCGCCGAGGCGATCGCTCGCGGAATTTTCCGGCCCGCTCCCGAAATTTATCCCTATCGCAAAGCGCGCGGCCTGGTCCTCCTCAACGCGCTCGCGCCCGCCTTGTGCGATCGGTTCGTCCAACGCTTCGGCCGTCGGCGAGTGGAGCTGTGAACGCGACGTGGA
This sequence comes from uncultured Acidobacteriota bacterium, assembly GCA_963807925.1. GTDB lineage: Bacteria > Acidobacteriota > Vicinamibacteria > Vicinamibacterales > CAVVIG01 > CAWEDP01. Next base: position 347,276 of record CAWEDP010000003.1, on the reverse strand, counting down.
AGCCGTCCCTGCGCTGGATCGGGCTCGCGACATAGCCGCGAGCGTGCGCACCGAAGGCGGCCGCGCCCTGGTGGTCGGCGGCTGGGTCCGCGATCGGCTGATGGGCCGCGAGTCGAAGGACGTCGACCTGGAAGTCTTCGGCATCGGGGCGCCGCGCCTCGCCCGGCTCCTCGAATCGTTCGGTCGCGTGGAACTGGTCGGCGAGAGCTTTCAGGTCTACAAGCTGGGAGACCTGGATGTCTCGCTGCCCCGCCGTGAGTCGAAGTCTGGCCGTGGCCATCGCGGCTTCGAGGTGGTCGGCGATCCGACGCTGACGATCGTCGAGGCGGCTCGCCGCCGCGATTTCACGATCAACGCCATCGCGTGGGACCCGCTGACGGGCGAGTACCCTCGATCCGTTCGACGGCCGGGGCGATATCGAGCGCCGCACCCTGCGTGTCGTGGATCCGGCGCGCTTCGGCGACGACAGCCTGCGCGTCCTCCGTGCCATTCAATTCGCCGCCAGGCTCGACTTCACGCCGGACGCCGAGGCGCGGGCGCTGTGCCGGGCCGTGCCGCTCGACGACCTGCCGGCCGAGCGCATCTGGGGCGAGCTGGAAAAGCTGCTCTTCGCGCCTCGTCCGTCCGTCGGGTTCGCGCTGGCGTTGGACCTTGGGGTGACCTCGGCGCTCTTTCCCGATCTGCACGCGCTCGTCGGCTGCCCACAGGAGCCGGCGTGGCATCCGGAGGGCGACGCGTGGGTGCACACGCTCCAGGTGATCGACCGGGCGCGCGAACGTCTCGACGGGCTGGAGCGGCCGCAGCAGCTCGCGGTGATGCTGGGCGCCGTCTGCCACGATTTCGGCAAGCCGGCGACAACCGCGCTCCTCGACGGGCGAATTCGCTCGATGGATCACGAGGAGCAGGGCGTCGCGCCGGCCGCGCGGTTCCTCGACCGCCTCAACGTGCACTCGATAGACGGCTACGAGGTGCGCCGGCAGGTCCTCGGGATGGTGGCGCAGCACCTCAAGCCGGGCTCCTGGTACAAGGTCCGCGATGAGGTGGGAGACGGCGCGTTCCGGCGGCTGGCCCAGAAGGTCGACCTCGAGCTGCTCGCGCGCCTCGCCCAGTCGGACTGTCTCGGCCGCGACCCCGGCCGCTTCGATTGTTCGGCGATGGACTGGTTCGTCGCTCGCGCCCGGTCGCTCGGAGTGGAGCATCGTCCGCCGCCGCCGATCCTCCTCGGGCGGCACGTGCTCGCGCTCGGCGTTCCGCCCGGTCCTCGCGTGGGACGCATCTTGAAGGCGGTCTACGAGCGCCAGCTCGATGGCGCCGTCACCGATTTGCATCAGGGCATCGCGGAGGCGCGGCGGCTCATCGACTGCCAGCAGGGCTAGCCGCCGCCCGCCACAGTACAATCGCGGGATGGCTCGCTACACGCTCGTGTACGGCATCCGGCTCGTCCCGGAGGAATCGGTCCGCGGTCTCGAGGACGGCAAGATCGTTCTCGCGGACCGATCGACCACCAACGTCACGCTGCACACGCTCGACGGGACGATCCCGCAGCTGCGGCGCGCCCTCGATCGCAGTCTCGACGCGTTTTTCGATCTGCTCCCAGGCGCGGAAGACGAAGACGTCGAAACGTTCGGCGACTGATCCGGACGGCGCGCGTCCCGTCCGCCCTCCGCGACAATCGGCTCAACCCGCTGTTGCTGGCGCTCCCGCCCCCTGGGTGATGGAACGAAATCGTCTCCCTGGCCTCCTCTTTTGTCCCGCAACCGCTCCGCATCCCACGCAGTCCGAGCGTCCGGGACCACGGATCAGCTTTGCACCGATGCGATAATCGTGCGATGGGGGAACTGAGCGACCGGAGCGTTGCAGAGCTCGTGGACGCGGTGCGCCAGACGCTGCGCAAGGAAGCGGCCGAGCGGCTGCGTGACGTGTACCTGATCGGGGACATCGAAAAGGACACCGCTCGCGGGTGCATCGAGCGGATCCGCGAGCTCGCGAGCGACGGCGGCCGGCCGGTCACGCTGTACATCAACAGCGCCGGCGGCAACGTCACCGACGGTCTCGCCATCCACGACTCCATCCGGCACATCGTGAGCCGCGGCATCGAGGTCACGATCGTCGTTCAGGGGATGGCGTACTCCATGGGCTCCATCGTGCTGCAGGCGGCGAGCGATGGGCGGCGGCTCGCGTTCCCGCACTCGTGGATCATGATTCACGAGCCGGCGAAGTGGGCGGGCTGGCAGTCGACCTCGGCCGCGGCGCAGCACCTGGAGCGGCTGAAGCAGATGCAGGATCAGATCTACAAGATCCTGTCGTCGCGGTCCGGCAAGCCGCTGCGCCAGATCATCAAGGACACCAAGCGGAACGACTTCTACCTCGATGCCGCCAGGGCCCGGAAGTACGGCCTCATCGACGAGATCCTCGCAGGCGAGCTGCCGGAGCCCCGCGTGATCCCGATGGACGTGCGCGCACCGTCGCCGGTGCTCGAGATGGTGAAGCCGGAGGAGCAGGCCGAGGCGGCGCGGGCGCCCTCGGTGCCGGACCACGCCGCGCCCGCCGAGGAATCGCAGCGATAGGCGCCCCAGGCTGTCAATTCCGGGAGGCGCGCCATTCCTCCAGCAGTCTGGCCGCGTTGCCGCCGACCGAGTGGAGCGTCGGTGACCAGCCCAGCGCCCGCGCGCGCGGACTTCTGACGACCTGATCGAGCGCGAGCGCATCCGCATACGGACCCATCTTGCTGCGCGCTTCCTCGATCGGCACGTGGCGGACGTCGGGACGCACCGCCAGGTACGGCGAAATCGCCGACACGATGTCGTTCACTCGTTCGTCGCCTTCGTCGTTGGCGTGGTAGACGCCCGACGCGTCGGGATGCAGCGCGAGCCGCGCGTACAGATCCGCCAGGTCGCGGTCGTAGATGAGCGGCCAGCGGTTGTTGCCGTCGCCCACCACACGTACCAGCCCGTTCGAGGCGGCCTTGAACATGTCGCCCACGATCCCGCTGCCACCGCCGTACACCACGCCGGGACGGACAATGACCGTCCGCAAGTACTCGCCAGCCGCGTCGAGCACCATCCGTTCGTGCTCGGGACCGTGCGCCGCGAGCCGGATCGGGTCGAGGGGCACCTCTTCGTCAACCGGCTCCGGCGCGCTGCCGATGACCCAGATGCCCGATGTGAAGATCACGAATCGCCTGTGGGGAACCGATCGGCCCGCGGTCCGCGGTCGGCGCGCGGCGGCGAGTATCGTTTCAAGCGCCAGCCTCTCGACGGCGGGTCCGCGGCCGGACGCCTTGTCGATGGCGGCGTGCACGTACCCGTCGTGGGCCTCGGCGGCGCCGCGAAACGACGCCGGCTCTCCCAGATTGCCCAGCACCGGATGGCCGCCGCGCGCCGCGACGAGCGCCGCCTTCTCGTGGTCGCGAACCAGCGCGGTGACGGCGTGGCCGCCGCGGACCAGCGCATCGAGAATCGCACTGCCCACGTAGCCGGTCGCGCCCGTGAGAAAAATGCGCATGAATGGTCCATCATAATTCACCCGTGGTCCGCAACACCCTCAACGACTTCTTCGAGGACTTCTCGCAGGCGCGAGGAGAGTTTCTCGTCCACGACGACGGATTTCGAGTGCGGCGCCACACCTACAGCGAGGTCGCGGGCGCGGCGCGGGCATTTGCCCTGCGACTCGCCGGCCTCGGACTGCGCAAGGGCGACAAGGTGCTGTTCTGGTCCGAGAACCGCCCGGAATGGGTCGTGGCCTTCTGGGGCTGCATCCTCAACGGCATCGTCGTGGTCCCGATCGACTACCGCGCTTCCGCCGATTTTCTGCGGAGGGTGTCCCGCATTGTCGACGCGAAGCTGATTCTGGTGGGTCAGGACGTGCACTTCCCCGCGCCTCCCGGCGCGCTGCCGATCTGGAGGCTCCACGAGCTCGATTGGGATGCGCTGCCCGAGGCCACCGATTCCGCGGGTCGCCGCTCCGCGCCGCCTCCGCTCACGAAAGACGACGTCGCCGAGATCATCTTCACGTCGGGGGCGACGGCCGATCCCAAGGGGGTCGTCATCACGCACCGCAACGTCCTCGCGAACATCGTCCCGGTCGAGCGCGAGGTGCTGAAATACCGGCGGTGGGGACGTCCGTTCTTTCCGCTGCGGTTCCTCAATCTGCTGCCGCTCAGCCACATGTTCGGCCAGGCGCTGACGACCTTCGTCCCGCCGATGCTGCCCGGCACGGTCGTGTTCATCCGGGGCTACAACCCGGTCGACATCGTGGCCCAGATCAAGCGACGCCGCGTGTCCGTCCTCGTGTCGGTGCCGAAGGTGCTGGACGTGCTGCGGGAGCACGTCGTGCGCCTGGCGCCCGAGGCCGCCGACGCGGTGGCCGTTGACGAGCACGTGGCGCGGCGCTGGTGGCGGTTCCGCCGCGTTCACCGGCTGTTCGGCCTGAAGTTCTGGAGCTTCGTGGTCGGCGCCGCCCCGCTCGATCCTGCGCTCGAAGCGTTCTGGTCGAAGCTCGGATTCCTCGTCGTCCAGGGGTACGGCCTGACCGAGACAGCGCCCATCGTGACGTTGAACCATCCATTCGCGACAGAGAAAGGGTCGGTCGGCAAACCGATCGCCGGCGTCGAAATGAGGGTCGGTCCGGACGGCGAGATCCTGGTGCGAGGCGAGAACGTGACGACCGGCTATTTCAACGCCGCCGACGACACCGCGCGCGCGTTCGACGACGGCTGGTTCCACACGGGCGACGTCGGCGAGATCGGCCCCGGCGGCGAGCTGTTCATCCGCGGCCGCAAGAAAGAGATGATCGTCACGCCGGAGGGGCTGAACGTCTTTCCCGAGGACGTCGAGCACGTCCTGAATCAGATCCCCGGGGTCCGCGATTCTGCCGTCGTCGGCATCACGTCGGGCGGACAGGAGCGCGTGCACGCGGCGCTCGTGCTCGATCCGGGCGTGGATCCCGAGGCCATCGTCCGTCAGGCGAATGCGCGGCTCGAAGACCACCAGAAGATCAGACGGGCCGTCGTGTGGCCGCAGCCCGAGTTGCCGCGGACCGAGGGCACGCGCAAGCTGAAGCGGGCGGCCATCCGAGACTGGCTGCGCGCCGGGGCGCCGGTGCACGCGCCGGCCGGGGCGGCGGCCGGGGACAGGCTGACGCCGCTGTTGGTCAGACAATCGGGACGCTCGGATCTGTCGGCGGCGACGACGATCGACGAGCTGGGCCTCAGCTCGCTCGAGCGGGTCGAGCTGATGGTGGCGCTCGAAGACGCGTTCGAGACCCACCTCGACGAGGCCGCGTTCTCGAGCGCCACCACTATCGGGCAGCTGCGGACGCTCGTCGAGGAGGCGGCCAGCGGCCGCACCGCGGCGACCGAAGCGCCAATCGAATTCCCTTCGTGGAGTCGATCGCTGGCCGCACGAGCGGTGCGCCGGGCGAGCCTGCCCACGTGGTTGCTGCCGCTCGCGCGCCTGTTCGCGTGGATTCGCGTCGAAGGCCGCGCCCATCTCGACCCGGTCCACGGTCCGGTCATCTTCGCCGCCAACCATCAGAGTCACATGGACACGCCCGTGATCCTGGCCGCGCTGCCGGCGAGGTTCCGCTACCGCCTGGCGGTGGCCATGTCCAAGGAATTCTTCAAGGCGCATTTCTTCCCCGAGCAGTACGCGCGGGCGGCCTGGTTCACCAACAGCCTCAACTACTATCTCGCCGCGCTGATGTTCAACGCCTTTCCGCTGCCGCAGCGGGAGGCGGGCGCGCGTCAGACGCTGCGCTATATCGGAGACATTCTCGGCGGTGGTTTCTCCGTGCTGATCTTCCCCGAAGGTCACCGGACCGAGTCGGGAGAGATCGACCGGTTCCGTCCCGGTATCGGGATGATCGCGTCGCGGCTTGGCGTTCCCGTCGTGCCGGTGCGCCTCGACGGATTGGAACGCGTCCTGCACCACACGTGGCGCATGGCGCGACCCGGGCGCGTGCGCGTCGCGTTCGGCGCGCCGCTGACGCTCACCGGCGACGACTACGAGGCGCTTGCCCGGCAGGTTGAGGACGCCGTTCGGCAGCTCTAATAGCGATTAAACCGCCGCCGCCGAGCTCCGGTCTATGTCTCGTGAGGGATCCCTTTTCGAGGAGGTGGAGCGGTCATGGCAAAGTGGTGGAAATCGACCGTCGCGACGGTGGCGCTCGCCGCCACATGCGGCGTCGGGATCGCGTGCGCAACGCCGCGCGGGCGTGTGTACGTTCGCGTGGGCCCGCCCGCACCGGTGGCCGACGTGCGGGTGGTGAGACCCGGACCCAATTACGTCTGGGTCCCTGGGTACTACCGCTGGGATGGGCGGGCGTACCGGTGGGCGGCCGGCGCCTGGATGCTGCCGCCTCGACCGCGCGCGGTCTGGGTGCCGGGTCACTGGTCCCACACACGACGGGGCTGGTTTTACGTCGAGGGGCGCTGGCGTTGAGTGGGCCGCGAGTCGACGCCTGCGCGGATCAACAGATGACTAAATGGGATGGATGTGGCACAATAATTGTTTAGAGGAAAGGACTGCTGGCTATTTGAGCAAGGACGACTTGATCGACATGCAGGGCACCGTGGTTGCCGTCCACAGCGGCGGGTTGTACCGCGTGCAGTGCGACGCTGGCCATGAAGTGCTGGCCCAGCTGAGCGGCCGCATGCGCCGCTTCCGCATCAAAGTGGTTCCCGGCGATCGCGTCACTGTCGGCGTGTCGCCCTACGACCCCGTTCGGGGCATCATCACGTTCAGAGCCCGCTAGCCGATACTGGTTTGAATCCACATACAACCGATCGCCGTTCTCACCGCCGCGGAGCCTCCAGCCCGCGGCGGCACGCTCGTCGTCCAGGATCGACCGGTCAGGCCGGTCGCACGGCCGACCATCCGGGCAGTCCCGCGCGACCAGTGCTGGAACCAGCGGCGTGCGACATCCGACCGGTGCCGTTCGCCGTGCTTCCCATCGATACCCGCCTGCTCGAAGGCATTCGCGATCTCGGGTTCGTCGAGACCCGGCCGATTCAAAGCGCCGTGATTCCGATGGCGCTCGACGGGCACGACCTCATCGCCTGCGCGGAAACCGGCACCGGCAAGACCGCGGCGTTCGTGGTCCCGATGCTGCAGCGCCTGTTGACGGCCGGCGCGCGGGAGCCCCTCGAAGCGCCGGTCGCGGCCCGGAGCCGCGTGCTCGTCCTCGCACCGACCCGCGAGCTCGCCGTGCAGATCGAGGACGAGATTCACGGCCTGTCGTATCACACCGCCATCACGAGCGCCGCGGTGTACGGCGGCGTCGAGATGGGCGGTCAGGAACGGGCGCTTCGCGCGGGCGTCGACATCATCGTGGCCACGCCGGGCCGGCTGATGGATCACATGCGGCAGCAGAACGCCGATCTCGCCGCCGTCGAGCTGCTCGTCCTCGACGAAGCCGACCGGATGATGGACATGGGGTTCTGGCCCGACGTCCGGCGGATCATCTCGGCCATGCCGGCCATCCGCCAGACGCTGCTCTTCTCGGCCACGATGCCGGACGATGTGATGCGGCTGGCGCTGGAGATCGTGAAGGCGCCGAAATACGTGCAGGTGGGGCACCGGAGCAAGCCGCCGCAGTCGATCACCCATCGCGCGTGCGTGATGCCGCCCGCCGAGCGCTTGAACTGGCTCGTGGAGCATCTGCGGCGTCCCGGCGGTCCCGTGCTGATCTTCACGCGCACCAAGGTCGGCGCGGAGCACCTCGCGCAGCGTCTCGCGTCGCGCGGCATCCGGTGTGTCGCGCTGCATGCGGATCGCACGCAGGAGCAGCGGCGGGCGGCGGTCGAGGGATTCCGCGGCGGACGGTTCAAGGTGCTGGTGGCGACCGATATCGCGGCGCGTGGGCTCGACATCGACGGCATTCACACGGTCGTGAACTACGAGCTGCCGGACTCGCCCGACAGCTACGTGCACCGCGTCGGCCGCACGGGACGCTCCGACGAGGTCGGCCACGCGATCACGCTCGTGTCGCCGGACGAGCTTCGCGATCTGAGCGCGCTAGAAAAGTCCGTCGGCGTTCGTTTAGAATCGGATTTGCCGCATGTCTGACCCGGTCACCACACCGTCGCCGACTCCTCCCGCCCCGTCGGCAGAGGTGTCGCCGGCGGTCATGCGTTTCAAATCGTGCCGCTGGCGGCGTCCTCCCGAGGACGGACCGGAGTGCTGCGGGCATCGCGACGTGCTGCCGATTGCGGGCACCTCCGGTTTCGATCCCGAGGCGTGGTGCCCCGACTGCACGTTCTACAAGCTCCGCCGCACGCCGAAGAAGCGCCCGCACGACGAGTACACGTGTACTAGGCGGGACCGGTCCGGTCCGCCGTCTCTACTCCGAAAACTCCTTCGCCAGCTCCACCCACTCGCCGTCCGGCGCGAGGTGACGATACGCGCGCCAGTGCGGACGCGCCTCCTGCGGCAGTCCCATCTTCTCGAAGGTGATCGCGAGGTAGAAGTGGCCGTCGGCGTACGACGGATTGAGGTGCAGCGCCCGTTGGTAGCAGGCCTGCGCCTCGGCGAAGCGGCCGAGATCGTGGTAGATGTTCCCCAGATTGAAATGCGCCTCGAAGAAGTCGGATTCGAGGCCGATCGCGCGCTCGTAGAGCGCCTGCGCCTCGGCGAGCTCGTCGCGGCTGTAGTGGAGGTTGGCGAGGTTGATGAGCGCCGCCACCAGGTACGGGTCGATTTCGAGCGCCTTGCGATACGCCGCCGCCGCTTCGTCCCGTTTCGATTCGTCGCCGTCGTCGAGGAGCGACGCCGCGCGGAAGCACTCCTCGGCGCGCCGCGTCTCGCGGGCGCCCACCGCGGGATCGACGTGAGGACGCGGCAGCGACGCCGGCCTGCGTGAGAGCGTCAGCACGCGGGCGGGGGCCGCGTCGAGGCGGAAGTCGAACGCGAGCTGGCCGTGGCGCGAGGCGAGGAGCGACTGCACCGCGGATTGAAAGGACGCCCCGTGAGAGATGTCGTCGTTCAGCTGCTTGACCACGGCGACATCCGGAAACGAGAAGAACGCGTCGGCGTTGGTGGTGAGCACCGGCCGGATGATGCCGCACTTGACCAGGTAGCGGAGGTGGTCGTCACGCAGCGCGCGGTAGCGCGCGAGCAGGTCGCGCGAGGTCTGGTAGTGGCGTCGCAACGCGTCCGGCGTCGGGACACCGGCGAGCCGGCAGAATTCGTCTTCGCGGACGATCCTGAGCCGCGCGTCCGGCCGCGCCTTGAGCTCTTCGGCTCGCGCCAGCTTCTGGCTCTTCTCACGCGACGCCGCGCCGAATCCTTCGTCGCCGACGATCAGCATCGTCGTCTTCGAGGTGAGGTCGTCGGCCGTGGCGCCGCCGAGGCGCGCCACGAGCGCGCAGGCGTCCTTGCGGCCGAGCGAGCTCAATCTTCCTGTGAAGACGACCACCTGGCCGGCGAGCGGCTGGTGAGGAGGCAGGTCAGGCGTGGATGAAGGCATCGACCTCCGCGCCGACGGACGCGTGTGGAGCGTACGGGTAACACGATGCAGGAGAAGGCGCTCGTTGTCAATCAGGAACGCGCGCGCGCCGCGGACGCAGCCGCGCTTGCCGCCGTCGCGCGATTCTGCAATCCTGCCATCCTGCGCTCCGGCCAACGTGGAAAGCGACACCAGGTGATGCTTCTCGCGGGCGACATCGGCGGCACCAAGACGCTGCTCGGACTCTTCGACGCCGGCAATCCGCGCCCGCGCGCGCGGTGCATCGAATCGTTCGTGACGCTCGCCTTCACCGATCTGGCCGAGATGGTATCGGCATTCGTCGGCCGCGCGACGGCCGAGGGGCGTATTGACGCGGCATGCTTCGGTGTCGCCGGGCCGGTGATTGGCGGGGCGGCGCGGCTGACCAACGTGCCATGGACCGTGGATGCGGGACGGCTCGGCCACCTGTTCGCGATCCCCCGTATCGACCTGCTGAACGATCTCCAGGCGATGGCCTACGGATTGACCGTCCTCGAGTCGTCTGAAGTCCTGATCTTGCAGGACGGGCGGTCGGTGGCCGGCGGCAGCATCGGTTTGATCGCGGCCGGCACCGGACTGGGCCTCGCGATGCTGCAGGCGGTCGACGGCCGCTACGTGCCGGCGGCATCGGAAGGCGGGCACGCCGATTTCGCCCCGCGAAACGAACGCGAGATCCGGCTGATGCGGTGGCTGACCGAGCGCGACGGCCGCGCGGAGGTCGAGAGCGTGGTGTCGGGCCGCGGCCTGCTGAATATCTATCAGACCGCGCACGTCGGCTCGTGCGCGGCCGTCCCGGATCTCGGCGAACCCGACGCCGCCGCGCGTATCACCGCCGCGGCGCTCGAACGCCGCTGCGCCAGGTGCGTCGAGACGCTCGAGATGTTCGTCGACGCGTACGGCGCGGAGGCGGGCAACCTCGCGCTGCGGGTGGTCGCCACCGGTGGGCTGTATGTGGGCGGCGGCATCGCGCCGAAGATCCTGCCGGCGCTCACCGACGGCCGCTTCATGCAGGCGTTCCGCGCGAAAGGCACGTTCGAGTCGCTGCTGGCGGAGATGCCGGTGAAGATCGTGCTGAACGACGAGACGGCCCTGCTCGGCGCGGCCGTCCGCGCGTCACGAACGGCCGCGTAAGGGAGGTCCGGCTAGTTGTTCAGGGCGTTGAGGCCTGCCTGCGCGCATTGACCGTCCTGGCCGCTCGTGCCGCCCGACAGTCCGATGGCGCCGATCACGCGGCCGCCGACCACGATCGGGAGGCCGCCTTCGACCGGCACCGCGCCGTCGAGCCCGAGCACGCGCAGGCCGTCGCCCCCCGAGGCCAGCATGTCCTGAAACGCCTTGGTGGAGCGTTTGAACAGCGCCGCCGATCGCGCCTTGGCCTGCGCCACGCCGACACTGCCGGCCTGCGTGTCGTCCATCTTCTCGAAATACACGAGCAGGCCCGCCGCATCGACCACGGCGGCCGCCATCGTCCATCCGTTCGCGCGCGCCTGGGCGAGTGCCGCGGCCGCCGCCTTCTTCGCCACCTCGATGGTCACTGCTGGTCCATCGCTGAGGGTCCCGGGTCCGCCTCGCTGACTACACGGCCGCCGCCGGCGCGTCCATGCCGGCCCACAGGTTCATCGTCGTCAGCTCCTCGCGGCCGCAGGCTTTCAGGTAGAGGAACAACTGCGTCCGATAGGCGGCGCACCCGCAGAGCACCAGGTTGACGATGAAGGCGCCGCGCGTCGTCTTGCTGCCGAACATCTCGATTTCCGCCCGGAAATCGGCGTCGGACATGTCGCCCAGTAACGTGGCGTACGCGTCGGTGTGTCCCGCAATCGCCGCCAGCGTCTGCTCGAAGTCGCGCGCCTCGGCGGCCTTGGTCGCCTCGGTCCAGCGGGCGGGATCGAACCCGGAACCTTTGGCTGCCCTCACGAGCATCGGGCCCATCACCGACAGGTAACGAAGCAGCTCGAACGCGCTGCGCTGCTTCGGCGTCGGGCGGTAATCGAGCGTGGTGCGATCGAGCTTGCTCGCGAGATGCAGGAGGATACGGACTTCCTTCTGCAGCGAGTCGATCAGTTCGGGCTTGGTCAGGACCATCGTGTCTCCTCATCATGGGGGCGCGGCGGCAATCCGTGCGTCGGGACTAAAGTTAATGCCTTTCGGAAATTGATGACTCACGTTGCTACACGAGTTGCAATCTGCATCGTCCCTTCGATCGCGTGCGTCTTCACCAACCGGGGCCACGCCTTGATCGGCTGGCGCACGCCAGCTCGGGGACAACTGCGTGGTTACCTGTCGCCGAGGTCGGGGTGACATACCGGCGCATCCGCCGGTAACCGACGCCTCATGATGGTGGTGACGTTGTTGCTCGGTGAGCACGCCGTGCCCCAAGTCGACCCACAGCCACATGGGTTTCACATCAAAGTTCCAAGATTTTCGTGAAGCTCACCCGCAACACGGGCAATTGGCTGCCGGCTGCGCGCTGGCGTTCGTACAGCCAGCAGCGCACTGACCAGCTGACTGAGGGCGGCAATTTCCTGAACCGGCCGTTTCGATGGTTCATGACTCTGAGTATGGATGCGCGGTCTTCCGCACCTGCCGTTTCAGCTCGCGAAAATACGAGACTCGTGTTCCCAGCGAGGGCGACATAGAGCAGCGCGAGTTTCCTTGAAGTGCCGGCGGCCGTGCGCGGAGCGAGCAGACTGGCTCTCGGATGACCACTTCGCAACCGTGCTGGGCGATGTCCCTGGCGCCCCACCCGTCACGCGAATTCTCGCGGACCTGGAACCACCCGAGAATCTGGCCCGGCCGCTGGCGCGCGCGGTGCGCAATCTGGATCAGGCGCGTGCCGTCGGCCAAGCGTGTGCGGACGCCGGGGCGTGGTCCAGATCGCGAGGCGCGCAGACAAAAAATGCCTGGGGCTGGAACCCAAGTGTGCAGGCGACCCGCGCGTGGGCTCACGGAGAATCGCCGCGACCCGATACAACCGATCGCCGAGCAGCAACGCCCGCTTCGGGGACGGCTGGGCGCCATGCAGGCGCTGGGCCAATGCCCATTGCCGATTCCCCCTGACGCCCAATCGCCGCGGCGAGCGGATCGTGCAGGCGACTTCCAGCAGAACGGCGGTCCAGATCTTGGCAAAGGCCGCGCGGCCCCGACGCGCGCGCGCTTTGACGGTCGTCGCGCTGATCTGCGGCGTGTTGGTCAGGCCCAATTGTGTCCCGTCGAGCGCCACCAGGCGCCAGCCCCGCCAGAACGCCTCGCGCTCCCGATGCGTCGCTCGGGGCCGCAAGACCCGGCGCATCAACTCGGCAAAGTGGCCCACGGCAAGCGCGCGCGTCGGTCGCACGCAACTGTCGCCAAGGCGTCGGCGAACAGCTCCGTCCGAATGCTCGCCCAAGCTGCCGGCGCCGCGGCAGCATGTGAAAGGTCAGCGCCGGGACCAATTCATCTTCACCGCACTCGGCGTTTACGCCCGCGTCCGGATGCGCATCACCGCTTCCACGAGCCCACCAGCCGATCCGACGCGGCCAAAACATCCCACTCGGTACCAGCCTGAGCCATGTGTCGACATGTCCAGCGCAATCATGATTGGGCGAACGATAACCGAGCGTTTCTGCACGTCCGCGAATTTCCGAAGGCATCAGGACTAAAGTCTAGTGTATTTCCCCACGTCAGGACCATCTGCCCCTTGAGGCATCGACGAGGTGTCGATTGATCGATCTGATATAGTTCGGCATTCTGTCAGTCATATGCGGCCTTGAGCCTCCGTGAGGAAGGCAGGGTGTGAACCGGAATGTGGCTTTCAAGGAATCTCGTAACGGCGGCACGCCACCCGACGCTGGCCCTCGAGTACGCACGATGGACGGTGGGCGAGAAGCTTGGTCGGCCGCTCCTGGTCGAAGGAGCGTTCGATACCAGATTGGCTGCCGCCACGTTCGCAGACTTCAGATCGACGCGTGGGTTTGTGCCGCGTCCGTCGGAAGCAAAGATGATTCGCAACCTTTCATCGAGCTGCCCGATCTTGTTCGACATCGGTGCCAACGTCGGAGTCTGGACAGTCGCCCTGGCCTCCGCCCACCCGCATGCGCACGTCTACGCGTTTGAGCCGGACCCGCCCACATTCAGGCTGCTGCAAAACAATGTGTCGCTGAACCGCCTCGAAAACGTCACGGCGGAGCAGCTTGCCATCTCTGATTCAAACGGCATCGTCGAATTTCAGGTGACAGAAAAGGATTCGATTTTCAACCGGCTTCAACCTGCCGTCGCGTCGGCCGAGGATCTGCACCGGGGGCGCTTCACTGGCGGACGGGTTCTCAAGGTCGAGAGCATCTCGCTCGACGACTTGTGTCACGACAAGGGCATCGACCGAATCGGGTTTTTGAAGCTTGACGTGGAAGGCGCCGAGGTGTCGGCTCTCAAAGGAGCTCAGCGTCTATTGCGGAACAAAGCAATCGATCTGATCTGGATCGAAGTGGAGCCGGACAACCTGCGCGAAATGGGAACCTCACTCGACGAGTTGGTCTCCTTGGTTGGCCGCGTCGGCTATACGTTCCACCTCCTCGGTCCTGACGGGTCGCCAGGCCCTTCCGTCGACGCGTTCCATCAGCACTCGAACAACATGATCTTGCGGCCGGCGTAGGCGCCGCCGCGGTGCCTGGGGAATCAGCCTGCCTGCAGTCTGGCTGGTCGCGATCGCACCAGGAGTTCGGCGAACGCGGCGCCCGTGATTGGCGGCAGCGTCAGTGCATGCCCGGGCCGCCGGCCAGCTCTTTCACCAGCTCTCCGAGGACCGCCTTGGCATCGCCGAACAGCATCCACGTTCGATCCGAGAAGTACAGCTCGTTGTCGATGCCGGCAAAGCCGGGGTTCTTGCTCCGCTTGATCGCGAACACGGTCCGCGCCTTGTCGGCGTCGATGATCGGCATCCCGTAGATCGGGCTCGACTTGTCGTTCCGCGCCGCCGGGTTGACGACGTCGTTGGCGCCGACGACGAGGGCGACGTCGGCTTGCGGCATGTCGCGGTTGATCTCGTCCATCTCGACGAGATCGGTGTAGGGAATGTCCGCCTCGGCGAGCAGCACGTTCATGTGCCCGGGCATACGGCCCGCCACCGGATGGATCGCGAACTTGACCGTGATCCCGCGCTTCTTCAGCTGGTCGTACAGCTCGCGCACCTTGTGCTGCGCCTGCGCGACCGCCATGCCGTAGCCCGGGATGATCACGACGAAGTTGGACTGCTCGAGAATCTGTGCCGCGCCCTCGGCGGTCTCCGACTTGTAGACCTTCGGCTCGCCGCCCGTCTTCACCTGCTGCACCTGCCCGAACGCGCCGAAGAGCACGTTGGTGAACGACCGGTTCATCGCCCTGCACATGATGACGGCGAGAATCAGTCCGCTCGATCCGTCGAGCGCTCCGGCCGTGATGAGCAGCTTGTTGTCGAGCACGAACCCCATCGCGACCGCGGACAGCCCCGCGTACGAGTTCAAAATCGCGATCACGGTCGGCATGTCCGCCCCGCCGATCGGGATGATGAGCAGGACGCCGAAGAGCAGCGCGAGTGCGATGAGCGCCGGGAACACGATCCGGGCCCACGACGCCGCAGGGTTGCCGGCGATCGCCACCGCCAGAACGAGCGCACCCGCGAACAGCAGCAGGTTGATGACGTTCTGCCCGCGGTAGGTGACCGGCCGCTGCGGCACCCATTTCACTTCCTGCAGCTTGCCGGCGGCCATGAGGCTGCCCGTGAACGTGAGATAGCCGAGGATGACCTCCGCGACGAGCGCGCTCATGCGAAAGGCCGTCAACTGCTCCGGCACCTCTCCCACCTGCAGGTAGTACTCGGCGGTGCCGACCAGGCCGGCCGCGAGTCCGCCGAACGCATGCGACAGCGCCGTCCGCTGCGGGACCGCGGTCAACGGCACCCGCGACAGCGGTACGCCCACCGCCACGCCGGCCGCAATCGCCAGCACGATCCACCCGTGGTGGACGACGCTCGGCTCCGCCCAGGTGACGAGCACGGCGATGGCGGTCCCCGCGACGCCGGCATAGACGCCCTTGCGGGCCGTGGCCGGCGTATTCATCCAGTGCAGTGCGAAGATGAAGCAGGCTGACGCGACGAGATAGGCGAGCTGGCTGACCGCGTCCATCATGAGCGGGGTGCGTCGTCGCGGCGGTCGCCGGTCTTGAACATCTTCAGCATGCGATCGGTGATGAGAAACCCGCTGATGATGTTGGTCATGGAGGCAAAGAGCGCGATGGCGCCCAGCACGCGGATGTGGACCGGGTAGTCGCCACCGGTGAGGAGAATCGCGCCGACGACCGCGATTGCGGAGATCGCGTTGGTCAGCGACATCAGCGGGGTGTGCAGCAGGCGCGACACCCGCCGGATGATCCCGAGGCCGATGAACGACGCCAGCACGAAGACGTACACGGTCGACCAGAACTCCACGCTGCCTCCTTACGCCTTCGCCAGCGCCTCACGCGTGCGGGCGTGCCTCACCTCGCCGCCATGTGTGATGACCGCGCCCTGCTGGATCTCGTCCGCGAAATCGAGCTGGAACGCCGTCTCCTTCGTGAACGCCTGGACGAATGCGGTCAGGTTCCGCGAAAACAGCAGGCTCGCATGAAACGGCATCGTCGCCGGGAGGTTGAGCGGCGCGAGAATCGTGACGCCGCCGACGACGACCGTCTGACCGGGCCGCGAGAGCTCGCAGTTGCCGCCGCCATCGGCGCCGAGGTCGACGAGGACCGCCCCGCGCTTCATCGCGCCCACGGTGTCGGCGGAAATCAGCCGCGGGGCCAGCACGCCGCCGATGAGCGCCGTGGTGATCACCACGTCGGACTGCGCGCATTCCTGGACGAGCAGCTCGGCCTGCCGCCGGCGATCCTCGTCCGACAGCTCCCTGGCGTAGCCGCCACCGGCCGCCGCGCTCTCCTTCAGCTCGATGCCGACGTACTTGGCGCCAACGCTCTCGATCTGCTCCTTCACCTCCGGCCGCACGTCGGTCGCCACGACGTTCGCGCCGAGACGGCGCGCCGTGGCGATGGCCTGCAGTCCGGCGACGCCGGCGCCGATCACGAACACCTTCGCCGGAAACACCATCCCGGCGGCCGTCGTCAGCATCGGAAAATAGCGGTTGATCGCGACCGCCGCCAGCAGGACTCCCTTGTAGCCGGTGATGCTCGCCATCGACGACAGCGTGTCCATCGACTGCGCGCGTGTCGTGCGGGGGATGGCGTCGGTGGCGAAGGCGGTGACGCCGCGCGCGGCCAGCGCGCGGACCACTTCGAGATGCCGGAGCGGCATCAGCGATCCGATGTAGACGGCGCCCGGACGCATCCACGTCACCTCGTCGCGGGACGAGGCGACCTCCGGCGGGCCGACCTTGAGCACGACGTCGGCCGATCCAATCAGGGTCGACGGATCGGAGGCCACGCGGACGGCGGCCTCGGCGTACACCGCGTCGGGAAAGCCGGCGGCCTCTCCGGCTCCAGTCTCGAGCGAGATGTCGTAGCCGGCCTCAATGAGCTTCTTGCAGGATTCCGGAACGAGGGCCACGCGCTGTTCTCCCGGGGCCGTCTCCCTGGGAACCGCGATTCGCATTTTGCTCACAATACTACAGGGAGCAGTCGTTCACGTTGACGCCGAGGGACGTTCGGCAGGGATCACGCCGGCCGCGACGCCAGCGTGAGTGCAAAGCGCCGATCGGGATCGACCCACTGTTCGATCACATCGAAGCCGGCCGCCGCCACCATCCGCCGTGCGGTGTGCGGCAGGTACTTGTAGGAGCTCTCGGTCCAAATCGATTCGCCCGCCTCCATCGTGAACTCGAGGCCGGACGCCTTCACGTGCACGTTCTGGCGGGCGGCGCTGACCAGGTGCATTTCGACCCGCGAGGCCGCAACCGTCCAGATCGCCCGATGGGTGAACGCCTGCAGGTCGAAGTCGCCGTCCAGCTCCCGGTTGATGCGGGCCAGCAGGTTGCGATTGAAGGCCGCGGTCACGCCGAGCGGATCGTCGTACGCACGCACGAGCTCCTGCTCCGTCTTCACGAGGTCGGTGCCGACGAGCAGGGCGTCGCCGGCAGCAAGGGAGGACCGAATGGACGCCAGAAAGGCGGCCGCGCCGGGCGGATCGAAGTTGCCGATGTTCGATCCCAGGAACAGCACCAGCTTGCGCCCCGAATCGGGGCGTCCGTCCGCCACGTCCGCCAGGCCGGCTTCATAAGTCGTCTGGTGCGGAACGATGACGGTGCCTTCAAGCTGCGCGAGCGCATGCCCGGCCGCTTCGAGCGCCGCGGCGGACACGTCCACCAGGTGCACCGTCATCGGCGTCGCCCGCGACCGCCCGCCCTCGAGCAGCCGCGCGAGCTTCTCGCCGCTCCCGGGCCCCAGCTCGACGATCGTGGACAGCGGATCGACGCGCCGCAGGATGTCGGCGGCGTGCACCTCGAGCAGACGCGTCTCCGTGCGCGTGACCGGGTACCACGGCAGCCGGCAGATCGCCTCGAACAACGCCGAACCGATCTCGTCGTAGAAGTAGCGCGAGGGCAGCTGCCGTGGATTGAGGCTGAGATAGTACCGGACCGCGTCGGCAAACGCCTCGCGCTCGGCTACGGACCCGGCCGCCGACCGGATCAGTGACGATCGCTCGCGCATCGAAAGGTCGCGTAGGGGTAGGGATAATGGGCGCGGAACCAGTTGCGGAACGTCGGGCGAATCAGCTCGCGGGCGGTGCCTGGCGACGCGCCTTTCATGACGAAATGCGCGCCGTCGAAGAAATCCGCTGAGTACTCCGGATACGACGGAATCGGACGGAAGCCGGGAAACGGGGCGAAGCTCGTCGAGGTCCACTCCCAGCCGTTGCCGACGAGATCCTCGACGCCCCACGCGCTCGCTCCGGCCGGATGCGTGCCGACGGGCTCGGGATCCCAGCTCGTAAAATCGAAGACCCCGTGCGCCGGCGTGGGCGCCTGATCACCCCACGGATAGGGGCGGCTGCCGCCCGGGGCGCCGAACGCCGCGCGCTGGTACTCCGCTTCGCTCGGCAGCCGCACACCGCGCCAGCGAGCGTACGCCGCGGCTTCCGCCTGGCTCACGTACACGGGCCACGCCGGCGGCAGCGGGATCCGATCGAACATCCCGCGCCAGTGCCACGCCCCCTGTGCGGCCCCGCCGCCCCGGTCCGCACCCTCCCCGTCGTCATCGCGCTCCCAGAACAGCGGATGAGGAATCCGCTCCCGCAGGATCCAGTCCCAGTCGGGCGGCGTCCACCAGCGCGGATCGTCGTATCCGCCCGCGTCGACGAATGCGAGGAAGTCGGCGTTGGTCACGTCGTGACGCTCGATCGCGAACGCCGGCACGTCGGCCGTCAGGGCCGGACACTCGTTGTCCCAGGCAAACCGGACGTCCGCTCGCGCGACACCGAGCGTGGCGGGGCCCGTCGGAATCTCGAGCCACTCGCGCGGCGGCACGCGGCCGTCGATGCGGGGCCGGTACCCGTCCGGCCGCCGCTTCTGCGCGAGCGGCAGGCGATGCCACATGTAGAGCAGCGTCTCCTGATGCATCGCTTCGTGCTCGAGGATCGCAAACGCGGCCTCGGCGCGATCGAGCAGAGGGTCGCCGGCCCGCTCGATCTCGCCCGCTCGAGCGCGTCCAGCACGCGCCGATCCGCTTCGTCGACGAACTGGCGCACCCGCTCGGGGTCCGGCCAGCGATCGTGGCCGGGCGTCGCAGCCGGCGTCTCGCCGTCGGGTGACGGATCGATGCCGCGCGCGAACAGACGTTCGAGGCCGGCATCGATCGGATCGCCGCCCAGTCCCCGCCTGACCAGCGTGTTGAAGCTGAACGCCGGCAGGTGGCCGACGTAGAAGACGATGGGAAGGCGGAGCAGAATCGGCTGGTTGTAGAGCGCCTGGTCACTGACGAGGTCGAACAGCGCCCGCGACCGGCTCCGGTTGCGGCGGTACCAGGAGGCGACGGCTTGCCGATCAATCGGCATCTCCTCAGCTTATACGATTCGCGCGCCGCGCCGCCGGTCGCCGTCCCGTCGGTAGTGGTCAAGTTTCAATCTTCGCCGAAAATGCGAGGCTGCTCGGCCGCTTTCGATTGCGCCTTCGGTGCGCGTTTATAGGTCACGCTCGTCTGTCGGACGGGGGGCATGTTGATCCGCCTGCCGTCCAGCAGCTCGCCCACCGTCACAATTTGCAGCTTCGGATACGGATCCTTGCTCCATGCTGAGTTGTATGGTGCGAAACGCACGCATAGTTTGGGGCATTTGCCCCCCCCGGTGGATTCGACGACCTCCTGATACGACCGTGCGGCGTTCTCATCCCACGTCCAGGTATCCTCGAAGGCTTTGATCTGCGCGGCGGCTTTCGTGCCGTGCTCGGCGAACAGGATGTTGTACGAGGCGTTGGAGTTGAACGGCGGATCGAGGTAGACGAGATCGACGCTCTCATCGGCCACATGCCGCCGGAGCACGTCCAGGTTGTCGCCGTAGTAGAGCAGGTTCATGCGGCCGATCTCGCTTCTTCTGCGTCGAGCAACGCGATGATCTCGCCGAGCGACCACACATGGTCCGACAAGCCGGCCTGCATCGCGGGCGTCACGCGCAACGTCTTGTGAATCCGACCGAAATTGTAGTGAATGTAATGCAGCGCCACGGCCGCCGCGTGGTTCTCCAGCTTCTTCGAGAAGCCGTTCGTCAGTCGAGTGAATCGACGCATGGACATGCGCATCGTGAGATTCTGACGCTCCACGTAGGACGTGGAAATATGCTTCGGGTCCGGCTCGCCTCTTATCACCTCCGAGCGCACGCCAATGATGCGCGACGGGCTGTAGCGTGTTTCGTTCTCCAGCGGCGAGCCATAGAGCTTTTGCAGCATTGCATAGTCCACGTCAGAGCCGAAGGCGTCTTCCACGGCGTCGAGATAGGCCCGATGACCGTCCGTCGTGAGCTGTACGCGGTTCCTGAGTCGGTCGGCCAAATCGGTCATCAAGTCGTAGGCCGTTCCGGCGTCCCTAGGACCGACGCGCCAAGACGGCACGAGTTTCGAGTCGGCATCAATCGCAACCCACGTCCAAACATCGCCGTAGCCGAATACGCCCTGCTTCTCTGCCGGCACGTTCTTCGCCTTGGCGTACACGAACTGCCAGATTTCATCGACCTGAATCCGTCGAGCCCTGACGTTGCGGATCGTGCGGTCTTGATACTCCGCACACGCCGCGCCAAGATCCGCCAGCAGCCTGAGAACGGTCGGCTTTGAGACGTTCGTCATGCGCGTCGTCGCGTTGATGCCCACACCATCCACGAGCGCTGCCACGACCTGGATCCGCTTCGCGCTGTTCAGTCGATTCATGATGGCCGTAGTATGCTCTAGCGGTAATGCAGCGTCAAGGAAATTCGCTCGACCGCAAAGATTCTTTGCGTCTCGCCATATGTCCTGCTGTACAATGAGTCCGCCGGCCAGGAGCAAGCTGGCCGGCGGGAAGGACGGGTAGTGATGAGACGGATGCGCCCCTGATAAGGGCGAAGGGCAGGGAAACCCCCTAGGCGCGTGCGCGGGGGGCGGAGAACTCCCGGGCCGTCCCCCCGTTCACGTTTGGATTGTACCGCATTCTGAGCCAGAGAAAGCGAGCCGATATGAGCACCGAAACGACCGGCGATTGGATGGAAGCGGCTCTGGCGGACCTCGAAAGTCGCAAGGCGAAGATCGAGGCCATGATCGCCAATATCCGTGAGTTGATGGCGCAAGGCGGCATGTCCGCTCCGAGGCCAAGCGGGCCGGGAGGCATCGCGCCGGGAACGTTCCATAAGATGACGATTCCAGACGCGACCAAAAAGTACCTGGAAACGGTCCAGCAAAAACAGTCCACCCAGGAAGTGATTGACGCGCTCGAAAAGGGCGGACTCCCGCGTGGGAAATACAACACCGTCTATAGCATCTTGTCGCGCCGACAGAAGCAGGTCGGGGACATCATCAACATGCAGGGCGATTGGGCGCTGAAGGAGTGGTATCCGAATTACCGCCCAAGCGCGAAGGGCGCCGCGAAGAATGGCACCGAGAAGAAGACAGAGGAAACTGTTGAGGCGACGGCTTAGTCGTCGCCTCGCTTCTTGGCCCAGCGCGCCCGCGCCGCCTGACTGGCGATCTGAACACGCCGAGCTTTTGGAATCGTGTCCTTGACGGTCTGCGCCCGCTTCAGGCCGCCGAGTCGGCCCAATGCGACCGCGGCAGGATTCTTTCTGCGGCGGATCGGGATCACCGTCGCCGAGCGCGCAACTGGCGTATCCTCGCCTTCCGTCAGCTCGATGACGCGCTGTTTGGCGGCAAAGGCCGCCTGGTTCTCGTCTCGCGGTGATTTTCTGCTCTGGCGCTTGGGCATGAAAGCAGTATCGCAGATTCCACCGACGGCCGGCGAGTTCTTCAGTTTTCAAACTTGACCACTACCGTCCCGTCGGGTCCGGCCGCGTCGGGGGCGGAGGGGTGGGAGCCGTACGCGACTGATAAAATAGCAGCCGACCGGTGACCATCACGCTCAACGGCGACGCGTACGAGGTGGCTGCACCGCTGACGGTCAGCGAGCTGCTGGCCCGGCTCGACGTCGATCCGCGACGCGTGGCGGTCGAGCACAATCTGGTCGTGATCAAGCGCGCGGCCTTCGGGGAGACGACGATACGCGCGGGCGATCACGTCGAGATCGTCAATTTCGTTGGCGGCGGGCGACCCCGACCGCGGGACACCATCTGACACATGACTTCCGACACGCTCGTCATCGCCGGCCGCTCCTTCAGCTCGCGGCTCATCGTGGGCACCGGAAAGTACTCGTCGCCATCGGTGATGGTCCGGGCGCACGAGGCGTCGGGCGCCGAGATGATCACCGTCGCCGTGCGCCGTGTGAATCTGTCCGACCGCTCCCGGGAATCGCTGCTGGACCACCTCGACCCGTCGAAGTACGTCCTGCTGCCCAACACCGCCGGCTGCAGCACGGCGGACGAGGCGATTCGAACCGCGCGGCTCGGGCGCGAAGCCGGCCTCTCGAACTGGGTGAAACTGGAGGTGATCGGCGACGAGCGGACGCTCTTCCCCGACAACGAGGCGCTCATCGACGCGACGCGCGTCCTGGTTGCCGAAGGATTCGTCGTGCTGCCGTACACGACCGACGATCCGGTCGTGTGCCGCAAGCTGGAGGACGCCGGGGCGGCGGCCGTGATGCCGCTCGGCGCGCCCATCGGATCCGGCCTCGGCATCCAGAACGTCAACAACCTCCGGATCATCCGGGAGTCGGCGCGCGTCCCGCTCGTGGTGGATGCGGGCGTCGGCACGGCGTCGGACGCCGCGGTCGCGATGGAGCTCGGCGCCGATGCCGTCCTGATGAACACCGCCATCGCCGGCGCGCAGGATCCGGTCTCGATGGCCGAGGCGATGAAGCTCGCCGTCCGCGCGGGGCGGCTCGCGTATCTCGCCGGACGAATCCCGCGGAAGATGTACGCGACGGCGAGCAGTCCGGTCGAGGGACTGGTCGGCCGCTAGGGCGGCTACACGTACCGTGACGAGAAAAGAAGACGACCCGGAGCTGCTGAAGATCGAGCGCGAGGCGGCCGACCGCGAGTACAACGCCGCGCTGACGCGTCTCGATCGTGCGATCCAAGAGATCCCGGCCGCCTTTCCGCATCCGCCGGCGACCGCCGACGAGCACCAGGTCACGCCGCTGAACACGCTGTGGAAGCTCGACGAGCCGCCGGCCGCACGCGGCGTCCGCGGCTACCTCGCATCCGCCGTGCGCCGCGCCGTGGCGCCGCTCTTCCAGCAGCAGCAGGCCTTCAACGCCGCGGTCGTCGATCACGTCAACCGCAACGCGCCGGTCGCCCGCCAGACGCGCGAATCCATCGAGTCCACGCTCACGGTGCTGCACGATCAGATCGAGGCGCTGGCCGCGTTCGAAAGCGTGCTCGTCATGTTCCTCCAGCAGATCACGCCCTACGTCGACACGCGGGATCGCAGCGTCGCCGGGCTGCTTCGCGGGCTGTCCGGCGCGATCAACGCCGTGGCTGACGAGGGGATGAAGCGGACCGAGGCGCTGCTCGCGCGAGAGCGACAGCACGATCGCCGCATCGGCGACGTCGAGGCGGCCGTCGAGACGCTGCGGCGCGAGCTCACGGCGCTGCGCGACGTGGTGAAGGCGGTCGGCCGTGACGCTTGACTGCGCCACCTCGAGCCGCGCCGTTCAGGCGCCCGCGGCCGACCTCGCGCGCCCGGGGCCGGCGCCGTGGTGGCTGCAGCCGATACCCCGCCTCCCGCTGGCCATGTTTCTCCTCTGGTTCACCGTCGAAGCGTTGGCCTTCCGCTCTCCCTGGCCGTTGAAGGCGCTGGTCGGCCTCGTGGCCGTCACCGCGCTGCTGTCGGCCGAGACCGCGCTGCTCCTCATCGCGCTGCTCCTGCCCTTCGGCGCGGTGGTCGAGGCGACGCTCGTTGGATATCCGTATCGTGTGAGCCAGGCGCTCGTGCTCGCGTTTCTCGCCATGGCACTGGTCCGCGGGTGGAAGACTCGGCCGGGCCCCCGGCTTCCCGCTCTCATGGCTCCTGCGGGACTGCTCGTGGCCCTCGCGGCCCTGACGTCGCTCGCGATCCTGACCTGGCGCTTCGTGCAGTACCCCGGCGAGGCGGCTGACACGGCGTGGAAGGTGTTCCGCGAGTACTACGTCTACGTCGACGGGATCGGGCTGACCGACGCGGCCCGCCTGCTGGAAGGTCTGGCGCTCGTCGGCGTCGTCATCGCGCTGTTCCGCCGACGACCGTCCCTCGCCCGGACTCTGCCGGCCGCACTCTGCGTGTCTGGCGCGGCGGCGGCCACGCTCGCGCTGCTGATCGCACTCGGTCTGGGACCGGCATCGCTGGTGAACTGGTACCTGCGGCTTGGAGACCGGGCCGCCCACATCAGGGATCCCAATGCCGCCGGCTCGTACTTCGCGTTGCTGGTCTGCACGGCTGCGGGCATGCTCCTCCGTGAATCCCGCCGCCGCCCTCTCTGGTTCGGCGTGCTGCTGTTGAACGGGATCGGGTTGTGGCTGTCCGATTCGCGTACCGCCGTCGCAGCGGCGGCGCTTTCGCTGGGCCTCGCAGCGTTGTGGTACCGCTCAGGGTGGACGCGCCGGGTCCGGGTCGCGGTAATGTGCCTGATCCTGGCGATTGGCGTCAGCGGCACGCTGGTGCGCGCGCGCGTCATGGGCCGCGACCCCACGTTTCGCATCGGGGTCACGACTCGACAGCAGTTCTTCTCGTCAGCGGTCCGGATGGTGGCAGCGCGACCCCTCGGCGGCATCGGCGTCGGTCAGTACTACCTGGTCTCGCCGATGTTCCTGACGCCCCGGATGGCGTGGATCTACGGGTCGGAAAACGCGCACAACAATTTCCTTCAGATCGGCGCCGAGCTCGGCCTGCCCGCCCTCATCGCGTTCGCGCTGTGGATCGGGCTCGGCACCTCCACCCTCGCCCGCGGCTGCGCCGCCGACGACGATGCGCGGCTGCTGGGCGCCAGTGCGGGCATCCTCGCGTTCGTGGCGACCTGTCTCGCCGGACACCCGCTGCTGGTTGCGGAAGTGGCGTTCCCGTTCTGGCTGGCGTTCGGCCTGGCGATCGCTCTGGCGCAGTCGGCGCTGATCGGATCGACGCCGTGGACCGCGGACACGGCCCGGGCGGCATCGACCCGGCGGCGAACCGTCGCAGCCACCGTCGCCGTCGCCTGCGCCGTCATGACGGGCGCACTCGTAGAGGCCCGCCGCGGTCCCGTCACGCCGGTGCACGCCCGCGCCGTCGAAGGATTCTCCGACTGGGAAGTCGGGGCGGACGGACACCGGTTCCGCTGGTCGGACCAATTCGCCAGCCTCATCGTGCCGAAAGACACGCGCCACATGTCGATCCCGCTGCGCGTTCCGGATCGCGTGGCGCTCTTTCCGGTCACCGTGTCGGTGTCGATGGAAGGCTGGCTGATCGACCGCGTGCCGGTGGGCGCCTCGTGGAAGACCCTCGAGCTCGATCTCGTGAACGGCGACCCGCGGGCGCCGTGGCGGCGCGTCAATCTGAGGGTCGATCGATCGCCGTCGGCGCACGACCCGCCCGGCGGCGACGGCGGAGAGTCGGCCGGCGTGCAGGTGGGAGAGTACACCGCGCGGTAGGGTTGGTCACCGCATCCAGCCGCGCGCGCGGTAGTACCACGTCGCGCCCACGTCATAGACCACCGCATCCAGCAGCATCCACCCGGTCTCGCTCGGCAGCCAGCGCCGCCCCTCGAGCGCGTGTTCGGACACGTCGGCGGCGGGCGACGGAATCGGCTGCAGGCCGGCCGCGCGAAACACGCCGAGCGACCGCCGCATGTGCGTCGCCGAGGTGACCAGGACCAGCGGCTCGCCGGCCCGGTCGCCGAGCATCCGCCGCACCGCGATCGCCTCCTGGCGCGTATCCAACGACTCGCTCTCCCTCAGCACGTCGTCGGGCGCCACACCGAGCTGGAGCATGACGTCACGCATGACGTCGGCTTCGGACCGCGCGTCCCTCTCGCGCGACACGACGCCGCCCGACACGATGATCGTGGGGCGATCGAGCAGCCAGGACAGGCGCGCGCCCTCGAGCACACGGAGATTTGCCGCCCAACCGAGGACGCTCAGACTCAACCCGCGTGCGCGAAACGTCCGGCTGTTGGCGCCGAGCACCACAACGACACGCGCTCCGCGCGCCTCGCGCGCGGATGCGAGCGGCCGGCTGCCGTCGGCCTGCCACCGCACGAGACGCTCGGCGCACGCCGGCGTCGTCAGGATGTAGAGGCTCCCGAACACCGCGAGGAAATACCAGCGCGCCAGCCTCTGGCTGCGCCGGTAGAACGCCAGCGCGACGCCCACGGCCATCAGCAGGAGCAGGCCCTGAATCGATCCGGGACGCAGATACAGCTTGAAAACCTCGACGAACGCCTGCATCACAAGAATCGCCGAAACCGCGAGCGCGCGGCCGGGCGCGCCTGCAGGAGCGCCCGGTTCGGTGCCGGAACCGACGGCCGCCGATCCGGCGTGTCAGCCGTCGGAAGAGGAGCGCTTCGGCCGGAGGACGGCGACACGGTTCTGACGCTCCGGCGATGTGAGCACCTGGCGGAGATCGATGCTGAGGCGGTACAGCGGAATCGTCGCCGCCGCACACAACTGCTCGATGCGCCGAAGCCTGTCGGCGGTCGGCGTGCGACAGCTGATGACGACGGCGTCGACGGCGCGGGCCTCCAGCCGATCGACCAGATAGTTGAAGCCGCCCAGCACCGGATAGCCGTGAACCCTGGTCCGGAACTGCTCGGGCTCATCGTCGACGAAGCCGACGACCCGGTACGCGTGGTCCAGCAGACGAAGCTCTCTCAATGCCATGGCGCCGTCATCGCCGGCCCCGTAGATGATCAGCCGTTCGGTGAGATCCCGGCGGCGATGGAGGAATTCGCCGATCAGCCTGAACGACGCGCGCGACGACGTCACCAGGATGAGCAGCAGGACGGCGTAGATGGCGAACACCGCCCGCGAATAGCCCGCCGAGGGCGCGGCGAGCAGCAGCACGACGATCGTCGAGACCACCCCGAGGAGCACGCCGCGGACCATGACGACTGCGTCCAGCAGACCGAAGTATCGCCAGACGCCGCCGTACGCGCCCGCCACGAAGAAGGCGATCAGCTGGACCGACACCACGAAGGGCAGCGAACGGTACATGTTCGCGAAATTCGCCACGTAGTCCACGCCCTCGAACTTCAATCGGTACGCCGCGTAGTAGGCCAGGACGATCAGACAGAAGTCGAGCAGCACTTCGGCGACGCGCCGCTTGTGCATCATCTCGACCAGGACCGGCGTGAAGGCGCCGGGGCGGTGGGCGCGGACCTCGTCTTCGGAGTACACGCGAATGCGGCCGAGATACACGGCGAAGATCGTCAGGAAGAGGACGAACCCGGCGGCCAGCGGGATCGACCAGGCCGTGGCGTAATGCCGCATGACGAGCGCGATGCCGCCGCCAATCGCCCCCAGACCGCACAACACGATCACCGCGACCTTTTCCGACAACCCGATCGCGACCAGCCGGTGAGACGAGTGGTCCCTTCCGCCTTCCGACGCGGACCGTCCCGAGACCCATCGGGAGACCGTCACGAGCGTGGTGTCGGCAATCGGGATCAGCAGCGTAACGACCGGCACGGCCGCGATCGTGAACACGTCGGAACGGCCGCCGGTCTCATGGCGGGCGCTCAGCGTCAGGGCGGCGAAGCTCAGGCCGATGAGAAGGCTTCCGCTGTCGCCCAGGAAGATCGAGGCCGGAGGCACGTTATAGACGAGGAATCCAGACGTCGCGCCCAGCAGGAGGGCGAGGTATCGCGCCTCGAAGAACGCGGGCGCGCCGGGCGTCACCGAGGGCAGCAGATCGAGCAGCAGCGTGAATCCCGTGATGAGGGCGATCCCGCCGCAGAGACCGTCCATGTTGTCGAGCAGGTTGAACGCGTTGGTGATCCCGACGATCCACACCGCCGTCAGCAGCGTGTCGAGGGTGAGACTGGTGACCCAGTTCAGGCGATAGCCGCCGGCCAGCAAGATCGAGGCAACGGCGATCTGCGCGACGAGCTTCGTGGCCGGCTTGAGCCGCAGGATGTCGTCGCTCAGGCCGACGAGAAAGGTGACGGCAGCTGCGCCCAGCAGGAGCGGAATCCGGCCCATCAGTCCGCCGAGGGCGGCGCCGCCGAAGACGACCATCGCCAGGGCCACGCCGCCCGACATCGCGATCGGCCGGAGGTGCCACCGGTCCTCGCGCGGGACCGCCACGAAATTGAAGCGGACGGCGAGCCCGCGCGACAGCGGCACGAGACCCAGCGAGACGACGAAGGCGGCGAGGAGCCAGACGGCAATGATCATCGCGGGGAGTCAGGTCGGACGAGCGTGGCTCATTGTAAGCCGCCGGCGGCCTGCTGGTACAGCCTGCTGGCGGCGGCCCGGTCGAGCGGCCTAGAGCCGGAAAATCGACGGCTCGGCGCGGTCCCGCAGGGCGTTGCGCGTGTCGACGACCAGCGCCCCTGTGGCGACCACGGTGCCGTAGTCGAAGACGGAATGATCCGTGCAGACGACGTAGCAGTCCGGTCGCTGTTCGAGCGCGGCCGGCATCTCGATGGATCGCATCACGCCGCCGTCCTGCTTGAGCTCCGGGACGAACGGATCCGTGTAACTGAGAATCGCACCGCGCCGGGCGAGCAGCTCGAGGACGTCGAGCGCCGGCGACTCGCGCACGTCGTTGACGTCCCGCTTGTACGCGACACCCAGCAGGTGAATCCGCGATCCGTTGATCGGCTTGCGGACCGAGTTCAGCGCGTCCGCCACGCGCTCGACGACGTACCCGGGCATGGATGAGTTGATGTAACCGGCCAGCTCGATGAAGCGGCACTCGAACCCGGTCTGCCGCGCCTTCCACGACAGGTAGAACGGATCGATCGGGATGCAGTGGCCGCCCAGACCGGGGCCGGGATAGAACGGCATGAACCCGAACGGCTTGGTCCTGGCGGCGTCAATCACTTCCCACACGTCGATGTCCATCTTGTGCGACATCAACGCGATCTCGTTGACGAGGCCGATGTTGACGGCGCGGAAGGTGTTTTCGAGCAGCTTCACCATCTCCGCGACGCGGGTCGAGCTGACGCGGACGACCCGCTCGAGGACCGCCCCGTAGAACGCCGCAGCCGCCTCCGTGCTGGCCGGCCCGGTGCCGCCGACGATTTTCGGAATGTTCTTCGTCGTGAACTGCTGGTTCCCCGGGTCGACGCGCTCGGGAGAGAACGCCAGAAAGAAGTCCCGGTCCGCCTTCAGGCCTCCGGCCTCGAGCGTCGGCTGTACCACTTCGTCGGTGGTCCCGGGGTAGGTCGTCGACTCGAGGATGACGAGCTGGCCGGGCTTGAGGGTTGCGGCGACCGCCTCGACGGCGAGCACCACGTACGACAGATCGGGATCCTTGGTCTTGCGCAGCGGGGTGGGGACGCAGATGTCGATGGCATCCATGCCCCCGAGCAGGCTCATGTCGCTCGTGGCCGTCAGTCGTCCCGAGGAAACGGCGGAGGACACCTGCGCGGCCGGCACGTCGGGAATGTAGCTGCGCCCGGCCGCGATTTCGGCGACCCTGGTGGCGTTGACGTCGAACCCCGTGACCGTGAAGCCGGCGTGCGCGAACTCGACGGCGAGAGGCAGGCCGACGTACCCGAGCCCGATGATGCCGATCCGCGCCTCACGGCCCGCAATGCGATCCAGCAGGGCGGAGGCTGGGGCGGCGTTCATCGCAGGCCTCTCCTGCGGCTCATACGACCGGCGCGCGGTCGGCGTGCGGCTCCTCGGCCACCCGTTCGAGGTCGGCATCCACCATCATCTGGATCAGTCCGGGGAAATCGATCGTCGGATGCCAGCCAAGCTGCGTCCGCGCCTTGCCGCTATCGCCGATGAGGTGCTCCACTTCCGCAGGACGGATCAGCCGTTCGTCGAGCCTGACGTGATCCTGCCACCGCAGCCCCGCATGATCGAACGCGACGCGCACGAGGTCGCGGACCGCGTGGCTCTCGCCGGTCGCGATCACGTAGTCGTCGGGCTGATCCTGCTGCAGCATCAGCCACATCGCGCGCACGTAGTCGCCGGCGAATCCCCAATCGCGGTGGGCGTCGAGGTTGCCGAGCATCAGCCTGTCGCTCAGGCCCAGCTTGATGCGGGCGACGCCGTCGGTCACCTTCCTGGTGACGAATTCGAGGCCGCGCCGCGGCGATTCGTGATTGAAGAGCATGCCGGACACCGCGAACAATCCGTAGCTCTCGCGGTAGTTCACCGTGATGTAGTGCGCGAACGCCTTCGACACGCCGTAGGGACTGCGCGGGTAGAACGGCGTCAGCTCGTTCTGCGGCACCTCCCGCACCTTGCCGAACATCTCGCTCGACGATGCCTGGTACATCCGGATCGAAGGGTCCACCTGCCGAATCGCCTCGAGCACGCGGGTCACGCCCTGGGCGTTGAATTCGCCGGTCAGCATCGGCTGGTCCCACGACGCCGGAACGAACGACATCGCCGCGAGGTTGTACAGCTCGTGCGGCCGCACCTCGTCGATCAGGCGGATAATCGACAACTGGTCGAGCAGATCCGCGGGTCGAAGGGTGATGCGATCGAGCAGATGATGGATGCGCCAGAAATTCGGCGCGCTCGCCCGCCGTGCGGCGCCGACAACCTCGTATCCTTTCTCGAGGAGCAGCTCCGCAAGATACGACCCGTCCTGGCCGGTGATCCCGGTAATCAGTGCGCGTTTGGACATTGTGGTTGAAACTCCGGCATTTTATCATCCCTGCCCCGATCGCACGACGCGAGATTTTCCTTCCACGAACGCCCCAATCGCGGCGACGACCGCCTGCTGCTGCTCGACGGTCAGCCCGGGATAGATCGGAAGCGCCAGGCTGTCGGCGGCCGCGCGCTCGGCTTCGGGAAAGGCGCCGCGGCCGTACCCGAGATTGGCGAAGCACGGCTGCAGGTGCAACGGCACCGGGTAGTAGATCTCGGTTCCGATTCCCTGCTCGGCGAGCCGGGCCCGGAGCGCGTCGCGGCCGCCGACACGCACGACGAACTGGTTGAAGACATGCGTCCGGTCCGATCGCTCGGCCGGCAGGATGACGCGCCGGTCGAGATCGGCCTCGCGGAACAGCCGGCGATAGCGCGCCGCGTTCTCGCGCCGCGCGCGCGTCCAGGCGTCGAGGTGCGGCGCCTTCACGCGAAGCACCGCCGCCTGCAGCGCATCCATCCTGAAGTTCCCACCGACCAGATGGTGATAGTACTTCGGCTCCATGCCGTGCGTCCGGAGCAGCCGCGCGGCCGCGGCAAGACCATCGTCCTCGGTCGTGACCAGGCCGGCCTCGCCGAACGCTCCCAGGTTCTTCGTCGGGAAGAACGAAAAGGCGCCGAACGTTCCGATGCCGCCGACGGCCCGCGATCGGTACCGCGCGCCGATCGCCTGCGCCGCGTCCTCGACCACGGGCACCCCGGCGCGGCCGGCGACTTCGAGAATCGGAGCGAGGTCCGCGCTCAGGCCGAACAGGTGCACAGGCACAATCGCCCTGGTCCTCGGCGTGATGGCGCCGGCCACCCGGCCGGGATCGATGTTGAAGGTGTCCGGCTCGACGTCCACGAACACGGGCCGCGCGCCGAGGCGCACGATCACGCCCGCGGTGGCGAAAAACGAGTACGGCGTCGTGACGACCTCGTCGCCCGCCCCGATCCCGAGCGCCAGCAGCGCCAGCAGCAGCGCGTCGGTGCCGGACGACACGGCGATCGCGTGCCGGAACCCGAGCAGCGCCTCGAGCTCGCGTTCGAGGCTGTCGACTTCGGGGCCGAGGACGAACCGCTGCGAGTCGCACACCCGGCTCACCGCGGCGAGGATCTCGTCGCGAAGCGGACGATAGGGTGGCTGAAGGTCGACGAGCGGCACCTTCACGGCCATCACGTCACGGTCGAGCAGCGGCGAACCGCCGGCGAGTGGCGCATCCCACGCGTGCGGAATAACATAACACGCGCATGTCCGACCGCCCGTCCGACGTCGAGCGGAAGCGGCTCGATGCCGATCGCCGCTACAACGACGCGCTGACCGCGCTCGATCGCTCGATCGTCGCCGCTGCCGAACGGGAACCGCTCACCCGCGGCGATCTGTCCGAGCTGGCGACGGCCCTCATGGTCTTCCTGCAGCAGATCACCGCGTTCGTCGACACGAAGGATCGCGAGCTGCACGCCCGCCTGACGGAACGGCTCGACCTGTTCGCGCCGACGCAGGCGGCGGTCGCCGAGCTCGGGACCAAGATCGGCGTTCTGCAGCGGATCGTCGACGCGCTCGGGCGGGCGATGTCGCCGGGCGACGTACCGCCGCCCGGACCGGAAGATCGTGCGAAGGCGCTGGCGACCCCCGACGCGGCCGACGAGGCGGTCTACGTCGGATTCGAAGACGAGTTCCGCGGATCGGAAGCCCGCATCGCCGAGCGGCTGCGGGACTACGTTCCGCTCTTTGCGGGCGCGCGCGACGTCGTGGATCTCGGCTGCGGCCGCGGCGAATTCCTGACCTCGCTCGCAGCCGCCGGAATCGGCGCCCGCGGCGTCGATGCGAACAGCGAGATGGCCGCCATCGCCCGGTCGCGGGGCGCCGACGCGGCTCACGGCGACGCGCTCGCCTTTCTGGGGGCGATGGCCGACGAGTCGGTCGGCGGCCTCATGGCCGCGCAGGTCGTGGAGCACCTCGAGCCGCCCTACCTCGTTCGCCTGCTCTCGACCGCGCGTCGAAAGCTCCGGCCGGGCGCACCCATCGTGATCGAAACGATCAACCCGGCATGCTGGCTGGCGTTCTTCAGCAGCTACATCCGCGACCCGACGCACGTGCGTCCCGTGCACCCGGACACGCTGCAGTATCTCCTGCAGGCGAACGGCTTCGACCGTGTGTCGATCCGCTACAGCGCGCCGGTGCCCGACCACATGAAGATGAAACCGGTCGCGGTCGCCGCGGAGATCCTGGCATCCCCCGAGTCCGCAGCGCGCGCGCTCGTCGACGCCGCGCACGTGGTCAACGCCAACGCCGCGATCCTCAACAACCTCCTGTTCACGTACCTCGACTACGCCGCCGTCGGGTACCGGGGCTGACTCGAACGCCGTGGAGCGGATTGACGTCGCGGTGATCGGCGCAGGCGTGAGCGGGCTGGCGTCCGCGGCTGCGCTTGCCGCGCGCGGGCTGTCGACGTGCGTCATCGAGCGGCATCCGCGGCCGGGACTCGAGACGAGCACCCACAACAGCGGCGTGATTCACGCCGGCATCTACTACCCGGCGGGCTCGCTCAAGGGGCGGCTGTGCGTCGACGGGCGACGCCTGTTGTACGAGTTCTGCGCGACCTACGGCGTGCCGCACGCGCGCTGCGGCAAGCTGATCGTCGCGCACGACGACACCGAGCTGCCGGCGCTCGAAGCGCTCTACCGGCGCGGCACGGCCAACGGCGTCGAGCGGCTGGAGATGGTGGACCGGGCCTTCATCGCCCGCCGCGAACCGGCCGTCCGCGCGCTGGCGGCGGTCCTGTCGCCCGAGACCGGCATCGTCGACGCGGAAGCGCTGGTCAGGGCGCTTTTGCGCCGCGCCGACGGCTGCGGCGTCGTGTTTCTGCCGGGGACGCGGCTGATGGGCGCGGACCGCGCCGCCGACGGCATCGCCCTCCGCACGGAGCGCGAGACGATCCTGGCGCGCACGGTCGTGAACGCGGCGGGGCTGCACGCCGACACGGTGTCGGCGATGCTCGGCGGCGAGTCGTTCACGATTCATCCGTGCCGCGGCGAGTACGCCGAGCTGACGCCCGGCCGCCGATCGCTCGTCAACGCGCTGGTGTATCCCCTGCCGCACGTGCACGGGCACTCGCTCGGCACGCACATCACGAAGAACCTCGCCGGCGCGGTGCTGTTCGGGCCGACGGTGCGCTACCAGGCGCGGAAGGACGACTACGAGAACGACCGGCTGGAGGTCGCGGAATTTCTCGAGCCGGCGCAGCGGCTGCTGCCCGACGTGACGCTGGCGGACTTGCGCCTGGCGGGCAGCGGCATCCGTCCCAAGCTGCACCCGCCGCACCAGTCGTTCGCCGACTTCATGATTCGTCGCGATCGCGAGAATCCGGCGATCGTGCACGCCGCCGGGATCGAATCACCGGGGCTGACCTCGTGCCTGGCGATCGGGAATCTCGTGACCGAGATCGTCGCCGACGCGGACCGATGAAGGCCGCCCGGCGGCACGCCCCCCGGGTGGCCCGCCAGGCTGTGAACGGCCACTAGCGGCGCCGCGGCAGAAAGCCGGCGGCGACGAGCGCGGCCGTCACCAGCGCCTTGTCGCACGCGCTGGCAACCGAGGCCATGCGTGCGCGGGCGTGATCCGGCGTGGCCCGTTGAATCGCGGACGCCCGGAGCGGATGCGCGATCCCCTGCAGCAGCGACAGGACGACGACCGCCGGCATGCATGCGGCCGGGCTCACCAGCGCGGCTGAGGTCACCACGAGCGCGACGCCCAGCAGCAGGACCTGGCTGCGGGCGCCCGCGCCCGCCCGCACGGCCAGGGCGGCGCCGGAGGCTTCGATGAGCGTAATCGCCGCGACGAGGGCGGTAATCTGCGACGGCGCGCCGCCGCCCGTCTGCGCCAGAAACGCCGCGGCGGACCCGATGCCGTTCACGAGCGACGCCGGCACGATGATGACAGTCAGCAGTCCGAACGACATCGCAACCGGCGCGGACGGGGAACGGCTCACCCGCTGCGGCGCGCGCGACCTGTCGGGGGACCCGACATCGTGAAGGGCCGCGGGCGGGTCGGCCATCGCCCAGGCGATCCCGAGCCCAACCACCGACACGAGCGTCTCGAGCAGCCATCCGGCGTCGAACCCCCACCTCCCGACGACCAGACCGCCGGCCAGCAGCAGGACGACCAGCGCCACGAGTTCAACGGCTCGCGTCGTCGCTTCGATGAGCTGGAAATCGGCCTCGCGCCGAAGCGCGACGCAGGAGCGATACAACAGCGCCTGGTCGGCGCCGGACCGGAACGCGTCGCCGACGGCGACGAGCAGGCTCGCGGACAGCAGGCCCGCGATTCCGCGGCCCTGCCAGCACAGCACGATGCCGGCAATCTGGGCGAGCGAACCCACCATCAAGCTGAGTCGATGGCTGTACCGATCGGCCAGCCAGCCGGTCGGCACTTCGAGGAGGGCCACGGCGAGGTCGCCCGCCGCGAGGATCGCGGCCACGGCGGCCGTCGGGACAGAGCGCTCCCTCACCCACCACAGGAGATAGAGGCCGTGCATCACCGCCTCCAGGGTCGCCACGCGGTAGGGCAGGTAGAGCCTCAGGTTTCGGTGCGATCGGGATCAGTTGGGCGGCATGAAACGAGCGTAACAGAAAGTCGTCCGGGATCCGAGACGGCGGCGGGCGACGCCCCTCAGCGCGGAGAGTGTTCGGCCAGGCTTTGAACGTGCCGGGCGATCGCATCCTGCCATGGCGGCATCGCAATGCCGGCGGACGCCAGCCTGGCATTCGACATCGCGCAGTACAGAGGACGCTCGGCTCTGAGCGGCGTGTCTTTCAGCCGCACCGGCACCAGACGGCCGGCGACACCAAGCTGACGGGCGATCTCGCGGGCCAGTTCCAGCCACGTCGCGCTCCCCGAGTTCACGCAGTGGTAGATGCCGTACGGCGCACGCGTCTCGATCAGGCGCCGGGTCGCCCAGGCGCCGTCCACGATATAGGTGGGCGTGATCGTGCGGTCCTCGAACACGCGCGCCTCCTCGCCGGCGAGGAGCGCCTTCACGATGCCCGCGACGCTTCCCTTCGCGGGGCCGCCGGGCACCCGTCCGAACAGACTCTCGACGCGCAGGATGAAGGACTTCGGCGCATCCGCCGCGAACCATTCGCCCAGGAGCTTCGAAACGGCGTAGGTGCTGCGTGGATTCGGCGGATCCGCTTCCACGTACGGTCTCGGCGAGGTTCCGTCGAACACGAAATCGGTGCTGTAGTGCACCAGGACGGCGTCATGATCTCCAGCGGCGCGAGCCAGCGCGCGCACGGCGAGCGCGTTGACTTCGAGCGCCTCCACGGGCCGATCCTCGGCCAGGTCCACGCGGTTGTACGCCGCACAGTTGACGATGGCCTGCGGACGCAGGCGCCTCATGGCGGTCGCGACGTCGGCATCGCGCGTCACGTCGAGGTCCTCGCGGGCCAGCGCCGTCACATCGGCGGCCGCTGCGAATTCCCGCACGACCGCCGCGCCCAGCTGGCCGCGCGCCCCGACGACCACCACCCGCATC
Organism: uncultured Acidobacteriota bacterium; assembly: GCA_963807925.1. Taxonomy (GTDB): domain Bacteria; phylum Acidobacteriota; class Vicinamibacteria; order Vicinamibacterales; family CAVVIG01; genus CAWEDP01. The sequence goes on along the minus strand of CAWEDP010000003.1, from coordinate 310,934 downwards.
AGGCCGCCCGGTACGCCCGATCGCGCCCGAACGCCTCCATGCGCCGGTCGTCGAACGCGCCTTCCCATCGCGCGACCACCGCGGCTGCGATGCAGTTACCCATCACGTTGACCGCGGTCCGCCCCATGTCGAGGAACTGATCGACGCCGAGCAGGATCGCCGCGCCTTCGAGCGGCAGGCCGAACGAGGTCAGCGTGGCCGTGAGCACGACCAGGGCGGCACGCGGCACACCGGCCACGCCCTTGCTCGTCACCATCAGCGTCAGCATCATCATCACCTGCTGTCCGAGCGTCATGCGCACGCCGGCCAGTTGTGCGACAAACACGCTCGCGACCGACAGATAGAGCGTCGTCCCGTCGAGGTTGAAGCTGTACCCGGCCGGCAGCACGAAGCCGACGATGCTCCGGGGCACCCCGAAGCGCTCCATGACATCGAGGGCTTTGGGCAGCGCCGCCTCGGAGCTCGCCGTCGTGAACGCGATGAGGAACGGCTCGCGGACGGCCCTTGCGAAGGTCCAAAACGGAACGCGGATCAGATACGAAGCGCCGCCGATCACGAGGGCGACAAAGACGGCCAGACCGAGGTACATCACGGCGATCAACCGGCCCAGGGAGACGAGAATCCCGAGACCGTTGCCGCCGATCGTGGCGGCAATCGCCGCACACACGCCGACCGGCGCGAACACCATGACGTACGCCGTCACGCGGAACATCACCTGCGCCACGGCGTCGAGCACGTCCACGAGCGGCTGCGCCTTGGGTCCGAGCGACCCCACGGCCATCCCGAAGAAGGTGGAGAACACGACAATCTGGAGGATGTCGCCGCGCGCCATCGCGTCGACGATGGAGGTGGGAAAGAGGTGCAGAAACACGTCCGAGCGAGCGGGCTGAGTCTGTGACAGCGCCGCCAGCGCGCCGACGCCGCCGCCCACCGCGCCGGCGGCGCCGCCGGGCGTGAAGAGGTTGACCAGGGCCAGTCCGAGCACCAGCGCAATCGTCGTGGCGGCCTCGAAATAGACGATCGCCTTCAACCCGATGCGGCCTATCGCCCTGAAGCCACCGGCTCCGGCAATCCCGACGACGAGGGTGGAGAAGATGAGCGGCGCGATGATCATCTTGATCAGGCGGAGGAACGCGTCCGCCAGCGGCTTGATGGCGACACCCAGCGACGGAGCGAAGACGCCAATCGCGACGCCGACCAGGAGACCGACGAAGATTCGGGTCGTGGGGCCGAGCGTCCGCGACCGCGGCGAGTCGCCGCGGTCATCCGATGAGCCGCCCGTAATCACGACGGTATTCTACCTGCGCCGCTGCTTGATGGCGGCCCGCGTCTCACGGTCGGCCTCGCGGCGCTTGATCGTCTCGCGCTTGTCGTACTCCTTCTTCCCCTTGGCGAGGCTGACGGCGACCTTCACACGTCCGTCCTTGAAGTACATCCGGACCGGGACCAGCGTCATGCCCTTCTCCACGGTGCGGCCGATCAGCTTTCGGATTTCGCCACGATGCAGCAGCAGCTTGCGCCGGCGGAGCGCCTCGTGCTCGGCGTAGCCGCGATGGCTGTACGGGCTGATGCTCACGTTGTAGAGAAAGACTTCGCCGTCCTCGACCCGCGCGAAGCTGTCGCGGAGATTGACGCGCCCTTCGCGAATCGCCTTCACCTCGGTGCCGAGCAGCACGACGCCCGCTTCGAAGGTCTCGAGGAGATGGAAGTCGTGAGCGGCCTTCCGATTCTCGGCGACGCTGGCTTTCGCTCTTTCCCGCTCGGTCTGCTCTTTCATGAACGGCCGTCGGCATTGTACGCGCGGCCTCCGGGTCGGACCGCCAGCTTCGCGGCCAGCCGCACGGCTGCGACCATGCTCCCGGCGTCCGCCACGCCCTTGCCCGCAATGTCGAACGCGGTGCCGTGATCGACCGATGTCCGGACGATCGGAAGCCCGAGCGTCACGTTGACGGCATGGCCGAACGCGACGAGCTTGACCGGAATCAGCCCCTGATCGTGATAGCAGGCGATGACCGCATCGAATTCGCCGCGATACGCCCGCACGAACAGCGTGTCGGCGGGATAGGGGCCTGACACGCCGATCCCGCGACGCTGACACGCGAGCACCGCCGGCGCCAGCACCTCGGCTTCCTCGCGGCCGAACAGCCCGTGTTCGCCCGCGTGAGGATTCAGGCCGGCGACCGCGAGACGAGGCGACTCGAATCCAAACCGCGGCAGCTCGCTCGCCGCCAGGCCGATGGTCGATTCCAGCGAGTCGCGCGTCAGCGCGCGCGGCACGTCGGCCAGCGCGATGTGGATGGTGGCCAGCACCACCCGCAGCGCCTCGGCGTAGAACATCATGGCCACCTCCCGCGCGCCGGTCAGGTGCGCAAGCAGGTCCGTGTGTCCGCTCCAGGGCAGGCCGGCGAGCCGCAGCGCCTCCTTGTTGACTGGCGCGGTGGCGATGGCCTCCGCCCTGCCGCTTTGCACGTCCCCGACGGCGCGCACGACGGTCTCGTACGCCGCGCGGCCCGCGTCGGCGCTGAGCACGCCGCTCGCAAACGACCGGACATCGGGCGGGCCGTAGATCAGAGGCTCGCAGACGGCGAGCACGCGGGGATCGCCGGCGGCGCGAGCGGCTATTTCCGGGCCGATGCCGGCGGGGTCGCCGACCGTAATCGCGATCCGCGGCTTCACGTCAGTCGGTCGGGGGCCGCCCGGGTCGGGGCCGCTTCACGCGTGGCAGTTGCACGTGCCGCAGCCGCCGGCGCCGCATCCGGTCGGGTTGTCGCAGCCGCCTTCGCTGCCGCACCCGCCGTGGACGACCCCCTTGGCGTTCGGGAGCTCGTACCGGAGACAGCACTTCAGCCTGCCGCACAGACCCGACAGTTTGGACGGGTTGAGGCTCAGGTCCTGCTGCTTGGCCATCTTGATCGACACCGGCTCGAACGCCGTCAGGAACGTCGTGCAGCACAACGGGCGCCCGCACGTGCCGTATCCGCCCAGCATCTTGGCCTCGTCGCGCACGCCGATCTGCCGCATTTCGATCCGCGTGTGGAAATCCGATGCGAGCTCTCTCACCAGATCGCGGAAGTCGACCCGCCCTTCGGCCGTGAAATAGAAGATCAGGCGCGAGCCGTCGAACACCTGCTCGACGCGCGCCAGCTTCATGCCCAGACCGCGCTCGCGGATCTTGAGCAGGGCCACACGGTGCGCTTCCCGCTCGCGCTGCTCGTGCTTCAGCCGCGTGACGAGGTCGTCGCGCGTGGCGATGCGAACGGCGCGGCGCGGCGAATCGGGCGCCGGACGGCGCCGCGCCTCGATGGGCGGGATCGACGGGGCGACCGTGGCGACGGCCGGACCGTTCTCGGCATTCACGACGATCCGGTCGCCCGGCCGCGGGCGGCGGTCGGCCGCGCGCGCGTCGAGAAGAAACGTCTGCGAGCGGCCGACCGCCGAGAGCTTCGCCGATACGAGCCGGACCGGTTCGGAGCTATTCACCATCACATGCGCATCCGATGTTACAGCTGCAGCATCAGCCAGTCTGCCACGGTCTTGACGCCCGCGTTCCGATCGAGAGCCGCGAGCGCCTGGTCGACGGCGGCAAACGCCCGCAGCCCCCGCTCGCCCGTGTACACCCGGCCGAGCTGCTCGAGCACCGGCAGGAGATCGGGGCTCGCCAGGGCCGCCAGGTCCGCGCGCGCGGCCACGATCCCGGCGTCGCGCAGCAGCGAGGCCATCGAGCGCAGCTGGACCGCGAGCTGACCGCGATCGGCCGCCCCGCCGGCGCCGGTGTTGGCCAGCAGGTCCTTCGCGCCGTCGAGTCGCCGGCGCGGATCGTCGGTCGTGGCCGCGCGCGTCAGCACCTGCCGGGCGAGGTCACGGCCCTCCGCGAGTTGGCCGCCGGCGGCGTCGAGGGCGCGGCGGAGGCTGCCGTCGGCAACGGCGGCGACCGCCAGCGCCTCGCGCTCGCTGCGGCCGCGGCGGACGAGCGCCGCCGCCACGTCTGCAGCCGCGAGGGGACCGAACCGCAGGCGCGGACACCGCGACCGCACCGTCGGCAACAGCAGGTCAGGCTGCGGCGTGACGAGGATGAACATCGACGCGGGACGCGGCTCTTCGAGCGTCTTCAGCAGCGCGTTCTGCGCCGGGGGACCCAGCGCCTCGGCGCCATCGAGGATCACGACGCGGCGGCGGCCCTCGAACGGGCGGTACGTGGCGCGATCCACGACATCCCGGATCTGCTCGATCCTGATCGACCCGTTGTCGCCCGGCTCCACGAGGATGACGTCGGCATGCAGGCCGCGCGCGATCCGCGCGCACGCGCCGCAGCGGCCGCACGCATCGATGTCGGGCGGCTGGCCGACGCGGCTGGTGCAGTTGAGCGCCTGGGCGGTGGCCATCGCGACCAGCCGCTTGCCCACCCCGGCGGGTCCCGCGAAGATCAGGCTCGGCGGCAGCGATTCGCGGGCGATCGAGCGCGCCAGGAGCGGCAGCAGTCGACGGTGGCCGATCACGTCGCGAAACGGCATGGCCTTCGGGCATCGTATCACGCGCGGGATGGACGCTCGCTGAACCGGTATGGTACGGTGATCGGCTGGATGACGCCCGAACACGCCGCCCGGGTGGGCGAGGCTCCCGCGATGTCGTCGCTGGCGCGCCGCGCGAGCCTGGTCCCGCTCAATCCGCTCCTGTCGGTGGTGATGCCGGTGTTCAACGAGCGCACCACCATCGACGAGATCATCCGCCGGGTGCTCGCGGTCGAGATTCGCACCGAGCTCATCGTGATCGACGACTGTTCGACCGACGGCACGAGCGAGATATTGGTCGCCCTGCAGAAGGAGCTCGGGTTCACGCTGCTGAGACAGAGCCGCAATCAGGGCAAGGGCGCGGCCCTGCGCCGCGGGTTCGAGGCGGTCACCGGCGACCTGATGATCATCCAGGACGCGGATCTCGAATACTCGCCCGAGGAGTACCCGCAGCTCATCGAGCTCATCTGCCAGGGGCGCGCCGACGTCGTCTTCGGATCGCGGTTCCTCGGCCGGCACCGGGTGTTTCTCTTCTCGCACTACCTGGGCAACCGGCTCCTGACGGTGGCCACCAACATCCTCTACAACACGATGCTCACCGACATGGAGACGTGCTACAAGGCGATGCGCGTCGACGTGCTGCGGTCGATGACGCTGCGGTCCGACGGCTTCGGCATCGAGCCGGAGATCACCGCGAAGGTGTTCAAGCGGCAGTACCGCGTCTACGAGATCCCGATCACCTACGACGGACGCGGCTATCATGAAGGCAAGAAGATCACCTGGCGCGACGGGATTGTCGCGCTCTGGGTCCTGCTGAAGTACCGGTTCACCGAATGACAGATCCGGCGGCGGCCGCATCCGCGCCGCCGGCGGCCCGAACACGTGAAGATCGCCCTGCTCCAGATCAATCCCACGGTCGGCGACCTCGCGGGCAACGCCGCGCTGATCGAGGAGGCGGTGCGCGAGGCCGCGGCCGCCGGCGTCGATCTGGCGGTGACGCCCGAGCTCGCACTGGTCGGTTACCTTCCTCGCGATCTGCTCCTCAGCCAGGCGTTCGTGCGCCAGAGCTGGATCACCCTGAAGGATCTCGCGAGGCGGCTCTCGACCCTGCCGCCGGTGCTGGTCGGCCTCGCCGAGCCGAACCCGGCCGACGAAGGACGGCCGCTGTTCAACAGCGCCGTGCTCCTGCGCGGCGGCTGCGCCGAGCAGCGGTTTCGCAAGTCGCTGCTCCCCACCTACGACGTCTTCGACGAGGATCGCTACTTCGAGCCGTTCCTCGGGCCGCAGATCCTCGAGCTCGCCGGCTGCCCGCTCGGCATCAGCATCTGCGAGGACGTCTGGAACGACCGCGATTTCTGGAAACGGCGCCGGTATCATCACGATCCGATCGAGGAACTGGTCGAGGCGGGCGCCAAAGCGATCGTGAATCTTTCATCGTCGCCCTTCTCGGCAGGGAAGGCGCGTCTGCGCGACGAGATGCTGGGGAGCCTCGCGCGCAAATACCTTGTGCCGGTCGTCTACGTCAACCAGTTCGGCGGTAACGACGACCTCGTTTTCGATGGGCGGAGCTGTGCCTTCGATGCTGCCGGCGCGCCGATCGCGCGCGGCCGATCGTTCGCGCGCGATGTCGTCATCTGCGATCTCGCCGCGCGCCCGATCGCACCCGCGCCGGACACGGTCGTCGAGTCCGAGGTCTGGCACGCGCTGGTGCTCGGCACTCGCGACTACGCGCGCAAGTGCGGCTTCGCCACCGTCGTCCTCGGGTTGTCGGGCGGCATCGACTCGGCGCTCACTGCGACCATCGCCGCCGAGGCCCTCGGGCCGGACTGCGTGCTCGGCGTGCTCATGCCGTCGCCGTTCTCCAGCCGCGGCAGCATCGACGATGCCCTGAGGCTGGCGGCGAATCTGGGCATCGGCACGCTGACGCTGCCGATTGCGGACGCGATGAAGGCGATGGAACAGACCCTCGGGGGCGCATTCAGCGGGACCGCCAGGGACGTCACCGAGGAGAACATCCAGGCGCGCATCCGCGGGAACCTGCTGATGGCGCTCTCCAACAAGCGCGGATCGCTGCTGCTGACGACCGGCAACAAGTCGGAGCTCGCCGTCGGGTACTGCACGCTGTACGGCGACATGTCGGGCGGACTGGCGGTCATCGCCGACGTCCCGAAGACGATGGTGTACCGGGTCGCGCAGTGGCTGAATCAATCCCGCGGGCGCGACCTCATTCCCCGGTCCACGCTGACCAAGCCGCCATCGGCCGAGCTGCGGCCCAATCAGACCGATCAGGACTCGCTGCCGCCGTACGACGTCCTCGACAGCATCCTGCAACGCCACGTCGAGCAGCACCAGCCGGCGGCCGAGATCATCGCCGCAGGCTTCGATGCGCCAACCGTCACGCGCGTGCTGCGGCTGGTGCGGGGCGCGGAATTCAAGCGAAAACAGGCAGCGCCGGGATTGAAGGTGACCGATCGCGCGTTCGGAACCGGGTGGCGAATGCCGATTGCCGCACGGCCGCCGGTCGACGATCCGCAGTGAGCGACGCCCATCCGCTACCGCGACGACCGGCCGAGCGCCCGCTGATCTTCGTCGTCGGCGCGCTCGCCGCCGCCGAGGTGGAAGATGCGCTTCCAGAATCCGCGTTTCCCCGGCTTCGGGTCGGACGGCGGCGCTTTGCCGCGCGCCGGCCGCGGTTCCTCGCGGACGGCCGCGGCGGCAGGCGCCTGGGCGGGCGGCACCGGCTCGGTTCTCGGGGCCGGCGGCCGCTCGGATGCGCCGAACAGGCCTGCGATCCGTCCGATGATCCCTCTGGTCTCGTGGACGTCACAGTAGCTCGTCGGCTCGGTTCCGCGGACGAAGTACTCCGTGTACACCGTCGACGATCTGGCCCCGCCGCCCTCAGCGCTGTCGGCGTCCCGGCAGGCATCGGTCGCGAGTTTTCCAGACACCCGGCAGACCTGCGCCGTCGTGATACCCGGGGGCGCGGCGAACCACTCCGGCTTGTCGCCAGCGGTCGCGCTCTTCATGAAGGCCGTCCACAGCGGTACCGCCACCTGCGCGGCGAATCCCTGCGGCAGAATCGTCTGCGGCTGATCGAAGCCGACCCACACGCCCGTCGCCAGCTGCGACGTGAAGCCGACGAACCAGGCGTCGTTGAAGTCGTTGGTGGTGCCGGTCTTTCCGCCGGCCGGCAGCGTGAAGCCGAGGCTTCGGGCCCGGGCGGCGGTGCCCGCGTCGATGACGTCGGCGAGCATGGTCGCCATCAGAAATGCCGTTGTCTCGCTGACGGCGCGAGTCGGCTCGGAATGGTCGTCGAAGAGAATCGTCCCGTCGCGATCTTCCACACGGCGGACGAGCACGGTGGGCGGCACCAGGCCGTGATTCGCGAATGCCGCGTAAGCGGCCGTCATCGCCTCCAGCGTCACCTCCCCGGAGCCCAGGGCGAGCGACGGAACGACAGGCAGGTCGCCGACGCCCATCGCTTTCGCGAAGTCGACGGTGCGGCGGATCCCGACCTGCTGCAGCAGGCGCACGGCGGCGCGGTTGCTCGAGGTGCGGAGCGCGGTCCGGAGCGTCATCGATGACGCCGACGATTCCTCGTCCTCGGGCGTCCAGGCCCCGTTGACGGTCACGACCGGGTCGTCGAGCCGCGTCAGGAGAGTGGCGGGCGAGTACCCCATCTCGAGTGCCGTGGCGTAGACGAACGGCTTGAACGCCGAGCCCGGCTGGCGCTTCGCCTGCACGGCCCGGTTGAACGAGCTTTCGTTGAAGTCGCGGCCGCCGACCATGGCGCGAATCCGTCCGGTCTTCGGATCGATCGCCAGCAGCGCCGCCTGCAGCGGCGGCGACCCGGCGCCGGCGGCCGCGTGCTTCCATCTCGCGCGCCGCGCGGTGAGAGCGGCCAGCGACGTCCGGACCGCCTCCTCCGCCTGGCGCTGCATCGTCATATCGACGGTCGAGTAGACGCGGAGCCCCCCGAGAAAGACGCGCTGCCAGCCGAACCGATCGACCAGCTCGCGCCGGATCTGTTCCTTCACGTACTGCCCGTACGGCTCCTCGGAGGGCAGCGTGCTGTTGAGCGTCATCGGGGAGGCTCGGGCGGCCTGCCACGTCGCGCGATCGATCAGCCTGGCGTCGAGCATCGCCTGGAGGACGACATTGCGCCGGGCGATGGCGCGCTCGCGATTGATCGTCGGCGCGTAGGCCGACGGAGACTTCACCAGGCCGGCGAGCGTCGCTGCCTCCGAGAGCGTCAGATCCGACGCGGATTTGCCGAAGAAACCGCGCGATGCCGCCTCGGCGCCGTAGCGGCCGTCGCCGAAGTACACCTTGTTCAGGTACAGCTCGAGAATCTGGTCCTTCGAGTACAGCTGCTCGATGCGGCCGGCAAGGACCAGCTCCTGCACCTTCCGGCGCAGCGTCTTCTCCGGCTTCAGGAAGCTCTGACGCGCAAGCTGCTGGGTGATGGTGCTCGCGCCCTGCGCGGCGCGGCGATGGCGGAGATCTGCCCACCCCGCGGCCACGATGCGGTAGAGATCGAATCCGTGATGATCGTAGAAGCGTTGATCCTCGGTGGCGAGAAGCGCACGAATCAGGTGCGGCGACATGCGCGAAAGCGGGACCTCGATCCGCTGTTCGCGGAAGAAAGTGAACGCCACGTGGCCGGCGTCATCCAGGACGCTCGTCGCCTGATCCATGTCGCCGATGCGTCTGATGGCGTCTTTGTCGGGAAGGTCGCGCGCAAGCCCGAACGTCACCCAACCGGCCACCAGCACCGGCGCGAAAACGGCCGCACCGAGAAAGGCGAAGAGCGACGCGACGACCGTGGGATGTCTGCCGTATGCGATCCGGATCTCCCGGCGCAGCCCGCGAGAACCCCTGGATGCCGGATCGGAAGTGCTCACGGGCGCGCTCGCTGCAACACGTGCGCCACCGATGAGGATTCGCCGCTTCGTGGCATTGCCGTTGCAGCGGGCGGCGGCGGAGGCAATCGCGAGGTGTTGAGGGTTCTGGCTGTCACGACGCTGACACTTGCCGTGCTTGGTTCACTGCGAACAGTCCAGCTGCTCGGGTCGCGTCCTCAGCCGGTGGCGGCTGTACCGACGAGCTCGGCCGCCGACCGACCGATGCGCCAGCCTCCTCGACTGGATACAACGGCTGCCGACGACCCGGACGCGGCGACCGACGTGTACGGCAACGAGGTGACGGAGGCGATTGCCGAATACCAGCTCGACGCGGCGGGCGACCTGTACGAAACGCATTCGCCGCAGACCGAGCTGCCCCGACTGCCGTCCCCTCAGAGCTGATGGAGCGGTTCGGCTCCGGCGGCCGCCGCGCTAGTTGGGAATCAGCAGGACCTTCCCCGTGGTCTTGCGCCCGGTCAGCGCGTCGTGCGCCTCGGCGACCCCCGCCAGTGGAAACTCGAACTGGACGCGCAGACGCAGCTTCCCCGCGACGATCCACGCGAAGAGGTCGCGTGCGCGCTCTTCGAGCTCCGCGCGCGAGGCGATGTAGTGGACCAGGGTCGGCCTAGTGAAGAACAGCGAACCTTTCTGACTGAGGACCTGCGGGTCGACCGCCGGCACGACACCGCTCGACTGACCGAAGAGGACCAGCATCCCGCGCATCGCGAGGCAGTTCACGCTCTTGTCGAACGTCGTCTTTCCAACCGAGTCGTAGACGACCTGCACGCCCCGGCCGTCGGTGAAGCGCTTTACCTCGGCTTCGAAATCCTGAGTCGTGTAGAGCACGACCAGATCGGCGCCGGCGTCGCGCGAGAGCGCCGCCTTCTCTTCGGTGGAGACGGTCGTGATGACGCGTGCGCCGCGGAGTTTCGCGATCTGCGTCAGCAGCAGGCCGACACCGCCGGCGCCCGCGTGGATGAGGCACGTGTCGCCGCCCCGCAACGGGAACGTCGAATGCGCCAGGTAGTGCGCGGTGAGTCCCTGAAGCATCGTCGCCGCGCCCTGCTTCGTCGTGACGCCGTCGGGCAGTACGACCAGCCGGTCGACCGGTACGGCCGCGAATTCCGCGTAGGCACCAGGCACGCTCGTCCACGCGACGCGATCGCCGATCTTGACGCGGTCGACCTCGCTGCCGATCGCAGTCACGATGCCGCCGCCTTCCAGTCCGAGCGTGGCCGGCAGATGCAGCTTGTAGATGCCGGTGCGCTGATAGACGTCGATGAAGTTGAGACCGGCCGCGTCGATCTTGACGAGCGCGTCGCCCGGCTTGGGCACGGGCGCCGGGACCTCCTCGCAGGTCAGAACCTCGGGGCCGCCGAACGCGTGGATGCGAATGGCTTTCATGGCCCACAGGGTATCACTTGGGCCATTCGGCGGCGGATCAGGGCAAGGTGCCGCTCATCCCGTCGCCGAACAGGGTGGCGGATCGGCCGACGCGTTCGAACCGTGCGGCGCACAGCGGGCAGAGGCCGTGCGTGAGGGTCGCCGACGGTTCGCCCGGCGCGCACTCGTCGGCGGGCTCCCACCGATCATCGTCGACCTTGATGCGCTTGCACCACGCGCAGATGCACAAGAAGCTCCGCGCCCGACGATTGCCGCGCGTGGGACAGGTCGGTGCTTCAGAGGCCGCCATTCGCTGCAGGCCTCCTCGCAATTTGCCGTCCACCCGTCGGCTGCCGCAAGACCGCGAGGCAGTGCGCCTTTTGGCCCTGATGGGACCCGGAGCGCTTCGCCGCGTCTCAGGATCGAGCAGGGAAGCACAGATCCGTCGTCAGGACGAGCGGGAACCGACTACGATCTGGCCACGCCGACCGGACAGCTCACACCAGTGCCGCCGAGTCCGCAGTACCCGTGCGGATTCTTCGCAAGGTACTGCTGGTGATAGTCCTCCGCATAATAGAACTCGCCGGCGGGAGCGATTTCGGTCGTGATCGCGCCATACCCGGCTCGCGAGAGCCGCCCGGCGTACGCATCCCGGGAGGCGGTGGCGGCGCGCTGCTGCTCGGCGTCGTAGACGTAGATGCCGGACCGATACTGTGTGCCGACGTCATGGCCCTGCCGCATGCCCTGCGTCGGATCGTGATTCTCCCAGAACACTTTCAGCAGATCTTCGTACCGAACCACCCGCGGATCGAAGACGACGAGAACCACTTCGGCGTGCCCCGTCATGCCGGAACATACTTCGCGGTACGTCGGATTGGGCGTGTGCCCGGCGGCGTATCCGACGGCCGTGGTGTAGACGCCTGGAAGCGCCCAGAACGTCTTCTCCGCGCCCCAGAAACAACCCATGCCGAACGTCGCAAAGGCGAGCCCCTCGGGAAACGGCGGCTCGAGGCGATGACCGTTGACGAAGTGTGCAGCGGGAACCGCCATCCTCGTCTGACGGCCGGGCAGCGCCTCGCTGGCAGCCGGCACTTTCACATTCGCCCCCATGTCACTCTCCGCGAGAACCTCCGTGCCCGAGACGCGCGCGTCGCGGCACCTGCCGTCTCAGTGGCCGGTGATCGCGATTATCGAGAACATCGCGCCCTGCGGATCGCCGGCCACGGCGAACCGGCCCACATTTTCGATGTCAGTGGGCGGCACGACCACCTGGCCGCCCAGCTCCTTCACCCTGGCCGCCGCAGCGTCGCAGTCCGACACCTCGAAATACGGCGACCAGTTGGGCGGCATGCTGCCCCACTTGGGGTCGATCTTCATCATGCCGGCCTGCGGGGTGTCGCCGACGTGAAACTCGGTGTACTCGCCACCCTTTTTCGACGTCCAGCCCAAGAGCCGCGTGTAAAAGGACTCCGCGCCGCTCGGGTCGTTCGTCGCCAGCTCGGTCCAGCCGAGCGCCCCCGGCTCGCGCAGAATTCTCGAACCGATGTGCTGCTTCGGCTGCCAGACCGAGACCGCCGCGCCGGTCGGATCCTGGAGCACGGCCATCCGGCCGGCGTCCATGACGTCGAACGGCGGCGCCAACACCTTCGCGCCGAGATCCTGCGCGCGCTTCACCGTCTCGTCGGCGTTCCCAACGCACACGTACATGTTCCAATGCGGCGGCACTTCCTGCTGCCGCTGCTCGGGTGGCAGTCCTGCGGCGGCGGCGACATCCAGGCCGCGCATCGTGAACATCGTATAGGTCTGGGACGGTCCGATGGGCACCTCGTTGACGTCCCAGCCGAACAGTCCGTGGTAGAACGCACCCGCGCTCTTGGCGTCTGTCGTCGCCAGTTCGGGCCAGCAGAACGTCCCGGGAGCATGGGTTGTGAATTCAGGCATCCGTTCTCCCCGATTCTTGGGAAATGGCTTCAAGACGTCCGGCTGGGGTGCCACCACGGGCCGGAGGCGTTGAGGCGATGTCAGGGTGTGACCGCGTTCTTCAGAAAGTCGGCAAGTCTCTTCGTGAACGGCGCGTTGTACTCGTGGCCGCCCGGGTAGGAGCAGAGCTCGACGGGCGCCGCCGAGCACGACTCCGCGGCGAAGCAGCCGGCCAGGCCGCCCTTCGGCGGCGAACTGCACCCGTTCCGCAACGACCAGGCCTTGGCGGCATCGAGCGCGCGGGCGTATGGAATGGTCGAGTCTGACATCCCGTGACTGAGGATGATCGGCCGCGGTTCGGGCGGCGTGCACGACAGCGCGCCCGAAGCAATGGCGATGCCGGCGAGCGCCGACGCGCGCTCGCACGCGAGGACGCTCGCGAAGTTCGCGCCGTTGGAATAGCCCATCACGAACACGCGCCGGTCGTCGACGCAGTGGTTCTTTCGAACCCACTCGAGCATCGCGTCGAAGTAGGCGAGGTCGCGGTCGTCCCCCTCGCCGACCCGCGTCTGCCACGACGGCTGCAGGGCGACAGCGCCACCTCCGATCCTCGGCATCCCCTGCCCGTAGACGGCAATGGCTTCGGGCCACACGCGCGGCACAGGCACGCGGCCCTGCATGTACTGCGTGTTCATCCCGAACGGATGAAACAGAAACACCACGGGGGCCGGCGTGCGCGCGTCGTACGCCGCAGGCAGGCGGACGACGAAGATCCGGGTCGTCGCACCCATTCTGAGGTCGATTTCGCCCGACGGACCGGCAGTGCCCGTACAGGTCGCGGCCGCCGCGCTCGCGGCGCCCGCGAGCAGGACAGCGGCACCGGCAGCGATCACACGAATGCCATGCATCCCCGTTTGCCTTTCTCGCCTTCCCTCAATTCCCGCTCAGCCCTCCAGGCCACGGCGAGTTGAGATGGTAGGGGACACCGGGACCAACCATCTCGACGCGGCGGATCTTGCCGTTTTCGATCAGAAAGGCCTCGGTCACCAGAATGCTGGCCGGCCGGTTGAATCCTCTGAACGTGTACCTGCGGCCGTCGGAGAGCACGCCTTCGTTGACGGTTCCCTGATCGAAGACGGCATGCGCCCACACGACGCCGCGCTCGCTGTCGACGACCGGATATCGGCGATGGTGGATGGCCTGAACGACGAAGTAGTAGCCCAGCTTGAACTGCGACAGGCAGTCCATCGCAAACGCGTTGATGGCATCGGGCGGCTCGTTGGGCGGCCGCGGCACGTTGGTCGTCGGCGATCCGTTCTCGATCCGGTGGCAATCGTTCGTGAAAGGATAGGTGCCGGTGCCCTGAATGCCCCGGCCGTCGTTCTTCTGCAGTCCGGTGAAATATCCGTCCGCGATCGAGATCATCTGCTGCCGCGAGAGGCGCTCGGCGGCGGGGATGGACTTGAACCACATGTCGGCGGGCTTTCCGGACTGGTCCATGCCGGCGATGTTGTTGGGCCCGCCGCCGCCCGAGCGGAAGTACACCGACTCGATTTCGGTGATGCGGCCGAGCTCGATCCGGAGCCGGAGGCTGACGAGGAGCGGGGAGCCGGCCTCCTGCATCGTGCCCATGAACGCCACCTGGCCGAACTCCGGATCGGCATAGTAGTGCTTGTAGTTGCCGATGCCCGCGGCCGTCTTCCAGAAGCCGTCGCCGACCTTCATCGCCTGGTCGTTCTCGGTGTACATCACGTCCTCGGACAGCGGCAGCCGCTTCGGATCGTGCGCCACCACCGCGGCCAGGTACTGGTTCATGACGCCTTCGAGGCAGGCGCGGTCGCAGTTGACCGGAATCGGGCCGGTCGACGCGGTCACGCGACTCGAGAAGGCGCCGGCGAGGAGCACGGCGACGATCGCGGCGCTCGCCGCCACGGCGACAGTCAGCGACTTCGATCCCATAGAGCGGCCTCCCTCCACGTCAGGTCGGGACACTTTGGCCGTACGCGAATTGGTTGTCAAGAATCGGGGAGATACGGGGGCGCGCTCCAGCACCAGGTGGTTGAACGAGCGGTCCGCGTCGAGGATAATCACCCGTTGCCGGTTCGAACGCCGGGCGGAGCCGGGGCGTACGGCGCGCGTCGGGTCGGACGTGGCCGATTCCTCCCCTCATCCGACGCCGGCCATCAAAGGAATCCAGCCGCTATGAGCTCCGTCACCACCAGCCGTGACAGCCTCGACGATCTTCTCCAGCGCGTCGGCAACCCGGTCACCATGCTCCGTGATTCGCTGATCGGCGCCTACGTGTATCCGGTGGTTCCCTCCGAATACACGAACTGGCGGGACGAACAGCGCGCGTGGCGGGACAGCTGCGTCCTCTTCGACCAGTCGCACCACATGGCGAACCTGTATGTCGATGGTCCCGATGCGCTCAAGCTCGTCTCGCACCTCGGATTCAACAGCTTCGCGAAGTTTCCGGTGGACCGCGCGAAGCAATTCGTCCCGTGCAGCTACGACGGCGGCGTCATCGGCGACGGCATCCTGTTTCACCTGGGGGCCAACAGCCTCGTGTTCGTCGGACGCGCGCCGGCCGCCAGCTGGATCGAGTTTCACGCCGCAACCGGCGGCTACGACGTGCAAGTGCGGAAGGACGATCGATCGCCGTCCAATCCGCGCGGCCGGGCGGTCGTCCGCACCTGCTACCGGTATCAGATTCAGGGCCCGAACGCGTGGCAGGTGATTGAGAAGCTGCACGGCGGGCCGGTGCCCGAGATCAGGTTCTTCAACATGGGCGCCATCGACATCGGCGGACGACCGGTCCGCGCGCTCCGGCATGGGATGGCGGGCGCGCCCGGGCTGGAGGTGTGGGGGCCGTACGAGGAACGCGAGGACATCAAGGCGGCCATCGTCGAAGCCGGCAGGGATTTCGGCCTGACCGAGGTCGGGTCCCGCGCCTATGCGACCAACACGCTGGAATCGGGGTGGATTCCCTCGCCGCTGCCCGCGGTCTACACGGGCGAGAAGATGCGCGCGTACCGCCGATGGCTGCCGGCGACGAGCTACGAGGGGACCGGGTCGCTCGGCGGCAGCTTCTACTCGGACAGCATCGAAGACTACTACGTGACGCCCTACGAGATGGGCTATGGGCCGTTCGTGAAGTTCGATCACGACTTCATCGGACGCGACGCCCTCGAGAAGATGTCCGGCCAGAGGCCGCGGAAGAAGGTCACGTTCGCCTGGAACAGCGCCGATGTGCTGACCGCGTTCGGATCGCTCTTCGAGCCGGGCGATCCGTACAAGTACATCGACCTGCCGCTCTCCAACTACACCTCCGCCACCTACGACCGGGTGCACGTCGGCGGCAAGACGGTGGGCCTCTCGATGTTCAGCGGCTACAGCTTCAACGAGCGATCGATGCTGTCGCTCGGCGTCGTGGACCCCGACGTGAACATCGGCAACGAGGTGACGCTCGTCTGGGGCGAGGAAGGCGGAGGGTCGAGGAAGACCACCGTCGAACGCCACAGACAAATCGAGATTCGCGCGATCGTGAGTCCGGTGCCGTATTCGAAAGTCGCTCGCGAAGAGTACGCGGCCGGGTGGCGCACCACGCGGGAGCGCTGACTCCCCCGCGGCGCGGGGAATCAGCCCTCTTTCGGATCGAACGCGAGCGCCACGCCGTTCATGCAGTAACGCTGCCCCGTGGGGCCGGGGCCGTCAGGAAAGACGTGTCCGAGATGGCCGCCGCACGCCGCGCAGTGGACCTCGGTCCGTGTCATCAGGAAGCTGCGATCGGTGTGGGTGCCGACCGCCCCGTCGATCGGCTGGGTGAAGCTCGGCCAGCCGGTGCCGCTCTCGAACTTCGTCCCGGCCTCGAACAACGGTTTGCCGCAGCCGGCGCACTTGAACCTTCCGTCGCGCTTCTCCTGATTGAGCGGACTGGAGCCCGGGGGCTCGGTGCCGTGCTTTCTCAGCACGCGAAACTGTTCCGGCGTCAGGTCCCGCTTCCAGTCGTCCTCACTTTTCGACATCCCGCCATTCTAGTGTGAACCTTCCCGTCCATTTCACCGTAAGGAGTGTCTAACGGTCATCATCGCCGCCTCGGCCGGGCGGAACGACGCAGGCTGCCCGGAGAAGTGGCGGCGGCCGATCCGAAGGAGTCGAACACATGGGGCTGCTGCAGGATCTCCGCTTTGCCGTCCGCATCCTCATCAAGGACCGGTGGTTCGCCGCCGTCGCGATCTTCGCGCTGGCGCTCGGGATCGCGGCCAACAACGCCGTCTTCACGCTCGTGAACGCTGTCCTCCTGCGCGGCCTGCCCTTCAAGGACGCCGATCGGATCATGGCGCTCGGGACGCGCGATGCGCGCAACCGGAACCTCGGCGTCTCGTTCCTCGACTTCGAAGACTGGCGCCGGTCGTCGCGCACGTTCTCGGACCTGTGCCTGTTCGGCCAGCCCACGTTGAACATCAGCGACGAGGGGCAGCCTGCCGAACGCTACTCCGGCGCGGTGATGTCCGCGAACATCTTCCGCCTCCTCAACGTCCGTCCGCTGCTCGGTCAGGGCTTCACCGACGAGGACGATCGGTTCGGGGCGCCGCCTCGAGTGGTCCTCGGGTACAGCGTCTGGCAAACGCGCTACGGCGGCGATCCGGGCATTGTGGGCCGCGCCGTCCGCGTCGACGACCTGATCGCGACGGTGGCCGGCGTCATGCCCGAAGGGATGCGCTTCCCGCCCAACACGGACGTCTGGCTGCCGATGAGCCAGTCGACGGTGGTCCAGGGACAGGGCCGGCAGGTGCGGAGCTATCAGGTCATCGGCCGCCTGGCGGATGGCGTCACCCGGGCGCAGGCGCAATCGGAGCTTTCCGCGATCGTCTCGCGCCTCGGGCAGGACTTTCCGACGACGAACAGGGACATCGTCCCGACGATCGTGCCGTACAACGAACGGCAGAACGGCCCGCAGATCAGGATCGTGTTCTGGTCGCTGATGGGTGCGGTGGCCTTCGTGCTGCTGATCGCCTGCTCGAACGTCGCCAACCTGCTGCTCGCCCGCGCGGCGCGCCGCGCGCGGGAAGTCAGCGTGCGGGTGTCGCTCGGCGCGTCCCGCTGGCGGATCGTCCGCCAGCTGCTCGTCGAGAGCATGCTGCTGGCGCTCGCCAGCGGCCTCGTGGGGTTCTTCCTCTCGATCGTCGGCATCCGCCTGTTCGATGCCGCGACGCAGGACGTCGGCAAGCCGTACTACATGGTCTTCAGGATGGACGCCAGCGTGTTCGCGTTCTTCGCCGCCGTCTCGCTGGCCACCGGCATCGTCTTCGGCCTGGCCCCGGCGCTGCACGTGTCGAAGACGAACGTCAACGAGGTGCTGAAAGAGGGCGGACGCAGCGGATCGGGCGGCACGCGGGCGCGTCGCTGGACGGGCGCCCTCGTCATCGTCAATCTCGCGCTCACGCTGGTGCTCCTGGCAGGCGCCGGGTTCATGATGCGCAGCTTCGTCGCGATGTACCGCCTCGATCTCGGCATCGACACGTCGCGGCTGCTCACCATGCAGATGGCGCTCTCCTATCGCAAATACCGCGATGCGGGCGAGCGAAACGCCTTCATCAAGCGCGTCGACGAACGGCTGGCCCGCGTCAACGCGTTGGAGTCGGCGACGACGGCCAGCAATTTTCCGTTCGGCGGCGGCCGCGGCATTCAGCTCGCGATCGACGGCCGCACCAAACCCGACGAGCGGCTCCCCATCGTCACGATGCTCAGCGTCGGCGCCCGATATTTCGAGACGGTGGGCATCCGCGTGGTGCGCGGCCGCACCTTCTCCGCCATCGACGACGCACCCGGCCAGGCGAGCGCGATCGTGAACCAGAAGTTCGTCCAGACGTTCTTCGCCGGAGACGATCCGGTCGGCGCGCGCATCCGCCTCACCGACGAAGTGCCGACCAACATCAACGGCGGGCCGCTGCCCCCGCTGACGATCGTCGGAATCGCCGCGCCGAACGTCATGCAGCGCAACGTGGACGGCCATCTCACCGAGCCGGACCCGGTCGTCTACATTCCGCACGCCGCCAATACGCAGCAGAACCCGGGGATCACGCTGCTCGTCCGGACGCGGTCGGATCCGGCGCAAGCCACCTCGCTCCTGCGCGAGGAGATGCGCGCGCTCGATCCCGACATGCCGCTCTTCAATATCCGCACCATGGATCAGAACCTGGCGCAGCAGCGGTGGCCGTTCCGCGTGTTCGGGACGATGTTCGGAGTCTTTGCGGCCATCGCGCTCGTGCTATCGGCGGTCGGCCTCTACGCGATTACCGCGTACTCCGTCAGCCAGCGAACGCAGGAGATCGGCGTCCGGATGGCGCTCGGCGCGCAGTCCCCGCAGGTGTGGTGGCTGATCGCGCGCCGCGCGCTGACGCAGCTCGCGATCGGGCTCGCCATCGGGATGCCGGGAGCGTTCGGCGTGGGCCGGCTGCTCCAGAGCCTGCTGGTGCAGACGAGCTGGACCGACCCGGTGACGCTCGGGGCAATCGCGAGCCTTCTGATCGCGGTCGCCGTCCTCGCATGCTACTGGCCCGCCCACCGCGCCACGCAGCTGGATCCGCTCGTGGCGTTGAGATATGAATAGGTCTCGAGCCAGGCTCCCCACTCCTCCATGACGCTCGACGCCATTCGCCGCCTGTGCCGCGCACTCGAAGGCACCACCGAGGACATCAAGTGGGGAAGCGACCTTGTCTTCAGCGTCGGCGGTAGGATGTACGCGGTCGTCAACCTGGAACCGCCGCACACGCTCGCGTTCAAGTGCACTCCTGAAGCGTTCGCCGAGCTCGTCGAGCGGGACGGCATCGTCGCGGCGCCGTATCTCGCGCGTGCGATGTGGGTGCAGGAGCGGCAGATCGGAGACGCGCTCGAGCGGCACGAGATCGAGCGGCTCCTCGCGACGTCGTACGCGCTGGTGAGCGCCAGGCGACCGAAACCGACGGGCCGCCAGCGGTCTACTTCGCGGCGGCCACGTCGATGACGGTCCGGTAGATGTATTCCACGTACTGCCCCAGCGCGTCGATCGCGATCCGCTCGTCGTTGCCGTGCGGGGAGGGATCCTTCTCGTCGATCGGTTCGGAAATTCCGTACGCCTGAACGCCTTTCGCGCGCAGCTCGGCCATGTCGGTCGCGCCGGTCAGCATCATCGGAACCGTCGGCGCTCCCGCGAACACGGTCCGCCCGCTGCGCTCGAGCGCCCGGAACAGTTCCGAGTCGAGCGGCGACGGCGCGGCGGACGGGCGATGGGACGGCGTGCGCACCATGTCGATCGCGGGATCGTCAACCACTTCTTTCAACGCAGCCGTCAGCCGATCCATGTCTTCGCCGGGCAGCGCGCGAACGTCCAGCGTCGCTTCGGCATCGCCCGGGATGACGTTGACGCGGAAGCCGCCCTTGAAGATGTTGGGCGAGATCGAGGTGCGCAGCATCGAGTTGTAGGTCACGTTCGTGCGGCGCAGCGTCGCCTGCGCAGCCGGATCGTCCAGGTGCATCAGCAGGCTCGCCTCGCCAGGCGGACTGAGGGCAGCGACCCGTTCGAAGAACACCTTCGTCGTTTCGATCAGACGCATCGGCGGCTGCCACTGTCCGATTCTGGCGACCGCCGCCGCGAGGTGGACGATCGGGTTGTCGAGCCGTGGCATCGACCCGTGCCCCGAGGTGCCGTGTGCGATCAGCGTCACCGTACTCTGGCACTTTTTCCGTGGTCGCCACCCCGACGTAGCGGATGCGGCCGTCCCGCGTCGGGATGTCGCCACCCTCCGCGAGCGCGAACTCCGCGTCGATCCGGTCCCAGTGGCTCTCGACCATGTAGTCGATGCCGGCCTGCGGCGTGCCTTCCTCGCCGGCCTCGGCCAGCAGGATCACGTCGCGATCGAGCGGCACCCGCAGCCGGTGAAGCCAGACCAGGGTCACCAGCGCCGCCGCCACGGTGTCCTTGTCGTCGATCGCGCCCCGGCCGTAGAGAAAGCCGTCTTTCACCACCCCCGCGAACGGATCCACGGACCACTTGTCGCGCTCGACCCCGACGACGTCGGTGTGGCCCATCAGCAGGAGCGGCCGACGCCGTCCACTGCCCTTCAGGCGCGCCACGAGGCTGGCGCGGCCGGCGTCGCGGGAGAAGACCTCCGACGGGATCCCTTCGCGGTCCAGCGCACGCCCGATGTAGTCAGCGGCGCGCGACTCGTTGCCAGGCGGGTTGCTGGTGTCGATGCGAATCAGCGCGCCCAGGATGTCCGCGGCCTCATCCCTCGCCCTGCCGAAATCTGGCATCGCGGGCTGCCGGCCCTGCCCGGCGTGGACCCAGGTGGCGAGCCAGATCGTGCCAACGAGCGCCGCAGCCAGGGTGCGATTCCGGTGCATGGCCTGCCATTATCAACCAACGGCGACCAGCAAGCCGCACGCGGCGGACATTCGAGCGTCTGTCCCGCCTATAATCGGCGCATGCAGCGCAGACAGTTTCTCGCCACCACCATCGGCGCCGCCGGAGCCGCCCTGGCCGCGCCGGATCCGGGGGCCGCGGCGCAGAGCAACCAACCGGTCCGGCGGAAGGGACGGCTCAAGCAGGCGCTGTTCCGACAGGTGTTCGGACAGACCTCGCTGTCGTTCGACGAGCAATGTCGGCGGGCGGCGGAGCTGGGATGCGTCGGCTTCGATCTGGTCGGCCTTCAGGACTGGCCGACGCTGCGGAAATACGGGCTGGTGCCGACGATGGCCGGGCCGGGCCCGGTGACGTTCGGGGACGGCGTCATCCACAAGGAGGTGCACGCCGAGCTCGAGACGAAGTTGAAGGCGCACATCGATCAGTCGGTCGCCGGCGGCTGCTCGAACATCATCACCGTCGGCGGGCAGCGCAGGGGCATGTCGTACGCGGAAGGGGCGGACAACGCGGTCGCCTTCTTCGATCGGATCAAGGCCTACGCCGAAGACAAGCGCGTCACCATCTGCCTCGAGAACATGAACACGCGATATCCGGACAACGCACTCGGCCGCCCGGGTCAGATCTGCGATCACGTCGCCTGGGGATTCGAGGTCTGCCGGCGAGTGAACTCACCCAGCGTGAAAATGCTCTTCGACATCTACCACGCGCAGGTGATGGACGGGAACGTGTGCGCCACGATCAAGGACAACCTGCCGTGGATCGCCCACTTCCACACCGCGGGCGTGCCAGGCCGCCACGAGCTCGACGAGACCCAGGAGCTCAATTACCGCTTCATTGCCGGATGGATCGTCGATCTCGGCTACACCGGCTACATCGCGCACGAGTACCGGCCCACTCCCGG
The DNA here is from genome assembly GCA_963807925.1 of uncultured Acidobacteriota bacterium. Taxonomy (GTDB): domain Bacteria; phylum Acidobacteriota; class Vicinamibacteria; order Vicinamibacterales; family CAVVIG01; genus CAWEDP01. Next base: position 288,914 of record CAWEDP010000003.1, on the reverse strand, counting down.
CAAGGACCCGGCGGAAATCCTGCGCCGCGTGCTCGACATGATGGACGTGTGAACTCGCTCACCGCCGCAGGATTTGCGCGCGTCGCCAGTTGTCCCGCGTGGCGCTGCGCGTGCTCGGCGGCGTGAACGAGCAGTCCGAGAACCGTCGACGTGAGCCGCGCCCGACCCGCCTGCCGCACGTCGAGCAGGCCCTCGACCGGCGTGGCGCGGACCTGGTCGAGCGCCCTGTCGATCGCCTCGCCGGCCTGCGCCGACAGCTGTCGCGCGTCCTCGGCGCTCTCGACTTCCTCCGACTCCAGGAACGCCTGTTGCGCGGTCGCGAGCGATTGCCCGCGCGGTAGGTCATCAGCCGATCCAGGCTGCCGGCGAGATGCCTGAGATGGAATCCGATCGACGCGGCGCCGCCGGGGCGGAGCCACAGCCCGCCGTTCGACCTGAAAGGCCGCATTGATCAACGCGGTCACGCTTTGGACGTCTCGCGGACCCGCCTCGCGAACGACAACGTCCATCGGGAGCCGGCGCCCGCCCGTCACCTGGAGGATTCCGCGCTATGCGCGCCCCGCGGCGTCGACCGGATCGGGCGGCTGCGAGAAGCTCGCGATCGCGGCCGCCTCGTCGTGGAAGGTCTCGAGGATGGTGAGCAATCTCGTGACGGCCAGGACGGTCTCCGTGCGTGATTGGGGGTTCAACAGCTTGAGCGCGCCGCCCCGACCGAGCAGCGTACTGTACTTCCACATCATCGTCCCGATGCCGGCGCTGTCGATATAGGTGACTCCGGTCAGGTTGAGCAGCACCTTCGTTCGACCGCGCTGGATCAGGTCATCGACGGTGTCGCGAAACAGCTGTTCGCCGTCCCCGAGAATCAGACGCCCGTTCAGGTCGAGGATGGTCACCTCGCCGTGCGTGCGCTGCCGGAGCTTCATGCGCCCGCGATTATAGTTCCGCCGGCGGCGGATATCGGCGGCGATCGCCCGGCACCCGTGCGTCGCGACCCGGCTGCCGGATGACGGCGCCGCCCGGGTGGTCGCGACGGCTCGGCCCGGGACGCGACGCGAGAGCAGCGGGGAACGACTGAATTGACCCGGTGTCGTTCTGGGTGGACCCCAAGACGTAACCGACTGTCCCGGCCAGCTCGTGGTCGGTCCGGGGAGAGCTGCTGGTTGACCGGGCGCGTCCTAGGCGGGCCCGAAGACGAAATCGATTGTCCTGGCCAGCTTGTGGATTCGGGAGTCGCATACCTGGGATCTTCGGAAATCGGCTATTCTCCTCGGGTTCGGGGTTTGCGGGGCGCCGGATCGCGCTCCGCTTTGCCGCTGCGGTTCTCGGTCATCTTCGAGTACGGAGGGTTGATTCCGTGAGTACGCAACATCGCTCGTTCCTTCTTGCTTCGCTCCTGCCAGCATTCCTGCTCGTCAGCGTATTCGCTGTCGTTCAGGCTCAGAGTGCTGGATCGCCGGCGGCCAGCCGCTGGTCTGATCCTGCCACCTGGCCTGACAAGAAGGTGCCCGCCAAAGACGACGTGGTCACCATTGAGAAGGATATGAACGTCATCCTCGACGTCAGTCCGCCGCCGCTGCATGGTATCAAGCTCAACGGCACACTCAGCTTCGCGGATAACAAGGATCTGGAACTGACCACCGAGTGGATCATGGTGCACGGGGAGTTGGAGATTGGCACAGAAGCCCGCCCCCACACGCGCAAGGCGACAATTACCCTCACCGACAACGTCAAAGACGAAGACATGAGTGGAGTGGGTGGAACGACTGACCGCAGTGATCGCGGGATCATGATGATGGGTGGAACCCTGAACCTGCACGGTAACCGGACGAACTCCTGGACGAAGCTGTCCAAGACCGCCGACGCAGGCAGCAACTCGATCGAAGTCCTGAACGCCGCTGGCTGGCGGGTCGGCGACGTGATTGTCCTCGCGTCAACGGATTTCGATACCCATCAGGCGGAGCGGCGAACCATCGCTGCCATCCGTGGCAATACGATCACGCTCGACAAAAGACTGGACTACATGCACTTCGGCAAGATCACCTTCGACGTGGATGAACGCGGCGAAGTTGGCATGCTGTCGCGCAATATCCTGATCCAGGCTTCGCCTGACGCAGACAGGACGCTCTTTGGCGGCCACATCATGGCGATGGGCGCGAGCAAGATGTTTGTCGAGGGCGTCGAGCTCAATCGCATGGGTCAGAACATGCATCTGGCCCGGTATCCGATCCATTGGCATCTGATCGGCGATGCGCAGGGGCAGTACATCAGGAACTCCGCCATTCACGACACCTACAGCCGCTGCGTGACCGTGCATGGCACAAATTACTTGGACGTTGAAAACAACGTGACCTACAACAACATTGGTCACTGCTTCTTCCTCGAAGACGCCGTGGAGCACAGCAACCAGTTCGTCCACAACCTGGGGATCCTGACCAAGTGCCATCCGGACGCGCCGTGCGTCCCGACAAACCTCGCCCCGTTCGGACCGGGGGGCGGCCAGAACTTCGATACGGCCGGCCAGAACGCCAAGGATATCCTGATCCCTTCCGACAACACGGCGTCGACTTTCTGGATCACCAATCCGGACAATATTTACCGGGACAACGTGGCCGCGGGGTCCGATTCGACAGGTTTCTGGTTCGCCTTGCCGGAGCATCCGACGGGTAAGTTCGAAGGCACGGCGATCAGTGCGAAGACCTGGCCACGTCGAACCCGGGTGCGGGAGTTCAAGCGCAACACCGCCCATTCGAACATTGACAGTTTCATGTTCGATCGCGGCCCCAGGCCCGATGGCCATTTCGCCACCGGCGGGCATATTTCCCTTGCCAATCCCGCTGACGCGAACGGCCCTCAAGTGGAGTCGGTCATCGAGGATTTCACCGGCTACAAGAACCGCAATAGCGGGATCTGGACCCGCGGTGAGATGCACACATTCAAGAACCTGAGGCTGGCCGACAACGCAATTGGCTACACGCATGCGTCCGGCAACTTCGGTCGTTCCGCCTTTACGTCACGGGTGGTTGACTCGCTGTTCGTGGGCGAAACCGAGAACATCGGCAACCCCAGGACGCCGGCGGAAATGGCTTACGGCCGTAGCTTGCCGGAGCCCGAACTCGCGGATTTCCCGATCCGCGGCTACGAGTTCTACGATTACCGTCATGAACTGGACGATGTCACCTTCGTGAATTTCCAGGACAACGCCACCCGCAAGACGGGAGCGATCTCTTACCTGCTGTATACCAGCTTCGGAATGAGCTCCAACAACACCATACAGCGCGCGAAATTCATCAACGCCAAGCCGGTGTATTTCCCACCGATGGAGCGTAAGTGGAGCAACGATGATTACGGCAATGGGAGCTATAAGACCGCGGTGTTCCACGACCTGGACGGCTCGGTCGACGGTGTCCCGGACTCCTTCATTCTCATCAACGACGAAAATGACGGAATCGCCATCGACGAAGCCTGCGAGATCAAGCCCACCTGGAACGCTGCGGTGTGCAAGGGCGACGTCGGGCGCATGACTGTTGGCGGCGGCGGTGGTGGTGGTTTCGGTCGTGGTGGTTTCGGTCGTGGTGGTTTCGGTGGCGGTCGTGGCGCAGGTCCTGCCCCAGCGGGAGCCGGTGGTCCCGGCGCCGCTCCCGCACGAGCCGGAGCTCCCGGCCCTGGCGCCGCCGGTCGTGGTGCACCTGGTGGTCGAGCCGGAGGTGCCAGTGCACCTGCGCAGCCGCCAGTCGTTCTCAGCCGCAATGGCAAGGATTTCCCCGTCACCGGAGAAACCAACGTACGAGCGGGTACCGAGATCAAGGTGACCACCGAAAGGCCGTCCCTGTCCCTCAGCGTGAAGGAACTGGATAGCGGCTCGTGGGTGATCTTCGAGCTGCCGGGATTCACCACTGCAGCGTCGGGTACGGAGCAGAGCAGCCTGGATGCACTTCGCAAGGCCAGTACCACCTCGTACTACAAAGGCAACGGTTCGCTTTGGGTCAAGCTTGTCTCCAGCGGTGACGTCCTTGGCAGCGGTCCTGACAGCGGCCCTAGTGGCGGAGCCAGCCTCCAGGCCAGCCGGTAGGCAGCAAGTCCGGCGCGCGTGTTCTTTCAACGCGGTAGCCTTGTCGCCGACGACCTCTTGCAGGCCGTCGCCGCCGGCCACCACGGTCTCAATTGAGTGTACGTCCCACGGATTCAGACCAAGGGACGCCATCCTCGCACCTCGAACGGAGCGTCACGCCCCATACAGCCAGTGCGAGTTGCGACGGCCCCGCTCCCCGCACGCGCCTCTGCCCTGTGAGGGACCCACCTGCGGACGACGGATACGGCATGATCCGGCGTAACAAGCTCGTAACAGGGATGCCGCACGATCTTGCTCGATCGCGGGAGTGCCTGATGACGAAACGAGCCACGCTGTTACCCGTACCCGCCCCCGGCGATTGCCGGGAGCCAGGCGTGCTGTACCCCGTGTTCCGATGCTGGCTGGACTGCTGGTGTTCCTCTGCGTCACTGGCGGCGCTGTCGGGTTCGCGTCGAACGAGGATGTCGAGGCGCAGCAGGCCGAGCCGCCAGGGCCAGTCTGGACACGGGCGGCCGAGGCTCCCGAGGGCCCGCTGACCCCACGCGAGGTGGAGCTGCACGACCGGTTCATCGAGCGGGCGCAGGCCGGTGATATCGACATCGTCTTCTTCGGGACCCCGGACACGGAGATGTGGCGTAGCGGGGCCCGCGGACGCAGCGTCTGGGATCGCGCGTTCGGGTCGGTTGCCGCCGCGAACTTCGGCTGGCAGGGCACGCGCGTCGAGAGTCTCCTGCGGGGGATGCAGCATGGAGAGCTCGATGGCTATCAGGCGAAGCTCGTGGTCCTGCAGACGCTCGATCCGGGTGACCGTCTCGAGTACGTCGCCGGCAACACTGCCATCGTCGCGGAGATTCGCGCGCGTCAGCCGCAGGCCAGAATTCTGCTCTTCGCCCCCCTACCGCGGGGCCAGACGCGTGAGCTGTGGCGGGAGCGAGCGGATCGGCCTCGAGGTGTGCCGACAACTTGCGACGAAGGGGTTCCGTCGCGCTCACCGGGCGGGACCGCCGCCGCACGAGGCAGCGGCACACCAGTTGCGCGCATCGGGACTCGACGTCTCGGCCATCGTCGCCGATCTCACCGCCGCCGCGAGCATCCGCGCGTGCGCGGACGAGGCGGAAGCACGACTGGGCCATGTCGACGTCCTGATCAACAACGCCGCCGTGCTGCTCGCCGAGGATCGGGATCTGTTCGCGACGACGGCCGACGACCTGCGGCAGTCCTTCGAGACCAACGTGGTCGGCGTGCTCGCCATGTGCCAGGCATGCGTGCCGGCGATGGTGGCCAGGCGGTACGGACGCGGGTACGGAGGAAAGCCCGCGGGCTCCTCCAACGGAGCGCGCGGGCTTCGGGTGACAATGCCGGCAGCGACCTACTCTCCCACACAGTTTCCCATGCAGTACCATCGGCGGTAGCAGGCTTAACTTCCGTGTTCGGAATGGGAACGGGTGTGACCCTGCTCCTATGACCACCGGCAAACTCATGGAGACCGCACGCGAGAGTCATCCGGTCACGGGAGTGATCGGATGAGCGGGCGGGGGTCCCCTGTCAAAGAACGAGTGGGTCCCGCACATGTGGCGGGAGACCCGCGCACGCACCGCCATATTCCGGCGGTCGCGCGCACCAGCGGACAACTGAATACTCGGCAAACGGCAGTTTTACGCGACCCTACTCACGCAGCGTTTCTGCGTGCATTGTCCGGGCGGGGCCCGGACAAGAGAAGATATGGTCAAGCCTCACGGCTGATTAGTATCGGTAAGCTCAACGCGTCACCGCGCTTACACACCCGACCTATTACCTGGTCATCTTCCAGGAGCCTTCAGGGATCTTGCGATCCAGGGAGATCTCATCTTGTGGAGGGTTTCACGCTTAGATGCCTTCAGCGTTTCTCCCTTCCGGACGTAGCTACCCGGCGCTGCCGCTGGCGCGACAACCGGTACACTAGAGGTCCGTCCAACCCGGTCCTCTCGTACTAAGGTCAGCCCCACTCAAATCTCCTGCGCCCATGGCAGATAGAGACCGAACTGTCTCGCGACGTTCTAAACCCAGCTCACGTACCGCTTTAACCGGCGAACAGCCGGACCCTTGGAACCTGCTACAGCTCCAGGATGCGATGAGCCGACATCGAGGTGCCAAACCTGAGCGTCGATGTGAACTCTTGGCTCAGATCAGCCTGTTATCCCCGGCGTACCTTTTATCCGTTGAGCGATGGCCCTTCCATGCGGAACCACCGGATCACTAAAGCCTGGTTTCCCACCTGCTCGTCTTGTTGGACTCGCAGTCAAGCTCGCTTCTGCTTTTGCACTCTCTGGCTGGTTTCCAAACAGCCTGAGCGAACCTTCGCGCGCCTCCGTTACAGTTTAGGAGGCGACCGCCCCAGTCAAACTACCCACCTAGCAGTGTCCCTGACCTGGATGACAGATCGAGGTTAGAACGCCGGAGCGTTAAGGGTGGTATCTCACCGTTGGCTCCCCCAAGCCCGAAAGCCTGGGTTCACAGCCTCCCACCTATCCTGCGCATAACGCGCCAGCATTCACTACTAGGATGTAGTAAAGGTGCACGGGGTCTTTTCGTCTAGCCACGGGCAACCGGCGTCTTCACCGGTACCACAAATTCGCAGTGCCCCTCGTTGAGACAGCGCCCAGATCGTTACGCCATTCGTGCAGGTCGGAACTTACCCGACAAGGAATTTCGCTACCTTAGGACCGTTATAGTTACGGCCGCCGTTTACCGGGGCTTCAGCTCGAAGCGTCGCCTTGCGGCTAACCTCTCCCTTTAACCTTCCGGCACCGGGCAGGCGTCAGGCCATATACGTCGTATTCGACTTGGCATAGCCCTGTGTTTTTAGTAAACAGTCGCCTGGGCCTCTTTATTGCAACTCTCTCACGCTTCGCGGCGCGAGGCCGCTGACGCTAGCAGAGCACCCCTTCTTCCGAAGTTACGGGGTGAGTTTGCCGAGTTCCTAAACGAGGGTTCTCACTCGCGCCTGAGGATTTTCTCCTCGCCTACCTGTGTCGGTTTGCGGTACGGGTACCCCGTCGACTCCTTAGAGGATTTTCTCGGCAGCGTGGCGTCAGCGACTTTACGAGCCTTGCGGCTCTCGCCATGACCCCTCAGGATGACGACCCACCGGATTTTCCTGGCGGATCTCCCTACAGGCCTGAACCTACACGTCCAATCGTAGGCTCGCATAGCCTCCTGCGTCTCCCCATCGTGATAACGTCTTCGAGGTAGTTCCGGAATATTAACCGGATATCCATCCGCTACGCCTTTCGGCCTCACGTTAGGACCCGACTAACCCTGAGCGGACGAACCTTCCTCAGGAAACCTTAGGCTTACGGCGGAGAGGATTCTCACCTCTCTTCTCGCTACTTATGCCGGCAGGGTCACTTCTCTGCGCTCCACCAGTCTTTTCAGTCTGACTTCGCTGCACAGAGAACGCTCCTCTACCAAACAATCCGCCCGCAGGCGGGTTGCATCTACGGCTTCGGTCTTGTGCTTAAGCCCCGTTGGATTGTCGGCCCAAAGCCGCTTGACCAGTGAGCTATTACGCTTTCTTTAAAGGATGGCTGCTTCTAAGCCAACCTCCTGGTTGTCTAAGCGTCTTCAGATCCTTCCCCACTTAGCACAAAGTTTGGGACCTTAGCCGGTAGTCTGGGCTGTTTCCCTTTCGACGATGAAGCTTAGCCCCCACCGTCTCACTCCCGGGATACGTGTCGCTGGCATTCGCAGTTTAGTTGGATTCAGTAAGCTGGTAAGCCCCCTAGTCCATCTAGTTCTCTACCACCAGCGCCGACCTCCCGAGGCTGCTCCTAAAAGCATTTCGAGGAGAACGGGCAATCACGAGGTTTGATTAGCCTTTCACCCCTACCCTCAGCTCATCCGAGCTGTTTTCAACCAACATCAGTTCGGGCCTCCACGCGGTGTTACCCGCGCTTCACCCTGGCCAAGGGTAGATCACCTCGCTTCGCGTCTATTCCCAGCGACTCGTCGCCCATTTCGGACTCGCTTTCGCTACGGCTCGCTTGCGCTTAACCTCGCCACTGAGAATAACTAGCCGGCTCATTATGCAAAAGGCACGCGGTCAGGCATTTCGCCCTGCGACGGCTTGCGCCGACGACTACGGGCAACATAGCCCTCCCACTGCTTGTAGGTATACGGTTTCAGGTACTCTTTCACTCCCCTCACAGGGGTTCTTTTCACCTTTCCCTCACGGTACTGGTTCACTATCGGTCACCAGGGAGTATTTAGCCTTACGAGATGGTCCTCGTAGCTTCCCGCGGGATTTCACGTGTCCCGCGGTACTCAGGAACCTGTCCAGCAAGCCAGCTCGCTGTCATCTACCGGGCTGTCACCGTCTATGGCCGATCGTTCCAGATCGTTCGATTAGCAAACTGGTTTCTGACTTGCCGGCCTTGCGGCCCGACAGGCCCTACAACCCCATCGTGCATGCACGATGGTTTGGGCTGTTCCGCGTTCGCTCGCCGCTACTGGCGGAATCACTCTTGTTTTCTGTTCCTGCGGGTACTGAGATGGTTCACTTCCCCGCGTTGTCCCCCGACCGCCTATGGATTCAGCGGTGGGTCCTTCGGGATTAGCCAAAGGGGGTTTCCCCATTCGGACATCCCCGGGTCAAAGCTTATTTGCAGCTCACCGGGGCTTATCGCAGCTTATCGCGTCCTTCATCGACTCCTGGTGCCAAGGCATTCACCGTACACCCTTAGTAGCTTGACCATAAGAAACTCGGAACTAACGCGTACCGGGATTCGGGACCCCAGACTCCAGACTCGAACGACCTGTGACGGTCTTCCGAGCCCCGAGCCCCAGGCCCCGGGTCCCCGCATGCGA
>CAWEDP010000003.1:0-277500 GCA_963807925.1 uncultured Acidobacteriota bacterium | reverse complement strand
GCACTATCTAGTTTTCAAAGAACCGACCGCCGGCGCGCCCGAGGCGCCCCGCCGACTGCGCTCGCGGAACCGCGAGGCCCCCGTCCCACCCACCTGGACTTGCCAGCAGGGCCCGCCGCGTGTCGGTCGCGGCGTGTTTAGGGGAACCTTCCAAGGTTACTAGACCCTTGACCTTCTGTCAACTCTCCGTCAACCCCCCGGGGGCCGGCCCCTCGGACCTCGAGGTGAAGACCGCCCGAACGAAGACCGAAGACGCTGCGGAAAGCGGGCGCCCCCAGCCCCTATGTCCGATGTGCCTGCTTCAGAGGTATTGACTTTCAGACTTCCAGATTCCCGGATCTCGACTCTCCGGATTCCGGCGGACCGAACGTGTCAAAGAGTATCCCGTACGCCGGCTGATCCGTCAAGTCAACCGTCCACGATCCGCAGCACGTGCTTCTGGCGCTGCCCCTTGCCGAGCACGATGACTTCACCGTCAATCGCATCGCTCGCCATCAACCGCCGCCTCTCGTCGGTGACCCGCTCGTTGTTGACGTAGATGCCGCCACTCCGGATCAGCTGCAGCGCCTGGCTGGTCGACGGCGCGAGCCCGGTCGTGGCGATCCATTTCGGCAGCGCATGCTCCGACAGCACGCCGGCCCGGACCGTCGTCGAGGGGACGTCTCCGAGCACGCCGAGCAGCTCGGCCGCCGACAGACCCTTCAGCTCGCCGGTGAACAGCGCCGCCGCCGCGCGTTCCGCGCGCGCCGTCTCCTCCGCACCGTGCACCAGCGCCGTCACCTCTCGCGCCAGCGTGCGTTGCGCCTCCCGCCTCTCGGGCGCAGCCGCGTGCGCGCGCTCGAGCTCCCCGATCGTCTCGCGATCGAGAAACGTGAACGACTTCAGATACATGAACACGTCACGATCGTCGGTGTTCAGCCAGAACTGGAAGAACGCGAACGACGAGGTCCTCGCTGGGTCGAGCCACACCGTACCCGTCTCGGTCTTGCCGAATTTCACGCCCGACGCGGTCTTCATGAGCGGCCACACGAGGCCATGGGCCTTCCGCGCGCGCAGCTTCCGGATGAGATCGATGCCCGCCGTGATGTTGCCCCACTGATCGCTGCCACCCATCTGGAGCGTGCACCCGCAGCGGTCGAACAGCTGCAGGAAGTCGTACGCCTGGAGCAGCAGATAGCTGAACTCGGTGAAGGAGATGCCTTCCTCGCTCTCGAGCCGCCGGCTGACCGCTTCCTTCTGCAGCATGTAGCTGACCGTGAAATGCTTGCCCGCGTCTCGCAGGAACGACAGCAGCTCCACCCTCGCCAGCCAGTCCGCATTGTCGACGATGCGCGCCGCATTCGGACCGGCGCCGAAATCGAGGAAGCGTTCGAGCTGCGCGCGAATGGCGGCGACGTTGCGTTCGACCTGATCCGCCGACTGCAGCGTGCGCTCCTGCGACTTGCCGCTCGGATCGCCGATCAGGCCAGTGCCGCCGCCCACGACCGCGATCGGCGTGTGACCGAACCGCTGCAGCCGTGCCAGCCCCATGAGGGTCAGGAAGTTCCCGACGTGGAGGCTCGCCGCCGTGGGATCGAATCCGATATACGCGGTCACCTGCTCGGTCGCGAGGGCGGCCGCCACGCCGTCGGTCGCGTCGTAGACCAGACCGCGCCAGCTCAACTCATCGAACAGATTCGACATTCACGTTTACTATACAGTCGATGGCGATCCTCCGACGCGCTCTGCGGGCCGAGCCCGGCCGCGGGACCATCAGCCGCCGTGCGGTCCTGCGCATGTTCGCCGGCGCTGGCAGCGCGACCCTCGTCGGCGGCTCCGCGTACGGCTTCCTGTACGCACGCCACGCGCTGGAGACCACGCGCACGGACCTGCCGGTGGCGCGGCTCCCGCCGGCGCTCGCCGGCTTGCGAGTCGGTCTGCTCACCGACATTCACCGCAGCCGCTGGGTGCCGCACGAGGACGTGGCGCGCGCGGTCGCGGCGCTGATGAGCGAGCAGCCGGACGTGATCGTGCTCGGCGGCGATTACGTGACGTGGGGCGATCGCCGATACGTCGAAGCGTCGGCCGAAGCGCTCGTCCCCTTGTCGGCGCCCTACGGCGTGTACGGGATTCTCGGCAACCACGACGACGACCACGACATGCCGGCCGCATTGACGGCTCGGGGTGTCCAGATGCTGCGCGACGCGCGCACGAGGGTGACGATCAACGGCCACGCGGTCGATTTCGTCGGCATCAGATTCTGGACGCGCCGGCAATCCGACATCGCGTCGCTGGTCCGGGGCGCCACCGGCTTTCGGGTGCTGCTCGCGCACGACCCGCGGCGGCTGACCGAGGCGGCCGCGCTCGGTATCCCGCTCGTGCTCGCCGGCCACACCCACGGCGGACAGGTCGTGCTGCCCGGCATCGGCGCGGTTGCCGCGCAGAAGTTCCCCGTGATCGCCGGCATCGGCCGTCGCGGTCCGACGACGATGTTCGTCAGCCGCGGCGTCGGCACGGTATACGTCCCGATCCGCATCAACTGTCCCCCCGAAGTCGCCATCCTCACGCTGACGCGCGCCTGACCCGCTTTCAGGACGTCTGACGCACGAACCGGCGGCCGTGAACCGCCCACCCGCCCTGGAGCACGAGCCGCACGGCCTCGGGATAGAGGCGGTGTTCCTCGACCAGAATCCGCTCCGACAGCGTCTCGACAGTGTCGTCGTCGAGCACCGGGACCGCCGCCTGCAGGACGATCGGGCCCTCATCGAGACCGGCGGTGACGAGATGGACCGTCGCGCCGGTGACGCGCACGCCGTGGGCGAGCGCCTGCCGCTGCGCGTTCAGCCCGGGGAACGCCGGCAGCAGCGACGGGTGGATGTTGAGGATTCGGTGCGGAAACGCCTGGATCACCGGCGGTCCCACGATCCGCATGAAACCGGCCAGGCACACCAGGTCGACGCCTCGCTCGCGGAGCGCGGTGGCCATGGCGCGATCGTACGCGTCGCGATCCGGGTGATCGCTGGCACGCACGGTGAGCGCGTCGATGCCCGCCGCGCGCGCCCGCGACAGCCCGCCCGCGTCGTGGCGATTCGAGATCACCACGCCAATCGTGGCGTCGAGGCGACCGCCGGCGATCGCGTCGATGAGCGACTGAAGATTGCTGCCGCGGCCGGAGATGAGCACTCCCAGGCGCCGGCCGTGAAAAGGCGGGGAGGCAGACACGCCGGCGTCAGGCGTAGCCGACGCCGCCGGGCCCCGCCACGACCCGGCCGATCGACGCAGGCTGTTCTCCGGCGCGGCTGAGGCTCTCGCACGCGCGGTCCGCGTCGGCGGCGGCGACGACCACGACGAGGCCGATGCCCATGTTGAACACGCGGTACATCTGGTCGGCGGCGATCCTCCCGTGGCGCTCGATCACCGTGAATATCGCGGACGGCCGCCAGGCACTCCGATCGACCACCGCCGCGCAGCCCGCCGGCATGATGCGCGGCAGGTTGTCGGTCATGCCGCCGCCGGTGATGTGCGCCATGCCCTTGACCAGTCCGGCGCCCAGCAGCGGACGCACCGCCGCCAGGTACGACCGATGCGGCGCCAGCAGGGCGTCACCCACCGTCGTGCCGAGCTCGTCGACCCGGGTGCCGGCCTGGAAGCCGGCGAGATCGAACAGCACGTGGCGCGCGAGCGAATAGCCGTTCGTGTGCAGTCCGGCCGACGGAAGGCCGATCAGGGCATCACCGGGAACGATCCCTCGGCCGTCGACGATCGCCTCGCGCTCGACCACGCCGACGATGAAGCCGGCGAGATCGTATTCGCCGTCGGCGTAGAACCCCGGCATTTCCGCCGTTTCGCCGCCGATGAGGGCACAGCCGTTGTCCGCACAGGCCCGACCGATGCCGGCAATCACCTGTTCGGCGATATCGGGGGACAGCCGGCCGGTGGCCAGATAATCGAGAAAGAACAACGGCTGCGCGCCCTGGACCAGGATGTCGTTGACGCAGTGGTTCACGAGATCGCCGCCCACCGAGTCGTGGCGGCCTGTCATGAAGGCCACCTTCAACTTGGTCCCCACGCCGTCAGCGCTCGATACCAGCACCGGGTCGCGGTACCGCTCGGCGTTCAGGCGAAACAGTCCGCCGAACGATCCGATCTCGGACAGCACGCCGGGCGTGAAGGTCCGCCGCGCAATCGCCTTGATGCGCCGCACGGTCTCGTTGCCGGCGTCGAGGTCGACGCCGGCGTGGCGGTAATCGGCGGGCGCGGACGAAGAGTCGGCCGTCAAAAGTCGAGCTTCCCGATGAGCGTCTGCATGAGCGCGCGGTCGGGCGACTTCTCGGCCGCGGCCCAATAGGTGCGCCGGACGAGCGCAAAGAAGAGCTCCTTGTCCAGATCTTCCTCGAGCATGTCGAACCCGTCCGCCAAGAGCGCAATGGCCCCGGGCTGGTCGGACTGCCTGGCGAGGAAGCCGAGCATCAGCGGCGTGTTCCGCAGCGCCACCGCGCCGACCGCCAGCGCGACCGGGGCCCGAGTGCTTTCCGCTTTCGCCGGGATGCCGACCTCGAACAACGGGTCGACGGCCTCGACGTGGCCGGCGCTGCCGAGCGCGGCCAGCCCTGCGGCGGCGCTTCGCAGCAGATCCTGAAAGCCGGAATTCTCGTCCGCAAACCTCAACGTCTCGGTGATGAAGTTCAGATGCGTCGGGCAGTTGGTGCCGAGCAGGCAGATGGCGGCCGCAATCGTCGGTTGCGCGCGCCGGGGGGCTGAGCGCTGGAGCCCTGCCAGCGTTTCGATCGCCCGCTTGTCCCCGACCTTACCCAGCGCCAGCGCCGCATCGTCCTGGAGCGGTCCGTCGAGCTTGGCCACCGCCGTGATAGCGTCGAAGGCGTAGGCTGCCTGGTAGTCGCCGAGCGCCTCGATCACGGCGCTCCGGAAGAAGTCTTCGCCGCGCGACACGTCGCGCACCAGCACGTCGTGCACCCTGCCGACCTCGGCGCGTGCGCCCGGGTCGGTGACGTGTCGTCCGGCCGCAGCCAGCGCGCGGACGAGCGCCGGCCGCACGAACTCCCCCTGTTCGCGGTCGAGGGCCGAGAGCAGCGGGCCGAGGAGCGCGCGATCCGGGTTGTGCTCGAAGAAGCTGTACGCCACCGTGCGCAGGCGGTCGTTCGGGCTGGCGAGCGACTCGCGCATCGCGTCCTTCGTACGCGGATCGTTGAACCCGGTCAGCAGCACCAGGGCGCGATAGCGCACGTACCCGTCCGCGTGCTCGCTCACCGCCTGCAGCAGGGCCGGCACGGCCTGAGCCGCCGCGGTCCGCCTGACGGTCCGCGCGGCGTTGGTACGGGTCGCGTAGTCGAGATCGCCGAGCTTGTCGATAGCGGCCTTGAGCTGCGCCGCCGAGGTGGCCTGGGGCGCCGCCGGTTCCTGGGACAGAACGGGACGAACGACGCCCAGGGTGCCGAGGAGAACCACGAGAAGGGCGGCGCGCCCGGCGATCGGCTGTCGACGACGCATGTCTTGGTGACTACTTCAACGCCGTGTCTACTTCAACACCGCGGCCCTGACCGCGATTGCGGTGTCCGCGGCTTCAGGCTTCTCGAGCTTCAGCGCCAGCTGCAAGTAGCTGGCCTCGTCGCGGGGAAACGCGACCGGATAGCGTCCGGTATAGCAGGACGAACAATAGGAGCCGCTCATCGAGCCGACGGCCTGCATCAACCCGTCGAGGCTCAGGTACGCCACCGAATCAGCGCCAAGGTATGTCGTGATCTCGTCGACCGTGTGCGTGGCTGCAATCAGCTCGGACCGTCGCGGAGTATCCACCCCGTAGAAGCAGGGCGAGATGGTCGGCGGACAGCTGATCCGGACGTGAACCTCCTTCGCGCCGGCCGCCCGCACCATCTTCACGATCTTTCGGCTCGTCGTCCCGCGCACGATCGAATCGTCGATGAGCACGACGCGCCTGCCATCGAAGATGCTCTTGACCGGATTCAGCTTCACCCGCACGCCGAAGTGGCGGATGTTCGCCTGGGGCTCGATGAAGGTCCGTCCCACGTAGTGATTGCGGATCAGTCCCATCCGGAGCGGGATGGCCGACTCCTCCGAGTACCCCATCGCCGCGCAGACGCCGGAGTCAGGGACCGGCACCACGACGTCGGCGTCCACGCGCTGCTCACGCGCGAGGATGCGGCCGAGATTGGTGCGCACCTCGTTGACGCTCGTGCCGAACACGTAGCTGTCAGGCCTCGCGAAGTACACGTGCTCGAAGACGCAGTGGGCGAGCGGCGCAGGCGGGAACGGCTTGAGCGACTTCGTGCCCCGAGACCCGATCACGAGGACTTCGCCGGGCTCCACATCCCGGACGTAGGTCGCGCCGATGAGGTCCATCGCGCACGTCTCGGAGCAGACCACGAGCGCGTCGCCGAGCCGCCCAAGGGCGAGCGGCCGGAATCCATGAGGATCCCGGACCGCGATCAGTTGATCGCGCGTCATCATGACGAACGAGAACGCGCCCCTCACCTGGGAGACGGCGTCGACAATCGCGTCTTCGACCATCTTGGCCTGGGATCGGGCGAACAGGTGCAGGACGACTTCGGTATCGGAATTGGACTGAAAGATGGATCCCTGGCGCACCAGCTCGTCGCGCAGCTCCTGCGCGTTGACGAGATTGCCGTTGTGGCCGATCGCAATCTGGCCGTGAGCGCAGTCGATCAGGAACGGCTGCGCGTTGCTCAGCCGGCTCGAGCCGGCCGTGGAGTACCGCACGTGTCCGATCGCGAGCGAGCCGGGCAGCGTTCCGAGTGTCTCGCTGTCGAAGGCGTCGGCCACGTACCCCATGGCCCGCGATACCCGCACGACCGTCTGGTCGGAGGCGGCAATGCCGCCGCTCTCCTGCCCCCGGTGCTGCAGCGCGTACAGCCCGAGGTAGGTCATGTTCGCCGCTTCGGGATGGCCGAAGATACCGAACACGCCGCATTCGTCCCTGAACTTGTCGATCAATGACGTCCCCCTGGCGGCAATCGCATCTGAAGTTTACGCGACGCGCTTCACCAGATACCGCTCGACCGCCGACGACCAGGCACGTTCGGCGGTCTCGACCGCCACGTCGAGGGCGATCTCGTCGCCAACCGTCACCCTGATGCGAGCTCCGCCGGTCCGGCCGACCGGCGCGGCCGGGACCCCGGCGGCCGCCGCCCGCTGAAGAATGTCGGGCACCGCCTCGGGCGCGACGGACACGAGGACCCGCGATGCCGACTCGCCGAACAGCGTGGCGGCCAGATCGACGCCGCCGCGACGTGTCACGCCGGCAGGCTGCACGGCAATGTCCGCGCCGATGCCGCCGGTGTCGAAGCACGATTCCGCCAAGGCGACCGCAAGACCGCCATCCGAGCAGTCGTGAGCGGAGCGGAGCAGCCGGGCGCCCGCCAGATCGACGACAAGGGCCTGGAGGGAGCGTTCGGCGTCGAGATCGATGAACGGCGGGAGGCCGCGGACCTCGTCGTGGACCACTTTGAGATATTCGCTGCCGCCGAGCTCTCCGCGGTTGACGCCGAGGAGCAGAATCGCATCCCCCTCGGATCGGAACGGCCGGCTCACGAGGCAATCCACGTGCTCGAGGAGCCCGACGACGCCGATGACGGGCGTCGGGTAGATCGCGCGGCCGTCGGTTTCGTTGTACAGGCTCACATTACCGCCGGTGACCGGCACGCCGAGCCTGCGGCACGCAGCGGCGATGCCCTCGACGGCGTTCGCAAACTGCCACATGATGGAGGGGCGCTCGGGGTTGCCGAAGTTGAGGCAGTTGGTCGCGCCGAGCGGCCGCGCGCCGGCGCAGGCCACGTTCCGAGCGGCCTCGGCCACCGCGAGCATCGCCCCGCGAGACGGATCGAGATAGCAGTAGCGGCCGTTGCCGTCCACCGACAGGGCGAGCGCTCGATCCGTGCCTTTGATGCGCACCACGCCGGCGCCCATGCCGGGCAGGTTGATCGTGTTGGTGCGCACCATGTGATTGTACTGCCGGTACACCCAGCGCTTGCTGCCGATGGTGGGCGACGCCAGCAGCTGCAGCAGCGCGTCGTTGGGCGCCGGCCCCGCGGCCAGCGTCTCGAGGTCCAGTCGCCGGGCGTCGGAGAGGTACTCGGGCGGCGCCATCGGCCGGCGGTAGACCGGCGCTTCGTCGGTGAGGGCGCGGTTCGGGATTTCCGCCACCACGGCCCCGCGCTCCCGGACCCGCAGCATGAGGTCGGCGGTGACCTCGCCGATGCGCACGGCGTGGAGATCCCATTTGTCGAAGATCCGCTCCACGTCGGCTTCTCGTCCGCGCTTGACGACCAGCAGCATCCGCTCCTGCGACTCCGACAGCATCGTTTCGTACGCCGTCATGCCGGTCTCGCGCTGCGGGACCAGCGACACGTCGATGTCGACGCCGGTGCCGCCCCGCGACCCCATCTCGGTCGTGGAACAGGTGAGGCCGGCGGCGCCCATGTCCTGAATGCCCACGAGGGCGTCGGTCCGCATCACCTCGAGACAGGCTTCGAGCAGCAGCTTCTCCATGAAGGGATCGCCGACCTGCACGGCCGGCCGCTTCTCCGCCGACCTCTCGTCGAACTCCGCCGACGCCATCGTCGCCCCGTGGATGCCGTCGCGACCGGTCTTCGCACCCACGTAGTACACGCTGTTGCCGACGCCCGACGCGACGCCCTTCACGATGTCGGACGCCTTCGCGATGCCCAGGCAGAACACGTTGACCAGCGGATTGCCCGCGTAGCTCGGCTCGAACGCGATTTCGCCGCCGACGGTCGGGATTCCGATGCTGTTGCCGTAGCCGGCAATGCCGGCGACGACCCCCTGCATCAGGCGCGGCGTGCCGGGCGCGTCGAGCGGGCCGAAGCGCAGCGAATTGAGCAGCGCGATCGGGCGCGCGCCCATCGTGAAGATGTCGCGGATGATGCCGCCGACGCCGGTCGCCGCACCCTGGTACGGTTCGATGAACGACGGGTGGTTGTGCGATTCGATCTTGAACACCGCGGCCAGTCCGTCGCCGATGTCGACGGCGCCGGCGTTTTCGCCGGGGCCCTGCAGCACCTGCGGGCCATCGGTGGGCAGCGTCTTCAGGTGCACCCGGGAGCTCTTGTAGCTGCAGTGCTCGGACCACATCACCGAGAAGATCCCGAGCTCGGTGAGGTTGGGCTCGCGGCCGAGGAACGCGACGACGCGGCCGTACTCCTCCGGTGTGAGGCCGTGACGCTCGAGGAGTCGGGAATCAACCATGCTCCAACCGTCTCGCGATGTGCCGGGGTCTACCCGATGGCCTGCAGCTGTGAGCCTCTCGTCCGCCGGGTCGCGCCCGACAGGACGGCCTGAACGACCGACTCGAACAGAATCCGGCCGTCGGCGCTGCCGAGCGCGGTCTCACAGGCCCGTTCCGGATGCGGCATCAACCCGACGACGTTCCGTCCCTGGCTGCAGAGGCCCGCGATCCCGGCGGCGGATCCGTTCGGGTTCGCGGCATCGGTCACCCGGCCCTCGGCATCCGTGTACCTGAAGACGATCTGGTGGTTGGCCTCGAGCCGGGCGAGGACGTCGGGGGCGGCGAAATAGTTCCCCTCTCCGTGGGCAATCGGGATCCGCAGCACGTCGCCGCGGCGGCAGGCCACGGTGAAGGGCGTGTCGATCTCGTCGACGCGAACATGGACGTGCTCGCAGTGAAACCGCAGATCGCGATTGCGCAGCATCGCGCCCGGCAGCAGGCCGGCTTCGAGCAGCACCTGGAAGCCGTTGCAGATGCCAAGCACCGGCCCGCCGGCCGCCGCAAAGCGTTCGACGGCGGGCATGACCGGCGAAAACCGCGCCATGGCGCCGGTGCGGAGGTAGTCGCCGTGCGCGAAGCCACCAGGCAGAATCACGACGTCGGCCCCTTTGAGGTCCGTGTCCTTGTGCCAGACGTACTCGGCTTGGTGGCCGAGCACGTCCTTCGCGGCGTGGTACGCGTCCTCGTCGCAGTTGGATCCGGGAAACACGACAACGGCGAATTTCATGCGGTGCTCCTCCGCCCGTCCCGAGCTACTCCACCTCAATCCGATAGCTCTCGATGACAGGGTTGGCCAGCAGCTTGTCGGCGACTTCGGCGGCCAGCGCCCGGGCCTGGGCGGCCTCGGAGGTGGTCAGGTCCAGCTCGAAGTACTTGCCCTGCCGCACATCCTCGACCGAGCTGTAGCCGAGCGAGCGGAGCGCGTCGGCAATCGTCCGGCCTTGCGGATCGAACACCGAGGGTTTCAGCGTGACGAAAACGCGTGCGCGCATCGGTCGCCCAAATCGCCGGATTGCCGGTCGTCAGTCGGTCGTCAACGCGGGGGCCATGTGCGAACGGGAAACCGGGGGGTGACCCGCCGGGTCCTCGAAGACCCTCGCGAAGATGTGGTCCACGTGGTCGAACTGTCCGTCGAGATCGAACGCGCGCTCGAGCTCCTCTGGCGCCAGCACGCGCGTCACGTCCGGATCGGCCAGGAGCAGCGACCTGAAATCGGCCCGTTCGGCGAACGATCGCATCGCGTTGCGCTGCACCCATTCGTACGCCTGCTCCCGCGCGATGCCCTTCCGCGCGAGCTCGAGCAGCACCGTGCCCGAGAACACCACGCCGCGCGAGCGGTCCAGGTTCTCGCGCATCCGGTCCGGGTGGACGACCATCCCCGAGACGATGCGCGCGAACCGGCGCAGCATGTGGTCGAGCGCGATGAAGCTGTCCGGCAGGATGACGCGCTCGACCGAGGAGTGCGAGATGTCGCGCTCGTGCCACAGCGCCACGTTCTCCAGCGCCGCCTGCGCGTTGCCGCGCAGCAGGCGCGACAGGCCGACAATCTGCTCGCAGCCGATCGGGTTGCGCTTGTGCGGCATCGCCGAGGAGCCCTTCTGGCCCGTGGCGAAGGGCTCCTCGACCTCGCCAATCTCGGTCTTCTGCAGCCCGCGGATCTCGAGAGCGAACTTCTCGAGCGACGCGCCGGTGATCGCCAGCGCCGACAGCAGCTCGGCATGGCGGTCGCGCTGCACGACCTGGGACGCGACCGGCGCCGGTGCGAGGCCGAGGCGCCGACACACCGACGCTTCGATGGCGGGCGGGAGGTGGGCGAACGTGCCGACTGCGCCCGATAGCTTGCCGACGCCGACCACGGCGCGCGCCCGGCGCACGCGCTCGATGTCGCGGCCGATCTCCGCGTACCACAGCGCCAGCTTGAGCCCGAGCGTCGTCGGCTCGGCGTGGACGCCGTGGGTGCGTCCGATCATGGCGGTGCGGCGGTGCTCGAACGCGCGAGCGCGCACCGCTTCGGCCAGCGTGTCGAGATCCTTCAGGACCACGTCGCACGCCTCGCGCATCTGGACGGCCTGCGCCGTGTCGATGACGTCCGACGAGGTCAGCCCGAAGTGCAGCCACCGCGCCGAGGGGCCGACATGTTCGGCCACCGCGGTCGTGAAGGCGATGAGGTCGTGCTGCGTCGTGCGCTCGATGTCCTCGATGCGGGCGATGTCGAAGGCGCCCCGCTCGCGGATGTCCCGCGCCGCCTCGCGCGGAATCAGGCCCGCCTCGGCCATCGCCTCGGCCGCAGCCGTCTCCACCAGCAGCCACGTCTGGTAGCGCCGCTCGTCGCTCCAGATGCCGCCCATCTCGGGGTGTGTGTACCGGGCAATCACAACAGTCGTTCGCGCGGAACTTCCAGGCCGTTGACGTTGCCGAGCACCGTCGCCGCGAGCGATCCGGCCTGAAACAGGTCGCACGCCACCCGCTGCACGTCCGCCGGCGTCACCCGCTCCACCCCTTCGAGCGTCTCGTCGAGCCCGAACTGTCGATCGAAGTAGATCTCCTGACGCGCGATGTGCGACATGCGGCTCGCCGTGTTCTCGAGGCTCAGCATCAGGCTGCCCTTGAGATGATCCTTCGCGCGCTGCAGTTCCGAGATCGGGACGGGAGACTCGCGGACGCCGCGGAGCTCTTCGACCACCAGATCGATCACCTGACCGACCGCACCGTTGGAGCAGCCAGCGTAGACGGTGAACGACCCGGCGTCGCGGTACGCGCTCAGACCGCTGAAAACGGCGTAGGCGAGCCCTCGCTTCTCACGCACGTTCTGGAACAGACGCGAGCTCATCGAGCCGCCCAGGAGCGTGTTCAGCACGTAGCTGGCGTACCGATCGTCGTGATTCTGCGGGTAGCTGCTCGCGCCGAGGCACAGATGACTCTGCTCGAGCTCCTTGTTGCGAACGAGGATCTGGGGCACGACCGTCGGCGGCTCCTCGCCGATGACGGCGCCCGACCGCGGCACGGCCGCGAACTTCTCCTCCACCAGCTCGCGCACGCGCGCGTGCTCCAGGTTCCCTACCGCCGAGATGATGAAATTCGGCGCCGTGTACGCATCGGCGAAGTACTCGCGGAGCACGGCGGCATCGAGCGCCTCCACGGTCTCCGGCCTTCCGAGAATCGGCCGGCCGAGCGGATGGTTCGCCCAGAAGCCCTGCGTGAACAGCTCGTGGACCAGATCGTCGGGGGTGTCCTCGACCATCTTGATTTCCTCGAGCACGACCTTCTTCTCGCGCTCGATGTCCTCGACGCTGAACGCCGGATGGAGAACGATGTCGGACAGGATGTCCACGGCCAGCGGCAGGTGCTCGTCGAGCACCTTGATGTAGTAGCTCGCGTACTCCTTGGCGGTGAACGCGTCGAGCTGTCCTCCAATCGAATCGATCGCCTGCGCAATGTCCTCGGCCGTCCGCGTGGCGGTGCCCTTGAACAGCATGTGCTCGACGAAGTGCGCGATTCCCCCCACCTCTGCCGATTCGTGCCGGGAGCCGCGGGTCAGCCAGACGCCGATGCTGACCGATCGCACCGCCGTCATCTGCTCGGTGAGGAGACGGATGCCGTTATCGAGCACGTCCCGGACGATAGGTGAGTTCGACAAGATGAAAGCTCGCAGCAGACACGGGGCGCTCGGGGGCTGGCGACGTGCCGCAAAGCGTTGAGATAAAAGGGATTACCAGCCGCGGTTCACACTATAGCATGCGCCGGCGCAGCGGGGCAAGTGCGGTAGGATCGCAGGGAGTCACTTCCGGCGGACCGACACATCGTGGCCCTCGACCGATCACGGGTCTCCCTCGTCGAGCTCGAGCGCGACGCGCTCGAACGCGCCTTCGACCAGCGCGGCGCGGAGCGCTTTCGCGCGCGGCAGGTGTTTCGCTGGATCTACCGGCGCGGCGTCACGGCGTTCGACGCCATGACCGACCTGCCGCAGCCGCTGCGGGCGGCGCTCGCCTCCGAGTTCACCCTGACGACGCCCCACCTCGTCTCGCGCGATCGCTCGGTTGACGGCACCGAGAAATTCCTGCTGCGCCTCGCCGACGGCCTGCTGATCGAGTCGGTGTTCATCCCGGAGACACCCTCGATGACCTTCTGCGTCTCGACCCAGGTGGGATGCGCGATGGCGTGCGCGTTCTGCCTGACCGGCCGGATGGGCCTCGTCAGGAATCTGACGGCAGGAGAGATCGTCGGACAGGTGCGTGTGCTCGCCGGCGCGCTCGGCTTGCGCGACACGCGCTTCAACATCGTGCTGATGGGGATGGGCGAGCCGCTCCACAACTACGACGAGACGATGAAAGCGCTGCGCATCCTGGCCGACGAGCACGGCTTCCACGTCTCGCCGCGTCGCGTCACGCTCTCCACCGTCGGCCTGCTCCCGGCGCTCGAGCGCCTCGCGGCGGAGCCGATCATGCCCAACCTCGCCATCTCGTTGCACGCCCCGACCGACGCCGTTCGCGCCGAGCTGGTGCCCCTCAACAGGACATACGGAGTGGCGGACATCATCGCGGCGTGCAAGCGTTTCCCGCTCAAGCGTCGAAGCCGCATCACGTTCGAATACGTGTTGCTGGCGGGCGTGAACGATTCGACGGAAGACGCGCGCCGCCTCGCGAAACTTCTCGCCGACGTCAGGGCCAAGGTCAATCTGATCCCGCTCAACGCCGCAGCCGGCATTCCGTTCGAGCGGCCCTCTGACGAGAGAGTGAACCGGTTTGCTGAGGTTCTGGCCGACCATCACCTGACGGTCTCGGTCCGCAAGAGCCGCGGCCGCGACATCCGCGCCGCCTGCGGCCAGCTCATCGTCGAGGGCCAGCAACGCTCGCCCGCACAGCGGCTTGCCTCGGTGGCGTTCGGATCCCCGGCCTAGCCCCAGGCTTGTCATCGGGTCACGACAGCAGCTCACCCCGCATCGTCTGGCCAGCCTCGACGATCCGGAGCGTGACCCATTCGTTCCGTGGACGCCCGGGCGGGATCGCCACCTTCAGGTAGTTCCCCGTCACCGCCAGCGCTCCATCGTCGAGCGTAAGAGCGCGATGCACCGTCCCCTGCTGCGTCTCCCGGAACGCCGTGGACAGACGGTGCCCGATCTCGCGGACGACGGCCGCACGCGCGCGGATCACGGCGCCGGCCACCTTGCCGCCCGCCGACGCCGCCGGCGTGCCGGGCCGGTCCGAGTAGGGAAACACATGCACGTGGGTCAGGGGCGACCGCGTCAGATAGTCGCAAAGACGCGTGAAGTCCTCGTCGCTCTCGCCGGGGAAGCCGACGATGACGTCCGAGCCGATGGAGGCGGCCGGCAGCCGGCGTCGAATGGCCTCGACGAGCCCTTCGAACGACGCCACGGTGTAGGGCCTCCTCATGGCCGCGAGCACTCGATCGCTCGCATGCTGCAACGGCAGGTGAAAGTGCGGAGCGAACAGGTCGGACGAGCCCACCAGGTCCACGATGGCCGGAGTGCAGTCCATCGGTTCGAGCGAGCTGATGCGGAAGCGGAGGGCGCGCCCGCGGTCCCTCCCGAACCTCTCCTCGATCGCCTGGAGCAGGTCGAAGAGCGATCGGGCCGGGTGAAGATCGCGTCCGTACGATCCCAGATGCACGCCGGTCAGCGCCAGCTCCCTGAACCCCGACTGGACAATCGCTTCGACCCTGGCGAGCAGATCCGCCATCGGAGCGCTCCGTGGCGCGCCCCGTGTCGACGGGATGATGCAATAGGCGCACGGTTGCGCGCATCCGGTCTGCACGCGGAGCGTGAACGCGGTGCGGCCTGCCACGCCCGGCTCGATCGCCGCCCCGCAGCTCCCGTCGCCGTCTCCAAACCGCTCGGCCGTCGTCGAGCCCAGGCCGTCCGAGAGCCGGTCCACGAGCAGCGATTTCCCGTCGTTGGCGACGACGCGCAGGACGTTCGGCAGGCCCAGGAAGTCGCCGGGCTGCCGGGTGGCCGCGCACCCGGTGACCACGATCCTGGCCGAGGGGTTCACGCGTCCGATCCGCCGCACGGTCTGGCGGGCGCTCTGATCGGCGCTGGCGGTCACCGAACAGGTGTTGACGATGACCACGTCCGCGCGCTCCGGCGAGTCGGCGGTCGCCCCCCGGGCGCGGAGAGCGCCCTCCAGCTCGAGCGAATCGGCCTGGTTGACGCGGCACCCGAAGGTGATGACGGAATACTTCACGGCCGCGCGGCCGAGTGCATCGGGAGCGCCTTCTGACCGATGTCGGTCCGAAACTGCATCCCGTCGAAAGAGATCTTGGACACCCCCTCGTAGGCGCGCGCGATGGCGACCTCGAAGGTCGATCCGCGGCCGACGACCGTGAGCACGCGGCCGCCCGCGGTGACGAGCACGCCGTCACGCATGGCTGTTCCAGCGTGGAAGACATCGGCCGTCCGCTGCGCCTCGTCGATTCCGCGGATCGGCCGACCCGGGTCGGATGTCTCGGGATATCCGCGCGACGCCAGGACGACGCCGACCAGTCTGTCGCCGGCCATCCGGCATCCGCTCGTGCGCAGGCGATCGGACGCTGCGGCGGCGAGCAGGGGCAGCAGCGGTTCGTCGATCAACGGAAGGATCACCTGGGTCTCGGGATCGCCGAGCCGCACGTTGAACTCGATCACTTTCGGCCCCTCGGGCGTCATCATCAGGCCGGCAAACAGGAACCCGCGGAACGGATGGCCCTCGGCCGCCATGCCGGAGACGACGGGCCCGACGATCTCGCGCATGATGCGCGCCTCGAGCGCCGCGTCGAGCAGGGGGCTGGGGGCGAACGCGCCCATGCCGCCGGTGTTCGGCCCGCGATCGCCGTCGAAGATGCGCTTGTGATCCTGGGCGGATCCAATGGGCACGGCCCGTTCGCCGTCACAGATCGCGAAGAAGGACACCTCGGGACCCTCGAGGCATTCTTCGATCACCAGCCGATCGCCCGAGGCGCCGAACCGCCGCTCGCGCATCGCGGCGATCACCGCCGTCTCAGCCGACGCCCGATCGTCGGCAACGACGACGCCCTTGCCGGCGGCGAGCCCGTCGGCTTTCACTACGAGGGGAAACCCGAACTCAGTGGACCGGACGACAGCGAGCGCCTCGTCGACCGACTCGCAGGTCCGAAAGCGCGCCGTCGGCACCCGATGCCGCGCCATGAACCCTTTCGCGAACGCCTTGCTCGACTCGAGCCGTGCGGCCGCGCGCGTCGGGCCGAGGATCGGCAGGCCCGCCGCCGCAAACCGGTCGACGACGCCGACGCTCAGCGGCAGTTCCGGACCGACGAGGGTGAGGTCCACTCGTTCGCGGATCGCCAGAATCGAGCGCGCTCGCCGGGTCGGCCAGATCGACGTCGGCCAGCCGGCCGAGCGGCATCATCCCGGGATTGCCGGGCGCCGCGACGAGCTCGGCGCCTTCGCGAGGCACGACAAGCCGCGCGGCCAGCGCGTGCTCGCGCGCACCGCTGCCGAGGACCAGAACTCTCATTCCCTGAACATGTTAGCGAACGGCCACGAGGACCGACGTCGGCGCGAACGCGGCGACTATTTCGTTGACCGGATTGGAGGTTTACGCCTAGAATCCGCGTTTACCTGTGCTAGCCTAACACATTTGAATTCGCGGCTTTGAGGGGGTGTAAGAGGCGTGGCTGAAGTGAAGATCCAGGAGGGAGAGTCGATCGAAAGCGCTCTCCGTCGTTTCAAGCGCAAGGTTCAACAGGAAGACATCATCAAGGACATCAAGAAGCATTCGTTCTACCTGAAGCCGGGCGACAAGCGTCGGGCCAAGCAGGCGCTGGCGCGCAAGCGGAACCGCAAGAAGCTCCGGCGCGAGCTGGAGTAGGCGAACGACGGCAACGAGCCAAGAGGTAGCGACCCATGGAGTTCCAAGACCGCAATCTCAGGTGCGTCGACTGCGGCGCGGAGTTTGTCTGGACGGCGGGGGAACAGCAGTTCTTCGCCGACAAGAACTTCAAGAACGAGCCGAAGCGGTGCAAGGCCTGCAAGAGCAAGCGGGCCGGCCGTGCGGCTGGTGGGGCCGTCGTCCGCGATCGGGTCGAAACCGTCACGACGTGCTCGGCGTGTGGCAAGGAGACGACGGTGCCGTTCCGCCCCACACAGGGCCGCCCGGTCTTCTGCAAGGAATGCTTTCAGTCGCGAAAATTCGCCGGGGCCGGCGGCCTTTGATCCCGTGACGGTCGCCGAGCGGTGACCCCTTCCCGGGCCGAGCGTCCGGATCCGCCGCGTCGCCGCCGGCCGCCTGCGGCCCGGCCGGCGCAGGGGCGCAAGAGTCGAGTCGGGCGGACTTTGTTTACTGGCGTTTCCATTCCATCGGAGTGTTCATGCAGATCACGGAACGAACGGTCGGCGACGTGATGGTCCTCGATGTCAAAGGCAAGATCACGCTCGGCGAGGGCGATGAGCTGCTCAAGGACAAGGTGAACAGCCTGATCAACCAGGGTCAGCGCAAGATCGTTCTCAACCTGGCCGACGTGCCCTATCTCGACAGCGCGGGTCTCGGCGAGGTCGTGCGCGCGTACACCACGGTCAGCCGCCAGGGCGGCGCCTTGAAGCTGTTGAACCTGACCAAACGAATCACCGATCTTCTGGCGATCACGAAGCTGCTGACAGTGTTCGAGACCTACGACACCGAACAGGAAGCGGTGCAGAGCTTCTCGGCGGCAAAGGTCTAGCCCGCGGCCGCGCTTCATGGCGCGCACCTCTTCTTCCCCCATGGCGGCTCCGGAGACGTCGCCGCGCGACGTCTTCGGACGCCCATTCGCGCTGAACCTGCTGATCTCGATACGGCCGGGCGAATGGACCAAGAATCTCCTGATCTTTGCCGGCCTGCTGTTCGGACGAAAGCTCCTCGAGATCCGCTCGGTGGTGGCCGCGGCCGGGGCGTTCGGGGTGTTCTGCGCGCTGGCAGGGACCGTCTATCTCGTCAACGACGTGCTCGATCGCGAGAACGATCGACGGCATCCGCTGAAGGCGAAACGTCCGATTGCCTCCGGCGCGCTCAGCGTGCCGGCGGCGCTGTCGGCCGCCGCCGTGCTGGCGATCGGGGGGCTGTCGGGTGCGCTGGTGCTGGGGCTTCCGTTTGCCGGCGTCGCAGCGGCGTATCTGGCGCTGCTGGCGCTCTATTCGGGTCCCTTGAAGCAGATCGTGATCATCGACGTCCTGACCATCGCGATCGGGTTCGTGCTGCGGGCCGTTGCCGGGGCGCTGGCAGTGGACGTCGAAATCAGCCACTGGCTCCTCGTGTGCACGATCCTGCTGGCGTTGTTCATGGCGCTCGCCAAGCGGCGCCACGAGCTGACGCTGCTGGCCGAGGGCGCCGCCGGTCATCGGCGGATTCTGGGCGAGGACAGTCCCTACCTGCTCGATCAGATGATCTCGGTCGTCACCGCCTCGACCCTGGTCGCGTACGTCTTCTACACCATCAGCCCCGAAACGGAGGAGAAGTTCGGCACGCACTGGCTCGGTTTGACCATTCCGTTTCCGTTGTACGGGATCTTCCGGTATCTCTATCTGATGCACCAGCGCGCCGGCGGCGGCAGCCCCGCGGACCTGCTGCTGACCGACCGCCCGCTCCTCGCATGCGTCGCGCTGTGGGCGTTGTTCGTCGCGCTGCTGATTTACCAGCCCCTCTGAGCAGACTCGAGCGATAAGAGGTCATGTCCGATTTCAGCGTCCGGTCCGATTCGATCGACGTCGAGCAGATCATGGAGCAGATCCGCGCGCGGATCCACGAGAAGCGCGGCGTCGACTATACCGAGCAGCAGCTGCGGGAGCTCGCGGCCGTGAAGCTCGAGAAGTTCCTCGATCCGCGCCACGTCCGGTCCGATCTGCTCGCGCGATTCAAGGAGCGCCAGCCGCAGTACGTTCAGCCGAAGCTGCCGCTCTACACGTTCGAAGACACCACGATCTACGAGACGCACCGCGGGCCGCTGCAGTGGATCCGCCGAGTGCTCAACCCGGTGCTGAAGCTGCTGTTCAACCCGAACCCGATCATCCATGCGCTGCACGCGCAGGCCGCAATCAACGCGCTGAACCTCGAGCGTGAAGAGGCGCAGGAAAAGCGCCGCATGGAGATGGAGTCGCTGTACTACGAGATCATTCACAACCTCGTCTTCGAGATGACGCGGACCGGCATCGAGGTCAAGAATCTCAAGATGCGGGTGGAGTCTCTGGCGAGCCGGCTCGAGTTCAACGAACGCCGGATGCGCGCGCTCGAAAGCGTCGTGGTGTACAAACCGACGTCCGCCGACCGCCAGGAGGCGGCGCGGGCCGAGGCCGACATCGATCGGACGCCGCCTGCGGCTCCCGGTTTGGCGCGTCCGGAGCGGCCTGCCGAGTCGGCGGCCGGCGGGATCCCGCCCGAAGGGCCCGGACAGCGCAGCCGGCGCCGGCGGCGCCGCCGGGGCCGCCGCAGCGGCGCGCCCGCAGCCGTCGTCATCGGCGGCTCTCAGGAACAGGGCGCCGGAATCCAGGGTGGCGAACGGCCGGAAACCATCGAGCAGGCCATCGCAGCCGAATCACATCCCTCCGAGCCCCCGTCGCCGGGCGAGCCGGCGCCTTCCTCGACGAGCGGCGGCGGCGAGCCGCAGCCGGCGCCGCCCGTATCGTGGGACCCCCCGTCGGGCGGATTGTCCGAATCGTCTCGCGGGGAATCCAGGGAAGACGAGTCGACGCACTCAGGATCGTCTCGACCCGAGTCGAGAGACGATCAGCAGTGAAGGTCGCGGTCGTCGTCCAGCGCTACGGCCAGGCCATCAACGGCGGCGCCGAGCTGCACGCCCGGTATATCGCGGAGCATCTGGCGAAGCATGCCCGCGTGGAAGTGCTGACGACCTGCGCCACCGATTACGTGACCTGGCGCAACGAGCTGGCGCCCGGCGCTGAAACCGTGAACGGCGTCGCCGTGCGGCGGTTCCCTGTCAAGCACGAACGGGATCCCCGACTGTTCGGCCGCCGCTCGGATCGCGTGTTCGATCGAACGCACTCGTTGGGCGAGGAGCTGGACTGGCTCGATGCCGAGGGACCGACCTGTCCCGCTCTGGTCGGTCACCTGGCGAAGCGCTCGAGCGAGTACGACTACTGCCTGTTCTTCAGCTACCGCTACTATCACGCGTACTACGGGATCCGTGCCGCCGCCCCGCGCGCGATCCTGGTGCCGACGGCCGAGCGCGACCACGCGATTGGTCTCACGATGTTCCAGGCGATCTTCCGCGGTGTCCGAGCGCTCATGTACAACTCGCATGAGGAACGGGCCATGATTCACGCCGTCTCGGCGAACGACCAGGTGCCGGGCGTCGTCGTGGGCATCGGATCGGAGGTGCCGGAGAACCCGCAGCCGGCACGGTTCCGTCAGAAGTACGGGATCCACGGACCGTATGCGATCTACGTGGGAAGAATCGACGCCAACAAGGGGTGTCCCGAGCTCTTCGAGTTCTTCCAGAGCTACCTGAACGATCCGTCCGGAGCGCTGACACTCGTGCTGATCGGACATTCGATTCTCCCGGTGCCCGGGCATCCGCGAATCCGGCATCTCGGCTTTCTCGACGATACCGACAAGTTCGACGCCATGGCCGGCGCCGAGGTGCTCGTCATGCCGTCGTACTTCGAGAGCCTCTCGATGGTCGCCCTCGAGGCCTGGGCGCTCGGCCGTCCGGTGCTGGTCAACGGGAAGTGCGACGTGCTGAAGGGGCAGGCAATTCGAAGCAATGCGGGTTTGTACTACGAGACCCACGGCGAGTTTCTCGAGACGTTGCGGGCCATCGAACACAACCGCTGGCTGAGCGCCGGCCTCGGACAGAACGGGCGCCGGTTCTTCCGCGAACACTACGACTGGCCGGTGATCGAGCGCACGTATCTCGACCTCTTCGCGCGGCTCTCGCAGGCTCCCCCGGCGCCGGCGATCGAGCAGCTGCCAGGCTGGCTGGAGCGGCGCCGACAGAACCTGCCGCCCGCCCGGTCCGTCCTCGACAGGCTGCCGAACGGGCCGTCGCTCGACCAACGGCGCCGTCCCGCGCCGCCGCCGGACACCGAGGAGCCGGTTGAACCGGTCGCGGCCGCGGCGGGAGCCTCCCCGCGCGGCGAGAATCGGACGGCCGGCAGTTCGCGCCCGCACCCGCAGCACCGGCGGCCGTACGGCCGGCCGCGCCGCGGCGGTGCGCGATGATTCGCGTTCATCAGGTCCTCGCGACGCTCGGATACGGCGACGCGATCGGGCACGAGGTGCTCGGGATCCAGCGCGTGCTTCGACGGCACGGCTACCACTCGGAGATCTTCGTCGAGACGGCCGACCATCGGCTGGAGTCGCTGACGCGCGACTACCGGGAGCTGGTGGATGTCAGCCATCCGGACAACCTGCTGATCCATCACTTTTCCCTTGGATCGAAGGCGTCCCGAACGGCCTTCGCGCTGCCGGATCGGATGGCGCTCGTGTATCACAACATTACGCCGCCGGAGTACTTCATCGGCGTCCACCGGATGCTGGCCCGCCAGTGTTTCCGCGGGCGCCGCGAGCTCGGCGCCTACGTCGAGCGCTGCGATCTCGCGCTCGGCGATTCGGCGTTCAATCGTCGGGATCTCGAGGCCCTCGGGTTCCCGCGGACCGACGTCCTGCCGGTGGTCCCCGGCTTCTCGCACCTGGAGGTCCACCCGAACCCCATGATGGCGCAGCAGTTCGACGACGAGTGGACCAACATCGTCTTCGTCGGACGCGTGATCGCCAACAAGCGGATCGAGGACCTGATCCGGTTCTTTCACGCGTACCGGACGCTCTTCAACCCGCGCGCGCGACTGCTGATCGTCGGTGCCTACAGCGGCTACGAGCGGTACCTGGCGTCTCTGCACCAGCTCGCCGCCGCGCTCGGCACGTCTGACGTCCATTTCGTCGGCCACGTCACCGACGAGGAGCTCGTCGCCTACTACGACGTGGCCGACCTGTTTCTCTGCGCCAGCGAGCACGAGGGCTTTTGCGTCCCGATTGTGGAGGCGTTCTACAAGCAGGTGCCCGTGCTCGCGTACGCCGCGACCGCGGTCCCCGACACGATGGACGGCGCCGGCGTCCTGTACGCCGACAAGGATCCACGCCACGTGGCTGCGCTCATCGACGCCATCGTGTCGGATTGCCGGCTGCAGGACGCCATCGTCGAGCGGCAGCGCGAGGCGGTCCGGCGTCTCCAGGCGCAGGACTTCGAGGGCACGCTGATCGGGTTCGTGGACGAGATTCTCGCTGCGCCGCGGGCGCCGGCCCCGAAGGTCGCCTTCGACTTCTGGCGGCAGTTCGACGCCGCGCAGGAGCTGGAGGAGCTGCGGCTGTACCGACCGGCGGTCTACAAGGCGCTGCCCGCCGGGCCTGACGATCAAGGTTCATGATCATCAACCAGTGGGTCCCCGCGGCGCACCGCGGCGACGCGATCGGCGACAGCGCCAGACGCGTCCGGGATCTGCTGCGGGGAATGGGCCGGCAATCCGACCTGTACGCCCTCACGATCGACGAAGGGCTCGACCGAGACGTGCTGAGGTTCGATGAGGAGTCGGCCCGGCGCGGCGACCTGACGATCCTTCACTATGCCCTGCCGTCGCCGATGACCGCGGCGTTCGCTTCGCTGGGAGGCGGCCGCATCCTGCAGTACCACAACGTGACGCCGGCGGCGTTCTTCGCGCCCTACGATCCGGCGCTCTTCCGGCTGGCCGCTCTCGGTCGCCGGGAGCTCGCGACACTCGCCGGCTCGGTCGACCTCGCGCTCGGCGACTCGGAATTCAACCGGCGCGAGCTCGCAGCGCTCGGCTTCGAGCGCACCGGCGTGTTCCCGATCGCCGTCGACACGTCCCGCATCACGCGGCCGGTCGAGCGGCCCGCGCTCGAGCGGATTCTGGACGACGGCCTGGTCAACTTCCTGTTCGTCGGCCGCATCGCGCCGAACAAGAGGATCGAGGATCTCATCCGCCTCGCCGAGCAGTACAAGCGCAACATCGACGCCTACTACCGGTTCGTCTTCGTCGGCCGCTACGACGTGGTGCCACGGTATTATGCGACGATTCGCGCGCTGATGGCCGAGTACCGCCTGCTGAACGATCGCTTCATCTTCACCGGCCCGGTTCCCGACGAGGAGCTGGCGGTCTACTATCGGCACGCGGCCGTCTATCTCTCGATGAGCGAGCACGAGGGCTTCTGCGTGCCGCTCGTCGAGGCGATGGCGGCGGACGTGCCGGTGCTCGCGTACGCGTCGACCGCCGTGCCCGACACGCTGGGAGGCGCGGGCGTGCAGTTCTTCCCGAAGGATCTCGAGTACGCGGCGGAGCTGCTCGGGGCGCTCGCCTTCGACGACACGCTGCGCGCGGCCGTCATCGCCGGGCAGCGGCGCCGGCTGCAGGATTTCGGCGACGCCCGCATCGCCCGCGACCTGCAGGCGATGGTCACCCGCGTGTCCGGTCCGTCATGAAGCTCGCGTTCGTCATCCAGCGCTACGGCCCCGAGGTGCTCGGCGGATCGGAGCATCTGTGCCGGCTCCTGGCGGAGCGTCTGGCGGCGCGCCACGAGGTCGATGTCCTGACGACCTGCGCGCGGGACTACGTGTCGTGGACGAACGAGTATCCCGAGGGGGCGGATCGCGTGCGCGGCGTGACCGTCCGGCGATTCGCGAATGCCAGAACGCGCGACATCGGCGCGTTCAATCAGTACTCGGAATGGATCTACTCCCACCCCCACCAACGCGCCGACGAGCAGGAGTGGCTGAAACTGCAGGGGCCGTGGTGCCCGTCACTGCTCGAGTATCTGAAGCGTCATCAGCAGCACTACGACGTGCTCGTCTTTTTCACATACCTGTACGCCCCGACGGTGCTCGGCCTCGAGATCGCGCCGGCGCGCAGCGTGCTCGTGTCCACGGCGCACGACGAGCCGGCCATCCGACTCGACATCTACACGCAGGTGTTCAGCCGGCCCGCCGCCATCTGCTATCTGACCGAGAGCGAGCGCCACTTCGTGCAGCGGCAGTTTCCGGATCGCCCGTTGATCGAGGACGTGATCGGCATCGGGATCGACATTCCGCCGTATCAGGCCTACCCGGCGCCGCCTCCGGATCCCGAGGCGGTCGGCCTGGTCGCCGCCGCGGTGGCGGCGGAGGAAGCCACCGAAGGTGCCGCGCCCGCCAGCGACTACCCGTCGCACGTCGTGGCGCGCGGCGCTGTCTTCCGGCGACGGCATCGCCTGCACGGACCGGTCGTCCTGTACGGCGGACGGATCGATGCCGGCAAGGGCTGCGAGGAGCTGATCGAACACTTCGCCGCGTACGTGCAGGACGGCGGCACGGCGACGCTGGCGCTGATGGGCACCAAGCTGATGGCGCTGCCCGAGGAACCGTTCGTCCGATTCGCCGGACGGCTCTCGGACGAGGAGCGGCTGCAGGCGCTCGAAGCGGCCACGGTCGTCGTCTGCCCGTCGCCCTACGAGAGCCTGTCGCTGCTGGCGCTCGAAGCGATGTCGGTCGGCACGCCGATTCTCGCCAACGCCCGGAGCGCGGTGCTGGTGGAGCACTGCGTCCGCAGCAACGGCGGCCTGTACTACGCCGACCGCGACGAATTCGTCGAGGCGTTGAACCTGCTCGTCGCCGACGCCCGGCTGCGCGAGACCCTCGGCAGCAACGGCCGCGAGTACGTGCGCCGCAATTATCGGTGGGACCTCGTGCTCGGCAAGTACGAGCGCATCTTCGCGAGGGTCAAGGGGGCGCGGACCGCCCAGTAGCGGCCGCCGCTCAGACCGGCCCGCCCACGCTCGGGCCGCCCGTCCGGTCGAGGGCGTCGGCGGCGGGCGCTTCCGCATCCTGAGTCCGCCGGCGTCTCGGCTGAATGTCGTACCGCTTGATCATCTCGTTGAGCGTGGTCGGCTTGATGTGCAGGAGCTCGGCGGCCCGCTTCTGCACGCCGCCGGCCGCCTCGAGCGTCGACTCGATGAGACGCTTCTCGAAGTCGATGATGACGTCCTTGAACGAGATGCCCTCGGGCGGGACAACGAAGGGCGGCACCTGGAAGTCGGGCGCCTTGCGGACGTGATCCGGGATGAGCTCGACGCCGACCGTCGAGGCGGACGCCAGGACCACGGCCCGCTCGATGACGTTCTCGAGCTCACGGACATTGCCCGGCCAGTCGTACGCGGTGAGCAGATCGAGGGCGTCCGGCGCCAGCTCGAGATCGGGCTTGCGGTTCTCCGAGCCGTACTTGGCCAGGAAGTGCTGCGCCAGCAGCGGCACATCGTCCTTGCGATCGCGGAGGGGCGGGAGCTCGATCGACACCACGTGCAGCCTGTAGAACAGATCCTTGCGAAAGCGGCCGTCCTCCACCATCTGCCGCAGGTCGGCGCTGGTGGCTGCGATGACGCGCGTATCGACCCTCACCGGCTCGGTGCCGCCCAGACGCGTGAACTCGCGGTCCTCGATCGCCCGCAGGAGCCTGGCCTGCGTCTCCAGCGGCAGGTTGGCGATCTCGTCGAAGAAGATGGTGCCCTTGTCGGCGACGTCGAACGCGCCCTTCCTCGGGTACAGGGCGCCCGGAAAGGCGTCCTTCACGTGCCCGAACACCGACGACTCGAGCTGCTCGGTCGCCATGGTGTCGGAGTTCACCGCGACGAACGACCGCTCCGAGCGCGAGGAGTTGGCGTGAATCGCGCGCGCGACAAGCTCCTTGCCGGTGCCGCCCTCGCCGTGCACCAGAATCGGCGAGCGGCTGGGCGCCGCCTGAATGACGAGGTCGAACACCTGCCGCATGCCCGGGCTGCGACCGATGATGTTGCCGAACTTGTGGTACCGCTCCTGAATGTTCTGCCGCAGGTTGCGGTTCTCGGCCATCAGGCGGCGGCGCTCGAGGGCGTTGCGCACGACGACCAGCACCTCGTCGTTCTTGAAGGGCTTGGTGACGTAGTCGAACGCGCCGTTCTTCATCGCGGCGATGGCACTCTCCACCGAGGCGTACGCCGTGATGATCACGACCGCCAGGTCCTCGTCGATTCGCTTCAGCTCGTCGAGTGTGTCGATGCCGCTGATGCCCGGCATCATGATGTCGACGATGGCCGCGTCGAACGGCTTGGACCGCGCCAGCTCGAGGCCTTCCTCGCCGGAGCCGGCCAGCCGCACGTCGTACCCCTCGCGGGTCAGCAGCGTTTCGAGGATGTCCCGCATGATTTCCTCGTCGTCGATGACGAGGATCATGCCGTGTCTGGAAGTCGTCATGGTCCCTAGATTCGGGCGTTGCCCTGCGCGCGCGACGAGCGGTCGAGCGCCGGGGAGGGCGGAAACCTGAGCGTGAAGCGGGTGCCCTGCCCCACCGCGCTCTCGCACGTGATCGAGCCGTCGTGCTCGTGCACGATCCCGTAGGTGATGGAAAGGCCGAGGCCGGTGCCGCGACCGATGGTTTTCGTCGTGAAGAACGGATCGTAGATACGCGCCAGATGCTCGCTCGGAATGCCCGAGCCGGTGTCGGACACCTCGGCCACGATGGATCGGCCGTCCGCCCGCGTGGCGACCGACAGCCAGCCGCCCCGAGGCATCGCGTCTCTGGCGTTCAGAAACAGGTTCAGGAAGACCTGCTGCAGCTGGTGCTCGGTCCCGATCACCTCGACCGGCACGGCCGACAGCTCGCGGCGCACCTTCACGCTGGTCGCGGCGAACTGGTGCTCCAGCAGCGAGAACACGTCGTTGACGACCGTGTTCAGGTCCACCGTCGTCCGCTCGCCGCCGGCCGCCCCCGCCCGCGAAAGATTCAGCAGCCCGTTCACGATCTTGGCGGCGCGGAAGGTCTGGCTCTCGATCTTCTCGAGCAGGGCGGTCTTCGGGTCGCCCGGCACCGCCTGCTCGAGCAGCATCTGCGTGTAGCTCGAAATGCCGGTCAGCGGCGTGTTCACCTCGTGCGCCACGCCGGCCGCGAGCACGCCGATCGACGCCATCTTCTCCGACAGCTGCAACTGTTCGACCAGCCGGACCCGATCGGTGATGTTCTCGATGAGGAGGATCGTACCGGCCACCGCGGCATCGTCGTCCGGCGTCTGACGCAGCGGGACCACGGTGGCGTTGACCAGCAGCGCCGCGCCGTCGCGGCGGGACGTCAGCGGCACGCGGGAGAGCGCCGAGCCGTCGGGGTTCTCGCGCTGCTCTGCCCGGAGCGCCTCGACGAACGGCGCCTCGAACACGTCCGACAACGTCTTCCCGACAGCCGCCTCGCGCGCGGTGCCATAGAAGCCTTCGAGTGCGCGGTTCCATCGCACGATTCGCTCCGAGCGGTCGAACACCACCAGGCCGTCATCGAGCGATTCGAGGATGTTCTCGTTGAACTCGCGGAGGCCGTCGAGCTCCTCCGCCTTGAGATGCAGCTGGCGATACAGACGGCCGTTCTCGATTGACGTGGCCGCCTGGCCCGCAACGGCGGTCAAGAGCGCCAGGTCCTCGCTGTTGAGCGGCTGATCGGGATCCCTGCGGCCCAGGGCGAGGACCGCGATCGCGCGCCCCTCGAACACACAGGGCACCAGATAGTAGACGCCGGCGTCGCGCCAGAATTCGACCTCCTCGGCCGCGAATCGCGCCGCCGCAATCGGATCGTCGAGCGCCACCGTATGGCCGCCGTCCAGCCGGGCGAGAAACGACGAGGTGCGCGCGAGCTTCGGGACGACGCGCGGAAAGCCGGAGTCGCTGATGGAGGCGAAGTCGTTCGACCGCTCGTCGGCCAGCATCAGCGCCATGCGATCCACCAGCAGGGTCTCGACCACGCGCAGCACGAGACGGTCGCTCAGACGGACGACGTCCAGGTCCCGGTTGAGATCGCGCGCGAACCCGACCAGGGCGCGCCGATAATCGTACCGGTCCCGGTAGAAGAGACGATCCAGCGCGTTGCGGACGGCATCCTTGACCGGCTTCAGCAGCAGCACGACGACCACCGTGCCGAGCAGCGCGACCATCCAGTTGCGCGGATCGCGATCGTCGGCGAACACCGAGACGACGAGGCGCCGGACGGCGAGATAGAAGAGGAGGCTCGCCCCGATGAACGCGCCGTACGCCACCGCGCCCTTCACGATGACCTCGATGTCGCGCAGCCGATAGCGCACGATCGCGCACGCAAACGCGAGCGGCACCAGCCCGAGCGGAATCGCGGTCAGCTGCAGCGCCAGGGGAGGGTTCCACCCGATCGCCCACGGCAGCGCGTAGCCGACGGCGAAGGGCGCGGCACCAAGCCCGATGCCCCACGCCATCCATCGCAGCTGCCGCCGGGCGGTGAGCGAGGTCAGATCGCGAAACGCCCGCGAGAGCACGAACAGCGCCACCATCGTGCACACCAACAGGTACGCAATCTGGGCGCGATCCAGCAGGTCGATGGCCCGCGACAGCGCGGCCCCCTTCACCGCCCCGTTCATCACGGCGATCCGGCCGAGGCCGAACGCCACCGGGGGCGCATAGAGCAGCGGAATCGGGACCGCGCGGCGCCCGCGGTTCCCTTCGCTCCAGGGCGGACGCTGCGGAAACGCCAGAACGAAGTGCAGCAGCAACGGCGCGAGCGCCGCGGTCGCGATGGTGTCACCCCAGTAGAAGACCCAGTCGAGACGATCCAGCGGGCCGTTGAACGAGAAGGCGAAGGCGCCGAAGAAGGCGACGCACAGCCAGAAGAAATGCAGGGTCGCCTGGTCGCGCGGCCGCCGGATGCGAACCGCCGCCCCCACGAGCAGCGTGAAGAGGCCGACACCGGCCAGCATGAAATACATCGAGCTGCCGCTCGCAATCGGCGCGAGCGACACCTCGATCGCCTGCCGGGCACCGAGACGGACCATGAGATAGGACAGCCGCGTCCCCGGACGCCCGCGATGCTGGAACTCAATGACGTCGGCGGGCGTCCGCACCGGGATGCCATCGACCGCCACCAGCACGTCGCCGCGCCGGATCCCTGCGGACGCGCCCGCCGAGTCGGGCGCAATCTCCGCCGCGACCACACCCTCGGCGCCGTCCGCCCAGAGGACACCGTCCTCCACCTCGTGCAGCCGCGCCCGCGCCCTCACGTTCTCGAGGCCGAGAGCCACGAGCACGACGGCCACCCCGACGGCAAAAAGCGTCCGCCAGGCGAACCACCGATTCATTGGGAGAGGCGGCTGAGACACGTGCGGTTCTGAACTATTTTCCTCGACCAAAAGATGGACGACCAGAGGTTGCACGGCACGTTCGCGTACGTACCGCATCGATCCAATACTCAGGATATCTCGATTCAATAAATTGGATTAGACGTCGCCGTCAGAACCGCATGGTCAGTCCGCCGACCAGGCGCTTGGGTGGGCGCGCCACGAGCAGCTCGTCGAAGGCCGATTGGTCGGCGGTCGCTTCGCGGAAGAAATTACGGACCCCCACCAACATCTCCCATTTGGCCGTGCTGAAGTCCATGAAGGGGAGCGACTGGCGGACCTGCACGTCGAACCGGCTGTCGAGCGCGCGATCGTCGGCCGGACCGGTTCGGAAAGACGTCACCCGGTAGAGGACGACGACGTGGGTCGAGGTTTCGGGCACGTCGGTGACGATGGTGGCGACCACGTCCTGGAGCCGGTCGGCGCCCAGCGGGAGCACGGCAGACGCAATCGACTCCGGCAGACCGCTGGCGCCGCCACTCCAGTTCGCCCGGGTCACCGAGTACTCGACCGATCCCCGCACGCGATGGGCGATGGCCGTGCGGAATACCGCCGCGACGCCGTGCGCGTGGACGTCGCCAACGTTGCCGACGAAGTAGTGGCCCACGCTCGCGGCTGGAAGGCCCGGCATGTCCATTCCGAACAGCGTCACCAGCTGATCGGCGATGTACTGCGTGAACGCCCCCACCGAGACCGCGGACGTCGATCCGAGGTCATGCTCGACGTTCACGGCATAGTGTGCGGCATCCTCGGCCTGGAGCGGACTCCGGCGCGTGATCGACGAGAAGGTGCGCTGTGGCGGCAGCCAGATGCCGGTGTCGCCGGGCGGCAGAAATTCCTCGGCACCTGGCGCGACCGATTGGCGCGATGCGGTGCCATTGATA
Source organism: uncultured Acidobacteriota bacterium (assembly GCA_963807925.1). Classification (GTDB taxonomy): domain Bacteria; phylum Acidobacteriota; class Vicinamibacteria; order Vicinamibacterales; family CAVVIG01; genus CAWEDP01. The sequence continues at coordinate 247,180 of CAWEDP010000003.1, read as the reverse complement.
CGCAGATGACGTCCTGCCGAGAGGGTCAGCGAAACGCGCGGGCTGATCAGCCCCTTGTCTTCGAGGTAGTCGTAGCGCGCATATCGCGTGCCATAGGTGACCGTGAAGGCGGGCGAAATAGCGAACGTGTCGAAGCCGTACACCGCGCCGGCGTTGCGGCTGCCGTCGGTCACGTCGCGGAGCGCGGCGGGGTTGCCGCCGTCGTACCGCTGCGTGGCGTACGAAAGGCCGACGTCGTAGTGGTGGCGCGCGGGACCGCGCGTCGCGTACGTGCCGGCAATCACCCAGGCGGAAATGTCGGCCTGCGACAGGGCACCGCTGACCGTCCAGTCCGCACGGCTGCCTGCCGGCGCGCCGACCGACATGTATGCGACGTTGCGGGCGACGATATCGCTGCCAAACAGCTGCTGCGGGCTGTCGAACGAGCTGGTCGTGAGGATGTTGACTTCCCCCGAGAACGGCCCGCCGGCAAACAGGCTCGTTGCCACGCGCGCAGGCGAGCCGAGCGCGCTCATGAGGGGCGATGCCTGTCCAAACCCGTCGCCTCGCCCGGCGTCGGCGACCAGCCGGTCGTGCTCGTCCACGTCCTGCAGCACGGCACGCCGCATGTGCCGCAGGCGCCAAGCCAGCTCGCCATGATCGTCTTTAGGATCGTCTTTGGGCGAGTCGGTGCCGGCGGGGTCCTTGTCCCCGCCGGCGGTCGCATCCGGCTTGGCCGGCGCCTCGATCGAATCAGGCAGACCGATGCCGGCCGCGAGAATCGGCGCGGGCGGCGGTGTCGTCTCCGTCGAAGCGGGTTTGGAAGGCGTCGGCTGCATCGTGATCGACGACCACGTCCGGGTATGGGCCCGGACGGCTACGGTCGTGCCTCGCGAGGTGAAGAAGCCCGAGAGGTGCGCACGAACCAGGTACGGTCCCGCCGACAACCCGCGGACCTCGAACTGACCGTTGCGGTCGGCGACGGCGAAGGCCCTGGTGGCGCCGACCACCGATACGAGGGCCCCGCCGACCGGGACGCCGTGCTCGTCCTGGACCGCTCCCGAGATGGATCCGTCGGAGGTGGCGGCCACGGCGTCGGCGATCTCGCCGCGCGACCATGACTGCGCGCGCGCACCGGGTGCGGCGCACACGAGCACCAGACCGCCGAGCGCCGCCGACGCCGCCATTCTGGAAATGCTCATGTTGTCTCAGCCCCGCGGTGACGGCCGCTGCAGGAGTGCAAGCGCCGCGCCGGATCCGCTCGTGCGTTCCGTGGGCTCGTTCAACGATGCGCGCCGCCTCGGGACCCGGCCGCGACGGATTGCGAAATCATTCTAGGTTCCCGAAACGGTGAAATTGACGTCCCGGGTGAGCGACTTGTTGGCGATCTTGTCTGTCACTTTGATTTCGAGGCGGTAGTCCCCTTCGGGGAACGAGGCGAGCGGCACCCCCTGGCCCGCCTGGAGCTGGTGGCCGGCGGCCACGTCGAACTGCGGCGGCAGCGTCTGCCCGTTGAGCGCCTGCGGCGTGGTCTTGTTGAAGAACTTCTCGGTGCCGGCGCTCTTGGTGTAGAAGTTGTACTCGACTGTCACGTCCGGCTTGTTCATCGCGTCGGTCTTGGGGTTGTAGATGATCATGAAGGTCTGGAGCTCGGCCTTCTTGGGCATCTTCATGTCGGTGGCCGGCACGATCTCGATGCCGCCGAGCGCGTAGGGCCGCTCGATCTGCTGCTGCGGCGTCAGGGGGGCGGGCAGCGGATCGATGCGTTCGGCGACGATCACGGAGCTCGTGGAGAGCTCGTCGTTCCAGAAGTTGGGGACGGTGACGGCCTGCTTGATCACCGACAACTTCGGGGCCGGCGGGTTCTTCTCCTTCGTGTCCTTGGCGGTCGGTTCCTTGACCGCGACGTACACGTCGTACTCGCCGGCGGGCACGGTGAAGGAGCGCGTCACGCGCTGCGTGCCCTGACCGTTGACCGTGAGAAAGCTGATGTCTTCGTACGCGTACTCGGGACGCTTGGGCTGGTTCTTCTTGTCGTCTTTCTTGTCCTTGTCCTTCGTGTCGGCCGGCGGCGGCGGTGGCGGCGCGGCGTCCTTCGACACGACGCGCCAGTAGAACACGGCGTTGCCGCCCGGGAGCTTGGACGCATCGAGCGTCACGCTGAACGGCGCATACTGCTTGTTGCCCTGCGCCTTCAGGAAGTCCGCGTTCGACCAGGCGAGGCTGAAGTCGTTGGGCGCCGGCTGTCCGGCCGTCACGTCGTCGACGATCTTGACGACCGCCTGAATGTCCCGCTTCTGCTCGTCGGTCTGCTTCTTGTCGTTCTTCTGCGGGGCGACACCCGCCTTCTGCGCAACGACACCGGTCGACACCGCGAGTGCAAGCGCCGTCGCGAGACCGAGCACGTGACGATTGAACATAAAACCTAAGCTCCCCAATGCGTTGACGAACGTTCCATCATAGGCGGCGCCAGACGACCAAGTCAAACACGCCGCGCGCGGCGGGGACCTCGCGAGCGGCGTGCTATCATCCATGTTTTCCGGCGGTTGCGCCCCCTCATGAAGCTCATCGACGTGACGGTTCCCCTCGACGCGAGCCTGCCGACCTATCCTGGGAACACTCCGTTCACGCTCGAGCCGATCAAGCGCCTGGCGCGGGGCGACAGCTCGAACGTCTCATCGGTCCATATGAGCGTTCACGCCGGCACGCACGTCGACGCACCGCGCCACTTCTTCGACCGCGGCGCCGGCGCCGAGAGTCTGCCGCTCGAGATGCTCGTCGGCCGCACGCGCGTCATCGAGATCGCCTCGCGCAAGGGCGTCGGCGCCGAGGACCTGTCGGGGATGGACCTGTCGGAGGACGTGCGGCTGCTCCTCAAGACGGCCAACTCGCGGCTCTGGGCCGATGCCGCGTTTCATCAGGAGTATGTGGGCATCACCGAGTCGGGCGCGCGGCACCTGCTCGAGCACGGCATCAAGGTGGTCGGCGTCGACTACCTGTCGGTGGAGGAATTCAGGAAGCCGGGCGCCCCGGCCCATCACCTGCTGCTCGGGGGCGGCACGATCCTGATCGAGGGCCTCAACCTGCGGGACGTCGAGCCGGGCATCTACGACATGATCTGCCTGCCGCTGCGCATCGTCGGCGCCGACGGCGCGCCGGCGCGCGTCGTCCTCCGCCACGGCTGAACGGGTCCCGATGGCGGCGATCGACGACTCCCTGGTCATCGTGCTCGCCGGCGGCGCCGGCGAACGCCTGTACCCGCTCACCAAGGAGCGCGCGAAGCCGGCTGTGTACTTCGGCGGCCCGTACCGGATCATCGACTTCGTCCTGAGCAACTGCATCAACTCGGGGCTCCGCCGCATCTTCATCGCCACGCAGTACAAGTCGCTGTCGCTCAACCGGCACATCCGCATGGGCTGGAGCATCGTGTCGGAGGAGCTCGGCGAGTTCATCGAGATTATCCCGCCGCAGAAGCGTGTCGGCGAGCAGTGGTATCAAGGCACGGCCGACGCCGTGTACCAGAACCTCTATTCGATCATGCAGGAGATGCCGCAGCATCTGATCGTGCTCGCGGGCGACCACGTCTACAAGATGGACTACGCGCGGATGCTCCGGTCCCACCAGGAGCGCGGGGCGGCGGTCACCCTGGCGGTCATCGAGATCCCGATCGCCGATATCGGACGGTTCGGCGTGGTGACCATCGACCCCGACGAGCGGATCACCGAGTTCCGGGAGAAGCCGGCCAGCGCCTCAGCGATTCCGGGATCTCCCGACATCGCCCTGGCCTCGATGGGCGTCTATATCTTTGACACCGACGTGCTCGTCGGCGCGCTCGAAGCCGACGCCTCGCAGCCGACGGCGCACGATTTCGGCAAGGACGTCATCCCGGCCGTGATCCACGACGTGCCGGTGTTCGCGTACCGCTTCTACGACGAGAACAAGAAGGCGGCGAAGTACTGGCGCGACATCGGCACGATCGACGCGTACTTCGACGCGAGCATGGACCTCTGCCGCGTGAACCCCGAATTCAACCTGTACGATCCGGAATGGCCGCTGCGGACCTACCAGCCGCAGGCGCCGCCGGCGAAGTTCGTGTTCGCCGAGTCCGGGCGCCGATGCGGCCAGGCGCTCGACTCGGTGATCTCGCCCGGCTGCATCGTCTCCGGCAGCAGCATCTTCGGCAGCGTGCTCTGCCCCAACGTCCGGGTGCACAGCTTCTGCCACATCGAGCAGTGCATCATGATGCCGGGCGTGCGGGTCGGCCGGCACGCGCGGATCCGCCGCGCGATCATCGATCGCGACGTCCTCATTCCGCGCGGCGCGCTCATCGGCTACAACCCCGAGGAGGACCGCCGCCGCCACACGGTCAGTGAATCCGGCATCGTGGTCGTCACCACCGACGACGAGCCGTTGATTGTGCCGATCGGACCGGACGCGCTGCAGATCGAGGCCGAGGCGGATCGGCGCGGTGGCGGGGCCTGAGACGAGAACCGCGAACGAAGGCAGGAACACGTGAAGATTGCACGCGTGCACGGCCGCGAGATCCTGGACTCTCGCGGCAACCCGACGGTCGAAGTCGATGTCGCCCTCGCCGGCGGCGCGTTGGGACGCGCCGCCGTGCCCTCGGGCGCGTCCACCGGCGAGCGCGAGGCGCTGGAGCTTCGCGACAACGACGCGGCGCGGTACGGCGGCAAGGGCGTCCGCCGGGCGGTCGCGAACGTGAACGGCGAGATCGCCGCGGCGATCGTCGGACGCGAGCTCACCCAGCGGTCGCTCGACGAGGCGATGATGCGGCTCGACGGCACGCCGACCAAGAGCCGGCTGGGCGCGAACGCCCTGCTCGGCGTCTCGATGGCGGCCGCCAAGGCAGACGCCGCTTCCGCGCGCACGCCGCTGTACCGCCACTTCGGCGCGCTGTACGCGTCCTCCGCGGCTGCCCCTCCCTCCGCCCCCCCAGCCGTCCCGGCCCCCTCGTTCGTCCTGCCGGTGCCGATGATGAACATCCTGAACGGCGGCGCGCACGCCGACAGCAGCGTCGACTTCCAGGAGTACATGGTGGTGCCGGTCGGCGCCGGCTCGTTTGCAGAGGCGCTGCGCGCCGGCGCGGAAATCTTCCACGCGCTCCGCGGCCTCCTCAAGGCCCGTGGCCAGGCCACCGGCGTCGGCGACGAAGGTGGCTTCGCGCCGAACCTGAGGTCCAACCGCGAGGCGCTCGAACTCGTGCTCGAAGCCGTCACCAGGGCCGGCCGCCACCCGGGCCGTGACGTCTTCGTCGCGCTCGACGTCGCATCGAGCGGACTGTGGGCCGGCGGCGGGAAATACGTGTTCCGCAAGTCGGGAGAGCCCGACCGCAGCTCCGAGCAGATGGTGCGGCTCTACGAGGAGTGGATCCGGCAGTACCCGATCATCTCCATCGAGGACGGTGTCGCGGAAGACGATTGGGACGGATGGAAGCTGCTGACGGCCGAACTCGGCACTCAGGTGCAGCTGGTGGGCGACGATGTGTTCGTCACCAACCCGGAAATCCTGCGGCGCGGCATCGCCGACGGGGCGGCCAACGCGCTGCTCGTCAAGTTGAATCAGATCGGCACGGTCTCCGAGACGTTGGATGCGATGCGCATGGCGGCCGACGCGCGGTACGGCACCATCATCTCGCACCGGTCGGGAGAAACCGAAGACGCCACCATAGCCGACCTCGCTGTCGGCACCAACGCCGGCCAGATCAAGACCGGTTCGGTCAGCCGCACCGATCGCGTCTGCAAGTACAACCAGCTCCTCAGAATCGAAGAGGAGCTCGGGGCTGCCGCGACGTTCGCCGGCCGCTCGCCGATCCGCGGCCACGCCACCGAGCGCTCATGACGGGGCACCGCCTCGTGCTGCTCCGCCACGGCGAGAGCACCTGGAATAGGGAAAACCGGTTTACCGGGTGGACCGATGTCGATTTGTCCGAGCGCGGCATCGTCGAAGCCAGGACGGCGGGCCGGTTGCTCCTCGAGGGCGGCTACGCCTTCGATCGCGCGTACACGTCCGTCCTCAAACGCGCCATCAAGACGCTCGGGTACGTGCTCGACGCGCTCGACGAACTCTGGATTCCGGTCGAGAAGCACTGGCGGCTGAACGAGCGCCACTACGGCGCCCTGCAGGGCTTGAACAAGGCCGAGACCGCCGCGCGGCACGGTGCGGCGCAGGTGAAGATCTGGCGCCGCAGCTACGACATCCCGCCGCCGCCGCTCGACCCCGGCGACGACCGCCACCCCTCGCGCGATCCGCGCTATGCGACGCTCGTCCCCGACGACCTGCCGGCCACCGAATCGTTGAAGGACACGGTGACCCGTTTCCTGCCGGTACTGGCACGAGACCATCGCCCCGTCCATCGCCGGGGGACAACGGATCGTCATCGCCGCCCACGGCAACAGCCTGCGCGCGCTGGTGAAGTACCTCGACACTATCTCGGACGCCGACATCACCGAGCTGAACATTCCGACCGCGATTCCGCTCGTGTACGAGCTGGACGAGAGCCTGCGCCCCATTCGCCACTACTATCTTGGCGATCCCGCCGCCGCGGCGGCCGCAGCGGCGAAGGTGGCGGCACAGTCCTCGGTCCCCGAGTCGCCGGATCAAAAGAAAAAGGCCGGCGCGTAGTCAGCGCGCCGGCCCGTGCGATTCGGCGTTGACGCCTCACCGAATGTTGGTCTAGTTCACCTCTTCGGCCGCCTCGTCGGCGGCGATCCGCAGGGATCGGAGGAATCGACGGTCGTTGGCGGTGACTTCAAAGGCACGCTTCTGCTGCGCGACGACGCGCGCGGGCGTCGCCACCTTGGCGAGCGCCGTCGACGGGGAGCGGTTCACGAATCCCACCACCGCCTCGAGCGTCACCTTCATCTCGTACCCGGCCGCGCGCGCCTTCTCGCGGCAGGCTTCTACCCGCATGTTCTCCGCGACCGCGGCGGCAATCGCGTCGGCCAGCTCTCGAGCGAACCGGTTGACGACGTCGTCCATGTCCTTCCTCCTCGCGCGCCGGGCCGGGTTCCGGGGCGCCTCCCGATCCGAATCCGACACCCACGAGATGTACAGGGATCGGGCGCCAATCGACTTCGAGTGTTGCGGAAAAGTGATCTTGTAGGTACCCGAGTTTAAGACCGAGGGCGCGTCCTGTCAAGCAGTTACGGGCCGAAGGCACATATCGATCGCGTTACAATTGCGGTGCAGTCCAGCTACATGCCCCCTTCCACCGAGCTGCCGCCGATCCGCACGCCCAGGGACCTCGCCGACTGGGATCCCGATGGCGCGCTCGGACGTCCCGGCGCATTTCCCTTCACCCGGGGAATCCAGCCGACCATGTATCGCGGTCGCCTGTGGACGATGCGGCAGTACGCCGGCTTCGGATCGGCGGCGGCCTCGAACGCGCGCTACCGATACCTGCTGGCCCACGGCGTGAGCGGCCTGAGCGTGGCGTTCGATCTGCCGACGCAAATGGGCTACGACTCCGACCACGCGCTGGCGGCCGGCGAAGTCGGCCGCGTGGGGGTCGCCATCGATTCCATCGAGGACATGGCGGCGCTCTTCCGCGACATCCCGCTGGATCGCGTGTCGACGTCGATGACGATCAACGCGACGGCGGCGACGCTGCTGGCGCTCTACGTGGCGGTGGCGCGGCGGCAGGGCGTGGCGCCCGATCGCGTCTCAGGCACGATACAGAACGACATCCTGAAGGAGTACATCGCGCGCGGCACCTACATCTATCCGCCGCGGGCGTCGCTGCGGCTCGTCACCGACGTCATCGCCTTCTGCGACCGCGAGCTGCCGAACTGGAACACCATTTCGATCAGCGGCTATCACATCCGGGAGGCCGGGTCGACGGCCGTGCAGGAGATTGCGTTCACGCTGGCCAACGGGGTCGCCTACGTGCAGGCCGCCTCGGAGGCCGGTCTCGACGTGAATCGGTTCGGCCAGCGCGTGTCGTTCTTCTTCAACGCCCACAACGATTTCCTGGAGGAGATCGCCAAGTTCCGGGCAGCGCGGCGACTCTGGGCCCGCATCATGCGCGACCGGTTCCATGCCACGCACCCGCGCGCGCAACAGCTCCGGTTCCACGCCCAGACCGCCGGCAGCACGCTGACCGCGCAGCAGCCCGACAACAACATCGTGCGCGTGGCGCTGCAGGCGCTGGCAGCCGTGCTCGGCGGGACCCAGTCGCTGCACTGCAACGGCCGCGACGAAGCGCTGGGACTTCCGACCGAGGAGTCGGCGCGGCTCGCGCTCCGCACCCAGCAGATCATCGCCGCCGAGACCGGCGTCGCCAACACGGTCGATCCGGTGGCCGGCTCGTACGCCATCGAAACGGCCACCGACAATCTCGAACGCGGTGCCGAGGCGCTGCTCGACCGGATCGATCGCGCCGGCGGGACCCTCGCCGCCATCGAGACCGGCCTCATTCAGCGCGAGATTCAGGAGTCTGCGTATCGGGCACAGCTCGACATCGACACCGGCGATGCGGTGGTCGTCGGCGTGAACCGGTTCGCCGAGGGATCCGGCGGCGACCTCGTCGTGCCGGTCTTCGCGATCGATCCCGAGGTCGAACGCGAGCAGGTCGCGCGTGTCCGCGCCCTGCGCGCGAGCCGGAGCCAGCCGGCGTGCCGGTCCGCGCTCGACACCGTCGAACGCGCCGCCCGCGACGGCTCGAATCTGATGCCGCCCATCGTCGCCGCCGTCGAGGCCAGGGCCACGGTCGGGGAGATCGCGGACGCCCTGCGGACGGTATTCGGCGAATACGCGGAGCCCGGCGCGTGAGCGCGCGGCCGACCGCCGTGCCCGCGAGGTGTGTCGGGGAATGACGCTCCTGTCGGTCGAGCACCTGACGACCGTCTTCGACCTCCCCTCGGGACCGGTTCCCGCCGTCGACGACGTGAGCTTCGAGATTCGGGAACGCGAGACGCTCGGCCTCGTCGGGGAGTCGGGCAGCGGGAAATCGGTCACGGCGCTGTCGCTCGTGCGTCTCGTGCAGCCACCCGGCCGCATCGCCGGCGGCGCCATTCGGTTCAGGGACCGCAATCTGCTCGACCTCTCGGAACACGAGATGCGCGCGATCCGGGGCGCCGGGATCGGATTCATCTTCCAGGAGCCGATGACCGCGCTGAACCCGGTGTTCACGGTCGGCGACCAGATTGCCGAGGCGCTGATCGTTCACCGGCTCGCCACCGGCCGGGCCGCCCGCGCCCAGGCGGTCGAGCTGCTCGAGGCCGCGGGCGTGCCCGAGGCCAATCGCCGGGTGCACGATTATCCCCATCAGCTGTCGGGCGGCATGCGCCAGCGCGTGCTCATCGCCATCGCGGTGGCCTGCAAGCCGTCGCTCGTCATCGCCGACGAGCCGACCACGGCCCTCGACGTGACCATCCAGGCCCAGATCCTGGACCTGCTTGGCACGATGAAGGAGGCGTTCAACCTGTCGCTCCTCCTCATCACCCACGATCTCGGCGTGATTGCCGGGACGGCGGACCGCGTGGCCGTCATGTACGCGGGACGAATCATCGAGACAGGGACCGTCCGCGACGTGTTCCATGCGCCGCAGCACCCCTACACGCGAGGCCTCCTCGCGTCGGTGCCGGGCGGCGCGCCGGGCGAACGCCTGCGCGCGATCGAAGGGACCGTCCCGATGCTGGGCGATCTGCCCTCTGGCTGCGCCTTCCACCCGCGATGCCCCGACCGATTCGAGCCGTGCACGTCGGCGCCTCCGCCCGAATACGTCGTCGGGCGCGCCCACGCGGCGCGGTGCTACCTCTATCGGCCCCGTTGATGCCGCTCCTCGAGGTCGAGCATCTGGTCAAGACGTTCCCGCGCGGCCGCGGCGTGTTGCGCGGGGGCACGGTCGTCACCGCGGTCGACGACGTGAGCTTCGCGATTCAGGAGGGGGAGACCTTCGGCCTGGTCGGCGAATCCGGCAGCGGCAAGACCACGACGGCCCGCTGCATCCTGCGCCTGGTGGACGCGACGTCTGGAGCCATCCGCTTTCGCGGCGAGGAGGTGGGCGCGGCCTCGCGCGCGCGCATGCGTGAGCTGCGCCGCCACATGCAGATCGTCTTCCAGGATCCGTACTCCTCGCTGAACCCGCGCATGCGGGCGCGGGAGATCGTGGAAGAGCCGCTCATCATCCATGGGCTGGGCAGCCGCGCGGCGCGGCGACAGCGGGTGGCCGAGCTGTTCGGCCTGGTCGGCCTGAACGGGTCACAACTCGACCGCTATCCGCACGAGTTCAGCGGCGGCCAGCGCCAGCGCATCGGGCTGGCGCGCGCCCTGGCGCTCGAGCCGTCGTTTCTGCTGCTCGACGAGCCCGTCTCGGCACTCGACGTCTCCATTCAGGCGCAGGTCGTGAACCTGCTGATGGATCTGCAGCGCCGGCTGAAGCTGACCTACCTGTTCATCGCCCACGATCTGCGCCTGGTCCAGCAAATCTGCGACCGGGTGGCGGTGATGTATCTGGGACGGATCGTGGAGATGGCGCCGACCGCCTCCCTCTTCGCGACGCCCAGGCATCCCTATACCCGCTCCCTGCTGTCGGCGGTTCCGGAGCCGGATCCCGACGCGCCGCGGCAGCGAATCGTGTTCGACCCGACCGGCATGGACCGCGGTGCCACGCTCCGGGAGGTTTCCGACGGCCATTTCGCGGCTATCTGACCGGCCGGCAGTCGTCGGTGGTCGCCGGAGCCCGGACTCGGCTCGCTGCTACAATCTGCGGCATGGTCAGCGAGTGTCCCCGCCGGCGGTTCCTGGCCGCCGGGGGCGTCGGTGCGGCGATCCTGTTTTTGGGGCGAGAGCGGGCGTTTGCCGGTCTCCAGCAGCCGGCAACGGTGCAGTCGGTGGCCGATCTCGTGGCCGATCTGGTCGCCGCCAACCGGATCCTGGCACGCGAGCAGGTGCTGGACGGGTTCGGCCACGTGAGCGTGCGCCATCCCGGGACGCGCGACCATTTCCTGCTGGCGCGCTCGGTCGCGCCGGCGCTCGTGGAGCCGGCCGACATCCTCGAATACGATCTCGACGCCAATCCGGTGAAAGCCGGGGGGCCCGCGTCGTACAAGGAGCGGTTCATCCACAGCGAGATCTACCGGGCGCGAGGCGACGTGAACGCCGTGGTGCACTGCCACACGCCGTCGCTCATCCCGTTCGGGGTCACGGGGGTGCCGCTCCGGCCCATCTATCACCAGAGTGCGTTTGTCGCCGACGGCGTGCCGATCTTCGAGATCCGGAGGGCCGCCGGCATGACCGACATGCTCATCGAAGACAAGTCGCGCGGCCGGGCGCTGGCCGAGACGCTCGGCCCCGGTCCGGCCGCCCTCATGCGCGGCCACGGCGCCGTCGTCGTCGGCGGATCGATCCCGACCGTCGTCGGCCGCAGCGTGTATCTCGACATGAACGCGCGGCTGCAGGCGCAGGCGATGGCGCTCGGCGGCCCGATCACGTACCTCGAGCCGGACGAAGCCCGCCTGTACAACGCGTCGAACAACTACGATCGCGCCTGGGACCTCTGGAAGCGGGAGCTGCAGTAGAAGAGCGGGAGCTGTAGTAGAGCGGGGTCACCCAGGCGGACGCCAGCGCCTAGGCGGCTCGCCTGACGTCGTCCTCCACCTGGCCGTCGCGGAGGTGGATCGCGCGGTACGCGTAGGCGGCGACATCGGCTTCGTGCGTGACGAGGACGATGGTGTTGCCGCCGCGGTGCAGCCGTTCGAAGAGGGCCATGATCTCGCTGCCGGTTTTCGAGTCGAGGTTGCCGGTCGGTTCGTCGGCCAGCAGGATGGAGGGATTGTTGACCAGCGCCCGCGCGATCGCGACGCGCTGGCGCTGACCGCCCGAGAGCTCGTTCGGCCGGTGCGTCATGCGCGTGGCGAGCTCGACTTTTTCGAGCGCCACCGTCGCCCGCTGCCGACGCTCGACGGCCGGCACGCCCGCATACACCAATGGCAGCTCCACGTTGTGCAGCGCCGTCGCCCGCGGGAGCAGGTTGAAGGTCTGAAACACGAAGCCGATTTCCTCGTTCCGGATGCGCGCCAGCTCGTTGTCGTTCATCTGGCTGACCTGCTTGCCGTTCAAGAGGTACGACCCCTTCGACGGCGTGTCGAGACAGCCGATCAGGTTCATCAGCGTGGACTTGCCGGATCCCGACGGCCCCATGATCGCGACGTATTCGCCGCGCTCGATCGAAATCGAGACTCCCCGAAGGGCGTGGATCTCTTCGGCGCCCATCACGTAGGTTTTCCACAAATCGACGGTTTCAATCAAAGCCATACGGGGAGACCAGATAAGGATACGTCAACGCGGCGCCCGCGGTTCGGTGCGGTGTCGGCGGCCGGGCCCGGCGTGAGGCGGCCGCGGCTCAGGCGGGCGGCACGTCGATCACCCCTGGCGGCGACTTCTTGGCGAAGATCGCCGCGCCCAGCAGGCCGCCCAGCGTCGAGAAGATCGCCCCGAGCACGAGCATGAACCCGAAGCCGACGATCGTCCGCACGCCGACCGCGATCGGCCGCCCCGCGTAGCTGCGAAGCTGCGGCGGGACGTTCTCCATCGATTCGGCGAGGCGCTCGATGACCCGCTGTTCGAACGGCGCCATCAGAATCGCCACCGGAATCGACACCACCAGGTAGACGAACGCGCCGATGAGGCCCGCGAGCAGGCCGACCACCGCGCCGTCGGCCGCGGCGATCGCCGTCGACTGGTTCTGCTGCAGGAAATAGGCGGCCACCATGCCGCCGCTGACGAGCCAGAGACAGCAGCACAGGTTGCCGCCCGCGATGATCGGAAGGGCGGACAGCACCCCGGTCACGAGGCCGCCGATGAATGCCGGCTGCAGAGTCGACGCTCTCATAGGGACTATCCGGTCGCGATCAGGGGGCGCGTCAGTCGTAGTATTCGCGTCCCAGGTGCGTGATGAGCTCCTCGCCTTTGAGGAACCTCAGCGTGTTCTTCAGCTTCATCAGCTGGATGAACAGATCGTGCTCGGGATACAGCCCGGGCGCGTGCATCGGACTCTTGAAGTAGAACGACAGCCACTCCTGGATGCCGGACATCCCGGCGCGCCTGGCGAGATCGAGGAACAGCGCAACGTCCAGGACGATCGGCGCCGCCAGAATGCTGTCGCGGCAGAGGAAGTTGATCTTCAGCTGCATCGGGTAGCCGAGCCAGCCGACGAGATCGATGTTGTCCCACCCCTCTTTGTTGTCGCCGCGCGGCGGATAGTAGTTGATGCGCACGACGTGGCAGAGATCGCCGTAGAGCTCCGGGTACAGTTGCGGCTGGAAGATGTAGTCGAGGACCGACTTCTTGCTCTCTTCCTTGGTCTTGAACGATTCCGGATCGTCGAGGACCTCGCCGTCGCGGTTCCCCAGGATGTTGCCGGAGTACCAGCCCTTGACGCCGAGCAGGCGCGCCTTGAGTCCCGGCGCGATGATCGTCTTGATCAGGGTCTGCCCGGTCTTCAAATCCTTGCCGGCGAGCGGCGTCCGTGTCCGCGCGGCCAGCGCCACCAGCGCCGGGATGTCGGCGGTGAGGTTCGGCGCGGCGTTCGCGTACGGAATCCCCTCGCGGATCGCCGCGTACGCGTACACCATGCTCGACGGGATCGACGGATCGTTGCATTCGAGCGCGCGCTCGAACGCCTCGATCGACGCGTGGGCCGGCGATTCGGTCATGAAGATCTCGGTGCTGCCGCACCAGACCATCACGAGCCGATCGAGCTGGTGCGCGGCCTTGAATCGCCTGATGTCGTCGGCGACCTGCTCCGCCAGCTCCTTCTTGTTCTTCCCCTGCTTGACGTTCGGACCCTCGAGGCGCTTGACGTAGTGCCGATCGAAGACCGCCGGCCAGGCGCGGATCTGTTCGAGCTCGGGCCGCAGCTTGTCGAGCAGCGAGGGCTCGATCACACCGGCGGTGCGCGCGGCGCTGTAGCAGTCCTCGTCGAAGATGTCCCAGGCCCCGAAGACGAGATCGTCCAGCGACGCAAGGGGGACCACGTCGGTGATCTTCGGCGAGCGGCCTTCGGTCCGCTTGCCGAGACGGACGGTCCCCATCTGCGTCAGCGATCCGATCGGCTGCGCGAGTCCTCGGCGAATGGCGAGCACGCCCGCGATGGTCGTGGTGCTGACGGCTCCCATGCCGACGAGCATCACGCCAAGCTTGCCGCGTGCAGGGGCGATGTCAACTGGTGTGGGCACGGGCAAAAATCATATATCAGGTAAGCTGGTCACGTGCTCAATCCGTTTCGCCGCGACACCGACGCACTGCTGCTCGTGGTCGGCATGACGGGGGTGAAGATGGGCGAGCGCTTCGCGCAGATCGGCTGCGCCGACGGCCGGCGTTTCGGCGCCGTCGCGTCCAAAGTGGGGCTCTCGGGACACGCGGTCGTCGCGGTGCCGGACGAATCGTCGGCGGCGCGCGCGCGCAAAGGCGCCGCGGACGCCGGCGCGCTGGCCGAGATCTCCACCGCCCCGCCCACCGGGCTGCCGCTCGACGATGAGGGCTTCGACATCGTCGTGGTGGACGACACGGGCGATTCTGCTGACCGGCCTGCCGACCGACCGACGCGCCGCGGCGGTCCGCGAAGCGCTCCGCGTCCTGCGGCCCGGGGGACGAGTCATGGTGGTCACGGCCGGCACACCCGGTGGCGTCCGCGCGTGGTTCAGCCGCCCGCGTGGCGCGCGCCCCGATTTCGTCGGCGCGCTGCAGACCGCCGGCTTCTCTTCCGTGCGAACGCTCGCCGACCGCGACGGCCTCGTGTTCGTCGAGGGGATCAAGCGCCGGCCCGCCCGCTCTCCCGCCGCCTGACGCCCGCGGTGCGGCCCCGACGGCCTGTGGACAGGACAGGTGCGTCCGGCCGCGAGCACAGCGGGACCGGGCGTCGAATGCGGCCGCCGAGCGAATGCGCGGACGATCGCGGCAAGCCTTTTGCCTGCGTGCCGCCGGCGGGGGGGCCGCGCGCGTCCTTGACAGGTCACCTCGATCATGCTCGTATGCAGCAAGAACGGCGGGTGATCCATGCTCCTCGGGTTCAAGCGTCTTTTGCCGGCTCTCACCTGCCTCTGCGCGCTGCTGGCGGTCGGCGTCCGCGGCCAGCAGACCTCGCCCCCGGCCGGAAGATCTGAGGACCCGTTCCGGTTCCGCAGCGGCGTCGAGATTATCAACGTCACGGCCACGGTTTCGGACCAGAGCGGCAGGTTCGTGCCGGGTCTGACCAAAGACGATTTCGTCGTGTACGAAGACGATCAACCGGTCGAGATCACGCATTTCAGCGCCGAGCGTGTGCCGGTCAGTCTCGGCATCGCCCTCGACACCAGCGGCAGCATGGCGGGGGACAAAATCCACGAAGCGGAGAGCGCCCTGAATCGGTTCGTCTACGACCTGCTGGGTCCGAGCGACGAGCTGTTCGTGTACCGGTTCAGCAACTTCCCGACGCTGCTGCAGGGATGGACGACCGATCGCCAGCTGATCTCGCGCGCGCTCGGACGCATCGTGCCCGCCGGCGGCACCGCCATGTACGATGCCGTGCTCGACGCGGTGCCGCTGGCGGCGCAGGGGAAGAACCCGAAAAAAGCGCTGGTCGTCATCTCCGACGGCAACGACACGTCCAGCCACGCCGACATCC
Source organism: uncultured Acidobacteriota bacterium (assembly GCA_963807925.1). Classification (GTDB taxonomy): domain Bacteria; phylum Acidobacteriota; class Vicinamibacteria; order Vicinamibacterales; family CAVVIG01; genus CAWEDP01. Next base: position 231,576 of record CAWEDP010000003.1, on the reverse strand, counting down.
CGGAGGTCAAGCAGGCGATCCGGGAGAGCGAGGTGCTCGTGTACGCCGTCGGCATCGATGGCGAATCCGAGACGATTCGGCGCCAGCCGCCGCCGGCGCAGCCCCGCGTCCCGTTCCCGGTGCCGCTGCCGTTCCCGGGACGGCCGCGCGGGCGGTTCCCGCTGCGCAGTTCGCTGCCGCAGTTCGGCGGGCAGGGCGGCAGTCGGTCACGCTATCAGGGCGACGACCGCGTGAACGTGGTCGCGCTGCGCGATATGACGGACGACAGCGGCGGTCGCACCGAGATCGTCCGGAACCCCCGCGACCTCGATCCGGCGACGGCGGGGATCGCCAACGAGTTGAGCCGGCAGGTACTATCTCGGCTACCCCTCGTCGGGGAAGAAGGACGGACGCTGGCACTCGATCCGCGTCGAGCTGAAGAAGGGCGGCTACCGCGTGCGGGCACGCCGCGGATACGTCGCGAGCTGATCGCGCGCGTCCGCGCGGCCGGCAGAACCCGGTGACATACAATATCGCGTGCCCGTCCTTGCCGCCGTTCTCTGTCTCAGCCTGCTGGGCAGCCTCGGCGGTCTGGTCGTCGCCTCCGCGCTGCTTCTCTTCAAGGACTCGATCCGCGAGCGGCTCGTGCCGGGACTCGTCAGCTACGCCGTCGGTGCGCTGCTGGGCGTCGCGCTGCTCGATCTGCTGCCCGAAGCGCTCGCGCTCATCGAACCGCCGGCCGTCTTCGCCACCCTGCTCGTCGGCATCCTGGTGTTCTTCGTGCTCGAGAAGGTCGTGCTCTTCCGGCACTGCCACACCGATGCGTGTCAGGTCCACGGCGCCACGGCGCCGCTCGTGATCATCGGCGACGCGTTTCACAATTTCATCGACGGCGCCATCATCTGCGCCGCCGTCCTGTCGTCGGTGCCCCTCGGCATCAACACGGCGATTGCGGTGGCGGCGCACGAGATTCCGCAGGAGGTGGGCGACGTCGCGATTCTGCTCGGCGCCGGATACAGCCGCCGTCGCGCCCTGATCCTCAACGTCGCCTCCGGTGGATCGGGGATTCTCGGCGCGCTCCTCGCGTTCGCGGCCGTTCGCGTCGTGCCGGCCATCCGTCCGTTCGTCCTGGCGTTCTCGTCCGCCAGCCTGCTGTACATCGCGATGTCGGACCTGATTCCGGATCTCCATCGCGGCCAGATCGACGCCAACGCGCTGCGGCAGGTGGTGCTCATCGCCGCCGGCATCGCGACAATCGTGGTGTTCGGGAAGCTCGTGCACTGATCCGGTGAGCGACACCCACCTGGCGACGCTCGAGAAGATGTGGCGGCGTGAAGTCGAGGCCGCGCACACCTACAAGCTGCTGGCCGAGCGCGAACGCGATCCCAAACGCCGCGACCTGCTGCTGCGGATGGCCGGGCAGGAAGACAGGCACGCCGCGCGGTGGGCCGAACGCCTCACTCAGACGACCGGCCAGCCGCCGGACCGGGGCGAGGTGGAGCGCGGGCTGACGTGGTTCCAGCGGATCGGCGACCCGGCCATCGTCTTCCAGCGGCTCGAACAGGAAGAGAACCGGGCCGAGGCGGAGTACGAGCAGCTGGTGGCGCGGCTCACGAACCCGACCGACCGGCAGATCGCCGAAGACGCCATGCACGAGGAGCGCGATCACGCCTCGGCGCTCCGCGTGCTCGCCGGCGGCCCGATGCCGACGCCGCGGTCCGCGCTCGATTCGATTCTCGGCCGCGAGCGCTGGCACGTCCGCGGGTCCTGGATCGGCGACGCCATCTACGGCGTCAACGACGGACTCGGGGCGGTCTTCGGCATCGTCTCCGGCATGGCGGGTTACACGGGCGGCAGCGAAGTGGTCCTCGCCGCCGGCCTCGCCGGCACCCTGGCGAGCGCCCTGTCGATGGGCGCCGGCGCTTACCTGTCGGCCAAGTCGCAGCGCGAGGTGTACGAATCGGAAATCGCGCGCGAGCGCGTCGAGATCGAAGAAGACCCGCACGAGGAGCTCACCGAGCTCGAGCTCTTCTACCAGCTCAAAGGGTTCTCCGCTGACGAAGCCCGGACGATGGCCGAGGGCCTGCAGAAGAAGCCGAAGCAGTTCCTCCGGACGCTGGTCCACGAAGAGCTGGGGCTCGCAGAGGAAAGCTTTCCCAACCCGTGGCGCTCGACGCTGTCGGCCTCGCTGTCAACCGCCGTCGGCGGGTTCGTGCCGATCATCCCGTTCTTCTTCACCGTCGGCATGCCGGCCGTGATCGCGTCGTTCGCCGTCAGCACCGCGGCGCACTTTGCCGTGGGCGCCGCCAAGTCGCTGGTCACCGCGCGGTCCTGGTGGGCGAGCGGTGCCGAGATGACCATCGTCGGCATCATCGAGGCGGCGGTGACCTACGGCCTCGGCCTGGCGCTGGCCGGCCATTCGCTGAGCTTCTGACCATGTCCTCGCCACAGGACAGCTCCCCGAGCGGACCAACTTGTCGCGGCGAACACGCCGGTTCTGACGGCCGAACCGTGGCATCGCCCTTGCGCTCCCGGCTGCCAGAGTCACGAGCCAGGAGGGACGACATGGTTCAAAGGCTGTTACTCGCCGCCACGGGCATCGCGTTGTCGGCAACTCTCGCGTCGGCCGGCGCCGACCAGCGGAAAGACCTGCAGGTGTACAAGGACGTGTCGGCGGCCGTGAACCGCTACACGCACTTCACCATCTTCGACGAGGTGAACGCGAGCGTCGACGACGGCGTCGTGGCGCTCACCGGCCGCGTGACGATGCCGTACAAGCGGGACGACATCGTCAAGCGAGTCGCCGACGTGACCGGCGTGACCGGGGTTCGCGATCGCATCAGGGTTTTGCCGGTCTCGCAGTCCGACGATCGCCTGCGCTACCAGATCGCGCACGCCATCTACGGCAACCCGAACTTCTGGAACTACGCGCTCGGGCCGAACCCGTCGATCCACATCATCGTGGAGCACGGACACGTCACCTTGAGCGGCGTCGTGAACAACGATCTCGATCGGCGGCTCGCGCGAACGCTGGTGATGCAGTCCGGCGTGATGTCGGTGGACAACGCCCTCAAGACGGACGCCGAGGTGCGCCAGGCCCTTGAGCGATCCTGAGGCCTTCACGGTCGCCGTTCAGGGCGAGGCGCGCACGACGGCCATCGCCTACGCGGCCGACGCCGACCCGATCGGCGCCCGACTGATTCTGGCGCATGGAGCCGGGGCCGATCAGCGCAGCGCCTGGATGGTTGGATTCGCCCGCGCCCTCACTCGCACCGGTCTCGACGTCGTCACGTTCAATTTTCTCTACACCGAACAGCGGCGCCGTGCGCCGGACCGGCGACCGCTGCTCGAGGCGTGCTACCGGGCCGTCGTGTTCGCCGTCCGCGGGCGGACCGACGCGGCCACGACGCTGGTCATCGGCGGCAAGTCGATGGGCGGCCGGATCGCGACGCATGTGGCAGCCGCGGAGCCCGAGCTACCGGTGCAGGGGATTGTCCTCCTGGGCTATCCGCTTCACGCGCCGGGCCGTCCGCTCGAGCGGCGCGACGCTCACCTGGCGGCCGTCGGCCGCCCGATGCTCTTCGTGCAAGGGAGCCGGGACGCGTTCGGCACTCCCGAGGAGCTCGAACCGGTGCTCGATCGCCTCACGCCGACGCCCACGCTCCACGTGGTCGAGGGCGGCGACCATTCGTTCAAGGCGTCGAGGAACGCGGCGCGTCAGCTCGAGCTGTTCGGTCGCGCCCAGCGCGCCATTGCGGACTGGATCCGCCGGCTCCCGTAGCGCCGGCTTCAGCCGGAGGTCGGGACCTGGTCGTTGTACTATGGCCGCGGTGGAACGCCCCGCATGAACACGAGCGCCGCGCCAACCGTGGCCACCCCGCAGCGACCGGCCAGCGGGACGTCGCCGGAGTCCGAGCGGCCCCTGCCGTCCGACCGCAAGCCCCGCATCAGCCTGTTCTTCCCGGTGTACAAGGACGAAGCGACCGTCGCCAGGGTAGCCGGCAAGTCGGTGGCGCTCTTGTCGGAGGTCGCCGACGACTACGAGGTGATCATCGTCGACGACGGTTCGCCGGATTCGAGCCGGCGAGGTGGCGGAGGAGTTTGCCCGCAACCATGCGCGGGTGCGCGTGATTCATCATCCTCAGAATCTGGGATACGGCCAGGCGCTCAGGACAGGCTTCGCCGCGGCGAGATTCGAGTGGATCGCCTTCACCGACGGCGACGACGAGTACGAAATCGACGACTTTCGGAAGCTGCTGAGGCTTCGCGACTACTACGACCTCGTCATCACGTTCCGCTACGTCAAGCGGTACAGCAGCGTGCGGGTGTTCATCTCCTACGTGTACAACGCCGTGCTCAGGCTGATGTTTCGCAGCCCGTACCGCGACATCAGCTGCGGACTGCGCCTCGTGCGCAAGGAGCTGGTCGATCTGCTGGATCTCGTGTCCACCAGCCCCTTCATCGGCGCCGAGATGGCCATCAAGACGATGCTGAAGGGGTTTCGCGTGGGCGAGGTCGGCATCCAGACCTTCCCGCGTCAGATGGGCCGCGGATCGTCGGTCTCGATCGCCAACGTCATCGCGACCGTGCGCGACATGGTGAGGGTACGGCGGACGGTGTTCTCGACGGAGTACGACCGTCCCTTCAATCGTTGACGCGGACTCACTGTTGCCGACAAGCCAGGACACGTACGGCGATTCCGGATCGGGCGCGCACTCTCGTCTGCTCGTCCGGAATGTCGGCCTGAATTTCATCGGCCAGATCGCGCCGGTCCTCGCGGCCGCGGTCAGCATGCCGATACTGGCGCGGACGGCCGGCCTCGAGCGGCTGGGCCTGTTGAACCTCGCCTGGGTGGTGCTCGGTTCATTCGGGCTTCTCGATCTGGGTGTGGGCCGTGCGCTGACGCAGATTACCGCCGGTCGTCTGGTCCTCTCGGATCACGACCGGCTGGGCGGGCTGCTGGTGAGCGGGTGCGCGGTCCTTCTGATGGCCGGCGCGATTGGCGGCGCCGCGCTCGCCCTGGCGGCCCCGACGCTCATTTCGCGATCGCTGAACATGTCGCCGGCGCTGCACCGCGAGGCGCGTGTCGCGCTGTACCTGCTGGCGGCGGGGCTGCCGTTCATGATGACCTCATCGGCGGCTCGGGGGTTTCTCGAGGCGCACCAGCGATTCGATCTGGTCAATGTCGTGCGCGCGCCGATCGGCGTCGTCACCTATCTCGGCCCGGTGCTGCTGCTGCCGGTGTCCCATTCAGTGGCGGCGGCGGTCGGCCTGATTGCGGCTGCGCGGGTCGTCGGCTGCGGGCTGTACCTGCTCATGGGCTGGTCGCTGCTCCCGCCGGCGGGACGATCCCGCGTCACGCCGGCGGATCTGTGGCACCTGTCGGCGAGCGGCTTCTGGATGACCGTTTCGAATGTCGCCGCGACCGTGATGTCGAGCGCCGACCGGTTCGTCCTCGGCAGCGTGGCCTCGATGGCCGTCCTCGCCTACTACTCCACGCCCCAGGAGGTCCTGACCAAAATCACCGTCGTGCCCGCCACGGTCGGCGCGGTGGTGTTCCCGGCGTTCAGCGCCGCCGCCGCGCTCCGCAGTGAATCGGTGGCGCGGCTGTTCCTGAAGATGAACGCGGTCTGTTACGCGGCGCTCGCTCCAATCACCGTGACAGCCGCCGTCATGGCGCCGGTGTGGCTGTCGCTCTGGATGGGCCGTGACTTCGCCGCCCACAGCATCGTCGCGGCGCGGTGGATCTGCCTGGGGGTGTTCGCCAACGGCCTCGCCATCACTCCGGTCAGCCTGCTGCAGGGCGCCGGGCGCGCCAACGTGACCGCGAAGCTTCAGGTGTACGAACTGCCGGTCTACGCGGCGGTCCTGTGGGTGGTCGGCACGCGGTTCGGCATCACCGGCGTCGCGATGGTCTGGGCTGCGCGCGTCAGCATCGACGCCTTGCTCATGTATGTAGCCGCCCGGTCGGTGCTGCCGCCGACAGCCGAACGCCGCCGCGCCTACCGCGACGTCCTCATCACGTGGTCGGGATTCCTGCTGATCGTGGCGGCGCCCACCACGGCCATCGCATCGGTCCTGGCCGTGCCGCTGGCCGTGTGGTTCCTGATGACTCTGAGCTCGATGATCCCGGCGGGCGATCGCGAGGCCCTGCGGGCGGCCGTGGTGGAGCTGTTTTCGAGCCGCCCCAGAGCGCCTCACACAACCGACACGCGCGCCGGCCTGCGGTAGACGCAGGCCGGCGCACGACCCGCCTGAGCGGCGAAGCCTGTCAGTGAACGTCCATGCAGGCCGAGTACACCGTGACCGTTTCGGTGGAGGCGCCGACGTTCTTGATGTATTCGTACCACTGCGTGGAGTTGTTCGTGACGAAGTGGTCCGACGTGTTGATCGTGCCGATTCCGCTGTTGGTCTGCGATCCGCTGATCAGCACCGTGCCGGCCGGACATACTCCGCCGGTGATGAAATTGAAGCCGCCGGCGAGAACATTGGTGGTGGTCCCCGCCAGACGGGTGACCACGCCGCCCGCGAACCCGCCGGCGTTCTGGTAGTACCCCATCACGTCCACGATGACGTGCGTCGGCGCGCCGAAGGCCAGGAGTGTGATGTCGTCGCCGCAGCCGTAGCAGCCCGTCAGCGTCCCGGAGTTGGCAATGGCGTACGAACCGGCGAAGTAGTTGATGACGCTCGTGGCCGGCACAGGGCCCGAGAACCCGTACGCCTGGATGCCTCCATCCCCCGTGTACCCGGCGACCGTGATATTCGCGGACCATGCGTAGTAGCTGAACGAGGGCAACCCGGTGCAGGACGTGGAGCCGCCCTGGCCCTTGGTGAACGCGGTAGTCGTCAGGTCGAAACTCCTCGGAGTGCCGGGAAACAAGGCGCCCGTGCGCGCGCCGGTGCCCCGCGTGTCGACGATGCGGCACGGAGGAATGGGCGTGAAGACGAGCGAGTCGGTCCCGCTTCCCAGGGCGTCCACGCCGACCGCCGGCGCGACCTTCGGCTGTGGTCTGCTGAGGGCGTTGATGTAGGTGCCCGGGCTCGCCTTGCCGAGGAGCACCTGGATCATGCCCTTGAAGTCGCCCACCAGCGAGGCGGCGTACAACTGCCACGGCGTTGCCGCCTGCATCATCGGCCCCAGCTCGGCGTTCAGATTCTCGTACTTGTTCGGATCGAGAACGGCCGCCCAGTCCTTGATCAACTGGTCGATGAATGCGTCCTTGGAGCCCGCAATCCTGGCGACCTCGTTCTGGATTTCCCAGGAACGCTGGATCGCGGCCTGGTCCATCTTGTCGAACGACCCCGGCGCCGGCGCGTTCTGCTGGGCGCCGGCGGTGAAGGGGATGAGGGCGACTGCCAGCCCCAGGCCTATCGCCGTGATCGATTTGAAGGTGTTGACCATTGGTTTGTCCTCTAAGCCTTTGGGCCCCTGGACCCCAAGCCGACGCCCCGGGGCACTAGAGGGAGCTTCGGCATTCCCATACCGCTCGTGCGAGCGGCCCATCCTGGCGCGATTTCAACGCCCGACCCTATCGATCCCTGAGACGGATGCCGCCTCCGTTGGTTCCGGTTACCGCGACGGCCGTCCGGCATCACTATTTGTCAACATCAACGCTGGTGGGCACGAGACCTCACAGGGGTGCGATCGCTCGCGGCCGAAAGGGCAACGCTCGCGACGCGGAGGAGGGAGTATAGCCGGGGTACGGCGCAGCAAGCCGTTTTTTTGTTGTGACCCGTGTGCGGGTCGCTTCAGCTGGATCGACGACGTTCGGCGAGGACGAACATCTGGCCCGCGAATGGACGCCACGGCAATCTCAAGTACAGCGGCACGAGGAAGGCGAACCCACCGAGACGGCTGCGCACGGTGAGCGGCAGGAACCGCGGCTGGCATTCCAGCACGCGGAATCCCGAGGCTTCGAGCCAGTCGACCAGCGAGACGTCGGAAAACACCGTCCGATGCGTGTAGTCGTCGAAGTAGCGGCGGGGCGCGAGCCGGAAGTTCGGCTGCACGAGACAGAGGCGGCCGCCATCGCCCAGGACGCGGCGCAGGTCCGCAATCATGGACGTCAGGGCCGGCCACTCGAAGTGCTCGAGGAAGTTGCTGGCGAACACGAAGTCGAACGTCCGGTCCGGCACGGCCGCGAGAAAATCCAGCGCGTCGGCCCGCACGGCTTCGACGCCGGGCGCTGCCGACCGGACGGCGTCGGGGCTCACGTCGACGGCCACGCGCCGCCGGCCGCGCACGTTGTTGATGAAATAGCAGTACCCCGCGCCGAGCTCGAGGACCGCCGCCTCGGGCGGAACGTACCTCGCGAGGAACCGCGTCAGATGCGTCCACAGCGCCTCCCGGCGAGGGTCGCGCGTGAAACGGGTGGCGAAGTAGTTCTGTGGCGCGTCCATCGTGAACAGCCGCTCAGGACCCGACGCGGCGCCGTGGCCTCGACCCCTCGAGCAGATAGGCCGACCCGAACAGAAACGCCGCGTGCAGCGGGAGAATCGATTTCAGGTGGTACGTCCACGGCGCGGCCACGATCATCGCGGCGATGTGCGAGAGGGCGAACACGGCGACCGCGGCCAGCACATTCCGTGGAATCCGACACCGCCAGGCGGCGACAACGAACAGCGCAGGCAGAATCACCAGCGCCGTGTGGCCCTCGAGTCCGGCCGGCCCGAATCCTGCCCACCCCAGCGTGAACAGCAGCTTTCGCGTCTCGACCCACAGCGCCCCTGCCGGGTCGCTCATGACGATGGCGCCCGCCAGCCGCAACGACTGGCCCAGACCAGGGATTCCGGCTTCCAGTCCCGGCTTGACCGGCGCTTCGGGCGGCACGAGGAAATAGGGAATCTGAATCCACGAGTTGACGAGCAGAACGACCTGTCGGGCAGCCAAAAGATTACGCACCGCGAAGGGCAGCAGGGCGCCGAGCACACCGGCCGCGAACCACGTGCCTGCCGCGATCCAGCGTCCCAGCGCCCGGCCTACCCACCACCACATCGAGATCGCCGCCATTGGCACGAAGATCGCCAGCGAGGGCCGCGTGGCGCATCCGATGCCGGTGAGAATCCCGGCGCACAACAGGCGGCCGGGGGTCGGCGAGTCGTAGGCTCGGGCGAGTCCAACCACGGCAGCGAACACGAGGGCGACGAACACGACGTCGGTGAACGAGGGCTCCTCGAACGCCGCAATCGGCCAGCAGTACCACGCGATGAACGCGACCAGGCTCGCAAAAGCCCACACCGCGGCCACCGGCGACAGCGCCCGCCAACCCAGGCGCCAGAACAGCCACGGAAGCAGCGCGAGGGCAAATCCGTTCACGAGGAAGATCGTCGACCCGTCGTCGCCGACGAGCGCGTGCGCAGCCGCAAGGAGATAGGGATAGAAGGGGTAGTGGTAGAAAGGCTGCGCCTGCCCGACCTCGGCGCCGCGGAGATTCAGCAGCCCGTGCAGGAGGATATCTCTGGCGTCGCTCGCATACACGAGCGGGTCGCCGCCGCCGTGCAGGAACAGGGTGACGCCCAGCATTGCGATGGCGAGCCGCAGGGTCCAGACGATCACCAGGGCGGACGACGCCAACCCCAGAGCGGCGACGACATTGGCTGACGAGCGCCAGGGACGCCGCAACGAGGCGTGCACGAACGCCGAGGCCGCCAGACCGAGGCCGATCCACACCAGCGCCGAGCCGAGCGGCGCCACGGGACGCGTCGTCGGCGCCGGGCCGGGGCGTGGAGCGACGACGAGGGAGCGGCCGGTCCCGGTGCCGGTGAGCAGCGCCGCCACCCGCGGCGGTTCGCCCGCCGGCTTGTCGTATCGAATGCGGATGACGTGCTCGCCTGGCGCAAGCACGAGGTCCCGCGCGTTCAACGCTCCGGCGTCGCGGCCGTCGATCTGCGCGGTCAGGGCGCCCGCGCTCGTCCCGGACAGCCGGACCGGAAGGGCCGCATCGACATCCACATATCCGGTCCATGTCACCGTCAGCGGAAATTCCACGTCGCGCCGGACCGCCGAATACGGCGGATACCCGTAGCTCGGGATGTCGTTCAGGAAGTGCAGATCGGACGCCGGCTGCGGCAGCGCCGGTGTCGGATCGATCCGAAACCGATGCCGCGAGAAACGCCAGAAGAATTCGGCGGAGTGCCATTGTCCCCGCTGATCGAGAAACGCATACTGGCCGCGCCACCCGGCGGGGACCGAGACCGCCGCCAGCAGAACCTTGAGCGCCACCAGCCCGAGGAGTAGCGCGTGCGTGCGCCACGCAGGCCCTCGCGCGGAGGGCAGAAATCGCGACCATAGCCACGACCCGAACACGATCGCCAGCGCGACTCTTCCGGACGCGCCGAGCGGCGGACCCGCGAACGACGAGCCGTACGGCCCGGGAACCACGACCAGAGCCGCCGCGAGCACGATGAGGGCGCTCGTCCGCGTACGATCGAGCCACGGATGCCGTGCGGTGTCGGGTCGCGCGTCGCCGTCGGGGTGGACCGCGGCGCGTGTTGCGACGGGCAGCAAGGTGTGGCAGTGTAGCGCATCATCCCGCGCGCATGCCATCGGTCGACATCGTCATCGTCAACTGGAATACCGGCGACGCGCTGCGCGCGTGCATCCGATCCCTGAAGAGCCTGGATCGCTCGTCGTTCTCCATCGAGCGCATCGTGGTGGTGGACAACGCGTCCTCGGACCGATCGTGCGAGGACCTCGAGAACGGCCCGTTGCCGGTGACCCTGGATCGCAACGGCGAGAACCGGGGATTCGCCGCAGCGTGCAACCAGGGCGCAGCAGGATCCCGGGCGGACTATCTCCTGTTCCTGAATCCCGACACGGCCGTGTTCGGCCACTCGTTGTCGATGCCGCTTGCCTTCATGGAGGCGCCGCCCAATGCGGAGGTCGGCATCGCCGGCGTCCACCTGGTCAACGAGCGCGGAGAAGCAGTCACCTCGTGCGCGCGCTTTCCCACGCTCTCGACGTTCTTCGGCCAGGCGACCGGTCTCGCGGACGTGTGGCCGCGTCTGTTCCCGCCGCACCTGATGTCGGCCGATGAATGCCGGCAGACGCGCGAGGTCGACCAGATCATCGGCGCCTTCTTCCTGGTGCGCCGATCGTTGTTCGAGCGCCTGCGCGGGTTCGACGAACGGTTCTTCGTCTACTTCGAGGAGGTGGACTTCTCGCTCAGGGCGAGGCAGCTCGGGTTCCGATCGGTGTACATCTCAGACGCCTCCGCCTGTCACCACGGAGGCGTGTCGAGCGGGCAGGCGCAGGCTCAACGGTTGTTCTATCTGTTGCGGAGTCGTCTGCTGTACGGGTTCAAGCACTACGCCGCGCCGTCGGCGTGCCTGCTGGTAGGCGTTACCGCCCTGGAGTTCGGCAGCCGGATCGCGCACGCAGCCGCGCGCGGATCGTTTCGGGAGCTCGGGTCGATCGGATCCGCGTACCTGCGGCTGGTTCTCGACGTCGGCCACCGTGCGGGCGCCGCGCTGATGCGAACGCGCCGCGCCGGCTACTGAGTCGACGCAAGCGCCGGCGGCTCGACCTCGAGGCCGCGCCGCCCGAGCCGCGCGGCCACCCAGTAGCCCGCCGCCACGCCGACGTAGATCACGAGCGATCCGTCGAAGAACGTGTTGCCCCACAAGGCGCGGATCCCCATCGTCAGCGGAGCGATCGCCGCCACCACCCCCGCGACCCCGAACGTGCCCGCCCGGCCGACGGCGGCGGCCATGAACAGGCGCAGCAGCGCCGCGGTCAGGATCCAGCCGAGCACCGCGCCGATCGGCCCGAGCTCGCTCCAGAACGGATACATCACGGTGAAATTGTTGTACGGCACCCCGATGTCGATGAACGGATCGACGGCATAGGTGGCGGTGGGCCGCCGGAGGCCGACCGCCGTCGCGATCTTCCGCGGCCAGTAGAACAGCACGGCGCGCACCGCCGGACGATCCTCGCAGAGCGCACGATCGAAGGCCGCGAACGGCCCGCCGAAGTAGACGATGAACATCGTCTCCACGCCGGACAATCGGGCAAAGGCCCGGCGAGCCGTGTCGGCGGCCGATTCCCACCGTTCGCAGCCGAGCGGCGACGACCAGGGCTCGGGCTCGTCCGCGTCCGGTTCGGCCGCCGGTCCTGCCACAACGCCCGGCGGAAAGGCATCGAGCGGAACCGGAATGGGAACGCCGTTCGGGGTGGCGCGGGGGCGCCCTTGATTCGCGTTCCGCCGGCCGCCTGGCGCCCGGGCACCCGGCGCACCGGGTTTGTAGCCGAGCGCCTCGGGGGCGTTCAGCGAAGCCACGGCACCGGCCGACGCCCCGCGGGCGAACTGTTCGAGGAATTCCGTTTTACCCAGCAGCCGCCCGTGGAGCGCGAAGAAGATGGCCAGCAGGACGAAGAGCCGCAGCTGAGCCAGGACGGCCCCCTTGTGCGCCGCCGGTTGCCGGAATGCCACGTCAATGGCGAGGCACCACAGCCCGTACGCCACGACGTCCCAGCGCCCGGTGGAGGTGATCATCGTCACGAGGCCCAGGCAGGCAGCGAGCGCGCCGACCCGGCTGCGATTTCGCGCCCACAGCGCGTACCCGAGCGCGCCCGTGGCTGCCGCGATCGCGTGCGCCACCTCGATGCCGGGAATGGCGTACGCGCCCGACCGGTTCGTCCGATCGACGCGGTGCAGCATGAATGCCTGCGCGAGATCGCCGCCAGACAGCTTGACGATCACGTTCCAGACGTCCCAGCAGACGACGGCGGAGGCCACGACGATCAGCAGGGCGAAGTACCAGCGTTCGAGGCCGCGCTCGAACCCGCGCCCGACCTCCGGGCGGCGCCAGCTCGCCGGCGACGGAATCATCAGCACGTTCACGGCCGAGGCCAGCAGCAGATACAGGAGCGCTGTCGTGCTCGGCGGGGGGAAGTGCGCGATGTTGAGGCCGTAGACCATCCAGCCGGCCGCCCAGAGCGCGGCAATCGTGCTCCGCATGAGCGCGAACGGATTGTCGGCGCCGCTCAGCATGTCGCGGAGCGCAACCGCCGCGCAGACCAACCCAGCCGCGATCGCCGGAAGAATCATCTCGCCTTCTCTATCCCGAACGGCGCGCCCACGCCGTGATGCGGCCGGTCCAGCGAAGCGGTCCGGCCAGCGTGCCGGCCGCGCGGGCGACTGCCCGCGACGCCAGCGACCGCGCGGCCCGCTGGGCGGGCGCCGCAGAGGCGTCCGACCAGTCCCCGGCCACGTAGGCCAGGCTCATGGCCACGTCGAACAGCGTCCGCTGATTCTTGATCGAAATCCGATCGTATCCAGCCGACAGAAGAGTCGCCCGCAGCGTCTGGCGCGTGAAATGGTACAGGTGCGTCGGGACCTGCAGCGCAAACCAGGCGTGGCCGAACAGGTGGAACTGCCAGCTGCCCGCGTCGGGCACGCTCAACGCGATCCAGCCGCCCGGACGCAGCCACTCCCGGCACATGGCCAGCGCGCGCACCGGATCGTGCACGTGCTCGAAGACCATCCAGCCGCAGACCAGATCGAACGACTCGGGCGCGAACCTTATCGTCAGGAGATCGCCGGTGCGGACAACCGAGCCCGTGCGGCGGGCCGCCGTCGCGGCGGCGTTCGCATCGAACTCCACACCGGTCACGCGCCAGCCGCGGCGTTGCATGTCGAGCATATAATTGCCACTCGCCGAACCGATTTCGAGCAGATCGCCCGGTGTCAGCGGCGGCGTGGCCACGTCGAGCGGATCGAGCCATCGTCCCATCCGGCGCCAGCGGTCCGGCTCGTCTAAGGCGCTCAGGTGGTAGGGTTCGTACTCTTCCGGGTAGTACTGAGCCATCGAGTCGATCGTCGGACGCGGATTGGTGCGCATCAGGCCGCAGGCGCGGCAGCGGACCACGCGGAAGCGTCCCGGCCGGCCGTGAAGTCGATCGAAGCCGACGACCACCGGATCGGACGCTTCGGATCGGCACAGCGCACACGGCGCGAATTCGAGCTCGATGCCGAGGGGCCGAAGCTCTTCGGGCGAGCTGAAAGGTGGGGCGTGCACGGCTGGCTGGCTGTCGATTGTACGCGAGACACCCGCGACGCTGCGGCGTCACTCTGGCCTTCGCGCGGATCGTAAACTCGATGGGCGCACGCATCCTGTTCCTTGCCAATCACCGGCCCAACCGATCGCCGAGCCAGCGCTTCAGATTCGAACAGTACCTGCCATTCCTGAAGGCACGCGGCTTCGAATGCCACCTGTCGCCGCTCATCCGGAGCGCCGCCGACGATTGCGTGTTCTACGCCCAGGGGCGGCACGTGGCGAAGGCAGGCATTCTCGCGAGAAGCGTGTGGACCCGGCTGGCGGACTGGCGGCAGTTCGACACCTACGACATCGTGTTCGTCCATCGCGAGGCGCTGATGACCGGACAGACCGTCTTCGAACGGCTCCTGCGCCGCGCCAGGCCCCGGGTGATCTTCGATTTCGACGATGCGATCTGGCTCCCCGCGGTCTCGGCCGGCAATCGGTCGCTGCAGTGGCTGAAGAACCCGGCGAAGACGCCGCGCCTGATCGCGTGGGCGGACATGGTGTTCGCCGGCAACCGGTTTCTCGCCGACTACGCGTCGCGTTACTCGAGATGCGTGCGCATCGTCCCGACCACCGTCGACACGGACGTCTTCGGTCCCGTCCGGTGCGAATCGCCACCCGACCGGCCGGTGGAAATCGGATGGACCGGCAGCCCCAGCACGATCGAGCACCTGACCCACGCATTACCCGTTCTCCGCCGGTTGCGCGGAAAATATGGCGAGCGTATCCGGTTCAAGGTCGTCGGCGACGCCAGCTTCCGGGACGAGGCGCTTGGCGTCCAGGGCGTCGCCTGGCAGTCGGAGACCGAGGTGCGCGATCTCAGCACGATGGACATCGGAATCATGCCGCTGCCCGACAATGAGTGGACGCGCGGGAAGTGCGGGTTCAAGGGCCTCACCTACATGGCCATGGGCCTCCCGACCGTGATGTCTCCGGTCGGAGTCAACACGGACATCGTGCAGGACGGCATCAACGGATGTCTCGCAGCGGGCGACGAGGACTGGATGGACCGACTCTCTGCGCTCGTCGATTCGCCGCAGCTCAGGGCACGCCTCGGCGCCGCCGGACGGCAGACCGTCGTGGACCGCTACTCCGTGACGTCGCAACGGGCGACCTACGTCGCCCACTTCGCGGAGCTCCTGGATCGGCCTCGCAAATGAGTCCGGGTGACGCCGTTGACGGCCGGTGATCCGCTGAAGATCGTCCACCTCATCACGCGACTGAACGTCGGCGGTGCGGCGCGCCACGTGATCCTGCTCAACCAGAATCTGGCGGCGCGCGGGCACCGCACGCTGCTCGTCCATGGCAGCGTGGGCGATGGCGAATCCACGCTCGAGCAGCTCGCCTCCGAGGCGCACGTTCCGACCGAGAAGATCGCGCCCCTGGGCCGCATCCTGCGTCCGCTCAGCGACGCTCGCGTCCTGCTGCGGCTGCTGCGGCTGCTCCGCCGCGAGCGCCCAGACGTCGTGCACACGCACATGTCCAAGGCGGGCGCCGTGGGCCGCATCGCCGCCTGGATGTGCAATGCCACGCGGACAAAGGGCAGCCGGTGCCTGGTCGTGCACACCTTTCACGGGCACGTCCTCGACGGGTATTTCGGATCGACGACCAACGCAGCCGTCCGCCTGGCCGAGCGGACCCTCGCCCGCCTGACCGATCGAATCGTCACGCTGTCGCCCCTGCAGCGGCGCGACATCGTGGAACGGTTCGCCATTGCGCCGCCGTCGAAGGTGGTCGTGATTTCGTTGTGCCTCGATCTGGAGCCGCTCCTGCAGCTCCCGGCTGACGCGCCGAGCTACCGCGCGGAATTCGGGTTGCGCCCCGAAGACATCGTGGTCGGATTCGTGGGCCGTCTGGTGCCCATCAAGGACGTGGCGTCGCTCATTCGAGCGTTCGCCGCGGCCTGGCGCCGCGTGCCGAACCTGTACCTCCTGATTGTCGGCGATGGACCGTTGCGGTCTGAACTGGAGCAGCTGGTGCGGGAGAACGGCATAGCCGCCCGCGTCCGATTCGCCGGCTGGCTGGCCGACCTGCCGCGGGTGTACGCGACGATCGACATCTGCGCGCTGTCGTCGCTCAGCGAAGGCACACCGGTCACGCTCATCGAGGCAATGGCGGCCGGCAAAGCGGTCGCGTCGACCGCCGTAGGCGGCGTCCCCGACGTGGTCACCCACGAGGTGGACGGCCTGCTCGTGCCCGCGCAGGATTCACCCGCGCTGGCGGCGGCGCTCGTCCGCCTGGCCGAACACCCGGACGAACGCGGGCGGCTCGGCCGATGCGCGAAGCGCAACGTCGCGGAGGCCTATTCCACCACTCGCCTCGTGGGCGAGGTCGAAGCAATGTATCGGACAGGACTCGCCGGCAAGCGCCGGTAGCGGCGGCCTCATCCCGCCGACAGCGGATGCCCGACGATCAGGACATCGGCGACCACACGACCCTGGATCAGGTGTTCCTGGATGATGCGTTCGAGCACGGGCGGGTCGCACGGCGCGTACCACGCGCCTTCTGGATACACGACGGCGACCGGTCCGCCCTCGCAGATCCGCAGGCAATTCGCCTTGGAGCGGAGAATGCCGCCCTGCTCGGAGAGGCCGAGCTCTTTGAGCCGACGCTTGAGATAGTCCCAGGCCGCCAGCCCCCGGTCCCTCTCGCAGCACTTCGGCGTGGTCTGATCGCAGCAGAGAAAGATATGGCGCCGCGCGACCGGCACGCCGATGCTCCCGGCGATCTGTTGCTGGGACTGCGACATCTGTTCACTCCTCAGCCGAAGTCTTCGGCCTTCCACTCGAGGCCCAGCTCGCTCGGCGGCCCCATGTAGCCAAGCAGCGCCGAGGCCGCGACGACGGCAGGACTGGCCAGATATCCCTCGCCGCCCACGCCCATGCGGTTCTGCCAGTTGCGATTGAAGGAGGTGATGGCGCGCTGCCCTGGCTGCAGCGCGTCGGGCCCCTGGCCGAAGCACGGCCCGCACCACGACTGCCGGATCTCGCCGCCTGTCGAGCGGAGCACGCCGGCGATCGATTCACCGCCGAGCCTGGGATCCGGATGCTCGATCTGTCGGCCCACAGCCCCCGATCCGGGAAAGATCACCAACGGCTTCGCGACGCGCGTGGCACCGCGCGCCCTGGCGGCTCGCATCACGAGCGCCGCCGCCAGCAGATCGTCGTAGCTGCCGTTGGTGCACGATCCGATCATCGCCTTGTCGAACGTGACGCGCTCGCGTGCGACCTCCTCGGCGCCGAACGCATTGCCAGGGCTGAACGGCTTGGCAATCATCGGCCGCACGCCGGTGAGATCGAGCCGCTCGTCGATCGTGTAGACCGCGTCGGCGCCCGGGGCGACGGCCGGATAGGGCAGAGGGTCGATGCCTTTCGCGCGGTACCAGCCGATCGTGATCGCATCGGGCGCGAAGATGCCGTTCTGCGCCTCGGCCTCGGCCATCATGTTGGCGATGGTGTTGCGATGCGTGATCGGCAGCTGCGCGTTCGCGTCGACGAGCTCGACCGACATGCCTCCGGCCTGATCCACGCCCCAGCGGCGAAGCAGCTCGAGGACGATGTCCTTGCCGCTGACCCACGGCTGGAGCGCCCCCGCGAAGACGACGCGCCTGGCGGGCGCGAGCGTGAAGTACACGTATCCGGTCGCCCAGCCGAAGCCGAGGGTCGTCGATCCGACGCCGATGCCGACCGCGCCGTACGCGCCGTACGCGCGGCTGTGCGAATCGGCGCCCGGGATGAAGCCGCCGGGCGTGACCAGGCCCTGCTCGGGGAAGTAGAAATGGAAGATGCCGTCACCCGGCGTCGCGTAGTACGGCGTCCCGATGAGGTGCCGCCGCGCGAAGGCCCGGCCGATCGCGGTCTGCTTCTCGTCGTCTTCACGGCCGGTGAACACGAAGTGATCGTTGGCGATGGCGGCGTGGCGCGGGGCGACGTCGTCACCGCCGCCGGTGATCTGCTCGAACGTGTGGATGGCGAACGGCGCCGTGCCGTCCGAGGCCGGCAGCAGATCCGCGTACACCCGCAGCGTCGCGCCGGGCGTCAGCTCGGCGTCCTTGTCGACGCGATGGGCCCAGACGATCTGCTCGGTGGACGTCATGCGCCGGGCGCGTTCGGGATCCGGCCACTCCACGCGCGCCTGCCGGCGCCGCGCCTCGGGAAATTCGCGGCGCCCGATGGCGAAGATGCCGCCGCTGCGCCGGATCTCGTCCTCTTTCTTCGTCAGCGGCGCCGGCGAATAGGTCCGGCCCTGCGTCTCGTTGGCGAGGCGGCGCGTGTCGGGATCGAAGCTGAAGCGGTCGCCGTCGCGCGCGTCGTGCACCGCGTCCGGGCTCTGGACCACCTCGAGCCCGAGATTGAAAGCGTTGCGGCGGAAGATGTCGCCCATGTTGGCCCCGCAGACGATCACCATCCGCAGACCGGCCTCCTCGGCCACGCCCTTCAATCCGGCTGGGCTCATCTCGCGCGACGACCCGATGGCAAACCGGTCACCGGCGATGAGGAAGGTCTCGCCCCTGTGGACGCGCTCGCGGAAGTCGGGCATCAGATAGCGGAACGCACCGGCTTTCCAGCGTTCGTCGAGCGTCTCGAGGCTCTCCGAGACGCAGTCGGCGGCCGGCGTAATCTGATCGGTATCGATCGCGTCCAGCTTCTTGCGCTTGCCCGGCACCTTCAGGTCCCAGAAGATCAGCGCGCGTCCGCGGATGATCGACGCCATGCCTCATACTAACGCCGCGATCGCGGGTCCGCCCTGCAGCCGGACGCGACCGGCCCCCGAACCTGCGCCCGAAAACGCTGCTATCATGGGTGCAACCCCATGAGCGAGTGGAAATTCGAGCCGGTGCTCCCGGAACCGACCTCGGAGGCCATCACCAACAACGTCCGCGTCGAGGTCGGATCGCAGTATCGGCCCGACCAGTCGCAGCCGTTCGAGGACCGCTGGGTGTTTCAGTACACGATTCGCATCACCAACGAAGGCGACGAGACGGTCCAGCTCCTCAGCCGCCACTGGATCATCACCGATGCGTCGAACCACACGGACGAGGTGAAGGGGCGCGGCGTCGTCGGCGCCCAGCCGATCCTGACGCCCGGCGAGTCGTTCGAATACTCGTCGTGGTGTCCGCTGAAGACGTCGAGCGGTGTCATGCGCGGCACCTATCAGATGGTCAGCGAGAGCGGCTCGCATTTCGACGTCGAAATCGCGCCGTTCGCGCTCAAGGCCCGCTACACCGTTCACTGAGCGCTGCGCCGGAGGAAGGCGCCAATCGCATCGATGAACGCCTGCCCGAAGTCGGCCGCCTTCTTCGCGCCGACGCCGTAGACCTCGTACAGCTCCGCGAGCGTGGCCGGCCGCCGCTCGACCAGGTCGCGAAGCGTGGTGTCGTGGAAGATGACGTAGGGCGGCACGCCGCGGTCGCGCGCCAGCTGCCGGCGCACCTCGCGCAGGACCTCGAAGAGATCGCCGTCGCCCCGAACGCTCTCCTCGCGACCTTTCCGGCGGCCGTGCGTCCGCGCCGGCTGGATCTGGCGGTACAGCGCGCAGGTGGCCTGGCCCCGCATGAGCGCCGCGCCGGTCGCGGCGATCCGGAGCACCGGGTACCGATCGCCCTCGCGGATCAGGAATCCTCCCTCGACGAGCTGCTCGATGTACCCGCGAATCGCCGAGGGCGGCTCGTCGCGAAGCAGCGCAAAGGTGGAGAGCGCTGCGTGGCCGGCTTCGACGACCTTGTCGGTGGCGCGCCCGGCGAGGATGTCGGTGACGTGCGCGATGCCCCAGGCCTGCTTCACCCGCGCGACGCACGACAGGATCTTCTGCGCGAGGATCGCGGCGTCGGCCACCGGATCGAGCTCTTTGAGGCACCAGTCGCAGGCGCCGCACGGTCCGCGGTCGTACGGCTCGCCGAAGTACTCGAGGAGCGCCTTGTGCCGGCACCCGGTTCCCGAGGCGTACCGCTCCATCCCGCGCACGAGCGCCTGGGCGCTCGCCGTCAATTCGCCGTTCGAATCGAGGAGCCGGCGCCACCGCAGAAAGTCGGCCCCCGAATAGATCAGCACGCACTCCGCCGGCAGGCCGTCGCGGCCGGCGCGGCCCGATTCCTGCTGGTAGTGCTCCAGCGAGCGCGGGGCGCTCGCGTGCACGACGTAGCGCACGTTCGACCGGTCGATGCCCATCCCGAACGCCACGGTCGCCACGACGATATCGACGCTCTCGTCGAGGAACGCCTCCTGGTGCCGGCTTCGGACGTCGTCGGCCAGCCCCGCGTGATACGGCAGCGCCTGGTGCCCCTGCGCGGTCAGCCAGGCGGCGAGCGACTCCACCTCCCGCCGCGAGCCGCAGTAGACGATGCCCGCTTCGCCCGCGTGGCGCGTCAGGATCTGGAGGAGCTGACGCTGCAGCGTCGCGCGCCGCAGCACGCGATAGGTCAGGTTCGGGCGATCGAACGACCCGACCAGGACCTCGGGCTGCCGCAGCCGCAGCTCGGCGATGATGTCCTGCCGCACGCGCCCGGTGGCGGTCGCCGTGAACGCGTGAACCGACACGTCCGGGAACTCGTCGCGGAGCGCACCGAGCTGGCGGTACTCGGGCCGGAAATCGTGGCCCCACTGGCTGATGCAGTGGGCTTCGTCGATCGCGAGAAAGCGGACGCGCGCCTGCTGGAGCATCCGGCGCAGGCCGCCGTCGGCCAGGATCCGCTCGGGCGAGACGTACAGCAGTCTGCAGCGATCGTCGCGGATGGACGCCGTGACCGCGTCGCGCTCGGCCGGCGGCAGCGTGCTGTTGAGATACGCGGCCGCGACGCCGTCGACGCGCAGGCCGTCGACCTGATCCTTCATCAGCGAAATGAGCGGTGAAATGACGACCGCCAGGCCGTGCCGCGGCCGGGGCGTCGCGTCGGTGGCCGACACCGGCCGGTCCACGAGCGCCGGCGCCTGGAAGCAGACCGACTTGCCGCCGCCGGTCGGCAGGACGACCACGCTGTCGCGCGCGGCGAGAATGCCGATCATCGCCTCACGCTGCAGCGGCCGGAAATCCGAAAAGCCCCACACGCGGTGGAGCACGTCCCTCAACCCGCGATCAGCGTCGAGCGTATCGGGTGTCGACGTACTCATCCACGAGCCGTTGAAATGCTGCGGACAGCTCCTCGTAGCTCCCGCGCAGCGTCGTAACGTGCTCGCCGTCGACGAACACGGGGCAATGGGGCGCTTCGCCGGTGCCCGGCAGGCTGATTCCGATGTTGGCCGCCTTGGACTCGCCGGGGCCGTTGACGACGCAGCCCATGACGGCGAGCGTCATCGACTCGACACCCGCGTACCGCGTCTGCCACTCCGGCATCCGGTCGCGGACGTATCCCTGGATCCGCTCCGCCAGCGCCTGGAAGGTCGTGCTGGTCGTGCGCCCGCATCCGGGGCAGGCCGTCACGCTCGGGGAAAACGAGCGGAGCCCGAGCGATTGCAGGAGCTCGCACGCGGCGTACACCTCTTCGCGGCGATCCCCGCCAGGGCGTGGCGTCAGCGACACGCGAATCGTGTCGCCGATCCCCTCGGTCAGGAGCACGCTCATCGCGGCTGCCGACCACACCAGCCCCTTGACTCCCATGCCCGCCTCGGTCAACCCGAGGTGCAGCGGCTGATCGGTGCGCCGTGACAGCTCCCGGTACACCGCGATCAGATCGCGCGGCCGCGACGTCTTGCACGAGATGACGATCTGATCCCTGCGGAGGCCGCTCTCGATCGCGAGCGAGGTCGACTCGACCGCTGACAGCACCATGCACTCGTTGATGATCTCTTCGGAGGTGCGGCCGAGATCGCGGTCGGTGTTCTCCTGCATCCTGGCGACCACGAGCTCCTGGTCGAGCGAGCCGCCGTTGACGCCGATGCGGACCGGTTTGCCGTGCTCGACGGCGACCCGGCAGATCGTCGCGAACTGCTCGTCCCGGCGGCGGCCGGTGCCGACGTTGCCCGGGTTGATGCGGTACTTGTCGAGCGCGCGCGCGCAGTCGGGGAACCTCGTCAGCAGGAGGTGGCCGTTGTAGTGAAAGTCACCGATGAGCGGCGCCGTGCATCCGGCGTCGAGCATCCGCTGCTTGATTTCCGGCACGGCGGCAGCCGCGTCGGGCACGTTGACCGTCACCCGCACGAGCTCCGATCCGGCCGCGGCGAGCTCGAGGCACTGCTGGGCCGTCGCGCGGGCATCTGCCGTGTCGGTCATCGTCATCGACTGGACGACGACGGGCGCGCCGCCTCCGACCTGGACGTGACCGACCTTCACGCCGACCGTCTTGTGCAGTTTGAGCAGGGCCATTCTGGGGCGGCAACCGGGGTCGCGACGATCTTATCAATGCGACGGCGTCCCCGCACGGGCATCTTCGGGGACGTATAATCGGGCTCGATGAACGGCCATCAGGATTCACGGCCCGAAGTAATCGTCGACTGGCCGCCGCCGAGGCGGCCGCCCCGCCGGCGGCGCGGCCGCCTCGTCCTGATCGTCCTGCTCGCCGCAATCCTGTTCGGCGGCGGCACGGCGCTTTCCTACTACGTCGACGCCCTCTGGTTCGATTCCCTCGGCTATTCCGCGGTGTTCTGGACGACGCTCGACACACAGGCGCTGGTCTTCGGCGCCTTTGCGATCGCCACCTTCGCGGTGGTGTACGGAACGTTCCTCGCGCTCAAGCCGGCGCGGCTCGGCGAAATCAGCCGCATCGTCATCAACGGCCAGCCGCTGACGCTGCCGGTCGATCCGGTGCTGAAGCTGATTGCGCTCGGCCTGGCCCTCCTCATCGCCGCCGTGACCGGCGCCGGCATGATGGCGGACTGGACGACGTTCGCGCTGTACTGGCACGCGCCGGCGACCGCCGTCGTCGATCCGATTTTCGGCCGGCCGGTCACCTTCTATCTCTTCACGCTGCCGGTGTGGCAGCTCGTCACCGGATGGCTGCTGACGCTCGCCGTCATCGCGTGCGCGGTCGCGGCCTTCTTCGTGGTGGTCACCGGCGGAACGCGGCTGGTCACGCGGCCGCGCGCGGGCGCCGGTCCGACCCCGCCGTGGCGAGGACTGTCAATTGGCTTCGCCGCCCTGCTGTTGACGCTCGCCGCCCGCGTGTACCTCGGACGGTTCGACCGGCTGGTCGAGGATCACACGATCTTCTCGGGCGTCACCTACGTGGACGCCCACATCGCGCTCGCCGGGGCGCTGGTGGTGGCGATCGCGCTCGTCGTCGGCGCCGCGGTGGCCCTGGCCAACGCGGTCGCGCCGCGGGCACGCTGGCTGGTGGTCGCCGTCGCTCCGGCCATCGTCTGCTACTTGGTCGTCGGCGTCTTCGCGTGGTACGTCGGCAACTTCATCGTGAAGCCGAACGAGCTGGTCCGCGAGCAGCCGTACATCGCGCACAACATTCAGATGACGCAGCAGGCGTTCGCCTTGAACCGCCTCGCCCAGCAGCCGTTCCCGGCCGACACGGCACCCGACGCGATCGACGTCGCCGGCAACCGCGACACGCTCGAGAACATCCGGCTGTGGGACTGGCGCGCGCTGCAGGACACGCTGCGCCAGATCCAGGAGATCCGGACCTACTACGACTTCCCCGACATCGACATCGATCGCTACGAGGTCGGCGGATCGATGCGTCAGATGATGGTGGCGGCGCGGGAGCTGAGCGTCGAGAAGCTGCCCGAGAGCAGCCGCAACTGGATCAACGAGAAGCTGATCTACACCCACGGCTACGGCGTCACCATGAATTCGGTGAACGGGTTCACGCCGGAAGGGCTGCCCGACCTGGTGCTGAGCAACATGCCGATTCAGAGCACCGTCGCGGGCCTTGCGGTGACGCGGCCCGAGATCTACTTCGGCCAGCTGACCGACACCGACGTCTACGTCAAGACGCGCCAGAAGGAGTTCAACTTTCCGCAGGGCGAGACCAACAATCTCAATTCGTACGCAGGCGACGGCGGCATCCGGCTCGGCGGATTCCTGCGGCGGATGCTGATCGCCCTCGATCGCGGCGACCTCGCGAAGCTGCCGTTCAGCGACGACATCTCGGCCGACAGCCGCCTGCTGATGCGGCGCAACGTGCGCGAGCGGCTCGAGACCCTGGCGCCGTTCCTCACCTACGACGCCGATCCCTACGTCGTCGTGTCGGGCGAGGGGCGCCTCTTCTGGATCGTCGACGCCTATACGACATCGGACGCCTATCCCTACGCGCGGCACTATCGGCTCGACCGCGAGTCGGTCAACTACGTCCGCAACAGCGTCAAGGTGGTCATCGACGCGTACAACGGCTCGGCCACCTTTTACGTGTTCGACCCGCAGGACCCGATCGTCGCGGCGTATCGCGGCCTGTTTCCGACGCTCTTCCGCGACGTGTCGGCGATGCCGGCCGACCTGCGCAAGCACGTGCGCTACCCGGAGCTGCTGCTGAAGCTCCAGGCGGCGGTCTACGGGCTCTATCACATGACCGATCCGGCCGTGTTCTACAACCGCGAGGACCTGTGGTCCGTGGCGTCGGAGGTCGGCCTGAGTACGGCCCGGGAACAGACGCAGCAGGTGATGGAGCCGAACTTCGTGCTGATGAAGCTGCCAGGCTCGCGCGAGGCCGAGTTCATCGAGATCCTGCCGTTCACGCCGGCCAACAAGAACAACCTGATCGGCTGGATTGCCGGTCGGAGCGATGGCGAGCACTACGGGACGGCCATCGTGTACGACTTCCCGAAGACGAAGCTCGTGGACGGCCCGCTGCAGATTGAGGCGCGGATCGATCAGAACCCGCAGCTTTCGGCGCAGTTGTCGCTCTGGAACCAGCAGGGCTCGCACGTGCGGCGCGGGACGCTGATCGTCATGCCGATCGGCCGCGCCCTGCTGTATGCCGAAGCCATCTACCTGCAGGCCGAGCGAAGCCCGATGCCCGAACTGCGCCTCGTCGTGCTCGCGCTGCAGGATCGTCTCGCGTACGCGCCGACGCTCGACGCGGCGCTCGCGGGCCTGTTCGGCGGCACGGCGGCCGCGAGCGCATCACCGATTACGACCGCCGTGTCGCCCGAGCGGTCGCAGCCACCCGGCGCCGCGGAAGAGGCGCCCGGCATCGCCGCCACTGCGGCCGCCGCCGGGCAGGATCTGGCCGACTACCAGCGCCTGACCGCCGAAGGCCGGCTCGGCGACGCCGGCCGGAAGCTCGAAGACCTGAAGAACAAGCTGGATCGACTGCGTCAATCGCAGGGCCGCGGACGCTGAGGAGACGCGAACCCGGCAGACGGAATCGTCGACTGGAAGGATGATCATGCTCAAGGCTCTCGCGCTGGCCGTGTTCCTGTCGGTCGGTCTGGCCGCCGCCGCCGCGGCGCAGCGGACGACGTTGAAAGTGATTCCGCCGCCCGAGGACGTGGCGGCGCCGCCCGCCAATGCGTCGAAGACGGCCTCGGGGCTGGCATCCAAGGTGGTCACGCCTGGAACGGGCGCGGCGCATCCGGCGCGCGCCGATCTGGTCACGGTCGACTACACCGGCTGGACGACGGACGGGAAGATGTTCGACAGCTCGGTGTCGCGCGGCAAGGCCGCGTGCTTTCCGCTCGACCGCGTCATTGCTGGCTGGACCGAAGGCGTGCAGTTGATGACCACGGGCGAGACGCGCCGGTTCTGGATTCCCGAGGCGCTCGCCTACCAGGGCAAGCGCGATCCGAAAGGCATGCTCGTGTTCGACGTCAAGCTGCTGTCCTTCACCGGCGTGCCGGTCGCACCGCCGGACGTCAAGACCGCGCCGGCGGACGCCAAGAAGACGCCGAGCGGACTCGCCTACAAGGTGCTCAAGGACGGCGTCGGCGCGCGGCGTCCGCGAGCCTCCGACCAGGTGACCGTGGACTACTCCGGCTGGACGACCGACGGCAAGATGTTCGACAGCTCCGTGGTGCGGTGCGCGCCAGCGTCGTTTCCGCTCGACCAGGTGATCCCCGGATGGACCGAGGGTCTGCAGCTGATGGTCGAAGGCGAGAAGGCGCGGTTCTGGATCCCCCAGCAGCTCGCCTACAAAGGCCAGAGCCCGCCGTACGGCATGCTCGTCTTCGACGTGGAGCTCATCAAGATCAACTGAGAGAGCAGCCGCCGCGCGTGCGGGCGCCGACCACCGCTGCGTGCGAAGGCGCGCCGATCCTGCCCTACGGCCGCTTCGCGCTCTGGGCGGTCTCTCCCGTCCGTCCCGCCTCCGTGATCGCGCGGGCGGCGCGTGTGAAACGGTCTGCGAGCGCACGGCGCGTCGGCTCCGGCACCGGGCCGATGCGCGACCAGCTCGCCTGCGCCCGCCGCAGGTCGTCCTGGGCTGCGCGGAGCCGGCTGTGGGGGTCGACCTTTCCGCCGATGGTGTTGGCGGCCAGCGCCTCCTTGAGCATCGCGGCCAGCCGCACGGTCGGCGACAGCGCGTCGCCGCCGGTCTGTCCGCGCAGCGAGCTGGCCACCTCCTCGACGCGCGCGACGAGCGCCTCCATCTTGCGGCGGTTGGCGTCGCGATCGAGATCGGTGTTCGCGAACGCGTCGGGCCACCTGGTGAGGACGCCTTCGAACGCCGCCGCAAAGCGCTGGTCGAGCGCGGCCGCGCGCGCCGGCTCGACGCCGCGCCGCCCGAGCTCCTCCTGCCAGCGGCTCTGGAGCTCGCGGACCCTCGCGAGCAGGTCCGGTGGCGCCGCGGCCGGCGCGCCGCCCTCGTCGGGGCCCGGCGCCGGGAGCGACTCGAGCTCGGCGCAGATCGCCTCGCGCGCGGCGACGCGCTCGCCGCGCGCGATGTCGTGGCGCTGCGCGTAGCGCGCGAAGAACGCGTCGCAGGCGGTCCTGAACCGCTGCCATACCGCCTCGGACCGGCTCTTCTTCACCGGACCGATGGTCTTCCACTCCGCCTGCAGGCGTTTGATCTCGGCCGCCGCGACGTCCCAGTCGGTCGACTGCGCGAGCGCCTCCGCCTGTGCCGAGAGCGCGTCCTTCTTCGCGAGGTTCTCGGCCCACGCCGCCTTGCGCTCGCTGAGATCCTCGTGGCGTCTGGTGAAGAATCGATCGCATGCCGTGCGGAAGCGATCCCAGATGGTCTTTTCCTGGCCGCGGGAGACCGGGCCGATCGTCTTCCATTCGGCCTGCAGCGCCTTGAGCTCCTCGGCGGTCTGCACCCACCGCGTGGAGTCGCTGAGCGCTTCCGCCCGCTCGCACAGCGCGATCTTCCGGCGCAGGTTGTCCGCGCGGCGCTCCGCGTCGGCAGCGAAGTGGGCCTCGCACAGGGCCCACACCTGGTCGTGCGCGGTCTTGAAGCGCTGCCACAGCGCGTCGACGCGGGCGCGCGGCACGTCGGCCGCGAGCCGCCACTGCTGCTGGAGATCGCGCACACGATGCACGACCTCCTCGGGATTCTGTTCGAACTTGAGCGCCTCCATCTTCTCGCAGAGCTGTTCCTGGATGCCGACGTTCGCCCAGCGCTGCCACTCCTCCATCTCGCGCAGTTCCTGGAGCTTCGGCGCCAGCGCCGCGTGCACGCCCTTCAGCCGGGCCATCACCTCGTCGTAATCCTGCTTGGACGGAAGCGCCGGCATCGCGCCGAGCACGCCGCGGACGTCGCGGAGCGTGCGGTCGATCGCTTTCGCCGTCGCGTCGCTCCGCGCGGCCAGGGCTTCGGCGCGGCGCAGCCGCTCGTGAAGCTGGGCGAGCGCTTCCTGCCGCGCGCGACGGTCGGTCTCCCTGGCGGCCTGATCGCGCCCGGCCAGCCGGCTGTCGGCCTCGGCGTAGCGCCGCAGGAGATCGGCATCGGCGGCAGCCGCCGGCAGGTCGCCCCATTCGCGGTGCACGAGCGCCTGAGCACGACGCGCCGCTTTGAGGTCGGGGTCCACCGCCGCCGCCTCGAGCGCCGCCACGAGCGTTGCCATGCGTTCGCGCTTGCGCTCGGTCTCCTCCGCCTGGACCGCGGCCGCTGCGACGCGCTCGGCCGCGAGATGTTCCTCGCGGTCGCGAGCCGCGTCCGCCTCGGCGCGCGTGCGCGCGCCGACCTCTCGGCCTTCCTCGACGGCAGCCTCCTGCCGGCGCGCGAGCGCCCGCTCGGCTGCGTCGTCGCCGGGATCGGCTGGGTCGTCGCCCGGATCGACCGGCGCCGATTCGACGCCGCCGTCCGGCGACGAGGCGTCCGGGGCCGGCGACCGATCCGCGCCGGCGTCGGCGGCCGCGCGATCGTCCATCTCGCGCAGCGCCTGCCGCGCCCGCTTGACGGCATTCCGGTTGGCAGACCGTTCGGCGATCTGCTCGAGATCGGCCCGCTCCGACAAGCGCTCGACGGCGCCCACCGCCGTATCCTTGAAGGTGCTGTTCATCGCCACCGCCACGAGATCCTCGCGCTCGCTCAGCGACTGCAGCGCGGCGCGCCGGACCGATTCCACTACCGCATGGCGCGCGACCGATCCCCAGGCGCGCGGCTCGGCGATCCGGGCGAGCGCCCGCTCGGCCACCGGCTCGCTGGCCGCCGTCTTCGCCACGTGCGCGAGCATCCGGCCGTCGGACAGCGCGTCCACGGCCGCCAGGCTGTCCGACTCGCTCGTCTCCTCGAACGCGCCCACCGCGATGTCGCGCAGCATCGCCGCCGCATGCGTCCGCACGGCGGCGTCGGAATCGTCGTGGGCGACCAGCGCGAGCGCTGCCGGGTCGATCAACTTGCCGACCGCCGCGCGGCGCACCCGTGGACTGGCGTCCTCGCGCGCCGCGGCCAGCAGCAGATCCTTCTCGTCGATCGAGAGACCCTCGACAAACGCGAGACGGACCTCAGGGTCGGGGTGCTTGAGCGCAGGTTGCGATCGGAAGCGGTCGAGCAGTGCCATGGTGTTCTGCGGTGTGTCGGACAAACGGCCGGACCCCTCGCGACAGAGCGCCAGACGGTGACTGGCGATGCAGCGAGCGTGATGTCATTCTATTGAACGTGCCCCGGTTTTCGCCCCGAGTCAAGACGGGAAAGCGGTTGCTACGGCATCCTACTCCAAATTTGCGGATCGCCGCCCGCGTCGGGCGCGCCGTGCGTGTGACAAGACGATGTAACGACCGGCGCGCTACGCCTTGACCTTCCAGGCGCTGCTCGATCGGCTGCAGACGGCGCTCGCCGACCCGCTTCCGGGCACCGACGCGCAGGCCCTGATGGCGCCGCGGCCCCGCCGCGGGTGGCCGACCGACTTCAATCCGGCACGCATCCGTCACGCGGCCGCGCTGCTGCTGGTCTACCCGGTCGACAACCGCGCGCACCTGATCCTCACCGTCCGCGCAAACACGCTTCGGCACCCGGGACAGGTGTCGCTGCCGGGCGGCGTCGCCGAACCGGGTGAAACCTACGAGGAGGCCGCACTGCGCGAGGCGCGTGAGGAAGTCGCGCTCAATGAGCCGGTGCGCGTCCTCGGCCGCCTGACGCCGCTCGACATTCCGGTCAGCGGCTTTCGTCTGCACCCGGTGGTGGCCGCCGCCCTGCAGCGCCCGCGCTTCGCACCGGCCGACGGGGAAGTGGCGCGGATCGTCGAAGTCGGCGTCGCCGAGCTGTGCGATCCCGCGCGGCGGTCCTTCCTCACCATCGCCCGCGACGGCCGCGACATCGTCGCACCGATGTTTGACGTGGCGGACGTCACGATCTGGGGCGCCACCGCCATGGTCCTCGCGGAGTTCCTCGCGCTCCTCGGCCGGAGCCCCGAGGCCTGACTGACGACGGATTTGTGCCAGTCCTGCACGAATCGACGGCCGACCCGCATGAATCGGTCAGATTTCAACGACGACGTCCGAGGGTTCTTGCGCGTTTTGCACGGTTGCACCATAATGGCATCCTTCTCGGGCCGCGATATCATCCGCTCTTCCGGTGCTTCCTCGCCAGAGTCGCCGGGGTTTGCGATCAGCCCGGCCGAACGACCACACAAGAAGGGGGACAGAATGGGTTCCGCAGTCCTGGGGGAGGCGATCCACGCCATTCGCGACTGGTCCATCAGCGACGGGAAGGAGTCGCCCGGGCCGCACGCGTTCGAGATGTTCGGCAGCCTCGTCTTCAACGATCAGGTGCAGCAGCAGCGGCTCCCGGCCGCCGTCTACCGCGCCCTGCGCCGCACCATCACGCACGGCGAGTCGCTCGACCTCTCGGTGGCCGATGCCATCGCGACCGCGATGAAGGACTGGGCCGTCGAACACCGCGCGAGCCACTACACACACTGGTTCCAGCCGCTGACGGGCATCACGGCCGAGAAGCACGATTCGTTTCTCTCCCCGACCGGCGACGGCAAGGCCGTTGTCGAGTTCTCGGGCAAGGAACTGATCAAGGGAGAGCCCGATGCCTCGAGCTTCCCCTCGGGCGGCATGCGATCGACCTTCGAGGCCCGCGGCTACACCGCCTGGGATCCCACCAGCCCGCCGTGGCTGCTGCACAGCGGCGGCTCGGTGACACTGGTCATCCCCACCGCGTTCGTCAGTTGGACCGGCGAGACGCTGGACAAGAAGACGCCGCTCCTCCGCTCGATGGAGGCGGTTTCGAAGCAGGCGATCCGCGTGCTGAAGCTGTTCGGATCGGACGCCGAGCGCGTCGTCGCCACCTGCGGGCCCGAGCAGGAGTACTTCCTGATCGATCGCTACTTCTATCTGTCCCGGCCCGACCTGATCAACGCGGGGCGCACGCTGTTCGGCGCCAAGCCCCCGAAGGGGCAGGAGCTCGAGGACCAGTACTTCGGCGCCATCGCCGATCGCGCGATGGCGTTCATGTCGGACGTGGAGACCGAGCTCTACAAGCTCGGCGTGCCGGTGAAGACGCGCCACAACGAGGTCGCGCCGAGCCAGTACCAGATCGCGCCGGTGTTCGAGAACGCCAACCTCGCCACCGATCATCAGATGATGACGATGGAGACGATGCGACGCAGCGCGGCGAAGTTCGGCCTGGCGTGCCTGCTCCACGAAAAGCCGTTCGCCGGCGTGAACGGATCGGGCAAGCACCTCAACTGGTCGCTCGGCGACAACGAAGGTCACAACCTGCTCAGCCCGGGAGCGAACCCGCACGAGAACCTGCAGTTCCTCGTGTTCTGCACCGCGGTGCTTCGCGCCGTCAACAAGTGGCAGGGCCTCCTGCGCGCCAGCATCGCAAGCGCGGGCAACGATCACCGGCTGGGCGCGAACGAGGCGCCGCCGGCGATCCTGTCGGTGTTCCTCGGCGACATGCTCACCGACATCTTCGAGCAGATCGAGAAAGGCGGCGCCAGGTCGACCAAGCACGGCGGCACGCTCGACACCGGCGTCATCGTGCTGCCCAAGCTGCCGCGCGA
Organism: uncultured Acidobacteriota bacterium; assembly: GCA_963807925.1. Classification (GTDB taxonomy): domain Bacteria; phylum Acidobacteriota; class Vicinamibacteria; order Vicinamibacterales; family CAVVIG01; genus CAWEDP01. The sequence goes on along the minus strand of CAWEDP010000003.1, from coordinate 200,281 downwards.
CGCGGGCGACCGCAACCGCACGAGCCCGTTCGCGTTCACCGGCAACAAGTTCGAGTTCCGTGCGGTGTCGTCGGGCCAGAGCATCGCGTATCCGAACATCGCGCTCAACCTCGCCGTCGCCGAATCGCTCGACTACATGGCCACCGAGCTCGAGAAGGCGACCAAAGGCAGCAAGTCGATCGAGAAGCTCGAGAAGGCCGTCGGCGAGCTGCTGCCACGGGTCATCAAGGAGAACAGGCGAATCATCTTCAACGGCAACAACTACTCGAAGGAGTGGGAAAAGGAGGCCGGCAGGCGCGGCCTGCTGAACCTGAAGAACACCGTCGACGCCCTCCCGCAGCTCACCACGCCAGAGGTCGTCGGCATCTTCGAGAAGTACAAGGTGCTCAACGAGCGCGAGCTGCACGCGCGGTACGAGGTCATGGTCGAGCAGTACAACAAGACCGTGAACGTCGAAGGCCAGTTGATGGTGCTGATGGCCAATCGGTACATCCTGCCGGCGGCGCTCGAGTACCAGAAGCAGGTCGCGCAGAGCGTGGCGGCCGTCAAGCAGGCGGGCGCCACGTCGACCGAGGGCCGCAAGCTGCTCGCCACCCTCATCAAGCTGACCGACGAGTTCAAGCGCCGCACCGACAAGCTCCAGAAGGCGCTCGGGCACGAGGGAAACGGCTCGGTCGTGAGGCACGCCAAGCACTTCCGTGACGCCGTGATTCCGGCCATGACGGCCGTGCGCGACACCGGCGATCAGCTCGAAACGATCATCCCCCACGAGCTGTGGCCGCTCGCCACCTACCGCGAGATGCTCTTCATCAAGTAATCGCGACCTGGATTTCGGGGCTCGGGACCCGACCGAGCCCCCGAGCCCAGAGCCCCGAGCCTCCGAGCCCCGAGTTTGACTCCCGCGGTACCCTGATGGCAGTCTCAGGGATCGGACCCATGGCCAAGCGCAAGGATCGCGAGCAGTCCCTCTTCGACGACCTCGAGCCGGGCACCGGACAGGACGCGCCGATTCGGGGGCCCGCCCCTGAGGGCGGCGGACCGGGCGCGCCCGACGTCGTCGCGCTCCACGACGCGGCGCAGGCGCGGTACCTCAACTACGCGCTCTCGGTCATCACCTCACGCGCGCTGCCCGACGTGCGCGACGGCCTCAAGCCGGTGCAGCGCCGCATCCTGTACACGATGTGGCAGCAGAACCTGACCTCGGACGCCAAGCACCGCAAGTGCGCGAAGGTCGTCGGCGACGTCATGGGCAGCTTCCACCCGCACGGCGACGCCGCGCTGTACGAAACGCTCGTGCGCATGGCGCAGCCCTTCTCGCTGCGGTATCCGCTCATCGACGGCTCCGGCAACTTCGGCTCGCTCGACGGCGACAGCGCCGCCGCCATGCGGTACACGGAGTGCCGGCTCGCCCCGATCAGCAACGAGATGCTCGCCGAGATCGAGCAGACGACGGTGACGTTCCGGCCCAACTACGACGGCACCAAGTCCGAGCCGGTCGTGCTGCCGGCGCGCATTCCCAACCTGCTCGTGAACGGCGCGACCGGCATCGCGGTCGGGATGGCCACCAACATCCCGCCGCACAATCTCGATGAAGTGTGCACGGCACTCGTCAAGCTGCTCGACAACGAGGATCTCAGCAACGCCCAGCTGTGCCGCTGGGTGAAGGGGCCGGACTTCCCGACCGGCGGCCAGATCCTGAACTCGCAGGAGGAGCTGAAGGCGATTTACCGGACCGGGTCGGGCTCGATCAGGCTGCGCGGCACCTGGGCCACCGGGCCGGAGGCGCGGTCGACCAAGACGATCTACATCGACAGCGTGCCGTACACCGTGAACAAAGCGCAGCTGGTCGAGCGGATCGCGGACGTCGTGCTGAGCCGCAAGCTCCCCCAGCTGCTCGACGTGAAGGACCTCTCGACCGAGGACGTGCGCATCGCGCTCGAGATGAAGAAGGACGCCGACGAGAAGATGGTCATGGCGTACCTGTTCAGGCACACGCCGCTGCAGATCAACTTCGCCGTCAACCTCACGTGCCTCGTCCCGACCGAAAATCCGGAAGTCGGACGGCCCGAGCGGCTCGATCTGAAGCAGATGCTCTGGCACTTCCTCCACTTCCGCCTGGACGTCGTCACCAAGCGGCTGGAGCACGAGCTCGCGGCGCTCCGCGCGCGCATTCACCTTCTCGAGGGATTCGAGAAGGTCTTCGACGCGCTCGACGAGATCATCCGGCTGATCCGGAAGTCCGACGGCAAAGCCGACGCGGCCGGACGGATCATGAAGCGGTTCGAGCTGGACGCCGAGCAGACCGACGCGATTCTCGAGCTGAAGATCTATCGCCTCGCGCGCCTCGAAATCCTGATCATCAGGAGCGAGCTGGAGGACAAGAGGAAGCGGTCGCGCCAGATCTCCGGCCTGCTGAAGAACGAGGACAGCCGCTGGGCGCTGGTGCGCGAGGAGGTCGAGGCGATCCGCAGGGGATACGCCGATCCGAAGCCCGACAAGCGCGCGTCGGCGGCCTCGCGGCGCCCCGAGCGGGCCGAGGGACGCCGGACGGCCATCGAGAGCGACACCGGCGAGCCGGAGTACTCGGCCGATGATTTCATTGTCGAAGAGGACAACATCGTCATCGTATCGGGCGACGGGTGGATCAAGCGGCAGAAGGAAGTCAAAGACATCACCACGACGCGGCTGCGCGAGGGCGATGCGGTGCTGGCGGTGCTCGCCGGGAGCACACGCGCGACGTGCGTGTTCTTCTCCAACTTCGGCGTGGCGTACACGAGCCGGTTGGTCGACGTGCCGGCGTCGACCGGCTACGGGGAGCCGATTCAGCGGCTGTTCAAACTGAAGGACGGCGAGAAGATCGTGGCGGCGTTGAGCCTCGACCCGCGGGTCGTCGGCGACCTCAGAGCCTCCGCCGCGCGGCCGGACGCCCCGCCGCCGGTGCACGCCGTGGCCGTGTCGAGCGACGGCTACAGTCTCCGCTTCAGCCTCGAGCCGCTCGTCGAACCGTCGACGCGCGCCGGCCGCCGCTTTGCGCGGCCCTCCGGGGCGGAGATCGTCGGCGTCGGGCGAGTCGCCGGCTCCGAAATCGTCATCGCCGCGACGGCGCGGGGCCGCGGTCTGCTGTGCCGGGCCGACGAGATCAACTTCCTGTCCGGTCCCGGCAAGGGCGTGATTCTGATCAAGCTCGCCCACGATGACCACGTGCTGGGGTTCATCGCGTCCACCGGGGAGCGCGATCTGCTGACGGTCGAAACCACCAGGGGCGCCGAACAGACTATCAGCACCGCGAAGTACGAGGTCACCGGCCGCGGCGGGAAGGGCCGCGAGCTGCTGCAGCGCGGCCAGTTCACGCGCGTCGTCCGCCCGGTGCCCGAGGCGCCGGCGGCGCTCTCGGAGTGAGCCGGCTGGGGGGCGCGACGGCACGGGGCCGCCGCCGCCCTCTGCGAGGCTGGCGGAGCGCCGGGGCCTGAAACCGGCGGGCCCGCGTCAATGTCAGTACAATTCCGGTAGCTCGCCGCTGCGCACGTCTGGCCGACTCGTCGGCCGCTGCGGCGATGCCCAACCTCCACCCGAACGAACGGGTCACAAGGATCTGATTTGTCCCAACAGGATCGTCTGAACATCGCCGTTTTCATCGACTTCGACAACATCGAAATCGGCGTCAAGACCACGCTCGGCCAGCAGTTCGACGTGGGCACCATTCTCGAAGCCATCAAGGAGCGCGGCGAGGTGGTCACCAAGATCGCGTACGCCGACTGGACGCGCGCCGGGGAATACAGCCGGTCGCTCACGCAGCACGCGATCCGGCTGGTGCAGCGCAACCTCACGCCGGGCGGCGACAAGAACGGCGCCGACATCAACCTGGCGCTCGATGCGCTGGAGATGGTGTTCACCCATCAGCACATCAATGCGTACGTCATCGTCGGCGGCGACAGCGACTTCCTGTCGCTCGTCGAGAAGCTGAAACAGTACGACAAGAAGGTGTTCGTCGTCGGCGGCCGCGCGTTCACGAGCGTCATCCTGCAGCGCAACTGCCACGAGTTCATCGCGTACGAGAACCTCTCGGGCGTGCGGAAGCAGGCGATCAAGAGCGGCCGGCCGATGCCGACGCCCGCCTCGGCATCCATCGAGCAGGCGGTGCCGCTGGTGCGACGCGCCCTGAAGATCCTGGCCGATCGGGAGGTCTCGCCCCAGACCGGCCTCCTCAAGAGCACGCTCCTCCAGCTCGATTCGACGTTCTCGGAGCGCACCTACGGCGCTTCGTCGTTCCTCGATTTCGTGGAGAAGCTGTCGCGTGCGGGCATTCTGCAGCTGAAACACGCCGGCCGCAGCGTGATGGTGGAGCTCACCGGGGACGGGGACGGCGCGGAGCCGAAAGCGCCGGCGGCCTCCGAACACGAGATCGGCGACGAGGCGCCGCCTCCGGCGCCTCAGGCGGACGGCGCCGGCGACGCCGGCGAGCATCGCCGCGTCGAGGTGATGCCCGCGGGTTCGGCCGGCACGGGATCCGGCGGCCCCCCGCCACCGCCCTCGGCCGCGCAGGCCGACGGCGTGAAGCGCGCAGGCGACATTCTCCGCGCCGCCACGCACGCGCGCTGGCCGATGTATCTCCGGAACGTCAAACAGCTGCTGCGCGCGTCGGAAGGCGGATTCGACGAGCGCCAGTACGGATTCGGAGGGCTCGTCGACCTGGTGCGGGCGTGTCAGCGCGAGGGCCTCGTCCGTCTCGAACGCGACCGACGCGGCGGCTTGCGGGTGTTCCCCGGCGCCGGCCTCCAGACGCGCGCGTTCGTCCCGCGCGACGTCGCCGCCGAAGCGGACGCACCGCAGGAACCGGTGGAAGCGACGGCCGACCAGCCGGTAGTGGCGGTCGCGGCCGAGCCGGTGGAGGTGGACCCCGGCAAGGCGTTCGATTTGGGCGAGGCGGTGGATGCGGTCGAAAGCGACGTCATCGACGTGGAGCCGATGCCGACCGTGGATCCGACGGCGGAGCTGCTCGGCACCAGCTCGCGGCGGAAGCGTGCGCCGCGCGCGGCGGTCGCGCCGCACCGAACCGCCAGCGCGAGGAGCGGCACGCGGAAGACCGTCGGCCGCCGGAAAACCTCCAAATCGGACCGCTGAGCCGGTCGGGATCGCCGGCTCAGCGCTTTTCGTTCTCGAGAAAATCGAGCCACTGCTGGACCAGCGGCTGGTTCGGCCCGCGGGCCTTCGCGTACTGTCCGGCGTAGTTCTGCGCCAGCGCCAGGTCGGCAGACGGGCTGACGATGACCGCGCGATTGCTGTGAATCTGGAAGATCCACTCGATGGCGAGATACAGCAGATCCGGATCGGCATGGCCGGTGAGGTACCTGCCCGAGCGCGCGCACCGCTTCGCGGCCCCTGCCGAGCGTCGCATAGGAGAACGCGAGCCCCCTGGCGAACCGCGCGTCGCCCGGCCATCGTCCGGCCGCTTCTTCCAGAATCGAGCGGGCCGCCGTGAAGTCCTTCTGCCGCAGGTAGGCGTCCGCGAGCCATTCGAAGATCTGCGGCAGGTCGGCGCCGTCGACAAGCGCCGTTTGCCAGACGCCGGTGGCTTCCGCGCCCTGGCCGGCCGCCGCGAAGGTAGCCCCGAGGTAACTGAGCGCGGCCGTGCTGTCCTGGTCGGGACGAACGGCGCTCTTGAACTGCGCCACCGCGCCCGCATAATTCGCCTTGCGCAGCTCCGCGAGCCCTTGTTCGAACGCCGCCTTCGTGACGGACGGCACTCGCTTGAGAAACGGGTCCAGCGTCTCGGCAGCCAGCGCCCGATCGCGGGCGAAGGGCGCCGGCGCCATGTGTTCGTCCACCGGCAGGAACAGATCCGTCGTCGCCGGTGAGGCGCCGATGCCGGCCGATGTCATCAGGACCGGCGGCGGCGCGATCTCGAACCGCCGGGTCAAGGTCGTGAGCGGCTGGCCGTTGCGCGTGACTCTGGCGCGCAGCACGTATTCGCCGGGCGGGAGCTTGGTCACCGGCATCATCTGCGAGAACAGCGTGCGGCCGGCTCCCGCCGGGCGGGGGCTCACCTCGCTGGTCAGGAGCGGAGGCCCATCGGGGCTGGCCGCGACCTCGTAGGTCGCCGCGACCTGATCGAGGCGCTGGCCGTACGCCTCGAGGTATCCGTGGAGGGTGCCGAAGTTGATCGCGTACCCGACGGTCGGCCGCAACGAGTCGGTGGCGTCCACAGGCCCGCCGACCATGAGCTCGCTGAGCGACACCGGCCCCGCGTCGTTCAACTGCGCGTGAATCGGGTGCTCGACGCTGCCGATGCGATCCCCTTCGGCGATCGCCAGCTTGATCGTGTACTCGCCGGGGTCGACGCTCGCGCCGCCGGCGTACTGCAGCGCGCCGGGCACGCCGTTCATGACGGGATTCAGCACCTGGCCAACGGTGCGGCTCTCGACGACGCGTCCTGACAACTCCTGAATGACGTAGCCGACCATGGCGGGCCGCGGGCCGACGAAGTCGTTGCCGACCTCGGCGCGAATCAGCAGCTGCACCTTGCCCGCCTCGGGGCCGCGCAAGGCGAATGACGTGATCCGAATCGGCAGGCCCGTCATGAGCAGCGGCGCCGTCAGGCTGGCGTTCACGGCATCGCGGAGAGTACGCGGCCGGTTGACGTCGGACGGGACGTTGAGCAGCTGACGACGCGTCCGCACGGTCGCGCCCCGCCGCGCCACGTCGATCCGGATGGCGTGCGGTTTGTTGTCGCGATCGGAAGGATCGGATTCGACGCCGAGCAGGTAGTAGCCCGAGAGCTCCGCCTCGATGCGGGAGAACAGCTGGCTGCCGGTGCCGTTGACAACAAACAGCGTGCCGCGCGCAGCGCCCGTCAGGAACTCGAGGCCGTCGTAGCGTCCGGCCGCAATCGCAGGTTCGACGACCGGCGCCCGGCTGTTGGTGATCTCGAACAGCTGGTTGTCGAGCTTCAGGGCGTAAATGCTCGTTCGCGTCGCCGCCGCCATCGCGCCCAGCTCGTTGGCGATGGCGGGGTCGCGGACGGCGAAGCCCTCGGACATCAGAATCAGCGTCTTCGGTCCGTCCACCACCCGCATCGCGTCGAGCACGTCGCGCAGCGCCCGCACGGTGACGTCGCTCGATTGTCGGAGCTGCAGCGCCAGCGTCGTGGCCTCGTTCTCCACCTCCTGACGGCACGCCGCGTACCTGTGCCGTCGTCGGGCGCAGGCCGGCGCACTCGCGCGCCACGACGAGGTCGGCGGTCAGGCGGTTGCCTTCTGCGATGTCGAGCGCTTCGGACGCGGTTACGGTTACCGTCGTGAGCTTGAGTGACGACCGCTGGCCGGCCATCCGGCCGATGGCCTCCTTCACGCGCTGGCGATCGGCGATGAACGGCGTGGCCGGTCCGCCGATGCCGAGGCTCACCGCGGCGACGCGGTCGTCGGGCGACAGGCGATCGATGAACGCGCTCGCCGCCGCGAGCACCGCCGCGGCGCCGCCGGGCCGGATGTGGGGCTCGTCGACCGCGATGGCGACCAGGCGCCCGCCCGTGCTGTTCTCGTTCGAGCTGTAACCCTCGGGGATGCGCGCCGGCGCCTTCGCGCCGGCCGAGGGCGCGGCGAGCGGCACCCATTCGGCGCTCACCACGCGCCGCGGCTTGTTGTCCACGCGGACCACGAAGTCGGCGGGCTGCAGGTCCAGCAGCGGCTGTCCCTGACCGTCGACAACCCCCACGTCGATGGAGGTGAGTTCGACCGACGACTTGAAGCGCGGTTGCCCCCCCGCCGGCTGCTGAGCGGACGCCCGGACCAGGAGGACGCCCGGCAGGCCGAGGACGCAGAGACCGATCGACCAGCGGCGCCGACGCCGCGCGTCCAGGCGCCCCGCCGGTCCGCGATCTCGCCCGCGTTCCCGTCGAAGGCGATTGCTCATTTGCTGGCCGTCGGCCGATAGCCCTGGCGCGCGCGCACCTGATGACCGCCGTCCACCATCACGCTGATGCGGCGAAACGTGTCGTCGTGAGCCGCGCGAGCCGGGGGGTACCCGAGCAGATACTGCTGCGACAGTTCGTCCAGCAGGTTGTTGAACGCGTCGTGCAGCTCGTCGATGCTCTCGGTGAACAGCGCGCGGCCGCCCGTCGGTTTCGACAGGCGGTCCATCAACCGCTTCAGCGGCTCGAGCGTCACGCCTCGCCCCTGACCGATCATGTAGAGCGTCGCATCGCTCGACTGCAGCCGCTGCTCGACATCGGTCAGGCTGGCGTGGCTCCCTTCGTCCTCGCCGTCGGTGAACACGACGATGGCCTTGCGACCCGTCTGGCGCCCGGCCATGTCGGTCGCCGTCAGGATGACGTCGTAGAGCGCGGTCCCACCCCACGCGGCGAGCCGATCGATCGCCCTCGCCCGCTCCGTCGTCGCGGTTCCGGGCCGCGTGAGCGAGAAAATGGTGTCGTTGAAGCCGACGACGGTCACCCGGTCGGCGGCAGGGACGTCGTTGAGCAGCTCCTTGACGGCCATCTTCAGCTTCGGCATGGCCGACGCCATGCTGCCGCTGATGTCCACCGCGACAATGAGCTCGAGCGGCACGTCCTCCGACTCGAAATGGGTGATCGGCTGCGGCTTGTCGTCCTCGTACACGTGAAACGCGGACTGCGGCAGACCCGTGACGTAATGGCCGTGGCCGTCGAGCACCGTGGCCGTCACCTGAACGACGTCGACGTCGACCTTCTCGGTGTAGCCCAGCTCCTTCGTGCGAATCGTCCGCACGATGCGCCCCCTGGTCGTCAGGTTCGCCACGACGCGAATCTGATGCGCCGCGATCGTGGCGCCCCCATCCCACACGCACTCGATCGGCGGCGCCGTGACCGTGCAGATCTCGCGGCCGTCCACGAAAAAGACGACGCTCGTCATGCTCGACACCGGCTCGACCGCGGCTTGCAGGACCACCGATCCGCTGACGAGGCTGCCGTCGGCGGGTGACACGATCTGCAACTTCGGTTGCGGCGTCTGGGCCGACAGGCGGCCGCACAGAATCGGCAGGAGGGCCGCCAGCGCGGCGGCCGAGATCCACGCCGGGCCCGTGGACCAACCGACGGACCGGCGACGGCCGAGGGGACCGCGCGTCATGGCAGCGGAACCAGTGGACCGCTCGATGTCGCCACCGCGACGTAGTCCTCGATGCGCTCTCTCGGCACGCTCTGCGCGGTGCGGACGAGCGTGAGCCAGTCGTTGAAATCGGTCGGGCGAACTTCGTCGATGAAGTCCTGCACGGCCGCGGAGAGCACCGCCTTGGCCGCCGCCGCCGGCACGTGCAGATCGCGCAGGATCAACGCCACGTGCAGGTTCAGATCGGCGACCAGCTCCGCCATCAGCCCAAGCTGCGGACGCCCAATCAGCAGCCGCCAGTCGGCCGTCGCGATGAGCCGCGTGCACAGGCAGCCGCGCACCGTGAGTGCCCCGGCGCCCCAGGCATCCAGATCGGCGGGCCGGCCGCCCCCCAAGACGAGCAACTCGGTCAGCGACAGGAGCGAGGCCGCGTGTCGGGGCTCGTGGGCGATGGTCCACTGCAGGGCCCGCGCGCGCCAGCCGTCCATGCGCGTTTCGGCGACGACGTCGGGCAGGTGCGAGCCGTCCTCGGCCAGCGACGCGATTCGCCCGCGGCCGCGCTCCACGGCCGCCGCAATGGCATCGAGATCCTGGTTGCGCAGCTCGAACGGATTGAGGAGCGCGACGCCGATGGCAAACCCGTCGCGCTCGTTGCTCGAGAGCGTCGGCGCGTCGATCGCGCGGTTGGCGCTGACGCGTCGCAGCGACAGCCCCGACATCGCCACATCGAGGCCCAGCAGCGATCCGACGACGTGCCACGGCACGCCGGTCGCGATTTCAGGCCTCGGCTGCGCCCACGGCATCCGCCGGCGCGTGCTGCGTTCCCGCGGCCCCAGTCCGAAATCGTGTCGCCTCGCCACGCTCTCGCCGAGCAGCGCCGGGCTGTCGACGTCGGCGATCGACACGGCATAGGTCCAGGCGGCCAAGGCCTCGGCCAGCAGCGCGTCGTCGGGGTCGGCGAGCGCGGCGTCGAGCGATGGCGGCCCCTGCTTCTCGCGGATGCGGACCAGCCGCCGTTCCTCGGCTGCGCCGATGTCCAGGCGATAGGTCTCCCCCTCCCAGACCACGGGAGCCGCGGCATCCACATGCACCGAGCGCCGGCCCGCCAGCGCCTCGAGCACGGCGGTCTCGACATCGTCGGCCGGAGGCAGCGCCGGCCGCAGCTCGCGCTGCACCCACCGCGACAACGCGCCGTCGTACCGTCCGTCGGCCCCGAGCGGCACGGCGAGGAGGCTGCCGACGAGGGCTTCGGTCGTACCCGCGTCGATCGAGCGGACGTCCGCCATCCGCGCGATCAGCGCGACGGCGCCCTGAAACTCACGTAACGCGACGGCCGCGCGCCGATCGTCGAGAGCCGACAACTGCTGCGCCTGCCTGGCGGCCGCAGCGTAGAGGGCGGGGCGCCGCACGCCGGCCCGCTCGAGCGTCAGCATCAGCATGCGACAGCGGGGAAAGCCGCGGATCGCGGTGACGACGTCATTCATCGCCCCGTCCGCGGCATCGTGAAAGACGCGATACGAGAACGCGAGCTGGTCCAGCCGATCGCCCCGCACGCGTGTGTCGGCCGGCAGGATGGCTTGGGCCAGCCACCCGGCGTCGATGCGTCCGTCGTCGGCCGGCAGGTGCGGCGCGTGTCCGGGGATGTCGTCGCCGGCGAAGATCCACGCCCAGGCCGATCGCGACGACATAAGCGCCGGCGACCCGTCGGGTCGGACCTCCACCCGCCTCAGCAGTGAGGCGACGTCGTACGCCGGCCGCGTAAAGGGAAGGCGTGCGGGCTGCCACTGCGCGGCCGACTCGCGATTGGCGGCCACGAGCATCCTGAACTGCCGCTGCCGGGCCGCCGGATCGCCGATCCAGGAGCCGACCGCGAACGCCGTGTGCGCCGGATCGAGCGCGAAGATCGCGTCATAGAGGTACGCCAGGCGCCCAAGATCCTGTGCGAACAGCGCCCGGACGAACGCCGAGGGTCGATCGACTCTCTCGCCGACGACGCCTTCCCACAGTTCGGCGGCCCCCGGTCCGCCCGGCACCTGAACGCGGCTGTCGTGAATACGAAGGGCGCCACCGAACGCCGCAAACAGAGCGGCGTTCCGTTGGTACGCGTCCCTCATCATCGCCGGATGCTCGCCAAAGAACTCCAGCGTCTCGTCGTCGAGACCCGCCAGCCCGTAGCTGAGGTGCGCCGCCCGCGGGTCCGCCAGGATGGCGGCGACGATGTCGTCCGGCGCGACGCTGTGACCGAAGACGGCGTCGGACCAGAGCCTGACGGAGAGAGGAATCGGTACCGTGTCGACCGGCGCCGGCGGCCGGCTCGGGCTGCGACCGAGCTCGGACGCGGCCCGCGCGCGCGTCGTGTTCCGGTCGTCGGCGGTCTGATGCGTGAGCCGCGCGAGCTCGGCGACGAACCGCGCGCGATCGGGCGTCGGGGCAATGCCGAGCGCCTTCGCCATCGCGTCGATGCCGCCCGGGACCGGCACGTCCTCGGTCGGCGGAACCGCCGCCGCGAGCCGCAGCGGCAGCGCCAGCACACATACGCACAGAAGGAACGTCGAGCGCGGCATCTCGGCCCAGCCTACGGGGCGGAATTATATACACGCCCACCGGGAACGCCACTCCAAACGCGGCGCGCCGAACCGCCCGTTCCTCAAAGGCTGGCGCCTCGTGGCCGCCCAGCGCACGGCGCCTTTCGCGACACGCTGGACGAACCCGTACTACAATTCCCTTGATCATGGCTTCCACGAGCTACACGGCTCGGGACATCACCGTCCTCGAAGGGCTGGAACCGGTTCGTAAGCGCCCGGGCATGTACATCGGCGGCGTCGGCTCGTCCGGCCTGCACCATCTCATCTGGGAGATTCTCGACAATTCCGTCGACGAGGCGATGAACGGGCATGCCTGGACGATCACCGTCCGCCTGCATGCGGACGGGTCGTCGGTCACGATCCAGGACGACGGTCGGGGCATTCCGATCGACAAGCATCCGGCGACGAAAAAGAGCGCGCTCGAGGTGATCTTCACGGTGCTGCACGCCGGCGGCAAGTTCGATGCCGGCGCCTACAAGACCGCCGGAGGGCTGCACGGCGTCGGCGCGAGCGTCGTCAACGCCCTGTCGAAGGAGCTCGTCGCCACGGTGAAGCGTGACGGCGCGTCGTGGGAGATGAGGTTCCGGCAGGGCAAGCCGCTCGGGCCGCTGAAGAAGGTCGGGACGGCCCGCGGCACCGGCACGGCCGTCTACTTCCGTCCCGACGCCGCCATCTTCCCGAAGATCGAGTTCGATCCCGAGGTGATCAAGGAGCGACTCGAGGTCGTCAGCTATCTGCACAAGGGGGTGAAGGTCGTCTTCGAAAACGATGCCTCGAAGGAGAAGCTCGTCTTCGAACACACCGAGGGGCTCGTCGATTACCAGAAGAAGATCGTCGCCGAGCGGGGCGCCAGACCGGTGCACGACGTGCCCTTCACGCTCACCCGGGACGAGGGGCTGCGGCTGGACCTCGTGCTCCAGTGGACGGAGGCCACCGACGAACACCTGCGATTGTACGTGAACGGCATTCCCACCGGCTCCGGCGGCACTCACGAGAACGGCCTGCGCGCCGGCATCGGCAAAGCCGTCCGCACCTTCATGGACATGCACAGCCTGTCGCCGAAGGGCGTGACGCTCGTCGCCGAGGACATCCGCGAGGGGCTGACGGGCGTCCTGAGCCTGTTCATCCAGGATCCGCAGTTTCAGGGGCAGACCAAGGACCGCCTGAACAACCCCGAGATCCTGTCGGCCGTCGACGGCGTCGTCCGCCCTGCCCTCGAGCACTGGTTGAACCACAACATCAGCGTGGCCGAAGCGATCGCCGCCCGCATCATCCTGGCGGCGCGCGCGCGCGAGGCGAGCCGCGCCGCGCAAGCCGAGGTCTCGCGAAAGAGCGCGACGTCGGGCCGGTTGAACCTGCCGGGCAAGCTGAGCGACTGCACGAACGCCACGAGTGAAGGCAGCGAGCTGTTCATCGTCGAGGGCGATTCGGCGGGCGGCTCCGCGAAGCAGGGGCGCGACCGCGCGCGCCAGGCGATTCTGCCGCTGCGCGGCAAGGTGCTGAACACCGAGAGCGCCTCGCTCGCCAAGGTGCTCGAGAACAAGGAGCTGTCGGATCTCGTCACGGCGCTCGGTTGCGGGCTCGGCAAGAACTTCGAGCTCGCGAGGCTTCGCTACGGCAAGATCATCATCCTCGCGGACGCCGATTCCGACGGGAATCACATTGCCACGCTGCTGCTCACCTTCATCTACCGCCACCTGCCGCAGCTGATGACCCACGGCAGGGTGTTTCTCGCCCAGCCGCCGCTCTATCGGATCGACATCGGCAAGGACACCTACTGGGCGCTCGACGATGCCCAGCGCGACGGCGTGCTGAGGCAGCACAGGAGGAACGGCCGCGGCGCGCCGGAGATCACCCGCTTCAAGGGGCTCGGCGAGATGATGCCGAAGGTCTTGTGGGAGACAACGCTCAATCCGCGCACCCGCCGCCTGCTGCGCGTGGAGATCACCGATCAGATCGTCACCGACCGCGTGATCAACGAGCTGATGGGCAAGGACGCGTCCGCGCGGTTCCGCTTCATCATGGAGCGCGCCGACGAAGCGGAAGAACTGGACGTCTGAAGGCGGCGAGTCATGGCCGCGGCGCCTCCCGTGCGCATCTTCGTCACCGGCGGAACGTTCGACAAGCGGTACAACGAGCTGACCGGCACGCTCGCGTTCAACGAGACGCACGTGCAGGAGATGCTGTCGCTCGGACGCTGCCGCCTCGACGTCTCGATCCGCACGTTGATGATGGTGGACAGCCTCGACATGACGGAGGCCGATCGGACGCTCATCGTCGAGCAGTGCCGCGCCGCGGGCGAGCCGCGCATCGTCATCACGCACGGCACCGACACCATGGTGGAAACGGCCGCGGTGATTGCGGCCGGCCTGCCGGCCGGCGGCGGAAAGACGATCGTGCTGACCGGCGCGATGATTCCCTACGCGTTCGGCAGCTCCGATGGCCTGTTCAATCTGGGCAGCGCCCTGTCCTTCGTGCAGGTGCTGCCGCCGGGCGTATTCGTCGCGATGAACGGGCGCTGTTTCCCGTGGAACGGCGTGAGGAAGAATCGCGAGACCGGCGTGTTCGAGGCCGTCGGCTGACGCCGCCTATTCCACCCGGTCCAGCTGCAGCAGGTGGTTGATCTGGTGGCCGGCGATCATGTGGACGAGCCAGTCCACCGTCAGGGCGCCGTGTTCCGGATGCGAGAACGCCGTGGCCCGCTGCGCGGGCGAGAGCGCGTCGAAGAATGTCAGGTTCATGCGCGCGATCGCGACCGCCGCGGCGACGGCGTCACGGGCGGCCAGGCCGGCGTCGAGTCCAATCCACGCGTCCTGATCGAACGCCTGGGCGACGTAGTTCGGGGTCGTGACGGCCAGCCGCGCCCGCGTCCCGAGCGCAAGCTCGGTCTGCGCGAGGTGCGCGAGCACCTGCCGTGCCGACCACTTCCCCGGCGCGTAGCTGCGATCGTACCGGTCCGGTGTCCACTCGCGCGCGAGCGCCTCAAGGCGGCTGATGGTTTCGCGGATCGCGACCAGCGGATCGCGATCGCCCAGGTAGCGCGTGTACGGGGTGACAGGCCGGTCCATGCTCGCCTCCTTCCTCTGTGGCTGCCGTTACAGCGTCACCTGCACGACGGTTCGCGCGCTGCGGTGCCGCTGAATCAGATCGGGCATCAGCTTCTTGCTCAGATAGACCTTCGATTCCGTGTTGTCGGCCGGGTGCCGCTCGTACTTGACGACCTCGAACCGCAAATGGTCCAGCGTGCCGCGCATGTCGTAGAACCGGTTCTTGGTCTTCACGACAATCTCGTGAAAGCCTTGTTCGATGGCCCACGCTTCCTGCTGTTCGGTCAGCGCGCGGAAATGGCCCTGGCCGCGCCAGTCGCGCCGCGTGCCGCCGATCCAGGTGTACAGCACGCGGCGGCCGTCGAATTGAACGTGATCGCGCAGGCGGCCCACCAGGTCCGACAGCTTGGGTTCGACCTCTGCCGGCGTAATCTCGTGCGCCACCTTGAAGGAGACCGGCACGACCGTGCCCGGATCGTCGGGAAGCGGAGCCGTCGCGAGGAGGATGAGGTGCGACCGGCCGCTCAGCCGCCGTACGATTTCCGTGGCGGTCTTCTTCCGCGGGAACTCGCCGAAGAACTCCTCGATGTACTGGATTTCGAGGGCCCCCTGCTCGAGCTCGTATTGGCTAATCCGATATTCCACGGCTGAAGCGAAAAATTGTACACGAGCCGGGCTCCAGACTCCGCGTTCATCGGCGTGCGGGGGCGCGTCCACGCGGGCGGGGTCGGGCGGGCGTCACCGGCGGGACGCGATCCTGGCCCATGAATCGCGCAGCGACACCGTTCGGCTGAAGACGAGGGCGCCGGGCCGCGAGTCGGGATCGACGCAGAAGTAGCCGAGCCGCTCGAACTGGAACCGGTCGCCTACTTCGGCGGAGGCCAGACTCGGCTCCGCGCAACTCCCGCGGAGGACTTCGAGGGAGCTCGGATTCAGGTTGTCGAGAAATGTCTGTCCGTCGGGAGCGCGTTCGGGATCTTCCACCGAAAACAGCCGATTGTACAACCGCACCTCGACCGGAAGGCCGTAGGGAGCCGGCACCCAGTGCAGCGTGGCCTTCACGCGCCGGCCGTCGGGCGAGTCGCCGCCGCGCGTGGCGGGATCGTAGGTGCACTGCAGCTCGACAACGTCTCCGCGCTCGTTCCTCACGACGTCGTGGCACGTGATGAAGTACGCGCAACGGAGGCGGACCTCGCGGCCCGGCGCGAGCCGGAAGAACTTCTTCGGCGGATTCTCCAGGAAGTCGTCGCGCTCGATGTACAGCTCGCGCGTGAACGGCACTTTGCGCGTGCCGGCCGCCGGGTCTTCCGGGTTGTTGATGACGTCGACGTCCTCGACGCGATCGTCGGCGAAGTTGGTGATCACGACTTTGAGCGGGCGCAGCACGGCCATGACGCGGGGCGCCCGGCGGTTCAGGTCCTCGCGCACGCTGTTCTCGAGCTGCGCGACGTCGATGACGTTCTCCTTCTTGGCCACGCCGATCCTCGCGCAGAAGTCGCGAATCGCCTCGGGCGTGTAGCCGCGACGTCGCAGCCCGGAAATGGTCGGCATCCGTGGATCGTCCCAGCCGGCCACGTATCGCTGCTGCACCAGTTGGAGCAGCTTCCGCTTGCTCATCACCGTGTAATTGAGGTTCAGCCGCGCGAACTCGATCTGCTGCGGCCGACCGCGGTCGATCAGATGGTTCACGAGCCAGTCGTACAGCGGCCGGTGGTCTTCGAACTCGAGCGTGCAGATGGAGTGCGTAATCTGCTCGAGCGCGTCCGACAGCGGGTGCGCGAAGTCGTACATCGGGTAGATGCACCAGGTGTCGCCGGTCCGGTGATGGGAGGCGTGGCGGATCCGGTACAACGTCGGATCCCGCATGTTCATGTTCGGCGACGCCATGTCGATCTTGGCGCGCAGCACGTGCGTCCCGTCTGGAAATTCGCCGTCGCGCATGCGGGCGAACAGCGCGAGATTCTCCTCGACCGTCCGATCGCGATACGGGCTGTTCCGGCCCGGCTCGGTCAGCGTGCCGCGGTGCGCACGGATCTCCTCGGCATTGAGGCTGTCGACGTACGCCTTGCCCTGCCTGATGAGCTCGACCGCGAACTGGTACAGGCGTTCGAAGTAGTCCGACGCGAAGTACAGTCCGTGCCACTGGAATCCGAGCCACCGTACGTCCTCCTCGATCGCCTCCACGTACTCCACGTCCTCCTTGGCCGGATTCGTGTCGTCGAAGCGCAGGTTGCAGGTGCCGCCGGTTTCCTCCGCGATCCCGAAATTGAGGCAGATGGACTTCGCGTGGCCGATGTGCAGGTAGCCGTTCGGCTCGGGCGGAAAGCGGGTGGCCACCCGTCCGCCGTGCTTGCCGGAGGCGAGATCGTCGGCGACGATCGACCGGATGAAATCGACGGGCGCCGCAGGCGCCGCCGAGGCGTGCTCGTCAGGCATGTCGTCGTATTCTATCGGCGCAAACCCTGGTGACGCCAATCTCGTCTAACGATGGCGGGAGGCGGAGCTCGCCGGGCCCTCGACGAGCGGCCTCCGCGTCGCGCGTGTGACGTCCGCGGGTTCGCCATGACCGATCTCAAGCTCGCCCTCCGGGCGCTGCGCAAGTCGCCGTTGGTCAGCCTCGTGGCCGTCGTGTCGCTCGGCCTCGGCATCGGCGCCAACGCCGCGATCTTCTCGCTGTTCCACGAGGTGCTGCTGCAGCCGCTCGCGGCCGCCAGTCCGGCGCGGCTGGTCAACCTGGGCGCACCCGGCCCCAAACAGGGAAGCTCCTCCTGCAACAACGCCGGCGACTGCGATCACATCTTCAGCTACGCGATGTTCCGCGATCTCGAGCGGGCGGGGACCCTCTTCACCGGCCTGGCGGCGCACTGCGCCGTGGGCGCGAACCTCGCCTTCGAGGGACGCACGATCAACGGCGCGGCCATGCTCGTGTCGGGCAGCTACTTCCCGGTGCTCGGCATCCGGCCCGCGCTCGGGCGGCTCATCGGGCCCGGCGACGACGGGGCGCCGGGCGAGGCGCCGGTCGCGGTCCTGAGCCACGCGTACTGGCAGACCGAGCTCGGGGGGCTGCCGTCGGTCGTGGGCAGGACGCTCACCGTCGACGGCCAGCCGCTGACGATCGTCGGGGTCGCGCCGAAGGGCTTCAACGGCACCACGCTCGGCACGCGGCCGCAGGCGTTCGTCCCGATCACCCTCCGGCAGCGCCTGGAGCCTGCGTTCAAGGGCTTCGCCGACCGCAAGTCTGTACTGGATCTACCTGTTCGCGCGCTTGAAGCCCGGCGTGTCGCTCGAGCAGGCGCGGGCCGCGGTCAATACCCCCTATCACGCCATCGTGAACGACCTCGAAGCGCCCCTCCAGCAGATGAGCGCCGGAACGCTGGCGCGATTCCGATCGAAGACGATCACGCTCGAGGACGGCTCGCGCGGCCAGAGCAGCATGTCCCGCGAGGCGCGCGCGCCGCTCACCCTCCTGATGGGCGTCACGGGAATCGTGCTCGCAATCGCCTGCGCGAACATCGCCAACCTGCTCCTCGCCCGCAGCGCCGGGCGCGCCGTCGAGATGAGCGTGCGCCTGTCGATCGGCGCGAGCCGACGGCAGCTGGTCCGTCAACTGCTCGTCGAGTCGTGCGTGCTGGCCGCCTTCGGCGGTCTGGCGAGGCTGGCGGTCGCGCGTTGGACGCTCGATCTGATGGCGTCGATCCTGCCGCCGGACGGGGCGGGCTCGATTTCCTTCGCTCTGAACCAGACGGTGCTGCTGTTCCTGGCGGCCCTCACGCTGGCGACCGGCCTGCTGTTCGGGCTGTTCCCGGCGCTGAACAGCACGCGCACCGATCTGGTGTCGACGCTCAAAGGGCAGGCCGGCCAGGCGTCGGGCGCCAGGGCGGCGAGGCGCTTCCGCGCGGCGCTCGCCACGACGCAGATTGCGCTGTCGATGGCGCTGCTCATCGCCGCCGGTCTGTTCACGAGGAGCCTGCTGAAGGTGGGCCGCGTCGACCTCGGCGTGAACGTCGATCACGTCGTCACGTTTCAGGTGTCCCCGCAGCTGGACGGTTACACGCCGCAGGCCTCCAAGCAGTTCTTCGAGCGCCTCGAGAACGATCTGGCGGCGCTGCCCGGCGTCACCGCGGTCGGCGACGCCCGCGTGCCGCTGCTCGGCGGCAACAACTGGGGCAACAGCCTGCGGGTCGAGGGCTTCCAGGCGGGTCCCGACACCGACACCAACTCGCGGTACAACGAAGTGGGAATCGGCTACTTCCGGACGCTCGCGATCCCCGTGCTGGCCGGGCGCGATTTCACCACCACCGACGCCCTCGGCAGCCGGAAGGTCGCCGTCGTCAACGAGGCGTTCGTGAAGAAGTTCAACCTGGGGGGCGACGTCGTCGGCCGGCACATCGGCGAAGGCGGCGCCGCGTCGACCGCCCTCGACATCGAGATCGTGGGACTCGTCCGGAACGCGAAGTACAGCCAGGTCAAGGGGGAGATACCGCCCGTGTACTTCCGGCCGTACCGGCAGAGCGAGCAGATCGGCGCCATCGCCTACTACGTGCGCACGTCGCTCGAGCCCGAGCAGCTGCTGGCGGCAATCCCGAGGGTCGTCGCCGGGCTGGATCCCAACCTGCCGGTGCAGGAGCTCCGCACGCTGGCGCAGCAGGTGAAGCAGAACGTCGTCGTCGATCGCGTCCTCGGCATGCTGTCGGCGGCCTTCGCGTCGCTGGCGACGCTGCTCGCCGCCGTCGGTCTCTACGGCGTGCTCGCGTACACCGTGACGCAGCGCACGCGGGAAATCGGCTTGCGGATGGCGCTCGGCGCGTCGCCGGGCCGCGTGCGCGCGATGATTCTGCGCCAGCTCGCCGCGATGACGGCGATCGGGTGCGCCGGCGGCGTCCTGGCCGCGATTGGCCTCGGGCGCCTCGCGCAATCGCTGCTCTTTCAGCTCAAGGGGTCGGATCCCGCGGTGCTGGCCGCGTCGGTGGCGGTCCTGGCGCTGGTCGCCTTTGCGGCCGGACTGATTCCGGCCCACCGCGCCTCACGGATCGACCCGATGCGCGCGCTCAGGTACGAATAGCGGAGCCCGGCCGACCACCGCGTCCAACGCCGGATCAGTACGCGGCGAGCAGACGAGCCGCCCGCTCGATCTCGGCGTCGCTCGGCAGGTAGAAGGCTTCGAGCCCCGGCGAGTACGGCACCGGCGTGTCGAGCGCGCCCAGAATCCGGATCGGCGCGTCGAGGCTCTCGAACGCTTCCTCCTGCACGATGGCGGCGACGCTCTCGCCGATGCCCCCCGTGCGCGAATCCTCGTGCACGACGAGGAGCCGATGGCAGCGCCGCACCGCCGCGAGGATCGCGGCGCGATCGAGCGGCACGAGACTGCGCAAATCGAGCACGCTGGCCTGGAGGCCGTCGGACGCAAGGCGCCCGGCAACGCGGAGCGCGACGTGCACGTACGCGCCGTAGGACGCGATCAGCAGGTCGTCGCCGGCGCGGCGCAGGGCGGCGCGGCCGAGGGGAATCGGCGCGGGCGGCTCGGCGCCGAGTGGCTGCCTGGTGTGCGGATCGCGGTAGAGCGCGATGTGTTCATAGAAGAGCACCGGATCCGGATCCGCGACGGCCGAGGCCATGAGCGCCCGCGCATCGTGCGGCGTCGACGGCACCACGATCTTGAGCCCCGCCGTGCGGTAGAACCAGGCTTCGGTGTTCTGCGAGTGATAGGGGCCGGCGTGCCGGAGGCCTCCCCACGGCATGCGGATGACCATCGGCACGCTGCCGCCCCACCGGTAGCGGACCTTCGCCGCGTTGTTGACCAGCTGATTGAACCCGGTGGCGACGAAATCGTTGAACTGAATCTCGCCGATCGGACGCTGGCCCGCCAGCGCGGCGCCGATGCACACGCCGAGCACCGCGCCCTCGGCGAGCGGCGCGTTCAGGATGCGATCGCCGAATTCCCGCAGCAGCGGACGGAGCAGGAGGAACGCGTTGCCGTACGGGGCGCCGACGTCCTCTCCGTACACGAACACGCGCGGATCGGCGCGCAGCGCGTCGGCGATCCCCAGCATCACGCCTTCGAGGTAGGTCCGCCCGTGCGGATCGAACGCCGGACCGGTCTCCACGCGGCCCGTGTCAACCGTCGGCTGTGCGTTGTGGACGGCGCGATCCCTCCCTGCCCCGCCGTGCGCGAAGCGAACCGCCGGGTCCAGCACTTCGACCCGGACGCGCGGCGGTTCGCCCGCACACACGTCCCGGCCGGCTAGCGCGGGGTCGGGCCACGGCGCGTTGACGACCGCGCGGGCTTCGACATCGACCAACGCGTCGGCGTCCTGCTTCAGGCGATCGAGATCGCCGGCGGCGATGATCCCCACCGCCTCGAGCCGCGCCGCGTAGGTCGAAATCGGATCGCGCGCCGCCCAGTACGCGTAGCCCTCGCGATCGGCATACCCCGGGTCGACGATCGACGGGTAGTCCCATGAGAGATGCGGCTCGCGGCCGAGATAGAGCATGTCGTCGTGATGGGCATGGCCGCACATGCGCATGGAGACGACTTCGACGAGCGTCGGGCCGGCGCCGGCGCGCGCCCGCTCCACCGCCCAGCCGAACGCGCCCGCAATGGCATCGGGGTCGGTGCCGTCGATGGTGATGCCGGGCACCCCGTACCCGGCGGCCTTGTCCGCGAAGACGCGCGCGGCGGTCTGATCCCCGACCGGCGTGGACAACGCCCGCTGGTTGTTTTCGAGGCAGAACACGGCAGGCAGACTGCGCGCCGCGCACGCGTTGATGGCCTCGTGCCACTCGCCGAGCGACGAGCCGCCTTCGCCGACGAAGGAGAGGGCCACGCGGCCGCGGCCTTCGCGCTGGAACGCCATCGCGATGCCGGCAATCGTCAGCGACGCGATTGTCAGCGGCGCCGCGGGAGGCAGAATGCCCCAGGCGAAATCGCCGATGTGCAGGTCCTTGCCGTCGAACGGCGCGCCGGCCTTGGCCATCTGCGCGTTCAGCACCATGCGGACCGTCGCCGCGTCGGGCCGCATCGCAAGCGCCACCGCCAGATCGCGAATGACCGGGCCGACCACGTCGCCCGTCCAGCGGCCGTCCGGGTCACGGAACGCCTCGCCGCGCCGCAGCCGCAGCGCGGCGGCGTAGATCGCCTCCTGTCCGAGGGATCGAAACCCCTTGCCCTGGAACGGCGCGTTGTTGAAGCGGACCTCGCCGCTCGTGAAGAACGCCTTCAGCCGGTTGTCGACGGCCCGCGTCAGAATCATGCCGCGCAGGACCTCGCGCCGTTCCTCGCGCGTCAGCGAGGCTTCGATCGCCTGACGGCACAGGAACCCGTCGCATGCCTCGGCGAGCTCGGTCCACGCCTGATCGAGCCGCGCGGCCACCGAGGTGCCGGGTGTCGCGTCGGCGAGGCCGCCGGGAGGCGCGGCGAGGCGGGATCGAGCGGCCAGCTCGCGGGCGAGCGCCGGCCGGAGCGCGTCGATGTCGACCCGGGTCCGCGGCTCACGCCCGCGGGTGGCGGCGGCGAAGGCGTTCCTGGCGTCGGTCAGCGCAAAGGGATAGCGTTCGGCCACGAAGGCCGCGAACCGGCTGTCGACTCCCGCCGCCCGGTCCAGCGCCGAAGGCCTGACCGCCATTCGGCTAGATGCTAACGCAGGTCTCGACGGGTCACGAAGAGCCGACGCGTCAGTAGTTCAGCCAGTACGCCAGCTTGACCAGGAAAACGTTCCGCCCGGGCGTGCTGAACGTGCCGCCGAAATCGCGGCCGAACTGAAACTGCCCGTCGACGACGCTCTGCTCGCGCGCCTGCTGCCACACCACGAACAGCGCGGATCCCGGCTTGTACTCCCAGCGCAGCACGTTGGTGGTCCTGAACGACCGATAGTTGAAGTCCGGATCGGTCGCGTACGCGTAGGGCGCGTAGCGGTCGGCATACACCGGATTGCGGCCGTCGACCAGCTCCTTGAATGCGCTGTACGCCCCGGCCGAGACGAACGGCTCCGCGTACAGCTGCAGCGACAGCGTGGGACGCAGTGTGTAGCTCAATCGCCCGGTGAACGACACGGTGGTCTGCTCGAGCCGCGCGAAGACGTAATGGGTGCCCGCATCGGTGACGTTGTCCAGCCACTGCGTGTCGTTGAGGCCTCTCGCAATCCGCATCCCGCCCACCATCGAGAGCGCCGGCACCGGGCGGAGCGTCACCTGCGGCTGATACTCGCGGATCCACGAGCCGAACCCGTCGTCGACCAGCGTGCCGTTGTAGGTGAACGACACCTTGTGGCGATCGTCGCTGTTGACGTAGAACCAGATGCCGGTGTAGTCCTCGGTACAGCCCGCCGGGGCCGCCGCGCGACAGCTTGTCGTCGAAATAGCGCTTGTTGAAGTTGAAGCCGCCGCCGATCTGCCAGCTGTTGGTGAAGGTGGCGTGCGCGTTCAGGTTGCCGCCGCCGCCGAGAAAATCGCGATCGTAGTTCCAGTGCGCGTACTGATTGAAGTTGAGGTACCGCGCGCGGAACCATTTCGACGGCTTCTCGCTCCGGATCTGGAACCAGTTGGTCATCATGCGCTCGTCGGCGCGCCGGAAGAACCCGAGATCGTTGATGTCGAATCCCGGCGACTTGAACGACAGGATCGATTCGAACCGCGTGCGCTCGCCGCCGATCTTCCTGACGTCGATTCGGCCGGCGTCCCCCGACAGCGACGTCGCGGACCGGTCGAGGCGCGCGGCCAGCGCATCCGGGCGCTGGAAGTAGTGGAGGCTGTTCTCCTGGATGCGGTCGATCGCCGCGGCGTCTCCGTGAATGCCGCTGCCGGTCCAGTAGCCGGTCAGGCTGTACCGCGACCTGAAGCGCCAGTCGAAGTCGACGCCGCCGGTGACCGCGCGCTCGGGCAGGAACGGCAGATCCGCCGTGACCCGGCGGTTGGCCGATGTCACGATGAACCCCACGAACGACTGGTTGGCGAATTCGCGCCGAACGCGCGCAACCGAGTAGCTCGTGACCGGCTCGACCGGCACCTCGGCGATCGTCGCCGACGGCGGGCGCTCGTCCAGAACGGTGGCGTCCTCGCCCCGCGTCTCCGCGTACAGCGCGCCAATCGAGAACGGGCCGACCCGTCCCGTGAGCTTGCCGGCCGCGAGGATCGCCGTCTGCGGGGGCGAATCGGTGAAGAGACCGTCGCCGCTCGGCAGGTCGCCCGCGCCCTGAGGCGTCCGCCCGATCCGGCGCGAATAGAACATCTGGCCGTTGTCGAGCGCGAAGTCGAAGGCGCCCGATCCCTCGACGAAGAACGGGCGGCGCTCATTGAAAAACGACTCGAACGCGGTCAGGTTCACGACCGCTGGGTCGGCCTCGACCTGTCCGAAGTCGGGGTTCACCGTGCCCGTCAGGGTGAGGCCCGGCGTCAGCCCGTACCTGAGGTCCAGACCGGCGGCGCCGGAGGGCGCCGACGGTTTCAGCAACGGATTGCCCCCGGTCGGCTGTCGGGTGAGCTGCGACAGCGTGTAGGGCACCACCTCGAGTCGTTTGGGCGTCGACAACATCGACAGGCCGGTCAGCTCGCCGAACGACGACACGAACCCGGTGGCCGCCCGCGGCAGGAGCGGCCAGCTCGAGGTTTCCTTCAGGCGGCCGATCTCGCGGACCACGGCAAACCCGAACCGCGAGCTCGCGACGGGCGCGAAGCGCAGCTGCGAGAACGGAATGTGGAACTCGGCGGCCCATCCGGCGGCATCGCGCGACACGCTCACCGTCCAGACGGCGTCCCAGCTGCTGTCGCTGCTCGAATCGTTGAACCAGTAGCGATCCTGCTTCACGCCCGAAGGGTTGACGGCGAATTCGTACGCGGTGCGGCGATCGTGGTACGAGTCGATGAATACGCGGAGCCAGTCGCACGGCGAATTGTCGTCGCGGCGCGTCAGAAAGGTGACGATTCTGTCCGGCTCGGTGTCGTACGCGCGGACCTGCACGTGCAGCGTCGTCGCGTCGAACGCCACGCGAAACTCGGTGCGCTGGCTCGGCGGGGCGCCCTCGCGCGGCTCGCGCTGGACGAATGCGGAGATCGGGCCGGCGGTGCGCCAGACCGCATCGGCCAGCGCACCGCCGGGCGACGAGGCCGCGATGCGCTGCGCGACGACGACGCCCGGCGCCGCCTCCCCGGCCGCCGCCCTGCCGGGCCGCAGCGTCGACCCGATCAGAATCGCCACGACGATGAGACAGCCTCGCGCACGGCAAGACGCGGCAGGGCGGGCCATGCTGGTCGTTAGACGCCAGCGTCCGCGATTCGGTTCGTCCGATTGTCCATGAACTTGAGTATGGTAGCGCGGTATGCCGTGGAACACGCTTCTCGACACAGCGACCCTGTCGGACCATCTCGTCGATGCGGCCGTTGTCATCGTCGACTGCCGGTTCGACTTGAAGGACAACGCGTGGGGCGCTCGCGCGTACCGGCGACGCCACATCCGCGGGGCGGTGTACGCGCACCTCGAACGCGACCTGTCGGGCGGGAAGACCGGAACCAACGGACGGCATCCGGCCCCGGAACCCGCGGCGCTCGCGCGCACGCTCGGCCGGCTGGGCATCGATCGGTCGGTGCAGGTGGTTGCCTACGATCAGGACAACGGCATGTACGCGAGCCGGCTGTGGTGGCTCCTGCGCTGGCTCGGACACGACGCGGTCGCCGTGCTCGACGGCGGCCTCGCGCAATGGGAGGCCGAGCGACGCGGCGTCGTCGCCGGCGAGGAGACGCGCGCGCCGGCCACCTTCGTTCCGGAGACTCGAGGCGACCGGATGGTTGCCGTCGGAGAGGTCGAGCGAGCCGTCGCTTCCCGCGATCGGCTGCTGGTCGACGCCCGCGCGCCGGAACGCTATCGCGGCGAGGTCGAGCCGATCGATCGGGTGCCGGGACACATTCCGGGCGCGGTCAACTACTTTCACTTGTGGAACGTGACCGACGGGGGCCGCTTTCGATCCCCGGAGGAGATCCGCCGGCAGTTCCGCGACTCGATCGGGGAGGTGCCGGCCGATCGCGTGATCAGCTACTGCGGCTCGGGCGTCACCGCGTGCCACAACCTGCTCGCCTTCGAGCACGCCGGCCTCACCGGCGGGCGGCTGTACGCCGGATCGTGGAGCGAGTGGTCCAGCGACCCCGCGCGAGCGGTTGCCCGGGACCGGACGCCGCGAGCAACTGGATGAACGCGGACACGTAGTCGGCCTTTGCCAGGTGCCGGAACATCACCGCCGACCACTGACGCTGCAGCCCCCGCGCGGGAATCGGCAGCGCGACGAGCGCGCCTGACGCGAGCAGCGGCTCGACCGACCATCGCGCCATGGCGCTGACGCCGAGATTGGCCTTGACGAACTCGGTGATCGCTTCGGTGAGGCGCACCTCTTCCACGCGCGCGGGCACCACGCCGGCCGGGACGAGCACCTGATTGACGAACAGACTCTCCTGGCGCGGCGGATAGATGAACAGCGTCTCGTCGCGGAGATCCGCGAGCGTCACCCGCCGCCGCCGGGCGAGCCGATGCTGCGGCGAGGCGATGACGACAACCTGATCGCGGAAGACGGGCTGCACGGCGAGGCGCCGATCGCGCACCGCCGTGCTCATCAGCGCGAGATCGATGGTGCCGTCGACCACCCGCTCGAGCGGGCGCGCCGTCGCGTCCACGTCGATCCGCACCTCGATCCCCGGAAAGCGCTCGCGGTACGCCGGGAGCAGCGCGGGCAGCCAGCCATAGCAGGTGGTGCACTCGGTCGTGATCCGGAGGACCGCGCCCGTGTGCCCGAGCCGGCGGATGCTGTCTTCGGTCTGCTGCAGCCGACCGAGGACCTCCCGCGCCGAGTCGAGCAGCCGCTCGCCGGCAGAGGTCAGCACGAGGCGCTTGCCGACCCGCAGGAAGAGCGGCGCGCCCAGACGCTCCTCGATGTCGCGCAGCTGATGGCTGAGGGCCGACTGCGTGAGGTGCAGCTGGTCGCCGGCGCGGGTCAGGCTGCCGACGTCGGCGACGGCCGAGACGAGGCGCAAGTGCCTGATTTCGAGGTCCATTCGACAATCATGAACATAGTTCATCCTCGTGGTGATGACAAAGAATTTCGCTCATCCACGGCGCCTGCGTACGCTGGCCGCCATGCCGATCGCTTCGCTCGCGCTCGCCCTCTCGCTCTCGACGCTCGCCCTGCCGTCGGTGCGACTCGCCCTCGCATTCGATCCGCAGCTTCCCGCAGCCGTCCGGCAGGTCGCGCTCGAGGAAGCGGCCGCCATCTGGCGTCCGTACGGCGTCGCCGTTCTGGCCGCCGGCGCAGACGGGTCCGCGTGCGGCGACCCCGGGGTCGCCGTCGCCGGGCGACTGACGGTCGTCGTCTCCGGGGACACGGCCGGCATCAAAGCGTGGGCGGCGCCATTCGCCGCCATCAGCTTTCCGCCGGGGGGCCGCCCCGGCGACGCGATCGAGCTCCGCTACGCCGTGCTGCGGCGGCTCGGGCTCGGCTCGGTGGAGATTGGCGGCGTCCGCGAATCGCGGTGGCCCCTGGCGCTGCGCGACCGCATCCTCGGCCGCATGACGGGGCGCGTCGTCGCGCACGAGATCGGCCACTGGACGCTCCGCACTCGCGAGCATTCGCCGTCGGGCCTGATGCGGGCGATGCATACGGTCGGCGACCTGGCTGACGTGTCGCGCGCGCCGTTCGAGCTGACGACCGCCGACGTGGCACGATTGCGCGAGGTCGTCGGCCGCTGAGCCGCCTCACCGCTCAGACCACCGCTCAGACCGTCGTCAATTTCCACCGGCCCCGCCGGAACGCCGGCGCTCACGAGCGCCATCGTCGAATACGCGATCGCGATGGCCCAGAACACGCCCGACGGCCCCTGCTTCGCCACGTGTGCTTGTCGGGCCCATGGCCACGGCGTAGACGAGCTCCAGCATCGACTCGGTGAGTGCGACCGTGGCGACGCGTCGGCGCCCAGGCGCGCGACGAAGAACACGTCGGCCACCGCGAATACCGACTCGAGACAGAGCTCGAGCACCATGGGGATCGCCAGCATGAGAATGGCGTGGACGATGGGCCCCGCGGTGTAGTCGCGGTGCGCCCCCGCCAGCGCCCCGCGGACCGCCGACCACGCGCGTCTCACCTCATCGTCCCGACAAGGAAGAGATCGTCGGCCCCGACGCGATAGGGCTCCAGCGTCACCGGCCCCGAATCGGGACCGCTGGCGCGCGCGCGATCGACGGTCCATCCGGTCACGCCCTGAAAGCCCGCGGCGTGCAGCAGGTCGACGAGCTGCCGGTAGGTGTACACACGGTGCGTGCTCCGGCGCACCTCGACGCGGCCGTCGGCGATGAAGGTGTACTCGGTTTCCATGCGTCCGCGGGGCGGATCGAACCGGTTCGCGACGAGCATGTGGATGTCGCCGACCCTCCACCAGGCGCAGTCCTTGACCGTGCGCAGCGCGCTTTCGGCGACCATCGGCGTTTCCAGCACGAACCGGCCGCCGGGCTTCAACGCGGACGCGACGGATCGCACGAACGCGTCGTTGCCGGCATCGTCGAGATACCCGAAGCTGTTGCCGACGCAGTACGCGCCGTCGTACGCCGTGCGCCACGGCAGGTCGCGCATGTCGCGGCGTTCCCAGACGACGCCGGCGGTCCCGCGGCGGGCATGGGCGAGAAATTCCTCCGACCAGTCGACGCCGGTGAGGCGATACCCGCGGCGGTCCAGCGTCACGGCGATGCGGCCGCCGCCGCACGGCACGTCCAGCAGCGCGGCTCCCGGTTCGACTTCGAGCAGCCGCACGATCAGGTCTGCGTCAGCCGTGGTGAGCGCCGGCGGGATCGCCTGCATCCAGAGGTCGACCGCGACGCCGCTGAAGAACGATTCCCACCAGTTGCCTGGCACATCCATGACACCTCTCCTCGAAAAAACAAAATCCGGGCGATTCCGACGGTCGGACGCACCTTCAGCCAATCAGGTTGTAAGGGAAAATCGAGACACGGCGCTGCGCAGACAGGGCCGGCGATCGGACCAGCAGCGCCGCGCTTAGATGCGGGGGCGCATAGGCGTGAGGGAACTGTAACACAGCTCAGAGATCGTCAATCGATCGCGGCCAGTCGTCCCGGAGCAGGCGTGACAGCGAGCGGTCCGCGAGCAGGCGGCCCCCGGTCTGACATCGCGCGCAATAGTTGCACTCGTTCTCGGCGTACACGATCCGCTGAACGGGCGCGCCGCAGACCCGACACGGGGCCTTG
The DNA here is from genome assembly GCA_963807925.1 of uncultured Acidobacteriota bacterium. GTDB lineage: Bacteria > Acidobacteriota > Vicinamibacteria > Vicinamibacterales > CAVVIG01 > CAWEDP01. Next base: position 171,342 of record CAWEDP010000003.1, on the reverse strand, counting down.
AATCGGCCGTGGACCGCCATCTCCGGACGAAAGGCCGTCACTTTGTCGGGAAACCCCCCGCCGGTCTCGGCGCGGAGGCGATCGATCCAGGCGGTGAGCGTCGCGCGCGTAGCCTCGAAGAGGCGCGCCCGCTCGGTGTCGGTCAACGATCGCGACAGCTTGAGGGGTGAGAGCCGCGCGGCGTGCAGAATCTCGTCGGAGTAGGCGTTCCCGATGCCGCTGAACAGTCGCGGATCGGTCAGCGCCCGTTTGAGGGTATGCGTCTCGCGCGTCAACGCGTCGCAGAAGGTTTCGAACGTCACCTCGAGCGGCTCGACCCCCGCTGGAGCGAGGGCGCCGAGGGCGGCGCGCCCGCGCACCATCTGAATCGAGGCGCGCTTCTTCGAGCTCGCCTCGGTGAGAAACAACGTGCCGGACGCCAGCTCGAACGAGGCCAGAACCACCCGGGGCGAGGGCCGCTTCGCGGCGCCCCCGCCCCCCTGCGGCACCCATTTCAGGCGTCCCGCGATCATCAGGTGAATGACCAGGAACAAGTCGGGGTCGACCGCGAACACGAGCCGCTTGCCAAGACGTTCGATGGCGCGCACCGTCCGGCCTTCGAGGTCGGCAACCGGCGGGTCCACCGAGCGCAGGACGAACGGACTGACCAGGCGCACGCGATCCACCCGACGGCCGACGACATGGCGCGCGAGCGCCTCCGAATACGCGACGAGATCGGGGAGTTCAGGCATGGCGGCTGGCAGATTGCCGGCAGCAAACGCGCCGGCAGACGAGTTGCCCGCGGAACCATCGTATTTCGTGCTGGCACATCGTGTGCAGTCGCTCGTTGGTTGACGGCCGACCGACGAGCGGTCATTGTAGACGTCACATTCTCATGCGTGTCATCGCCCTTGCGTGTGCGGCAATTCTGGCCGCCGGTCCGGCGGCCGCCCGGCAGGAGCCCCAGGCGCCAGCGCCGGCGGCGTCCACTGCGACCAGTCCAGCGTCCTCTACGCCGGACGCCGCGGCCAGTCCTGAGCTGCCGGTATCACTCGACAAGATCCGCGACGCGCTGGAGCGCCCGGCGGCGCCAGGGCAGCTGTTGAAGGCACTCGACAAGCAGCCCGACTTTCGCGTCGAAATCCGCGAGAAACAGAAGCTCGAAGAACTGATCGCGACGCTCGATTTCAAGGGCGGACCGACCCCGGCGGGCGGCGTGTACGCGGCCGAGCAGCGGCGGCTGCTGGCCAATCCGGTGGACAATCCGCTGGCCCAGCCTTACGCCGCGTTCAGCCAGAGCGAGCTGACGACGATCCTCGTCGAGAACCTGGTCGGCAGGTATCTCGCCACCAAGGCGGCCAGCGCGATCACCAAGACGCAGCGTGAAGGCGCCGAAGCGGCGGCGCGCCGCGAAGTTGAAGACGCAATCACCCAATACTGCGCCGCCAAGCCAGACCATGGCGCCGGCATTCAACTCTGCACGCCTCCGGAAGCCACCGCCTCGACCCCGTAACACGCGGTCAGACAGCCGTTCACGATGATCGCCCGCCCGGGCGCGACGCTTGCATGGTGGGCCGCATGCTGTGGTCGAGTCGCCGCCTCATCGCACTGGGCGTTGGTGCCTGGCTCACCTTCACCGCGTCGCCGCTGTCGGCGCAGTACTTCGGCCAGAACAAGGTCCAGTACAAGAACTTCGGTTTCCAGGTCCTCAAGACCGAACACTTCGACATCTACTTCTACCCGCAAGAGCGCGAAGGGATTGACGTCAGTGCGCGTCTTGCGGAGCGGTGGATGGCCAGGCTGTCGCGCATCTTCGAGCACCAGCTGCGCGGACGCCAGCCCCTGATCCTGTACGCGTCCCACGCGGACTTCGAACAGACCAACGTCATCCCGGGCGAGCTCAGCGAGGGTACCGGGGGCGTCACCGAACCGCTCCGCCGGCGCATCGTCCTGCCGCTTGGCGGTCCGCTGGCCGACACCGATCACGTGATCGGCCACGAGCTGGTGCATGCCTTCCAGTTCGACATCACCTCCACGCCCGGTTCGCCGACCGGCGCCAATGGCGCCGAGCGGCTGCCGCTCTGGTTCATCGAAGGCATGGCCGAGTACCTGTCGCTCGGTCCGATCGATCCGAACACGGCCATGTGGCTGCGCGATGCCGCGCGACAGGAAAAGCTGCCCTCGATCGACGACTTGAACGACCCGAAGTACTTCCCGTACCGGTGGGGCCAGGCGTTCTGGGCGTACATCGGCGGGACCTACGGCGACACCGTCATCGGGCGGATGCTGGCGATTGCGTCCGCGGCGGGAGACGTGGACCAGGCCATCAAACAGGTGACCGGCTCCACATCGAAGCAGGTGTCGGAGGCGTGGCACACGGCGATCCGGAACGATTACGGGCCGGTGCTGGCGGCGACGACGCCGCCGGCCGAGGTCGGCCAGCCGGTGATCAGAACCGAGGGGTTCGGCGGCGACCTGAACGTCGGACCGGCGATCAGTCCGGACGGGAAGCGGCTCGCATTTCTCTCCGAGCGCGGCGGGCTCTCGATCGACCTGTACATTGCCGATGCGACGACCGGCAAGATCCTGAGGAAGCTCACGAGCACCGCGAGCGATCCGCACTACTCGAGCATTCAGTTCATCTACTCTGCGGGCGCGTGGGCCAGCGACAGCTCGCGAATCGCCATTGCGACGGTCACGGGCGGCCATCCGGCGCTGGCGATCTTCCAGGCGGAGAGCGGGAACAAGGAGCGCGAGGACGTCATCACCGACGTGGACGAGATCTTCAACCCGACCTGGGCGCCCGACGGCCACGCCATTGCGTTCACCGGCATGAGCCAGGGTCTCACCGACCTGTTCATCTACGACCTGGATGCGAGGACGCTGCGGCGGCTGACCAACGACGCGTTCGCCGAGCTGCAGCCCGCGTGGTCGCCCGACGGACGCGAGATTGCCTTTGCAACCGATCGGTTTTCGAGCCGGCTCGAGTCCCTCGAGATCGGCCCGTACCGGCTGGCGGTGCTCGACGTGACGAGCGGCGCCATCCAGCCGCTGAACGTGTTCGACGCGGGCAAGCACATCAACCCGCAATGGTCGCCGGACGGATCCGCGCTGTACTTCCTGTCGGATCGCGACGGCATTCCCAACCTGTACCGCCTCGCGATCGCCAGCGGCGCCGTCACGCAGGTGACCACGATCGGGACGGGGCTGAGCGGCATCACCAGTACGAGCCCCGCTCTCTCGGTTGCGAGCAGGAGCGGCGTGGCGGCGTTCAGCGTCTACGGCAACGGCAAGTACTCGATCGACACCCTGTCCCCGGATCAACTGGCCGGTCGGCTTGTCGGCCCCGTTCGGTTCGCCGCGGGGGCGCTGCCGCCGATCAACCGCAAACCGAGCGAGGTGGTCGCGCTCCTCACGAGCCCGTCGCTCGGGCTGCCTCCACCGCAGACCTACGAGACGCGCGCCTATCGGCCCGGGCTCGGGCTCGATGCCGTCGGACAGCCGATGATTGCCATCGGCGCCAGCCGATTCGGGGCCGCCATCGGCGGCGGCATCGCCCTGTCGTTCAGCGACATGCTGGCCCAGCACACGCTCGTCACGGCCGTGCAGGTGAACTCGGGCTTCTCGACCGGCTTCAGCGCGAAGGACACGGCCGCGCAGGTCATGTACCTCAATCAGGCGCATCGGTGGAACTGGGGGCTGGTTGGCGGCCAGGTGCCGTACCTGAGCGGCGGGTTCCAGTCAGGGGTGGGGACCGTCCAGGGCGAGCCGGCCGAGATCGATCAGACCATCATCTTTCGCCAGACCGAACGCAGCGCGGCCGGCATCGCCATCTATCCGTTCAATCGGGCGCGGCGGCTCGAAGTCCAGGGCGGCGTCAGCCAGATCTCGTTCGATCAGATCGTGCAGACCACGGCATTCTCACTGAACACGGGGCAGTTGCTCGTGGATACCAGCGACACCACGCCGCTCGCGCAGTCGCTGACCCTCGGCACGTTTTCGACCGCGTTGGTCTCCGATACGTCGAGCTTCGGGGCGACCAGTCCGGTGCAGGGAGAGCGATACCGGGTGGAAGCATCGCCCACCGTCGGCAGCATCAATTTCACCAACGTCCTTGCCGACTATCGCCGCTACTTCATGCCGGTCTCGTTCTACACCATCGCCGCACGCGCGATGCATTTCGGCCGCTACGGCTCGGGCGGCGAGGATCCGAGGCTGTTTCCGCTGTATGTCGGCTACCCCGACTTCGTGCGCGGCTACGACGTGAACTCGTTCACCGGCGCAGACTGTGTGCCGAACGCGACGAGCGATTGCCCGCTGTTCGATCGTCTGACCGGGAGTCGCATGCTCGTCGGCAACCTCGAATTCCGGTTCCCGCTCCTTCGCCCGTTCGGCGCCTCGAGCCGCATGTACGGTCCGGTTCCTGTCGAAGTGGCGCTGTTTGCCGACGGGGGGGTGACGTGGAACTCCGGCGAGCGGCCGTCCATCTTCGGCGGCACGCGCGACGGCGTCAGCTCGGCCGGTGTGGCGTTGCGGGTCAACTTCTTCGGTTTCGCCGTCGGCGAGTTCGATTTCGTCCGCCCGTTTCAACGCGCGTCGCGGGGGTGGCTGTTCCAGTTCAACCTGCTGCCGGGATTCTGAGGCGTCGCGGCGAGATGCGCGGTGGTCGGCCCCCGCTGCCTTGCTGCCCTTGACATCGCCGGCTATTTATCATTTAATCCGGATGAACGGATTAAATGGCAACGCGCGCGCCGGCCATCCTCGATCATCTGACCGCCCTCTCGGACCCGACCCGGAGCCGCCTGCTGCTCCTGCTCGACCGGCACGAGCTGACGGTGTCTGAGCTCTGCAGCATCATGCAGCTCCCGCAGTCCACGGTGAGCCGCCACCTCAAGGCGCTGGTCGACAGCGGGTGGATTGCGGCGCGCCACGAGGGGACCAGCCACCTGTACACGATGACGCGCGACGAGCTCGGCGGGGCCGCGCGGCGCCTCTGGCTGCTGGTCCGCGAGCAGGTCGGCCCGACCCCTGCCGCCGTCCAGGACGAGCGTCGCCTCCACGCGGCGCTGGCCGAGCGGCGCACCAAGTCGCAGGAGTTCTTCTCGTCGTCGGCCGGACAGTGGGACCGCTTGCGCGACGAGCTGTACGGCGACCGGGTGCACCTCGCGGCCTTCGCGGGCTTCGCCGACAGCCGCTGGGTGGCGGGCGATCTCGGCTGCGGCACCGGTCAGGTGACGGCCGCGCTGGCACCGTTTGTCGAGCACGTCATCGCGATCGATTCGTCGGCGGCGATGCTCCAGGCGGCGAGGCGTCGGCTCGCCGGTCTGGAGAACGTCGAGCTGCGGCGCGGCGAGCTCGAAGCGCTGCCGGTTGACGACGACCGGCTGGACGGGGCGGTCCTGATGCTCGTCCTGCACCATGTGCCCGAGCCGGCGAAGGCCATCGCCGAAGCGGCGCGCGTCCTCAAGCCCGGCGGGCGGCTCCTGATCGAGGACATGCTGCCCCACGATCGCGAGAGCTATCGACAGCAGATGGGCCACGTATGGCTCGGGTTCGCGGAGGATCATGTCGGCCGGATGCTGACCGACGCCGGCTTCAGCCGCGTGCGCATCGTGCCGGTTCCCCCGGATCCACGCGTCAAGGGCCCCGGCCTCTTCGTGGCGACAGGCGAGATGTGACGAAGCGCGAAATGAGGGATTGGGAACCCGGAATCAAGGATAGGATCTGACCACCGACAAGAAGGAGATTTGAGACATGGCGACTGTCATCGAGAAGCACCTGCACCCGTTCGACGCGGCAAAGGCCGCCGGCCGGCTTCCCTACAAGGTCAAGGATCTGGCGCAAGCGGAGTTCGGCCGCAAGGAGATGACGCTGGCCGAGCAGGAAATGCCCGGCCTGATGTCGATCCGCCGCGAATACGCCGCGAGCAAGCCGCTCGCCGGCACGCGCGTCATGGGCAGCCTGCACATGACGATTCAGACGGCCGTGCTCATCGAAACGCTGAGCGATCTCGGGGCCGACGTCCGGTGGGTGTCGTGCAACATCTTCTCGACCCAGGATCACGCCGCCGCCGCAGTCGTCGTCGGCCGCCCCGAGCACGGTGGCACGGTCGAGAACCCGAAGGGCACGCCGGTGTTCGCCTGGAAGGGCGAGACGCTCGAGGAGGTACTGGTGGTGCACGAACGAGGCGCTCGAGTGGCCGGACGGCTCGGGCCCGACCTCGATCGTGGACGATGGCGGCGACGCGACGCTGCTGCTGCACAAGGGCGTGGAGTTCGAGAAGGCGGGCGCCGTGCCGGCGTTCAAGCCCGAGAGCGATCCCGAGGAGTGGGGCGTCATTCTCGATCTGGTGCGCACCACGCTCGCCAGGGACAAGAACCGCTGGACGAAGCTCTCCAAGGACATGATTGGCGTCAGCGAGGAGACGACGACCGGCGTCCACCGGCTGTATCAGATGCAGGAAGCCGGGACGCTGATGTTCCCGGCGATCAACGTGAACGACTCGGTCACCAAGAGCAAGTTCGACAACATCTACGGCTGCCGCCACTCCCTCACCGACGGCCTCTGCCGCGCCACCGACGTCATGCTCGGCGGCAAGGTCGCGGTGGTCGCCGGCTACGGCGAAGTCGGCAAGGGGTGCGCGCAGGCGCTGCGCGGCCAGGGCTGCCGCGTGATCGTCACCGAGATCGATCCGATTTGCGCGCTGCAGGCGGCGATGGAAGGCTACGAGGTCAAGACGCTCGAGGACGTCGTCGAAACGGCAGACATCTTCATCACGACCACCGGCAACTTCGACATCGTCACCGCCGAGCACATGGCGAAGATGAAGGACAAGGCCATCGTCGGCAACATCGGCCATTTCGACAACGAGATCGACATGGCCGGGCTGAAGAAGACTCCCGGCATCCAGAACATCAACATCAAGCCGCAGTACGACGAATGGCGCTTCCCCGACGGCCACAGCGTCATGGTGCTGGCTGAAGGACGGCTGCTCAACCTCGGCTGCGCGACCGGCCATCCCAGCTTCGTGATGTCCGCGTCGTTCAGCAACCAGACGATCGCGCAGCTCGAGCTCTACGCCAATCGCAGCAAGTACGAAAAGAAGGTGTACATCCTGCCGAAGCACCTGGACGAGAAGGTCGCACGGCTGCACCTCGCTCACCTCGGCGTCAGGCTCACGCGTCTCACCAAGGAGCAGGCCGATTACCTGGGCGTGCCTGTCGAGGGACCGTACAAGCCCGAGCACTATCGCTACTGAGCGCGCGGCTCGTTCATCATTGTGGTCGGTCGTCGGCGCCGGACGCCACCAGATGGCGACGGCCGTGCAGTCGGCGCTGCTCGGCGGCTACGTCCGTGTCGGCCTCGAGGTTCTAGCGACCGGGCGCCGGCCTATCCCGCGGCGGCGATCGCCGGCGTCCGCGGCGGCGCGGCCGCCGGCACCGACGCGGCCCGGCGCTCGCCGATCTGCTGACGCCACATGGCGTAATACAAGCCGCGCTCGGCCACGAGCTCGTCGTGACTCCCGGTCTCCACGATGCGCCCCTGCTCGAGCACGTAGATGCGGTCGGCGTGCAGAATCGTCGAGAGGCGGTGCGCGATCAGGATCGTGATGGCATCGCCGGTCGACGCGACCTGGCGGATCGTGTCCACCACGCCTTCCTCGGTGATCGAGTCCAGCGAGGAGGTGGCTTCGTCGAAGACCAGCAACTGCGGACGCCGCAGCAGCGCGCGGGCGATCGACAGGCGTTGCTTCTCGCCACCCGACACCTTGACGCCTCCCTCGCCGATCACCGTATCGAGGCCGCGGTCCGCCCGCGCCAGGAGGCTGTCGCACGCGGCCTGGCGGAGGGCATCGAGGCACTCGGCGTCGGTGGCCGCCGGGCTGACGAACTGCAGGTTCTCGCGGATCGTTCCCGAGAAGAGCTGTGTGTCCTGGGTGACCAAGCCGATGCGCTCGCGGAACGACTCGAGATCGATGTCGGACCCGGCGAGACCGTTGTAGAGAATGCGGCCGTCGGCGGGCGGATACAGTCCGACGAGCAGCTTGACCAGCGTCGTCTTGCCCGCGCCCGAGGGGCCGACGAACGCGACCGTTTCGCCGCGAGCGACGGCGAAGGAGATGTCGGTGACGGCCGGCGACGCGGCCGACTGATGCTGGAACGTCACCCCCTCGAACGCGAGGGCGCGGAGATCGCCGAGCGGCAGCGGGTTGCCCGGCTTCGGCTCCTCGGGAATGGCCAGGATGCCCTGATACATGTTGAGCGACGCCTCGGTCTCGCGGTAGATGTTGATGATGTTGCCGAGCTCCTGCAGCGGACCGAAGATGAAGAAGGAGTAGATCCAGAGCGAGAAGAACTGGCCGACCGTGATGTCGCGCGTGTAGATCAGGTAGAGCATCAGGAACAGGATGCTCGTGCGGAGGAAATTGACCGAGGTGCCCTGGATGAAGCTCAGGCTCCTCAGGTACTTCACCTTCTTCAGCTCCAGGTTCAGGATCCTGTTCGTCGTCTGATTGAGGTGCTCGATTTCCTGGGCGCCGAGGCCGAGGCTCTTCACCAGCTCGATGTTGCGGAGCGACTCGGTGGTGGAGCCGGCGAGCGCCGCGGTCTCGGTGACGATGACCTTCTGAATCCGCTTGATGCGGCGGCTCAGCACCGAGCTGATGACGCCGAGCACCGGAATCGTCAGGAAGTACACCGGCGCGATCAGCCAGTACACCGTGAGCGCGTACACCATCACGAAGACGATGCCGATGAGCGAGGTGAACAGCACGTTGACGGCGTTCGACAGCAGCTTCTCGACGTCGGCCCTCACCTTCTGGAGCTTGCCGAGGGTCTCGCCGCTGCGCTGATCCTCGAAGACGGCATAGGGCAGCTCGAGCGAGTGCCGGATGCCGTCGGAGTACATCTCGGCGCCGACGCGCTGGGTGACGACGTTGATGTAGTAGTCCTGGAAGTTCTTGGCGACGCGCGAGACGAACGCGACGCCGACCGCCGCGCCGAGCAGCGTCGTCACGCCGCGGAAGAACTGGCCCGTCGTGTACTCCTGGAACCGGGTGGCGTAGCGGTCGATCACGTAGCGGAAGATCAGCGGGTCGAGCAGCGAGAACACCTGGTTGATCGTCGCCAGCGTGAGCGCCAGCACCACGAGCCGCCAGTACTTCCGCAGATAGCCGTAGAGCAGCTTCATCCCGGGCCGCATCCCCCCTGTCCGGGATTGTATGCGGATTGGCGGAGCGCGTCAGCCTGCCCGCCGGGTCGCGGGGCGTACGCTCAGGTGATCCAGCGGTACCACCCGACGATCGCGAGAAACGCCCCGAGGACGACGAGGAGCAGCCACACGAGCTGCTCCTGACGATCGACGCTTCGTGGCTCCGGCATGCCGCACCTCCTGGCTACTCGATCCCGTCGCTCCCCCTGGTCAGTCGCTCCTGCCTGAGCGCCGCGGCGCCCATCAGGCCGCCCATGCCCATCGATTCGACGGCGCTGCTCGGAATCAGCATCAACGCGCCCTTCTCCTTGAGGCCCTCGTACAGCATGTTCATCGCGCGCAGGTGGAGCGCCGTCGGGTTCTCGCGGTACGACCGCGCCGCCTCCTCGAAGGAGTGCGCGATTTCGACTTCGGCCTGGCCGAGAATGATCCGCGCCTGCTTCTCGCGCGCCGCCTGCGCTTCGCGCGACATCGCGTCCTGCAGCGCGCTCGGAATGACGACGTCGCGCATCTCGACCGACTGCACCGTGATTCCCCAGGGATTCGACCGCGCGTCGATGAGCTGCTGCAGCTCGCTCTCGATCCGCTCGCGCCCGCGCAGCAGATCGGTCAGCGCGGTCCGGCCGATGATGTCCCGCAGCGCCGTCTGCGCCGCCCAGCTCACGGCCTGTTCGTAGTCCTGCACCTCGAGCGCGGCCTTCTGCGCGTCGTGCACCATCCAGAAGAGCACGGCGTCCACGTTGACCGGCACCGTGTCGGAGGTCAGCGTCTGTTCCGCCGCGAAGCTCGTCGTGATGGTCCGCTGGTCGATCCACGCCGACACGCGGTCGACCAACGGCACCACCCAGAACAGCCCGGGGCCCTGCATGAGGTGGAACCGGCCGAGGCGCAGCACCACGACGCGCTCCCACTGCTGCGCGACGCGGGGCGCCTGCATGGCAATCAGGCCGATCGCCGCGAACACCAGCGCCGGAACGACGCTGCGCATCGCGACGGCCAGCAGCACGCCCATGGCCAGCGCGGCGACGAGCAGCGCCGCCGAGACGACGTTGACGCGGGGGACGGAGAGATCCTTCGGCGTGACGATCGAAATCATCGGGCGCTCCTTGGTGACCGGTGCGTTTCCAGCTCCGCCACGAGCTCGTCGCGCGTGAACCCCGCGGCCTCGGCGTCGGCCAGCACCTTGGTGACGAACCCGCGCAGCCGCCGCGCCTTGTCGGTCGAGGACCGCGCGTCCGATCGGACCGCCGCGCGGATGAACGTGCCGACGCCGCGCCGGGTCTCGAGGACGCCGGCCCGTTCGAGCTCGCCGTACACGCGGCCCACGGTGTTGGCGTTCACGCGCAGGTCGACCGCGAGCTGCCGGACGGTCGGCAGCTGGTCGCCCGGGCGCAGCCGGCCGGCGGCGATGCCGGCCCGAAAGCCGCGCTCGAGCTGCGCGTAGATTGGCGTCGGGTCGTGCGGATCAAGGGAGACGACAGCCACTTGAACTATTGTACTAGTTCATTAATACAATCGTGTCAAGAAGAAGCCCCGGCCGCGCCGGGGCTCGCTGCCGCCGGCTAGACCGACTGAGCGATCTTGGCGAGGCCCTTCTTCAGATCCTCGGCGTTCATCACCGGCATCGTGGTGATACTGGCGTTGAGGCCGATGAAGAACGGCTCCGCGATCCGGGGCATGTCCGACACGTCGACCATGTCGATGACGAAGAACGCGGTACGCTGTCCGTTGTCCGCCGTGAAGTAGGCCGCTTCGGGCTTCAAACGCTCGAGCGACTCGAGCATGATCTTCTGCAGCGATCCATTCTGAATCGCGGCGTTGCCGCCCTCGACGGGGATGGAGACCTTCAACATCATTCGCATGGTGCCCTCCTGTGGTTTCGCCTCGGCCAGAAAGATCTGCCCACTATACGCCGAACGCCGCTCCGGCCCCGGCGCGGCCGTGGACGGCCGCGGCCGCATTGACAGCCGCGAACCGATGCGGATACGCTGTTGCACGGGCCGGCAGCGCCGGCACTCAGCCAGCCATGGATCGTCATCACCACGCGTCTCTGCATCATCACGGCTTCGGCCGGCGGGGTGACGTGTGATCTAGGGTGGACGAACGAACCCGACGACACGGATCCCCGCCCGACCGGCGGGGTTTTTTGTTTTATGGACTACTCGAAACTCGATGGGTTGATCCCGGCCGTCATCCAGGACGCGGAAAGCGCCGAGGTCCTGATGGTGGGATTCATGAACGAGCGGGCGCTCGCCGAAACGCGGCGGACCGGATTTGCGACCTTCTTCAGCCGCTCGCGCGGCCAGCTGTGGACCAAGGGCGAGACCTCGGGCAATCGCCTCCAGGTCACCGAGATCCTCGTCGATTGCGACGATGACACGGTGCTGGTGAAGGTGATGCGGCTCGGCCAGGGCAACGTGTGCCACACCGGCGAGCGGACATGCTTCTTCCGGACGCTCGACGCCGTGACGGCTGGAGACGGTCAACGATGAAACTGAAGCTGGGGATTCCGAAGGGATCGCTGCAGGACGCCACCGTCCAGCTGTTCGCGCGCGCCGGATTCAACCTGTACGTCAATGCGCGATCGTATTTCCCCACGGTCGACGACCCGGAGCTCGAGTGCATGCTCATCCGCGCCCAGGAGATGGCCCGCTACGTGGCCGACGGCGTCCTCGACGCGGGGCTCACCGGCCAGGACTGGATCGCCGAGCACGAACTCGGCGACGGGACGACCGGCGTGCTGACGCCGATCGCCGATCTCATCTACGCGAAACAGAGCTTCGGGAAGGTGCGGTGGGTGCTGGCGGCGCCGGAGGATTCGCCCATCGCATCGGCGCAGGATCTGGACGGCCGCACCGTGGCGACCGAACTGGTCCGGGTCACACGCGCGTATTTCGAGCGGCACCGGGTGCCGGTCCACGTCGAATTCTCGTGGGGCGCCACCGAGGTGAAGCCGCCGGTCCTGTGCGACGCCATCGTCGAGGCCACGGAAACCGGATCGACGCTGCGCGCCAACCGGCTGCGCATCCTCGACACTGTCATGGAATCGAACACGCAGCTCGTCGCCAGTCGCACCGTGATGGCCGATTCATGGAAGCGGACGAAGCTCGAGAACCTCGCGCTCCTGCTCAAGGCGGCCATCGCCGCGCAGGGCCGCGTCGGCCTGATGCTGAACGTTCGACGTCCCGACCTGCCGGCGATTCTGGACCTCCTGCCCGCGCTCCAGCGCCCGACCATTTCGGCGTTGAGCGACGAGGCGTGGGTGGCGGTGAACACGATCATCGAGGAGCGGACCGTGCGCGACCTGATTCCGCGGTTGAAGGGCGCCGGCGCGCAGGGGATTGTCGAGTATCCGCTCAACAAGATTGTCATCTAGAGGGATCAGGCGCTGGGGATTCGGCCGTCATGCTCAAACTCATCGATGCGAGCGACACTGCAGCGATCGATCGGCTCGTCGCGAGGGGACCGCGCCGCGATCGGACCGTCGAGCGGCGGGTCCGTCGAATCGTCGACCAGGTGCGCGACGAGGGCGACCGGGCGCTGACCCGCTTCGCCCGCCGGTTCGACGGGGTCACCGGCCTCCTCGAGGTCGGCCGCGACGAGATGAGTGCGCTCGCCTCGCGCGTGCCCGCCGACGTGCGCCGCGCCCTCGGTCGCGCCGCCCGCCAGATTGCCCGCGTGGCGCGGCGCCAGCTGCCCAGGACGACGCGGGTCGCCGTCTCGCGTGGCGTGACGGTCGAGCAGCGGGTCGTGCCGCTCGTGCGCGTGGGATGCTACGTCCCGGGCGGCCGCTTCCCGCTGCCCTCCTCGCTGCTCATGACGGCCATCCCGGCTCGCGTCGCCGGCGTGACGCAGATTCTCGTGGCCTGCCCGCGGCCCGAGCCGGCGGTCATGGCGGCGGCCCTCGAAGCCGGCGTGAGCCGCCTGTTCCGCGTTGGCGGCGCGCACGCGGTCGCCGCCCTCGCGTACGGCACCGCGACCGTTCCGCGCGTCGACAAGATCGTCGGGCCGGGCAACCGCTACGTCGCCGCCGCCAAGGCGTACGTCGCCGCCGATTGCGCGATCGACTTCTATGCCGGCCCGACCGAAATCGTCATCGTCGCGGGCGAGGGCCGCCCGGAATGGATCGCGGCCGACCTGATGGCGCAGGCGGAGCACGATCCGGAGGCGCGCGCCATCTTCATCACGTGGAAGCGGCCGCTCGCCGAACGCGTGCGCACGGCACTGGCGCACGCCGCCACCGGCCGCCCGATCGCGCAGGCCTCGCTCGCCGCCAACGGCGCCGCAATCGTCGCGCCGACGCTGGACGCCGCCGTCGCGCTGGCCAACCGCATCGCCCCCGAGCATCTGGTCGTGGATCGGGAGGCCATCGCGACACGCACGCTGATTGCCGGCGCGGTGTTCGTGGGGCCGTTCGCCGCGCAGGCAGCCGGCGACTACGCGACCGGGTCCAATCACGTGCTTCCCACCTCCGGGGCGTCACGCTTCAGAGGCGGGTTGAGCGCGGCCGATTTCGTGCGCGTGATGTCTGTGCAGCGCGTCACGCGGGCCGGCCTCGCCTCGCTGGCGCCGGTGATCGTGCCGCTCGCGCGCGCCGAGGGACTCGTGGCGCACGCCGAATCGATCGAGGTGCGCCTGTCATGATGCGCTACGAGAAGCCGGCCGAGCTGTACGACGGCCTGCGCCTGCACCAGAACGAGAACACCCGGGGCTGCTCCCCGCGCGTGCTCGACGCCCTGCGGGCGCTCGAGAGGGAGCAGGTCGGCTTCTATCCGCCCTACGAGGCGGCCATCCAGGATTGCGCGCGTTACTTCGGAGCGCCGCCCGAGGCGGTCGCCCTCGTCAACGGTCTGGACGAGGGCATCACCGGCATCGCGATCGCGTACCTGCGATCGTCGGAGGGAGGGTTCGTCCCGGAAGCCGTCATCCCGGAGCCCGCCTTCGAGATCTTCGCCTTCGACACCGCGGTGGTCGGCGGACGACCCGTGCGCGTGATGCCGAAGGCGGATTTCACCTTTCCGCTCGAGGAGGTGCTCGCAGCGATCACGCCGCGGACGCGCGTCGTCTTCGTCACCAACCCGAACAACCCGACCGGGGTGCCGGCGCCGCTCGAGGCCATCCGCACGCTGGCGCGGGAGGTTCCTCCCGAGGCCATCGTGTTCGTGGACGAGGCCTATGCGGAATTCTCGGGCACCAGCTTCATCCCCGAACTGGCCTCGTTCGCCAACGTCATCGTCGGCCGCACGTTTTCGAAGGCGTTCGGGCTGGCGGGGCTGCGCATCGGCTGCCTCGTGGGCGCGGCCGACCGGCTCGATCCGATTCGGCTGGCGGTACCGGTGTACAGCGTGAACATCGCGGCCGTGGTGGCCGTTCGCGCCGCGCTCCAGGACCTGGCGTACGTGCACGACTACCTTCGACAGGTCGCCGAGTCGAAGATGCTGCTCTATGCGGCGTGCGATCGGCTCGGACTGGCATACTGGACGAGCGCCGCCAACTTCGTGCTCGTCCGCGCCGGAGGTCTCGTGGACAGGCTGGTCGCGGGCGCTCAGCAGCGAGGCGTCTACCTGCGCGATCGCTCGCGGGAACCGGGCTGCGCCGGATGCCTTCGCATCGGCACCGGCATTGTCGAACACACACGCCGGTGCATCTCCGTGATGGAAGAGGTGCTGTGCGCCGCGCGGTAATCGACCGTCGCACCAGCGAAACGCGGATCTCGCTGTCGCTCGCGCTCGATGGTCAGGGGAAGTACCAGGTGCGGACGGGCATCCGGTTCCTCGATCACATGCTCGAGCTCTTCGCGCGGCACGGCGGCTTCAATCTGAGGGTCGAGGCGGCCGGCGATCTGGACGTCGACCAGCACCACACCGTGGAGGATCTCGGCATCGCGCTCGGCGAGGCGGTCTCGAAGGCGCTCGGCAACCGGCGGGGGATCAATCGCGCGGGGTACTTCGTGATGCCGATGGACGAAACCCTTGCGGTGGTCGCGGTCGACCTCGGCGGGCGACCGCACACGGTCGTCGACCTGAAGACGAAGGTGGCGCGCGTCGGCGACCTGCAGACCGAGCTCGTGCACGATTTCTTCGAGGGGTTCGGCCTCGGGGCGCGGGCCAACGTCCATGTGAAGGTGCTCTACGGCCGCTCGACCCACCACCACGTCGAGGCCGTCTTCAAGGCGTTCGCCCGCGCCCTGCGCGTCGCCTGCGCCAGGGATCGCCGGCTCGCGCGGATGCTGCCGTCGACCAAGGGGCTGTTGTGACCGACGTCGCCCTGATCGACTACCGGGCCGGCAATCTGACGTCGGTCAAGAAGGCGTTCGCGGCGCTCGATACGGAGCTCTTCGTGCCGGCCGCGCCGGCCGACCTGCGCGCCGCCGCCGCCATCGTCGTGCCCGGCGTCGGCCACTTCGACGCCACCCAGACGCTGGCCGGTGAGTGGATGGCGGTCATCCGCCGGCATGTCGAGGGCGGACGGCCGCTGCTCGGCATCTGCCTCGGCATGCAGTGGCTGTTCGAAGGCAGCGAGGAATCGCCCGACTGCGACGGCCTGGGCGTGCTGCAGGGCCGCTGCCACAGGCTGCCGGCCAGCGTCAACGGCACGTCGATCAAGATCCCGCACGTCGGATGGAACGCGCTCGACATCTGCCGGCCGGATTCGATCGTCGACGGCGTCGCGACGGGATCGCAGGTGTACTTCACGCACAGCTACGCGGGGCCGCTGACACTCGATACAGTGGCGACGACCGAACACGGACAGCCCTTCGCCGCGATCGTGCAGCGGGGGCGGGTCGCCGGCGTGCAGTTCCATCCGGAAAAGTCCGGAGACGTCGGTCTGAGGATCCTGAAGAACTTCCTGGCGCTGGCGGACCGATAGTCCGCGAGCGCCGCGTTCCGACGCTTATGCTCTCCAAGCGCATCATCGCGTGTCTCGACGTTCGCGACGGTCAGGTCGTCAAGGGCATCAACTTCGAAGGCCTGCGCTCGGCCGGCGACCCGGCCGAGCTCGCGCGACGCTACAACGTCGAGGGCGTCGACGAGCTCGTCATCCTCGACATCACCGCGACCCTCGAGAAGCGCCGCGCCCTCGCCGACACGATCCGCCGCGTGGCCCGCGAGCTCTTCATCCCGCTGGCGGTCGGCGGCGGCATCCGCACCGAGGACGATGCGGCGGCGGTCGTCGAGGCGGGCGCCGACAAGGTCAGCCTCAACACGGCGGCGCTCGCACACCCGTCGCTCATCACCACGCTGGCCGGACGCTACGGCAGTCAGGCCGTGATCGTCGCGATCGACGCGAAGCGCGAAGCCGATCGGCTTGCGGTGTACTCCCGCAGCGGATCGGCGGCCGCCGGCCGCGACGCGGTGGAATGGGCGCGCGAGGCCGAGGACCGTGGCGCCGGCGAAATCCTGCTGACGTCGATCGACCGTGACGGGACGAAGATCGGGTTCGACTGCGTCATGAACGCGGAGGTGTCGGCAGCCGTGTCGATTCCCGTCATCGCATCGGGCGGCGCCGGCACGCTGGATCACTTCGTCGACGTGTTCACCATCGGGCGGGCGGACGCCGCGCTGGCGGCGTCGATCTTCCATTACGCGGAGACGAGCGTGCAATCGCTGAAGCTCCACCTCCACGGGCGCGGTATTCCCGTCCGTCTGTCGTCCACGACGCGACGTGGACGCGAAGCCGTCGTGCCAGGATGCTGATTCCCTCCATCGATCTCAAGAACGGCGAGGTGGTTCAACTCGTTCAGGGCGAGCGGCTCGCCATCCGCGACGAGGACGTGGATCGGTGGGTCCGTCGGTTCGCCTCGTTCCAGAAGGTGCAGGTCATCGATCTCGATGCGGCCATGGGATCGGGCGACAACCTGCCGATTGTCCGCGCGATTGCCGGCCGCTTGTCGTGCCGTGTCGGCGGCGGCGTCCGCAGCGTCGGCCGCGCGCGCGATCTGCTGGCGGCCGGCGCGAACGCGATCATCGCCGGTTCGGCGCTGTTCAGGGACGGCAGGCCCGACCTCGCCTTCGCCGAAGACCTGGCTGCCGCGATCGGCGCCGACCGCGTCATCGCGGCGGTCGACAGTCGGGACGGACAGGTCGTGATTCACGGCTGGACGACACCCCTCCCGCTGACCGCCGTCGAGGCGGCGCGCGCCCTCGAGCCGTTCTGCGGCGAGTTTCTGTACACGCACGTCGACACGGAAGGCCTGATGAGGGGGACGAACATGGACGCGATCCTCGCCGTCCGGCACGCCACCACCAGGCGCGTCACCGCCGCCGGAGGGATCACGACGCAGGAAGAGATCGACGACCTCCACGCGGCGGGCGTCGACGCGGTCGTGGGCATGGCGATCTACACGGGCACCCTCCGCCTGCCGGCCGGGTCGCCGTGACCGCGCGTCGTGCCGGCGGAGTCGGCGTCGCCGGAGGACACCGGTTCGGACACCGGCGCTACTGCCGTAAGCGCTCTTCGGTCTGCACCCGTGAACCGCCGGAAGCCATCGTACCGGGCGACGCCGGTCACATCCTGGCCCGCGAACCAGTAGCTCTCGCGCAACTCGACGGGCACCGCGATCTGAAACCGATCGTCAACGCGAAAAGACGTCACGACAATGTCCGAGTCGCTCAGCACCAGCTCGGTCTGGAGCACGCGGCCGCCCGTCTCGTCGATCCACACGCGCCCGCGCGCGGGCAGGTCCGCGTCGGGCACCCGGCGCAGCACGTCGGACGCGCCTGCTCGGTACCTGACGCTCTCACGCTCGATGGCGTCTGCGCGCTCGAGCGACCCGCCGGAGGGGGCCAGAAACAGGATGCTCGTCGACCTCGAAGACATCACGAAAGGTTGGCCAGCCCGAGCGGCCGGACAATTGCACCGGCAAGAAATCGCTGACCAGTTCGCGATGGACCGCCACCAAGGGGACACCGGCCGCTCCGCCCTTCGAGCCGGGCGTGGGGGCGGCCGCCCGGCTGTCCCGGACGAACCGCTCCTGCGCGACGTGGTCGAAAACCGCTCGATGAAGGTGTCGAGGTAGTCGGCCGCGCGCGCGACCAGCTCGTCGGTTCGGGCCGTGGCAGTCGCACCAGCCGCCGGAGCGAGGCCGCCCGCCAGAACACCGGCGATGAGCGCAAACTACTGATAGTATGATAGGTTAGCGCGCTTGGCGCGCTCGATGACCCTGAAGTTCGATCTCGTTCTGTGAGCACTGCTCTCGAGCCCCGCGTGGCGCTCCGCGAGGAGCGCGTGTCTCTCCCGGCGGCACGCCTCGCCGCCGACGGGAAGTTTCTGCGAGCCGGCGACGATCGCTTCTTCATCAAAGGCGTCACCTATGGCACATTCGCGCCCGATGAGGACGGCTATCAGTTCCCGCCGATCGAGCAGGTAGCTGCCGACTTCGCGTTGATGGCCGAGCTCGGCATCAACACGGTGCGCACCTACACGCCGCCCCGTCGCGATCTGCTTCACGAGGCAGCTCGAAACGGCCTTCGAGTCATGGTCGGGCTGCCATGGTCCCAGCATGTCGCATTCCTCGACGACCGGCGGCTGAAGCAGGCGATCCGCCGGGAAACCGTGGCGCAGGTGCGCGAGCTCAGCGGGCACCCGGCGCTGGCGCTCGTGGCGCTCGGCAACGAGATTCCGCCGGCGGTCGTTCGGTGGCATGGCCGCCTGCGAATCGAACGGTTCCTCCGCGGCCTCTACCAGGACGCCAAGAGCGCGGCGCCCGACACGCTCTTCACCTACGTCAACTTCCCGCCGACCGAGTTCCTCGACCTTTCGTTTTTCGATCTCTACGCGTTCAACGTCTACCTGCACCGCGAGGCCAACCTGCGCGCGTATCTGGCGCGACTGCAGCACATCGCCGGGTACAAGCCGCTGCTGCTGGCCGAAGCGGGCGCCGACTCGTTGCGCGAGGGCGAGGACGGACAGGCCGAGATCACGGCGATGCACGTGCGGGCGGCCTTCGAGGAAGGGGCGTGCGGCGCCATCGCGTTCGCCTGGACCGACGAATGGTGGCGTGGCGGAAGCGACGTGGACGACTGGAAGTTCGGTCTGGTCGACCGGCGGCGCCGTCTCAAGCCGGCGGCGCACGCCGTGTCCGCCGCATTCAGCCGGTCGCCCTTCCCGGCCGAGGTCCGCGCGACCTGGCCGCGCGTGTCGGTGGTGGTCTGCGCCTACAACGCGGCCGACACGCTCGAGGACTGCCTGACCTCGCTCGAACGGCTCACCTATCCTGATTACGAGATCATCCTCGTCAACGACGGATCGCGCGATCGCACGAGCGAAATCGCCCACAGCCATCCCCGCGTTCGCGTGATCGACACGGCGAACGGCGGTCTCAGCGCGGCGCGCAACGTGGGCCTTGCGGCCGCGACCGGGGAGATCGTCGCGTACACCGACGCCGACGTGCGGACGGACCGGGACTGGCTGACCTATCTGGTCCAGCCGTTCCTCACGTCAGACGTTGTGGGATCCGGAGGCCCGAACGTCGTGCCGCCGGACGATCCGCCCGTCGCGCAATCGATCGCGCGGGCGCCGGGGGGGCCGACGCACGTGCTGCTCGACGATCGCGTCGCCGAGCACGTGCCGGGCTGCAACATGGCGTTCCGCCGTGATGCGCTCGTCGCGGTCGGCGGGTTCAACGCGATCTACCTTCGCGCAGGCGACGACGTGGACGTGTGCTGGCGTCTGCAGGCGCGCGGCTGGAAGATCGGCTTTGCCGCGTCGGCACTGGTGTGGCACCACCATCGGGCGTCGATCAGGGCGTACTGGCGTCAGCAGGTCGGCTACGGCGAAGGCGAAACGTGGCTGATGGCGCACCATCCGGAGAAGTTCCTGGACGGCCGCATGCTCTGGCGCGGGCGCATCTACAGTCCGCTGCCGTTTGTGCGCTCGCTCTGGAGCACGCGCATCAACTCCGGCGTCTGGGGCACGGCGGCGTTTCCGTCGGTGTATCGCACCGACGTGCATCCCTTCGCGTTCCTGCCCCATTCCATCAAGTGGCAGGTGCTGTCGTTTGCCGCCACGATCGTCGGCGTCGTCGCCGGGGTGACGCAGCACTGGTGGGCCGCCGCCCTGCTGCTGGCGCCCGGCCTCAGCGGGATCGCCTTCACGCTCGGCAAGAACGTGGCGTACGCGCTCAGGTCCGACGTGGCGTCGTTGCCGGGTTCCCATCTGTGGTACCGCGTGCTGGTGGCCTACCTGCACTTCCTTCAGCCGTTCGCGCGGCTGCGGGGGCAGATCCGGGGGATGCTGTCGCCGCCCGAGATCGCGTTCCCCCTCGAGCGGCAGACCAGCCGCGGCCCGCGGCCCTCGCTGGCCGAGGCGCGGCGGGCGCTGCTGCTGCTCTCGGGGACCGTGACCGAGGATCGCTACTGGTCCGAGACGTGGACGTCGACCGCACGCGTGCTGTCGCAACTCACCGACTGGCTGCGGCAATCGCGCGCCGTCCGCACGGTCGAGGTCGACGAAGGGTGGTCGAACGATCGGGACATCAGCGTCCTGATCGGCCGCTGGGCCTGGCTCGATCTGCGTGCGCTCGTCGAGGAGCACACCGCCGGCCGGACGCTGCTGCGCGTGAGCACCCACCTGCGCCCGACCACTTTCGGCATCGTCGTGGCCATCGGGATGGCGCTGGCGCTGCTGGGGGCGGCCGTATCGGGCGTGGCGCTCCGTTCGCCGAGCGCCGGCGCCGCCGCGGCGGGGTTGACGCTGGCGGCCGTGATGTTCGGCATCTGGAGGACGGCGCAGACCACCGCGATCGCGCGGCGCGCCGTCGATCGGGTCGCCGGGTCGCAGCAGATGGTGTCGATGCAATCAGGGCCGGCGCGCGTCCCGCTGATCGCGCCGTCGCTGGTGCGCCGGTACGGGCTGCGCAGCGCGTTCATCTTCCTGTTCATGATCGTGGGCGTCGGGGCGAGCACGTTCATGCTGCGCGAGGCGGCGCGCGTGGCGCTGGTCATCGGACCCAATACCGGTTCGGGCAGGGCGCCGACGATCGCGGCCTGGCTGGACACGCCGGGCGGCATCGCGATTGCCCCCAACGGCGACATCTTCTTCGCCGATTCGAACGACGACGTCATCGACCTGTTCGACCGCCGGCTGGTGGTCACGCGCTGGATCGGCGACGGCACCACCGGATTTGCCGGCGACGGCGGAGCGGCGACCAAGGCGAAGCTCGACACGCCGGACGGCGTGACGATCGCGCCCGACGGCGACCTCATCGTGGCCGACTCGCACAACGACCGCATCCGGCGGGTGGACCGGCCGACGCGGATCATCACGACGGTCGCCGGATCCGGCGAGAACGGGTACGACGGCGACGAGAAGCCCGCGATCCAGGCGGCGCTCAACACGCCCAACGCCGTCTTCGCGACGCCCAACGGCGACATCTACATCGCGGACACGCTGAACAACCGCATCCGCGTGATCGACCACGCCACCGGCTTCATTCGCACGGTCGCCGGCGACGGCGAGACCGGCGGGGACGCCACCGGCGACGGCGGGCCCGCGACCAGGGCGCACCTGTTCATGCCGAGCGACGTCGCGGTCGCCCGAAACGGCGACATCTACATCGCCGACATGCACCACAACCGCATACGTCGGGTGGACGGCAAGACCGGCATCATCGCCACGGTGGCCGGGAACGGCTCGTTCACCGCGACGGGCGACGACGGCCCCGCGACGCAGGCCG
The DNA here is from genome assembly GCA_963807925.1 of uncultured Acidobacteriota bacterium. Classification (GTDB taxonomy): domain Bacteria; phylum Acidobacteriota; class Vicinamibacteria; order Vicinamibacterales; family CAVVIG01; genus CAWEDP01. The sequence continues at coordinate 149,477 of CAWEDP010000003.1, read as the reverse complement.
GGCTGGCGGGCCCCTCGGGCATCGCGCTCGGCGAGGACGCGCGCGGCAACGTCGCGATGATCTTCATCGCCGACTACTACAACGCGCTCGTCCGCGTCGTCGACAGCGACGGCATCATCAGGAATCTGAGCGACGAAGGACGCCTGGTGCTCGGCGCCCCCTCGCGCGTCGCGTTCGATTCGGGCCGCAGCCGGCTGTACATCGCCGACGCCAACAACAACCGGATCATCTTCGTGGACATCCCCAAGGCCACGCTGCGGCCGCAGCTCGTGCCGCGCCGGTTCGGGGCGCCCCCCGCGCGGGCTCGAGGCGGCGCATGAGCGCCGCGCCGACCGTCGCGGCCGCTGAACCGTCGCTGCTCCGCTGGATGCTGCCGTTTCTGCGGCCGCACCGCCGCCGCGTCTGGCTGCTCTCGATCCTGCTCCTGTCGCAGGTCGTCCTCGGCGCGCTGCAGCCGTGGCCGCTGGCGGTGATCATCGACTACGTCCTCGAGCGGCATCCCATCCCCGCGTCGTACGCGACGTGGGTGCGGGTGCTGGACGGCGGGGATCCGTTCGTGCTGCTCATCCTGCTCGTCGTCGTCCTGATCGTGCTGCAGGTCGCCAAGGAGGTGGTCTCGGCGTACGCGACGCAGGTGCAGGTCGAGACCGGTCAGCGGATGGTGTACGACCTCCGGCGGCGTCTGTTCGAGCAGATCCAGGCGCTCGGCCTGCACCACCACGTCACCACGACCACGGGCGACGCAGTGTACCGCGTGGACGTCGACTCGTACGCGATCGAGAACCTGATCATCGGCGGCCTCTTTCCGCTCGCCACCTCCGTGACGACGCTGGTCGTGATGTTCGGCGTGCTGCTGTACTACGACGTGACCGTGGCGCTGCTGTCGCTCTGCGTGGTGCCGTTCCTGTACGTGTGCCTCCGGTACTATGCCACCACGCTCGTCACCCGCGAGGAAGACGTCAAGGAACAGGAATCGCGGCTCATCAGCCACCTGTACGAGATCTTCTCGGCGGTCCGACTGGTGAAGAGCTTCGCGCGCGAGCCGTACGAGAGCGCGCGGTACGCGACAGCGGGCACCTCGACGATGCAGAGCCGGATCGCGCTGACGTGGCAGCAGTCGCTCTTCTCGGTCATCGTCACCGTGATCACGATCCTCGGCACGGCGCTCGTCCTGATCGTCGGCGGCCTGCACGTGATCCGCGGCGAGCTGACGGTCGGCCGGCTGATGGTCGTCATCAGCTATCTGGGCGCGGTGTACGGTCCGCTCGCCGCGATCGCCCACACGACGGGCCAGCTCCAGGGGGCCGTGGCGGGCGCGCGCCGCGTCCGGGCCATGTTCGCCATGACGCCCGAAACGCTCGACCCGCCGGAACCGGTCGGCGCCGGCGCCATCCGCGGCGACGTCCGGTTCGAGGATGTGGCCTTCAGCTATCCCGACGGCACCGCCGTGCTCCAGGACATCACCTTCGTGGCGAGGCCCGGCGAGATGGTGGCGCTCGTGGGGCTCACCGGCGCGGGCAAGACCACACTCGTCAGCCTCCTTCCGCGGTTCTACGATCCGACCGCCGGACGCGTGCTCGTCGACGGGATCGACCTGCGCCGCTTCCCTCTACGCGAGCTGCGCGAGAAGATCGCCATCGTGCTGCAGGATCCGGTGCTCTTCTCCGGGACCATCTCCGACAACGTGCGCTACGGCCGCCTCGATGCCACCGACGCTGAGGTCGAGCAGGCGGCACGCGCGGCGCATGCCCACGAGTTCGTGTCGCGGCTCCCGAGGGGCTATCAGACGGAGATCGCGGAAGCCGGCGGCGGCCTGTCGGGTGGCGAGCGCCAGCGGCTGAGCGTCGCGCGCGCGATTCTCAAGAACGCGCCGATCCTCATCCTCGACGAACCGACCTCGTCGCTCGACGCCATCTCGGAGGAGATCGTCTTCACGGCGCTCCGCCGTCTGCGCGCGGGGCGGACGACCATCGTCATCGCCCATCGCCTGTCGACGGTGCGCGACGCCGACCGGATTCTCGTGCTCGACGGCGGCCGGATCGCCGCGCAGGGGCGCCACGAGGAACTGCTCCGGAGCAGCACGCTGTATCGACGGATGTGCGCGCGGCTCTCGGTCGGCCGATCGCTCGACGAACCCGAGACGGTGGACGAGCTCATCGAAGCGGCGAAACGCTAGCGATGCGCGTCCTGTTCGCGGGTATCATGGCGCGATATCCGTTCGGCGGCGTCACGTGGTGTTCGTTGATGTACCTGCTCGGGTTGCGCGCGCTCGGCCACGAGGTGTTCTACGTCGAGGACACCGGCGAGTGCGTCTACGACCCGGTGCAGAACACGCGGAACGTCGATCCGTCCTACGGCACCTCTTACATCCACGCCGCCCTCGAGCCGTTCGGCCTCGGGGATCGGTGGACGTTCGTGAACTACGACGGCACGTACCACGGGCGGGATGCCGCCGAGATCCGGCGCTACGCCGCGGACGCCGACCTGTTCATCAACCTCTCGGGCGGCTCGTGGTTCTGGCGCGACGAGTACGTCCGCATCCCGCGAAAGGTCTTCGTCGACTCCGACCCCGCCTTCACCCAGCTCGCCATCGCCAAGGCCGAACCGTGGTACGTGGCGTTCTTCCGGCGCTTCGACCGCCTCTTCACCTTCGGCGCGAACATCGGCACCCCGGCCTCGGCGGTGCCGACGGGCGATTTCACGTGGCACCACACGTGGCAGCCGGTGACCCTCGACGACTGGACGGCGCCAGCGGCGCCGGGCCCGGCCTTCTCGACCGTGATGACGTGGCAGATCGAGAGCTTCACCGACGTCGGCGGCAACAAGGACGTGGAGTTCGTCAAGTTCATCGATCTGCCCGCCCGCACGCCGCAGCGGTTCGAGCTGGCGGTCAACGGTCCCCAGCGGCTGCTGCGCGAGCACGGCTGGCACACCTTCGACGCGATGCGCGTCTCGCGCACGCCGGGCGAGTACCGCGACTTCATCCACCATTCGCGGGCCGAGTTCGGGGTGGCGAAACACACCTACGTCGCCTCGCACTCGGGCTGGTTCAGCGATCGGACCGAGTGCTATCTCGCGTCGGGACGCCCGGCGCTGGTCCAGGACACCGGGTGGACCGCGCATCTGCCGCACGGCGACGGCCTGCTCGCCTTCGCGACGGCCGACCAGGCCATCGACGGCGTCGATCGCATCAATGCCGATTACCCCCGCCACGCCCGCGCGGCAGCGGAGATCGCGCGCGAACACTTCGACGCGCGCCGCGTGCTGCAGCGCTTCCTCGACGTCGCCTGCTCGTGACCTGACGCGCATGCTCCGCCTCCGCATCGCCCACGTCGCGCCGGTCGCCTCGTCGATTCCCCCGCCGAAATCGAGTTCGGTCGAGCTGATGACGTCGCTGCTCACCGAAGCGCTCGTCCGCAAGGGGCAGGACGTCACCCTCTTCGCGACCGCCCAGTCGAGGACCGCGGCGCGGCTGCACGCGACCTTCGAGCGCGGTTACTGGTGCGATCCGGCGATGTGGCCGTGGGAGCTCTACGAGATGTTCAACCTGGCGGCCGCCGTCGAGCGCGCCGGGCAGTTCGACGTCATCCACTACGAGGCGATGTACTACCCGATGTCGCTCGCGTTCACGCGCCTGGCGGCGACGCCGATCGTCCAGACGCTGCATCATTCGCCGACCGGGGCGGAAGTGCGGCTCTGGTCGCGATACCCGGAGGCGCCGTTCGTCGCGATCTCGATGGAACAGGCGCGCCTGCTGGCGGGCCTCAACGTCGTCGGAACGGTGCTCCACGGCATCGACACGCAATCGTTCGCGTTTCACGAAACGCCCGACGACTACCTGCTCTTTCTCGGCCGCTTCACCGAAGGCAAGGGCGTGCTGCAGGCGATCGACGTGGCGAAGCGGGCGGGAATGCGGTTGCTCCTCGCCGGGGCCGAAGACGCGTACTATCGGGATCGGGTGGCGCCGCTCGTCGACGGCACCTGGATCGTGTACTGCGGAGAGGCCGATCACGCCATGAAGGTGAAGCTGTACGGCGGCGCACGGGCGCTGCTGTATCCTGTTCAGGCGTCCGAGCCGTTCGGTCTGGTGCTGGCCGAGGCGATGGCGTGCGGCACGCCGGTCGCCGCGCTCGATCGCGGCGCCGTGCGCGAGGTCGTCGACGACGGCGTGACCGGCGGCGTGTTCAGGGATCTCGACGAGATGACGCGCGGCGTGCGCCAGGTCATCTCACTGGATCGGCGGCTCGTGCGGCAGCGCGCCGTCGCCAGGTTCGGCGTCGACCGGATGGCGGACGAGTACATCGCCGTGTATCACCGCGTCGTGGAGACGCACCGTGGATCCCGCGCCTGAGGCGGCCGCCGGTTTCGCCGGTTCCACCGTCCTCGCCGTGTTCGCCCACCCGGACGATGAATCGCTGGCGTGCGGCGGGACGCTGGCGCGTCTGGCCGATCTCGGCGCCCGGGTGATTCTCCTGTGCGCGTCGCGCGGGGAACGCGGGTCCACGTCGGACGACGCGCTGCTTTTGGGCAGCGATCTGCCGACCGTGCGAACGCGCGAGGTTCGGGAGGCCGCCCGCGTCCTGGGCCTCGCCGAGGTGATCGTCCTCAACCACCCGGACGGCGATCTGCGGTGGAACCACGTTCCCGAGCTCTTCGCGGACATCGTGGGCGCCATCGAACGGTACGCGCCCGACCTGGTCATCACCTTCGACGCGGACGGGCTGTACTGGCATCTCGATCACATCGGCGTTCACGAGCGCACGTCCGATGCCGTTCAGTCGCTGGGGGCGGCCGCCCCGCCGCTGTACTACGTCACGATCCCGCACGGCATGATGCGGGACGTCGTGCAGACGGCGGTTGCCAGCGGCCGTATTCCCGCCGGGTCGCGGGTGTGGGGAATCGTTCCGGAGGCCTTCGGGCTCGCCGCCCAGCCGGCAACGGTGAGCGTCGACGTTCGGGACTGGGTTCAAACCAAGCTGGCGGCGCTGCGCTGCCACCGGACGCAGATCGGACCGACCAACCCGTTCGCGTGGATCGGCGAAGCCGACGCCGAGCGCTGGCTCGGCACCGAGTACTTTCGACGCTCGCCGCTGACGACCAACGGCTCGATGCTCGAGCGGATCGGGGAAGGCCTTCCGGCTCTGTGAGCGGTCGCACCGGTTCGGTGCGTCGAAAGAGGTGACATGCGTGCCGATACTCTCGACATCCTGCGCTGCCCGTACTGCGGCGGCCGTCTTGCGCTGGTGCCGTCGATCTTCCATCGCACCGAGGGCGACGACATCATCGACGGCGTGCTCGGCTGCCATTGCTGCATCTTCCCCGTCGTCGCAGGCATCCCCGTGCTGCACCTGCATCCGCCGGCAACCGCCGCGCGCGATCATCTCCAGGCCGGTGAACCGGATCGCGCCCGGCGCGCCATGTTCGGTCTCGAGGACGACGCCCAGGCCGAGCGCTTCGAAGCGGCGGCGCGGTCCGACGCGTCAACCTATCGCGGGCTCGTCGAGGCGCTCGGGCCGAATTTCGAGGGCGGCTACTTTCTCTACCGGTTTTCCGACCCGACCTACGTGGTGGCGGACGCCGTCGTGCGCGCCGTGGCCGGCACCGTGCTGGCCGGCGGGGGGCGCGCCGTCGACGTCTGCGGCGGGTCGGGCCATCTGACGCGATCGCTCGTCGGCCTCGGATCGGCGCCGCCGGTGCTGGCCGACCTGTACTTCCCGAAAGTGTGGCTGGGCCGCCGGTTCACCGCACCCGGTTGCGAGGCTGTCTGCTGCGACGGCAACGCGCCGATGCCGTTCGCGCGCGGCGCTTTTCGGCTGGCGATGTGCATCGACGCGTTCATGTACATCTGGACGAAGCGGCAGTTCGTCGGCGAGCTGCTGCGCCTCGTCGACGGCGCGGACGCGAACCGGGCGGCGCTGATCGGACACACGCACAACGAGCTGGTCTGGTGCCCCTCGCACGGGCAGCCGCTGTCGCCGGCCGGCTATCGCGACCTCTTCGAGACGATCGAGCCGCGGCTGTTCGGCGAGTCGGCCCTCTTCGCCGACGTCGTCAACGGCGGGCCGCTCGATCTGAGCCGGCGCGATCCCGACGAGTCGCTGAACCGCGAGGCCGCGCTGACGCTCGTCGCCACGCGGAACGACCGGGTCTTCCGCGAACACCCGATTGCCGAAGCGCCCGTTGTGGGCGAGGTGCGCGTGAACCCGCTGTACGCCGTCGAGGACCGCGGGGACCGCGTGCGCCTCCGGCTGCGCTTCCCCTCAGCCGATTACGAGGACGAGTACGGCGCCTGCCGCGAGTACCTGCCGGAGACGCTCGAGATTGCCCGGGGCTCGCTCGCCGCGCTGGCGGGGGGGCCGGCGCCGCCGGAGCTGGCGCAGCTCAAGCGGCGCAGGGTGCTCGTCGATCTTCCGCGGCAGTACCACTGACCGGACCGGCCGGGAGATCCCCCGACCGCGCCCCGCACCCGCTCGATCGGCTCACGCATTACGTTATACTGCGTAACGAGTACGGTGTTTCGCATGACGGGCAACCCGTTCGTGTACGGCGAGGTCGTCCCGCCGGAGGCCTTCGCGGATCGCGTCGACGAGCTGCGGCGCCTCGTCGGCGACCTGTCGGACGGCCAGAAGGTCTTTCTCATCTCGCCCCGCCGCTACGGCAAGTCGTCGCTCATCGGCCGGGCCCTCGCGACGCTGGCGCGCCGCGGGTCGGTGACCGTCGAGCTGACGGTCAGCAGTTGCAGCTCGTACGTCGCCTTCCTCGAGGCGTACGCCCGCACGCTGGCCGTCGCCGAGACCGAAGGCCGGCGGACGCGCCCGGCGATCCTCGACGCGATTCGATCGGCCCGGCCCGAGATCCGCCAGGCACCGGCCGGGTCCGGACGGGGCCCCTTTGGCGTCGCGTTTCCCGCGGTGCGCACCGATCGCGACGTCTCCAGGCTGGCGGACGAAGTGTTCGCGCTGCCCGCGCGGCTCGCCGAGGCGCGGCGGCGCCCGGTCGTCGTCGCGCTCGATGAGTTCCAGGCCGTCGGCGGGTTCGACGGCGGATTGGTCGAGCACGCCATGCGCGCCGCCGTCCAGCACCAGCGTCGGGTCGGGTACGTGTTCGCCGGATCCGAGCCGAGTCTCATGGAACGGATGCTCGGAGCGAGACGGCCGTTCTACAAGGCCGGTCCGGTCCTGCGACTGGAGAAGATTCCAGCCGACGAGTTCGCCGCGTTCGTCGACGATCGGTTCAGACGATCGGGCATCGACCCGGAGCCGGGCCTGGGCGCCGCGGTCGTCGACGTGGCCGGGAATCTGCCCTACGACGTCCAGCGACTGGCCCATGAAACATGGGATCAGGCGCGCACGGCCCGAAGGCGGCGCGCCACGCTCGACGACCTGCACGGCGCGCTCCGGCGTCTGCTGGCGGAACAGCACGTCATGTTCGAAGCGCTGTGGCAGCGGCTGACGCTGGCGCAGCGCGCGGCGCTGCGCGCCGTCGTGCTGGAAGATGGCCGCGAAGTCCTGTCGGCGGACGTGCGGGTGCGCCATCGTCTCGGCGGAGCCTCGACAGCGCAGGCGTCGCTCGCGGCGCTCTTGCGCGACGATGTCGTCAGCCGGGAAGGCGCCAGGTACCTCGTCGTCGACTCGCTGCTGCGGGAGTGGGTCGCGCGCCAGACGTTCTGAGGCGCGCATTCCGACCGCCGACATCGGCGCATCGGCAACCAGTGGCGGTGGTCCGGAGGATCTTCCGCGTCGCGACCGCCGGGCGCTCCGGGGTCACCACTTGATCATCATGAAGCCGCGAACGATCGGTCCGACGCTGTTGGCGAAGGTGCCGAACTGCGAACTGGCGAAGACCGGGTACACGGCTCGAGGGTTGTCGTGGTTCGTGAGGTTGAACAGCTGCACGCCGAGGTCGGCGGCCCGGTTCTTGTACGACACGGTCTTGTAGGCGATCATGTCGACCCCGAAGAAGGCCGGGTACTCGCCGCCGTTCGGCTCCCCGAGGTAGAAGTACTGCGGATCGACCACGGAGTACGGGAACCCGGAGTGCCACTCCATCACCGGCGACATGACGATTCCCCAGAACGGCGTGTTCAGCGTGCCCCATGCCAGCCAGCGATGCGGCGCGTCGGCGCTCAGGCGCGAGATGCCGCCGGGCTGCAGCAGCGGCTGATCGAACCCGGTGAAGAGCGCCATGAAGTCGTTCAACTCGCCCCGCGCCGACGAGCGCACGTAACTGACGAACAGCTGCTGCGACCGGCCCCATGTCTGGCGGACCGACACCTGAACCTCTTTGTAGGTGCTCCGGCCGTTGCTCGACACGGCGAGGGGGCCACCCTGCCGCGGCACGTCGAGCGTCGCGAGGCCCGAGGAGCTGCGGCGGGTGAACCCGACCTGCGCGTCCAGACCGGGGCGAAGCTGCCGCTCGAGCTGGAGGGTGACCGCGAACGCGTTCGGCAGGCGGAGCTGCTCGACGGTCGGCTGGAACACGGAGGATCGCTCCTGGCCGGACGCCGGATCGATCAGCGACTCAATCCGGACCGGGTATCCGCCGAACGCGGACGCGGCCAGCGGAATCTTGCCGACGAAGTTTCCGACGCCGCCCTTGAAAACCGTCGCGCCCGACTCGTCGAGCGCGTATCGAATGCCGCCGCGCGCGGACGGCAGGGCGCCGTACTGCGAGATCCCGTCGACGCGGAACCCGGCGTCGAGCTGGACGCGATCGTTCGGACGCCAGAGATCCCGGACCGCCACGTCGTACGGCCAGTCGTGCGCGCTGATCGACGAGGGCGCGCCGAACTCGACGGCGCGGACGAGCGAGCCGTCCTCGTCCTCGACCGATACCTGATCCTCGCTCACCGAGCCGCGCAGCCGCCTGGCGCGGAGCGAGGCGGCGACGGTGAGGTCGTGGGAGCCTTTCGAGGTCTGCAGGGCCCTGTCGAGCGTGACCGCCGCGCTGTAGCGCACGGCGTCGCGCGTGACGTGCGAGAACCAGTTCTGCCGCCACCCGAGCGCCGAGAGCAGCGACGGCCCGCTGCCGTTCTGCCGGATCCTGGAGTTGTGCGCCAGCGCCCCCACCCGGACGGTCAGCACCGTCGAATTCTCGAAGGTGCGCCGGCTGGTGATGCCGCCGAACAAATCCACGGCGCTGACGTCGGGCGCGGCCGCCTCGTCTCTGCGCACGCTCAGCCCCTGGAGATCGGTCGCACTCGGAAAGATGAGCCCGTGAAGCGTCAGCTGATGGTGGGGCGACGTCGCGATGTCCAGCCGCGTGAACAGGCTGCCGGTCTTCTCGACGATGTTCGGCCCGCTTCCGCGCGTCACGTCGGGGACGACGATCCGCTCGAAGTTGTACTCGACGGCCGAGAAGTAGCGCACGCGGCCGGTCTTGCTGCTGCCGCCGATGAAGAAACGCGGAAAAATGCCCTCGATCCGCCCGAAGCCGGGACTCTGGAAGCGCGGCCGCGGAACGAACCCCTGGACGCCCATCTGCTTTTCACTGCCGGCGCGCGTCTCGACCTTGAAGAGCGCCCCCATCAGGCCGCCGTAGGTCGCGGTCATCGGATCGCGCAGCACTTCCACGCCGTTCACCGCTTCGTACGCCAGCGAGATGGACGTGAGGCCGGTCGCCGGATCGGTGACGTCGAAGCCGTCGAGCAGCATCGGCGATTCGGAGGGCCGCGCGCCGCCGAGCCGCATCAGACCGTCTGGTCCGCGAATCACCGACGGGAGGAGCGGCAGCGATTCGCGCGCCTGGAGACGCGTGTTGGGCAGCCGCGCGATCTCGGTGGCCGTCAGCGCATTGCCCAGCAGAGGAGCAACCGGCGAGGACTCCGACAGCGCGCTGCCCCGCACCTCGATTGTCTCTTCCGTGCGCGCCAGCGGCAGAACGATTCGCGAGGCGTCCGCGCGGGGAACCGAGACGGTCGTGAACCCCTGCAGTCTCACGACGACGCGGGAGCCGCGCAGGCGGGCGGGAAATTCGAAGCTGCCATCCGAACGGGCGGTGATCGTCGACGTGACGGTCGATCCGGCCAGCAGTTCGACCGTGGCGCCCGGCAGCGGAAGCCCCGTCTGATCGACGACCACCCCGCGAACCTCTTGAGCTGCAGCACCCATCGCCGATGCAAGCAGCAGGAACAGCGCGACGCCGGCGACACGCAACCACCCGCAGATATCTGATCTCAATTTCGCTTCCGGGACCGCCTGATTATAGCCGGTGGGGCGTAGAGCGCCCGATCAGATGAGTCGCTGCGGGAAGAAAAGAGGTTGTACAAGTGTTGTTTCCAGCCAGACGCTGGAGCTCGGAGGGCGAGGTGACGCATGAAGGTCGTACTTGCCGGTGGCACAGGGTTTCTGGGCCGCCCGTTGGCCCGCAGTCTCTTGGCCGATCGTCACGAAGTCGTCGTGCTGTCGAGACGCGGCGCGATGCCGGGCACGGAGGGCCGGGGCGTCGCCTGGAATCCGGATGGACCACCCGGCGCCTGGGAGCAGGAGCTCGACGGCGCCGCGGCTGTCGTGAACCTCGCCGGGGAGTCGATCGGGGAACGCCGATGGTCTCGCGCCCGGAAGGACCGCATCCTTGAAAGCCGCCGGCTCGCGACCCGCAGCCTCGCGCGGGCCGTCCGGGCCGCAGCCACGCCGCCCCGCGTGTTCGTGAGCGCCTCGGCCGTCGGATACTACGGCCCGCTCGGCGACGAGATCGTCAGCGAAGACCACCCGCCAGGCGCCGATTTCCTCGCCCGCGTCTGCGAGCAGTGGGAAGCCGAGGCGGCCGCCGTCAACGGGCCGGACAGCCGCACACGCGTGGCCTGTATCCGTACCGGGATCGTGCTCGCCAGAGACGGCGGCGCGCTGCCGCGCATGCTGCCGCCGTTCCGGCTCGGGGTCGGCGGACCCCTGGGGTCGGGCAGACAGGTACTGGCCCTGGATCCATCGCGCCGACTGGGTGGCGCTCGTCCGGTGGGTCGTCGATACGCCGGCCGCGGCCGGTGCAATCAACGCCACCGCGCCCGCACCGGTCACCAACGCGGAGTTCTCGAAAGCGCTGGGGCGGGCACTCCGGCGGCCGGCGTTTCTGCCCGCGCCGGCGTTCGCATTGCGGCTGGCGCTCGGCGAGATGGCCGACGCCCTGCTCCTGGCGGGCCAGCGCGCCGTTCCGGCGAAAGCCCTGCGCCTGGGATTCGCCTTTCGGTATACCGATGTCGAGGTGGCGCTGCAGGCGATTTTCGCGTCGGCGTGATCGGTCCGGCCTGACAGGACTCCGCGAAGAGGTTCCGCGGACTGCCTCAGCGCTGCTGGGCGACGCGCAGGATCCGCTCGCGGACGTGCGGCGCAATCCTCTCGGTCGGTGGGAGCTCGGCCGAGAGCGCCAGCGCGGCGGCAACTCCCACGAAAGTCCGCACCTCGGCGGCGCAGACCGGGCATTCGCGCAGGTGAGCCGCGAAGCCGTCGGCCTGAGGGCCTGAGAGTGCGCCCAGCGCATAGAGCGCCGTCGCCTCGCGCTGCGCATCCACATCCTTACCTTACGGCCCTCGACGCCGAAGGGATGGGGCTGGGAGCTACGTGGCGGTGCGGCCTGAAGCCGGATCGGGCATGTAGTCTTCCGGCGGGATCACCAGCAGCACCTGGGCCCCCTCGTCGGTCCAGAGCTCGCTGTGGTCGGTGCCGCCGTCGGCGTGGAGGAAGTCGCCCGGGCCCATGCGACGGCCCCAGCTGTAGACGCTCCCCGAGATGACGTAACACTCCTCGGCGCCGCTGTGATGGTGGGCAGGAAAGCGTGTCCCCGGATCGACGTCGAGCAGCAGCGTCGCGTAGCCGCTGTCGCGATTGAGCGACAGCACGCGCATCCTGATTCCGGGCACCGGGTGCGCCACCCACTCGTCGGTCCGCGCGAAGCGGAACGCAAAGCCGTTCGGAATCGCCGGCACGTCCGCCTGGATGCGCGCAATGAGGCGGTCCCGCACGGTGGAGGCGGGCGGGTCGTCTCCTGCCAGTTCGGCCAATGGCCACTCGAGCTTGTCGAAGTCGATGCTCATCGCGTCTGTTTCGCGGCGGTTCCATCCATTATCGGCCGGAGCTCGCGCCGCAGCGCCATCATTCCGGTCCGGACGCGCGTTTTCACGGTGCCGAGCGGCAGACCGAAGTGTACCGCCAGCTCGGAGTGTGTCATTCCGAGAAAATACGCGCTCTCGATGAGGAGCCGCTGGTCGCCGGGCAGCGCGTCGAGCGCACGCTTCACCACGCGCTGGCGTTCGGTCGCCTCCGCGCTCGTCTCCGGGTTCTCCACGGCCGGCGGGCGTGGCGCCGCCTCGGCCGTGCGCGACCGGACCTGGCTGGCCCGCAGGCGATCGATCGCCCGGTTGCGCGCGATGCGCACGAGCCATGCAACCGGGGGGCCGATGGCGACGTCGTAAGTCTCGCCCCGCGTCCAGACCTGGACGAAGACCTCCTGCAGAATCTCCTCGGCCTCGCTCCGGTCGCGGACGATGCGAAGGATCAGGCCGTACAACAGCCGGCTGTGCCGATCGTACAGCTCGCCGATGGCGCTCGGGTCCCGGGCCACGACGCGCTCGATCAGCGTCACGTCGAGCGAGGCGCCGTCAGCACTGCTGATCATCAGTATTCGGCAAGGCGTCGGAGCGCGGCGACGATGGTCTCCGCGTTCGGCAGGTTCGCGTGTTCGAGCACCTGCGAGAACGGACAATGCGTGTCGGGGCAGGTCACGCGCATCACCGGCGCGTCCAGCCGGTCGAATCGCTCTTCCGCGATCACGGCCGACAGCTCGGCGCCGATCCCGAGCGTCTTCACGTCCTCGTGCACGATCAGCACGCGGTTCGTCTTCTCGAGTGACGCGAAGATCGCCTCCTTGTCGAACGGCTGGAGCGTCCGGAGGTCGATCACGTCGACCTCGACGCCCTCGCCGGCCAGCCGGCCCGCGGCGTCGAGCGACGGCGCCACCATCGCGCCGTAGGAGATCAGGGTGATGTCGCGGCCCTCGCGTCGCGTCGCGGCCGCGCCAATCGCGACGACCTCGTCCTCCTCGGGCACCGGTCCCTTGACGCGCCGGTACAGGTACTTGTGCTCCAGGTAGATGACGGGGTTCTCGTCGCGGATGGACGCCTTGATCAGGCCTTTCGCGTCGTACGCGGTCGAGGGCGCAACGACCTTGAGCCCTGGCCGATGGACGAACCACGCTTCCGGATTCTGTGAGTGGTAGAGACCGCCGCCGACGTTCCCGCCGCTCGGCGCGCGAACGACCATCGGGACCGACGCGCGCCCCCCGTAACGGTAGCGGAGCGTCGCCGCCTGATTCACGATCTGGTCGAAGGCGCACGAAATGAAGTCGGCGAACTGCATCTCGGCGACCGGCCGGTAGCCGCGCAGCGCCGCGCCGATGCTGATGCCGACAATGGCCGACTCGGAGATCGGCGTGTCGACGACGCGGTCGTCGCCGAACTCCTCGTGCAGTCCGTGCGTCACACCGAACGCGCCGCCGTACGCCCCGACGTCCTCGCCGAGCACGAACACCTTCGGATCGCGGCGCATCTCCTCCGCGAGGCCCTCGCGGATCGCGTCGAGATACGAGAGCTCCTTACCCATTCGCCCGTCTCTCGTTCAGCAGGCGCGAAGCCACGATGTCATGCATAGAGATCGGTGACGGCGTCTTCGGGTGCCGGGTCTGGCGAGCCGGTCGCGAAATCGACCGCCTCGTCAATCGTCGCAGCGATCCGAGCTTCGATTTCGTGCTGCTTCTCGTCGGTGAGCACGTGTCGTGCCCCCAGGTAGGTCGTGAAGGTCGGGATCGGATCCCGGCTCTTCCACATCGCGAGCTCCTCGTCGGTCCGGTAGAAGGCCTTGTCGTGCTCGGAGTGGCCGTGCCATCGATACGTCTTGCACTCGATCAGCGTCGGACCGTCTCCGCTGCGCGCCCGCGCGAGCGCCCCCTGCGTCGACTGATAGACGGCCAGCACGTCATTGCCGTTGATCGCCACCCCATCGAAGCCGTAGCTGTGCGCGCGATCCGCCACGTCGTCGATCGCCATGCTCTTCTCGATGGGCACCGAATAAGCGTACTGGTTGTTCTCGCACACGAACAGGATGGGCAGACGGTGAACCCCCGCGAAGTTGAGCGCCTCGTGGAAATCGCCGACGTTGCTGGCGCCCTCGCCGAAGTACGCGACCACCACGTTGTCGGTGCGCTCCATCTTGTAGGTGAGGGCCAGTCCGGCCGCCACCGGGAGATTGGCCCCCAGCATGCTCGTGTTGCCGAAAATCCCCAGTTCGCTGACACCGCTGTGCAGGGCGGAGTCGCGTCCCTTCGAGAGGCCGGTCGATTTGCCGAACATCTGCGCCATCATGACCCGCGGCTCGACGCCCTTCATCAGGAACGAGCCGAGATCGCGGTGCAGCGGGCAGATGAAGTCCTCCCGCCGCAGCCCGAAGCAGGTGCCGACGACAATCGCTTCCTGGCCGATGCCGGTGTACACGCCGCTGCGGACCTTCCCCTGCCGGACCAGAATGCTCAACCGCTCGTCGAAGGCCCGCATGAGCTTCAGCCAGTAGAACATCTCCAGCAACTGCTCCGCGGTGAGTTTGAATTTGGTCCGCTTGATGGGCGGCATGACCGACAGAGTCTACAACCGGTTTCGCGAGCGCCGGTAGTATGGGGCGTCAGCCGCCCCAGAAGGCCGCCGCCCGGTCCCAGGCCATCCGGAGGGCAAGCGGCGGGAACCGTGCGAGCAGGTGACGCCGGACGGATCGGTACGATCGCCGTCCCGTCGCATACTCCAGGAGGGCCCGCGTCGTCGCGGGATAGCGGTTCGCGTTCCGGATGACGCGCGCGATGCGTCCGCGATCGGCGAACAGATACTTCTGAATGCTCACGGAATCCCGAAGCTCCGGGCCGATCTCGCGCTCGCACGCCCGGCGGTACCGCGGCACGAGGGCGCCGGGATTGCCCGCAGCGTCGAGGATGGCGCGCGCCGCCAGCTCGCCGGTGACCATCGCGTAGTAGATGCCCTCGGCGGTGAACGCGTTGACGAACCCGCCGGCGTCCCCCGCCAGCAGCACGCGTCCGCGACCCGGTTGCCGGAGCGGCCCGCCGACCGGGATCAGAAACGGAGTGAAGAATCGGCGCACCGACTGCCCGCGGACGATGCCGCGCGCGCACAGCTCCTCGACCAGCCCGCGCTGGAGCTCGTAGGGCGGCGTACCCACCGCCCGGCGGTAGTACGAGAGCACGTAGCCAATCCCGACGTTCACGTGATCCCGCTTGGGAAAGATATAGGCATAGCCTTCCGCCACCTTCACGTGGCTTCCGTTCCTCCGCCCTGCGCCTCCTGGCCGTTGGGGGTCGTACCCGTAGGCCACCCACAGGGTCGAGGGATCCACATCGCGGAGCTCGACGCGAGGCGTTTCTTCCATCATGTCGAGCGCCAGCGCGTGTGACGGCCAGCCCGGGTTGATGCCCAGCCGACGACCGACGACGCTGTGGACGCCGTCGGCGGCGACGACCGCCGGGGCGCTGAAACGGCGGCCGTCGCGCGAGACCAGCGAGACGGCGTCGCAACCGGCCGTCGCACCGACGATATCGACGTCGGAGACGAGCTCGGCACCGGCGTCTTGCGCGAGCGACACCAGGAGCGCGTCGAACTCGACGCGCCGAACCATCACCGCACCGGTCTCGGGCGACTCGACGACTGCTGCCTCGCCGTCGGGTCCTTCGAGTCGTAGACGGCTCACCGCGTGCATCGGGATGCGGCAGAGCTCGGATTGGAGGAACGGAAAGCGGCGGAGCACGCGGCCGCTGATGCCGCCTCCGCACGGTTTGTTGCGCGGAAAGGCCGATCGGTCGAGGAGAACGACCCGGACGCCCGCGAGCGCCAGGACACGGGCCGCCGTGGCGCCGGCAGGCCCCGCGCCGACGACGATGACGGAGGAAAAGCGGCGCAGATTCATGGACGAACGCGCGTAGGCGGCTGAAGCGGCGAGTTCTTGAATCTACCGCTGTGGTGTGGGATAGTTACGTTTGGCTCCAACAGGAATTCTACAGCCCTTCTATGCGACTCTCGTCCGGCGTGCGACTGGGCTTCGCGCTGTGCGGAACGCTCGCGGTCTGGTTGCTGAGCGTCCCCAGCGCCGAAGCGGCGCAGCCGGCGCGGCGCCACTCCCGCGTCAGTCGCGCGGCCGATGAACGGCCGGCGCTCCGTCGGGTCCGCGCGCGGAACGGCGTGCAACGCTCGGGCCGTCATGTCGCGAAGTATCTGTTGCGGAGCGAACGGCTGGTCCATCGCAGCGTCCCCGACTACCTCGGGCGCGGCCAGACGATGCCGCTCGCCGGTCACGACACGGCCGCGCTGCAGACGAGCGCGGCGGTCGGCGGCGACGACCTGCTCCCGGCCGGCCTCAGGCCGCTCGGCGTGCTCTCACCCCCGACGCTGCACCCGACCTTCGTTAGCGTCGCGTCTCCCCGTTCACCCCGAGGTCCTCCTTCGTCACCCGCGTAGCCTGGTGTATCAGCCAGTCGAATCGACGCACGGCCATCGCGGCCCGCGCGTACGGCGCGCACGGCTGAGCGGTGTCAGGTTCGTCAACCATGAGGTGACCGATGCGGGTGATTCTCGCAGACGTGCAGTCGAATCGCGGCTTTGTCAGCAAGGATACGGTGGTGGGCGGCTACGGATCGCGGCTGGATCCGTTCTCGCGCGTGACGACCGTGATCGCGTGGCTGAAACATCAGTTTCACGACGTGCCGAGCGTGCACATGGCGTACATGGCCGCCATCCTCGCGCGCGCCGGCCACGAGGTGGCCTGGAGCCGCGGAGAGCAGGTGGACGGAGAGGTCGCGCTGATCCTGTCGTCGCTCGTGGACTACCGGAACGAGACCGCCTGGGCCGAGCGGATGCGCGCCCGCGGCGTCAAGGTCGGATTCGTCGGCATCACGGCGTCCAAAATGCCGCATCTCTTCCAGGATCACTGCGATTTCATCCTGAACGGCGAGCCCGAGGGCGGCGTGATGCGCATCGCACAGGGCGACATTCCGCGCGGGGTCGTCGTGAGCGAGCAGATCAACGACCTCGATTCCCTGCCGTTCCCGCGGTGGGATCTCGTGACCGACGCGGGGCGGAAGCTCGGCGTCCGGTGGTCGTCGCGTCCGGTGGGCGGCGGCTTTCCGCTGCTGGCGAGCCGCGGATGCCCTGAGTTCTGCACCTACTGCCCGCACCGGATTCTCGCGGGGTATCGGGCGCGCTCCATCGCCAACATCCTCGACGAGATGGAACGGCTGTGCGACCAGTATCGCCGGCCGTACATGATCTTCCGGGATCCGCTGTTCACCGAGCGGCGCGAGCGCATGATCGAGCTGTGCGACGGCATCGAGGCGCGCGGACTGGTGCTGACCTTCGAAGCCGAGACCCGGCTCGATCGGCTCGACGTCGATCTGCTGGATCGACTGCATGCCGCCGGGTTTCGCGCGATGAGCTTCGGCGTCGAATCGCTGTCGCCCGCCACGCTGAAGAAATCGGGACGCCGCCCCATCCCTGAGGCGCACCAGCGCGAGATCATCGATCACTGCCGAAAGCGCGGCATCGTGACCGCGGCGTTCTACGTGCTCGGCTTTCTGCAGGACGACTGGAATTCCATTGCGGCGACGATCGACTACGCCACCGACATCGGGTCGACCTTCGCCCAGTTCAAGATCCTGACGCCGTATCCGGGCACGCCGATGTTCAAGCAGATCGAGCCGCTCCTGACCGAGACCGACTGGGAGCGCTTCGACGGCTACACGCCCACCTTCCGCCATCCGAATCTGACGGACCGGGAGCTGCGCTTCCTGCTCGGCGCCGCGTACAAGCGCTTCTACATGCGCCCGTCGTATCTGGCGAACTTCCTGAAGATCCAGAACGGCAGCGTCCTCGACTGGGTCAGCCGCATGGACGAGCGCGTGAACGATCGCCACGCCCGCGAGGAGATCGCCGACATCTCGCGCCCCGTCACCTGCTGAACGATGAACCGGCGGACGCCTCCCGGCGTTCCCGGTTGACGCACTGCGAGCACAAAGGCATCGCGCAAGCGCCGTTTGTAGCGCCTTTACGTGCTTCGTGGTTCAATAAGGGTCGTTCCGGCCGCCCCCAGGTGATTCAATGCGTGCAGCCATCTCGCGCTACGGAGCGCGCGTCTTCTCCGAAACCGAGGACGTCGTCGCCGCCTGCAAGGTGCGCGGTGAATTCGTCCAGGGTCCGCTCATCGCGGAGTTCGAGCGCGTGTTCGAGCAGCGGGTCGGCGGCGGGACGGCGGTTTCCACGGCGTACGGCCGGATGGCCTTCTATCACATCCTCGAGGCGCTCGACCTTCCGCCGGGCTCCGAGATCATCTTCCCCGCCCTGACCTTCTGGGTCGTGCCCGAGCTGGCGCGGGCGGCGGGACTGACCGTCGTCTTCGCCGACGTCGATCCGCGAACGTTCAATATCGATCCGGCCTCGGTCGAACGGCTCGTCACCGAGAAGACGCGGGCGATCGTCCCCACTCACCTGTACGGCCTGCCGTGCGACATGGATCGGCTGCTCGACATCGCCGGACGGCACGACCTGATCGTCCTCGAGGACTGTGCGCACGCGCTCGGCGCCACCTACAGGGGGCGGTCGGTCGGCACGTTCGGCACCGGCGCGTTGTTCAGTTTTCAGACGCTCAAGCCGCTGAACTGCTACGGCGGCGGCATGGCGCTCGTGCAGGATCCCGCCGTGGCATCGCGTGTGCGCGCGATCGTCGACGGGCTGCCGTGGCCGAGCGAAAAACGTGTGCGCAATCGCCTGCTCATGGGCCGCCTGCAGCGAATCTTCGTCAAGCCGTGGGTCTTCTCGATCTCGCTGTTCCCGGTGCTCTGGGCGTCGTCGCTTGTCGACGCCAACCCCGACGTGTTCCTCTGGGAGAAGATTCGGTCCCTCACCCCGCTGCCGGAGGCCTACACGGAGCGCTTTCCCAACGTGCAGGCCGCGATCGGCCTCCAGGCGATGAGGCACCTCGACGGGTGGACCGCGCAGGTGCAGGCGAATGCCCTCTACATGGATGGGGTGCTCGGCCGCCTGCCGGGCATCCAGGTCCCGTACGTGCCGCCGGATCGCACGCACGTCTACTATCAGTACCTGTCTGTACGGGCCTGACGGACCCGCGCGCGACGCGCTCGTGGTACGCTCTGTCCGGCGCGGCATCGACATCGAAACGCTTCACGTCGACGTGCCGCCGGACATGGAGCTGTTTGCGGGCGCGACCGCGGAAGCCGAGGGTGCGCGGCGCGCCGCCCAGGCGATGCAGATACCCATCTACGCCGGCCTGACACGCGAGCAGATCGAGCGCGTCGGCGCCACGGTCCGCGACGTCCTGGCGCAGGCGATTCCGCGACGGCAGACCGCCACCACCTCGTCCTGACTGGCCGCCCCCCGGAGGACTCGACTGCTCGCGTGAGCGGGGGCCCTTCGATTCGCGCCCGTGTTCACCTATCTTCCGATCTACATCGCCGCCATCCTCGAAGGCGAGGCGTACTACAGCGCGATGTGCGCGCGCGCCGTGCGCGGTGAGCTCATGTGGCCGGCGGTTCTCGCGTGCGGCGCGCTCGGCGGCGCCACCGGGGATCAGATCTGGTTCTACCTGCTCCGCGGCCGCATTCACTGGCTCGACCGGTTCCCGCGCCTCGCCAGGTACCGCGACCGCGTGATCGTGCACGTGCACGCGCACGAGACCGGCCTCGTGCTGGCCAGCCGCTTCCTGCCCGGACTGCGGACGGCGATCCCGATCGCGTGCGCGTACGCCGGCATGCACGCGCTGAAGTTCAGCGTGCTGAACCTGGTGAGCGCGCTGGCCTGGGCGGGCGCGATCATGATCTTCGTCAGCTGGGCCTCGACGACGCTGGGGGCAATCGGGCTGACGGCGTGGTGGGGGCCGTTCATCCCGGCCGCGATCGTGATTCTGTTCTTCCGCTGGCTGGCACGGTCGCCCGGAAAATCGGACTGACGCGCCTACCGACCGGGCTTCCGCGCCGCCGGCGCCTTCCCGAGGCTGATCAGGTTCGCGAGCAGCTGGTACGATCCGTCCGTGCCGGCCGGGAGCTGCCGCCACAAGCCGAGACCGACGTACACCCAGTGGCCCTTGCCGTAGGTCGTTTCGACGAGCGCCCCGCGCTTCTCGCCTGTGTTGTACGGAAACGGATCCGCCAGCGAGACGAGATCCTGGTATCGGGGATCCTTCTGGCCGAGGAAGTACAGCCCCCGCTCCTGGACCCAGTTCTTCCACGTGGAGTCGGTGATTTCGTTCGGGTAGGTCAGGACCGGATCGCCCGGCGCCAGGACGTTCACCGGCGCGAACTCGTCGGTCACGCGGTTGTTGCCCACCTGCGCGGGATAGGGGCCGTATTGCGCGTCGTTGAACTCGAACTTGTTGTACTGCACGACGAGCGTGCCGCCCGCGTTCACGTAGTCGAGCAGCCGGCTGTTGTTGGCGCGCAGATCGGATCGGCGCTCGTACGCGCGCACGCCCGTCACGATCGCGTCGAACCGCGACAGGTTGCCCCACGCCAGCTCGTCAGGCGTGATGTACTCCAGCTTCGCGCCCAGCTGCTCGATGGCCGCCGGCACTTCGTCGCCCACTCCGACGATGTAGCCGATGGTGAGGTTCGGGGCGGTCTTCACACTGAGCACTTTCAGCGCGACGTCGGCGTCGTGGTAGATGTGCTGCCGGCGGATGTGCGGGTACTCGATGATCTGGTAGCCGCGGTCGAACGTCTGGGTCGGCGTGGACACCGACGCACGCACGTGGTACTCGCCGGGAACGGTCGTCGCCGCCGGCTTCAGCACGAAGCGGACCGTCTGCGCCTCGTCCGGCCGCGAGAACTTCAACGCCTGGGCGGACGGCGTGGCGGACCACCCTGCCGGCAGCTGCAGCCTGACGAGGTTCTCGGCCGCGCCCGCCGTGTCGTTGACGACCGTGACCCGGAGCTCGCGGCCGGTGTTCGCCGCGCTGCGCGGCGCGGTGGGACCGGGCGCCCCGATGGAGCGCGTCGGAATGATGGCCACCTCCGGCGACACGCGCACCGAGAACGCCGGCACGACGAGCAGCTCGGTCCGCTTCTCGCCACTGAAGATGTTGCCTTCGTAGCGGTACTGCACCGGCAGCGTCTCGACGATCTCGTCGGCGCCGCCGCCTTCGAGCGCCAGCCGCACCTGCATCGTGAACGGGGTGGGCCGATACGGCAGGCCGAACGGCGCGTCAGCGTCGAAGGTGTACCGTCCGGCCTCGCCCTGGCGGTGCCAGTACGGCTCGGTGACGCGGGCGTCGGCAGGAATCTTCAGACCGGCCTCGCAGCGCGCGACGACGTCTTTCCTGACCGTCGAAATCACTTGTGGAGGCGGCGCGGCCGCCGCACCGCCGCGACCGCCGCGCCCGCCGCCCCGGCCGCCGCCCGCCGTCACCGCCGTCAGGCTGCACTGCCCGGCGCCGTCGAAGCCGGCGAACGACACCTGCTTCACCGTCACGTCCGCCGCGCCGTTGTTGGCGACGAGCACCGCGACCTTCACCGCCTGCCCGGGCACCACGACGCCGTCGTCGGCCAGCGCCTCGACGCGGACCGCACCGGCCACCAGGATGGCCTGCTGGAACTCGCGCTCCTTCTGCTCGAGACGGAGATCGATGTCGTAGCCGCCGTCCTGGGCGAGGCCCATCGCGCGAAGCTGGTTGCGCAGGGTGCGGGTCAGGTGCAGACCGGCCAGGAGCGGCTGCAGAATGGCGTCGGCGCGGACGCCGTCGAACATCTTCTGCGCCTCCTGCACGGCAGCGGCGATGGCGCCAAGGCCGTCCACGAGCTCGCTGGGCGGCTGCGGCCCCGCGAACCGGGCGAGACCGGGAATGGTGGTGTCGATGCCGTCGAACATCGACGACTCCTCGCGTTCCAACTGACCCGGAATGACCGTTTCGGCGAGCTGATAGGTCCGCGCGGAGGGCCCGGGCAGCGCGAGCAGCTGCGCCATGCCCTGGCACTTGTGCATGCTTCGCGCCTCGGTGCCGATTTCCGCGTAGGTCTTGCCGAAGAGCGGATCGTACACGGCGGTATTGACGCGCAGCGTGCGGGCGCGCGGCTGCGCGTCGGCCGGGGGCCCGAAGCCGCCGGCGTAGTAGAACTTCTTCGGCTGCCACGGCCGGAGGCCGTCCTTCAGCTGGTCCGGGTACTTGGTGGCGTCGCCGGCCAGCGTGTAGGCGGCGTGGGACAGAACCGCCGACGCCTGGTGGTGCTGGCCGCCGCCGGTGCCGGTCGGCGGAAACGCCGAGAACACGACATCGGGCCGGACCGTGCGAATGAGGCGGACGAAGTCGCTCGTCGTCTCGTCCTTGCCCCATTTTTCGTACGTCTCTTCCAGGCTGAACGAGAACCCGAAATCGACGGCGCGCGTGAAGTACTGCTCCGCGCCGTCGAAGCGATGCAGGGCGTGGAGCTCCTCGGTTCGCAGCACGCCCAGGGCCTCGAAGATCTCGGGGCCGATTTCGTTCTGTCCGCCGTTGCCGCGCGTCGCCGTCGCGAGCGCCGTCCGCACGCCCATGCCGCGGTTCAGCATCACGAGCAACCCGTTGTCCTCGTCGTCGGGATGCGCGGTGGCCTGCATGGCAATGCCGGTGTTGGCGAGATGCCGCAGGGCAAGGCCCAGGGCCACGTGCCCCTGCTCTTCGTCGATTGGGACCACGCGCATCTGCGCGCGAAGCCCGAGCCCGACGGCTCCGACCAGGGCAGCGACGATGACCAGCTTGCGCACCATGGGGTCCATATTAAAGCCCGGCCGGCCGGGAGTGACAAGGACTCCTCACCGATCGGACGGGCCGGCCGCTGCCGGCCGCGTCAGCTGGAAGCCAGGATTTCCTCGTAATACGCCTCGTACACCGGGACGATCTTCTCGTCGCAGAACTGCTCGTGGACCACGACGCGGGCGGCCGCCGCGACACGGTCGTGGAGCGGGCAGTCGGTCAGGACCGCCATCGCCGAGCGGACCATCGCCGCGAGATCCTCGGGGGCATGGAGAAAGCCGGTGACCTCGTGCTCGATGACTTCAGGAAGTCCGCCGACGCGCGACGCGACGACCGGCACTTCGCACGCCATCGCCTCGAGCGCCGCGAGGCCGAAGCTCTCCTGCGCGGAGGGCAGCAAAAAGACGTCGGAGATCGACAACAGCGACGTCACCTGATCCTGCTCGCCGAGGAAATGGACGTGATCGGCGACGCCGAGCGCGCGCGCCCGCTGGACGGCCTCCCCCAGATCGGGACCGTCGCCGACCATCAGCAGCCGCGAAGGAACGTCGCGGGCGAGCGCCGCGAAGATCTCGACCGCCGCCGACACCCGCTTCACGGGACGGAAGTTCGAGACGTGGATGACGATCTTCTCGTCGTCGCTCGCGAAGCGCCGGCGCAGCGCCGGCACGTTCAGCCGATGGTGGACCGAGCAGTCGAGGAAATTCGGGATGACGCGGATGTCGCGCCCCACGCCGAGCGCCCGCTGCGTGTCGGCCTTGAGGCTTTCCGACACCGCCGTCACACCGTCGGATTGGTCGATGCAGAACGCGACGGTTTCCGAATAGGAGGGATCGCTGCCGAGGAGCGTGATGTCGGTCCCGTGCAGCGTCGTGATGACCTTCGGCGGCACGCGATCGTGCGACGCCGCCAGGATTTGCCTCGCGAGGTACGCGGCCGTCGCGTGAGGGATCGCGTAGTGCGCGTGGATGACGTCCAGCCGCTCGTCGCGCGCGACCTGCACCGTCTTGTTCGCGAGCGACAGCAGATACTGCGGCTCGCGGAACAGCGGATAGGTCGGCGCCTCCACACGGTGAAACGACAACCCGGGCTGATAGTCGCTCAGCCGGAACGGCGTATCGCTGCTCAGAATGTGAACGCGATGGCCGCGCGACGCGAGCGTCTTCCCCAGCTCGGTGGCAATCACGCCGCTCCCGCCGACCGACGCGTAGCAGATGATGCCGACGTTCATGCGATGGGTCTCAGGAGGCTGGATCGAAGCAGCGGCTCGCGCACGACGAGGCCCTCGGCCCACGCCACGCCGGCCAGCGCGCCGAACTGCGCGTCGCGGCTCTCGATGAGCTGCCGGAACAGCGGCGTGTTCAACCGCGTGGCCGCCGCCCCGGGCAGCGCGGCCTGGAACTGGCTCGCGTGACAGTCGAGCGCCTGTCGCTTGCGGTCGTAGTGCGCCGAGACGTCGACGAGGAACGACGGCGGCGCCGAGTCGTTGATGAAGTAGTAGCAGATCCAGTCTGCCTTCCAGGCCTCGCCCTCCGAGGGGTAGCGGCGCAGGCCGGCATTGAACGCGGCCTCGGTGATCACCTGGCTCGCGGCCACGTGATCGGGATGGCGATCCGACCAGTACGGCGCGGCAATCGTGCGCGGCCGGTGCTGTCGGATGAAGGCGACGGCCTGTTCGAGGTGGCCGGGATCGCGACCGATGCGGCGGTCGGGCCACCGGAGGTTGTCGCGCCACGCGGCGCCCAGCACCGCGCGCGCCGCCTCGCTCTCGGCCAGGCGCTCCGGCACGTTGCCGTTGCTGCCCATCTCGCCGCCGGTCAGATCGCACAGCCCCACCGTCAGCCCGGCCGCGACGTGGCGCGCAATCGTGCCGCCGAGACCAATTTCCAGATCGTCAGGATGCGGCCCAAAGACCAGCAGATCGACAGCCATGCGGCGCTCGAAGAATACCTCGTGCTTGGACGCAGGAGGACCGCGGCAGGGTTCGTCCTACTCCAGCCGGAGTCGGAACGCCTCGTCCGCCGGCTCGAGCTGCCCGAGGTGGTGCCGCAGCAGCACGCGGCTCGCGAGATACGCGCCGGTGGCGGTATGACTCGAGTCGCCGAACGCGAACAGATGATGCGGATAGTTGCGATGCGGCCCGATGAACGGCAGCCCTTCCGCCGTTCGCGCGTACGGCGCGTCCCAGCCGTGCTCCGGCGGCACGCCGGAGACCTCCGGATAGAGCGTGGACAGCTCGTACATCAGCTGACCGGTGCGCTGGACGATCACCTTCTGGCGCTGGCGGTCCGGCGTCGCCGCGCGATCCGCCCCGCACACGAGCAGGCGCTGGCCGTCCACCCACCGCACGATGTGCGGTGGATCGGCGGCATCCCGGATGACCGCCGCGCCCGGCCCGAGCGCCCTGCGCACCTTCGCGGGAATCGGCGCCGTCCGGGCGAAGTACACATGGCGAAACCAGAAATGGCGCTGCAGGCCCTTGAAGAGCGCACTCGGAAAGCCGGTGGCGACAATCACACGGCGCGTGCGGATGGTCCCGCCCGTCGTCCGCACGTCGGCGACCCGGCGGGTGAACGTGATCTTGACGACGGCCGATCGCTCGAACAGCCGCGCCCCCCGCTCGGACGCGGCGGCGGCGAGGCCGAGCGTCGCCCGGTACGGATCGAGCGTGGCGCCGTCGTGCGCGCGCAGCCCGGAGGTCGCCGACAATCCGACGTCGGCGGCAATCGCACGTGCGGTCAGCAGTGGCGCATGGAGACCGGCCTGTTGCCGCGCCTTGCGATCGCGCGAGAGCGCCGCCGCCTGCTCCGGAGTGACCGCGATGGTCAACGATTCGCGCGGCTCCAGGGCGCACTTGATATTCAGGCGGCGCAGCAGCGCGGCGAAGTCGAGGCCGGCCCGATGCCACGCCTGCCACGCCCGTCTCGCCGCGCGGAGGCCGATGGCCTGCGCCAGCGCGCCGAAGCGGACGCCGGGCTCGCCGCCGATCCAGCCCACGCCCGCCCCGCTCGATCCGCGCCCGATGCGATCCGCCTCGAGAAGCAGGACGTTGACGCCGGCCGCCGCGAACGCGTACGCCGTTGCGCATCCGGTCAGGCCGCCGCCGATGATGACGGCGTCGTGGTCGAGGGTGCCGCGCTGTTTGGGGTACGTAGGAATCCGCGACCTGGGGAAGCTGCCGACCCAGGGGGAACGGCCGTAAGTCGTCACCTGGCCAACATTCTACATTCGAACAGCCGGCGGCCTGCCGGCCCGGACCTTGGTGGGCATCACCCGCGTTCGTGGCGCAGCAGCGCTCGTTTTCGGTGCAGGCCCCACCGGTAGCCCGTCAGCGCCCCCGATGCGCCGAGAGCCCGATGACACGGAATCGCCACGGCGGCCGGGTTCGCGCCGCAGGCGCGCGCCACGGCCCGGACGGCCCGCGGGCGGCCGACGAGACCGGCAATCTCGCCGTAGGTTCGCGTCTGCCCGAATGGAATGGCCGCAAGCGCCTGCCAGACCTGCCATTGAAACGCCGTGGCCTGGACATCCAGCGGGAGCTGGATCCGGGGCCTGCTGCCGTTGACTCGCGCCACGACTTCGCCGGCCCACTCGGCGAGCGGGCCCGCGTCGCGCTCGATGGTCGCCGACGGGTACTGACGGGCCAGCTCGCCCGCGAGTGCGGCCTCGGACTCGCCCATCGCGATTGCGCAGACGCCCCGCACTGTTGCCGCGACGAGCACGTTCCCCAGGCTCGAGTCCACGATGGTGTACCGGATATCCATGCCCCCGCCTCCGCGCCGGTACGTCGCCGGCGCCATGCCCAGCATCGCCGCCGATCGCTCGTAGAACCGGCTGCTCGATCCGAATCCCGCGTCGAAGATGGCGTCCGTCACCCGGCCGCCGTTCCGCAAGTCGCGTCTGATCGCGCCGAGCCGTCGCGCCTCGACGTACGCTCTCGGCGTGATCCCGACGAGCCGCTTGAAGTGTCGCTGCACTTGGTACGGGCTGCCGCCCACATGCGCGGCGAGCGTCGCCAGTCGGGCAGAGTGGTCGAGGTCGTCGAGGTACGCGCACGCGCGTCGGATTCGCTCGAGCCAGCGGTCGATCGTTGGCGGCGATGCAGGACGGCAGCGGCGGCACGGGCGGAACCCCTGCCGCTCGGCGGCGGCCGGGGTGCGATAGAACGCCACCCGATCCCGCCGCGGTTTGCGGCTGGCGCACGATGGTTTGCAGTAGATGCCGGTCGACCGCACGGCATAGACGAACGTCCCATCCGCCCGGCGGTCCCGCGCCAGTACGGCGCGCCACTTCGCGTTCACGGATCCACTATCCCGCGTTCGGCCGAACCGACGCTATCCGTTTCTTGCAGTCAAAGCCGGAGCGCTCGAACGCCCGAGGTCCACGTGCTTCGTCGAGCGGGAGCCATCTACAATGTCGGGGTGCGCATCGCGGTCCTCGGCAGCGGCGGTGTAGGCGGCTACTTCGGCGGACGGCTCGCCGCGTCCGGCTGGGACGTCGCGTTCATCGCGCGGGGGGCGCATCTCCAGGCGCTCAGAACGGGGGGGCTCCACATCCTGAGTCCGGCCGGCGACGCCCACATTCCTCACGTCGCCGCGACCGACAACCCGGCCGACATCGGACCGGTGGACTTCGTGTTCTTCACGGTCAAGCTGTACGACACCGATCAGGCGCTCGGTCTGCTGTCGCCGCTCGTCGGATCCGACACGGCGGTCGTGCCGTTCCAGAACGGCGTCGAGACGGTGGAGCGGCTCGTCGGGACGGTGGGGCCGGCACACACGGTCGGCGGCACGGCGTACGTCGCGGCGGTGATCGCGGAGCCGGGCGTCATCCGCCATACAGCCAACCAGCGGCTGACCTTCGGCGAGCTCGACGGCGCACGGTCGGCGCGGCTGGGTCACCTGCTCGAAGTGTGCCGCTCGTCCGGCATCGACGCACACCTCAGCGATCGCATCGAGGCCGACATCTGGACGAAATTCGTCTGGCTGTCGATGTTCAGCGGCGTGACGGCCGTGACGCGCTCCCCGATCGGCGAGATCCGCGACGATCCCGATCTGGTCGCGCTCTGTCTGGCGGCGGCCCTCGAGGGCCTGGCCGTCGCGCACGCGAAAGGGATCCACCTGCCGACCGGCACGCTGGACGACATCGTGCCGAGCCTTCATGCGTTGCCGGCGGGCGCGAAGTCGTCGATGCTCGAAGATCTCGAGCGCGGGCGGCCACTCGAGCTCCCGTGGCTGAGCGGGGCGGTCGTGCGGATCGGCCGCGAGCTCGGCGTACCCACGCCGACGCACCGATTCATCACGACCGTCCTGAAGCCGCGGGTGAACCCGAACCGGTAGGCAACGGCAGAGGGCCGTCGCGGACCAGCAGCACGAGGAGGCCTCCGGTGGCGAGGATGGCGCCGACGGCCACGAGGCCGGCTGCGAAACTGCCGGTCGCGTCGCGGAGGTAGCCGATGATGTACGGTCCGACGAACCCGCCGACGTTCCCGACCGAGTTGATGAGCGCGATGCCCGCGGCGGCCCCCAGGCCGCGGACGGCCTGCGTGGCCAGCGTCCAGAACGGCCCGAACATCGACGCGAGCCCGAGCATCGCGACCGACAGCAGCGCAATCGACCAGGCGAGCGAGCCGACCAACGCGCTCGCCGCGAACGCGGCGCCGCCGACGGCAGCCGCGACCGCCACGTGCCAGCGCCGTTCACCGGTGCGATCCGAGTGCCGGCCCGCGACGATCATCCCCACGGCGCCGACCGTGTAGGGAATCGCGCTCAGCACTCCGATCGTGAAATTGCTGCCGTGCGACGCCTGCTTGACGATCTGCGGCAGCCAGAAGCCCATCGCATAGAGCGCGACCGGCACGGCGAAGTACACCGTCGCCAGGAGCCAGACGGGTCCGCTCGTGAGCGCCGCGGCGAGGCTCTGCGGGATGTCGGCCCGCGCACGCGACTCCTCCGCGAGCCGCGCCGCCAGCGCCTGCCGTTCGACCGCGCTGAGCCAGGGCGCGGCGTCCGGCGTCTCGACGAGCACGCGGAGCACGACGCCGCCGAGCGCCACGGCCGGCAGGCCTTCGAGCAGGAACAGCCACTTCCAGCCGGCGAGCCCGCCGACGCCGTCCAGCGACAGGAGCGCTCCCGACAGCGGACCGCCGACGATGCCGGCGGCGAGCACCGCCGTCATGAACGCCGCAACGGTACGCGCTCGTTCGCGCTCGGGGAACCAGCGCGTCAGAAAGAAGATGATTCCTGGAAAAAATCCCGCTTCGGCCACCCCGAGCACGAAACGCATGACGTGGAACGCCGACGCGGTCGCGACGAACATCATCCCGGCCGAGACGAGGCCCCACGTGATCATGATCCGTGCAATCCACACCCGGGCGCCCACGCGCGCCAGCACCACGTTGCTGGGAATCTCGAACACGGTGTAGCCGACGAAGAAGACGCCGGCGCCGATCGCGAACGACGTGGCCGACAAGCCGAGCGCGGCGTTCATCTGCAGCGCGGCGAACCCGACGTTCACGCGGTCGAGATAGGCGACGATGTACAGCAGGAAGAGGAAGGGCACGAGGCGCCGCCGCGCTTTGAGAACGGCGGTCGCGAGATCGGAGGTGGCCGGCATGGTGGGCATTGTGACGGATTATGAATTGGGAATGACGAAGAGGAATTGACGGCGATGGCATGATGTCGGGCACCTCGATGGCTGCGCCCACTCGCGTCCGGATCCGGGTCCTCGTCCTGGCGTTTCTGCTGACCGTCGTCACTTATCTCGATCGCGTCTGCATCTCGGCGGCGGCGCCGGCGATCATGGCGGAGCTCCACATCTCCGTTCTGCAGATGAGCGCTGTCTTCAGCGCCTTCATCCTGGCGTACTCGCTGTTCGAGATTCCGTCGGGGTGGCTTGGCGACGTACGCGGTCCGCGGCGCGTGCTGACGCGAATCGTCGTCTGGTGGTCGGCCTTCACGATGCTGACGGGCGCCGCCCAGGGCCTGCGATCGCTGCTGGCCATCCGGTTCCTCTTTGGCGCCGGCGAGGCCGGCGCGTTCCCGAACATCATCAGGAGCTTCGCGCGATGGTTCCCCGAGCGCGAGCGCGGCCGCGCCAGCGGGGTCATGTTTCTCGGCTCCCGGCTGGGCGGCATGTTGTCGGCGCCGATCGCGCTTCTGCTGATCGCCCGCGCGGGATGGCGGCTCAGCTTCGTCGCCTTCGGCGCCATCGGGCTCGTCTGGGCGCTGGCGTGGGCGTGGTGGTACCGCGATCGTCCGGCCGACCACCCGGGCGTGAATGCCGCGGAGCTCGCCTGGATTCAGCAGGACGGTCCACAGGCGGCGCAGGCCGGCCCCACGCCGTGGCACGCCATCGCCGCCAGCCGCAGCGTCTGGGCCGTCTGCGTCATGTACAGCGCGTACGGCTACGGGCTGTACTTCTACCTGACGTGGCTGCCGACGTATCTCATCACCGAGCTCGGGTTTTCCGCGCTCGGCGGCGGCTTCTTCGCGTCGCTTCCCTTTCTGCTCGCCGGGATCGCGGACGTGGTCGGCGGCTGGCTCACCGACCGTCTTGCGCGAACGCGCGGACTGGGTGCCGCCCGCGGCGGCCTCGGCTGCGCGGCGTTCCTGGCCAGCGCCGCGCTGCTGCTGGCTTCGACGGCGACGCCCGTCGCTGCCGCCAAGGCCGCGCTGCTGGCGATGGCGCTCGGATCGGCCGACCTGGCGCTCAGCGCGGCGTGGGCCGCGCCGCTCGATCTCGCGGCCTCGCACGCCGGCGTCATCACCGGCCTGATGAACACGTTCGGCAACCTGGGGGGCCTCGTCGCGCCGTGGGTCGCCGGCTGGTCCGTGGAGCGCCTGCACTCGTGGACGATTCCGTTTCTCGTCACGGCGGTCGTCTACGCCGTCGGCGCCGTCGCGTGGCTGGCGGTAGACCCTACCCGGACGATGGGCGATTCGCCACCCTCACCCCGCGCGCACACCGTGCCGCGCCACACGTCGAGCGCTGTGTAGCAGCCGATCCGTGACTCGATCGACCCGTGAACCGTCAATTGAGCGAAGTCCGCGCCGTGCCGCCGTACGGCGCGAGCGGCGCGCCAACGCTCACGATCTCGAGCGACAGATGGTCGCCATCGACCTGGATCACGACGAAGTGGTGCGGGTTCTCCGCGGCGGTGATCCCCGGCTTCACGACATGCTCGAGCTGCAGGTTCTCGTCTGCGCCGGCGGCGAGGTACTGCCGGACCTCCGGTTCGCCGCGATAGGTATAGATTGGCGCCCCGCCGCCCCCGCTCACGACATCGTCCCTTCGGTAGGCGACGCCGCCATCGGTGTACCGCTCGACCCAGTGCTCGTACAGATGCTCGTGGCCGGACAGGGTCAGCCGGACATGAAACCGCCGGAACAGCGGCGCGTACACCCTCCGCATCTCGGCAATCGGGCGCTC
This sequence comes from uncultured Acidobacteriota bacterium, assembly GCA_963807925.1. Lineage (GTDB taxonomy): Bacteria > Acidobacteriota > Vicinamibacteria > Vicinamibacterales > CAVVIG01 > CAWEDP01. Next base: position 118,275 of record CAWEDP010000003.1, on the reverse strand, counting down.
GACGTTGTCGGCGCCCGGCGCCTGATCGGCGGCCGGCGCCGCGCCGCCCGGCGCCGCCCCGCCGTGCGGGCCGGACGACACGAGCGGATGATGGAAGACAGCGACCACGTGCCGGTAGCGGCCCCGGTCGAGGTGCTGGAGCTCGTCGGTAATCCACGCCAGCTGCAGCGGATCGGCAGCCACGTTGGAATCGATCACGACAACGAACACGCTGCCGTACCCGAACGCGTACGTCGCGTACCCCGCAAGCCGCCGCGGCGACCCTTCAGGCGGAATCAGCCGGCCGTTGGCCGACAGCAGGGCGTGAAGGCCCTCCGCGCGCGAGCTGGCGCCGGAGTACGCCACGTCGTGGTTGCCGGCGGCGAAAAAGAACGGCACGTTCGCCTCTCGTGTGATGCGCTCGACGAGCGGAATGAAGCTCGTGTTCCAGGCGGCGCCGTTCACGCCGTTCATGACCGCGTCGCCGGAATGCACCACGAACCGCACCGGGAACCTCGTCGACGCGAGCGTCGCGATCTTCGCCAGCATCGCGCTGACGACGGCGCTGTGATCCGGTTGCAGCGCCTGACCGTCCACCTGGCTCCGCGTATCGCCGTACGAGATGAACGAGAACCGCGTCTCGCCCCGAGAGGCCGATTCGGGCGGCAACCTCGTCGCAGGCGGCTCAATCGGGCGGACGGCAACGAGGGTCGGCGGTGGAACCGGCTGCTGGGCGGCAACGGCAATGGTGACCGAGCTGGCAATCACCGCCACGCGGCATGTGGTCGTGATCGTACGCACCACCGAATGGTAGCATCCCTGTCTCGGCGGTCCGCACACGGGTCGTGTCTTGTTTCGCCTTGACCGTAGCAGGCTCAGATTTCGATCGAGACCGTCTCTGAGTGATGCACCCTGTGTGGAAGCTGGGGCCTATTCACTAATGGTGAGCACCGCCACCACCATTCCGATCAACAGCGTGAAGAAGGTCGATCCGGCCAGCATGAAGGCAATGGAATACTTGCGCATTCTCAGCCGCGTGCGGGCGGCCTCATCTTCGGCAGCACGCCTGGCGGCGATGAATTGTGCCTTGGCGGCGGGATCCGACGGCTCAGTGGCGGGATTTGTTTCTGGCGGCCTGTAAGGGGTCTCCCAATTGCCATAGCCCACAGTCGTGATGGTTTGGACCGCGAAATTGGCTGATTCTATCAAGCTCGCTTCGCTTACGACTCCGTCGTACATGATAACTTGATAGACCCGAGCGGCGATCAGCGCCGTGAGGAACGACAACACTATGAGCCCGGCCACTGAAAGCAGGGCCAGTGGTCTGTTCAAGCAGTCTTGGTGACGAAGACCGAAATGCGGGAGTGCGCGCTTTCCGGCTCCGGGGAACGAGCAACGGCTCGCATCGCCCTCGCTGCGCTAAACGTCCACGCCACGGCTCCTGCAGTTAAGCCGGCCGCAACGGCAAGCAACACCAAGGGGTTCGTGGCGTTGAAAATTGCGTAGAGAGCGTATCCAGCCAAGAACAACATGGCAACGCCAAGCAAGAGCAGACGCTTGACCGCCTTGCGCGCTTGCTCTAGTGCCGCAGGGCCATCGATCTGCTTCCCCTTCTGATCTGATGCCACAAAACGAGTCTAGGCGCACGAGCCTGGCAAGTCAAGACAGCGGCAGCCGGAGGCCTCATATGACGAGCGCGGAACGCGTGATCGGCGATCTCGGAGAGCTCGCCGGACGGACGTCCACCCCCGCCGGCGCGCAGCGGCTTGCCTGGGGACCGGTGTGGCGCGAGGCGCGCGGCTGGTTCAAGGGAAAGGTCGCCGAACTGGGCCTCGCCGTCTCCACCGATTCGGCGGGCAACAACTGGGTGACGCTGCCCGGCCGGTCGCGCAAGACCGTGATCGTGGGCAGCCATCTCGACTCGGTGCCGAACGGCGGCTGGCTGGACGGCTGCCTGGGCGTGCTCGCCGCCCTGGAGGCGCTTCGTCTGTACGCCGCATCCGAGCGGCCGATCACGATGCGGCTCGTCGATTGGGCGGATGAGGAGGGCGCGCGGTTCGGCCGCAGCCTTCTGGGATCGTCGGCGGCATCGGGCACCCTGCAGGTCGCCGACATCCGAGACCTGACCGACCGCGAGGGCACGCGGCTCACCGATGCGCTCGCCGAGAACGGCGTGGCCATCGATCGCATGCTGGCGGCGCACGACGAGCTGAAGACGATTGACGCGCGCGCCTACCTCGAACTGCACATCGAGCAGGGGCCCGTCCTCGAGTCGCTCCGGCAGCCGACCGGGGTCGTGGTCGGTACCTTCGGCGTGGAGCGGCACATGCTGCGATTCACCGGGCAGGCCGCGCACTCCGGATCCACGCCGATTCCGATGCGGCGGGACGCGTTCCTCGCCGCAGCGGAGACGGCGCTGGCCTGCCGCGACATCGGACTGCGCCACTCCACCGCGGACGCGCGCGTCGTCTGCACCGTCGGCGTCGTGAACGTGGAGCCGAAGATCGTGACGGCGGTGCCGGGGGTCTGCGAGATCTCGCTCGATCAGCGGGCGCTCGACGCCGCCGTCCTCGCCGCGATGGTCCGTGAGGCGCGCGACGCGTCGGAACGCGCTGCCGCCGCCAACCGCGTCAGCGTCGAGTGGAGGCCGCTGTGGCGGATCGATCCGCGCCCCTTCGACCGTGACCTCATCGAGATGTGCGAGCAGGCCGTGCGCGAGGAAACCGGAAGCGCACCGCTCCTGCCGTCCGGACCGCTGCATGACGCCGCGGAAATGGTGCCGCACATGCCGGTCGTCATGATGTTCGCGTATTCAGCCAACGGCCTGTCGCACTGCAAGGAGGAGGACACGCCCCGCGAGCACCTCGAGGCGACGATCCGCGCGTACCTGCGGCTGGTCGAGAAGACCGTCGCGTTCCTCGGGAGCGGGGAGTAGCCGCCCGCTCCGGAGCCCGGGCAGGAGCTTACTGCGTGCAGTCCCCGAGTCGCTTGCCCGTATACTTCATCGTCATTTCCTGCCCCAGCATGCTCATCTTCATGGCGCCCGTATAGGTGTCGCCCGCATAGACGAATTCGCCGGTGCCGCTCATCTGCGAACAGGTCATGACCCAGCTCACCTTGTTGCCCTCGATCTTGTAGTCGCTCACCTTGCAGTCGTCCCCGCCGCGTCCGCCGCGCCCGGCGGGCGGGAGCGCCTTCTGCGGGTCGGCCGCCTGCTGCGGCGTGACGCACTGCGTGATCGTCTGGGTGGGCATCGTCATGTTGCCCATCTGCATGTCCATCTTCACTTCCCAACGGCCGTCGAGCCGCGGCCCCTGTGCGAACAGCGAGACGCCGAGCGCCAGCACGCCGGCCGCCATGATCGTTCGTCGACGTGTCATCGTTCAGCTCCCTGAGTGAATGCCGTTCGGCGGCGCCGCTCGGCGGCCCGCCTCGATGGCGCGAGTCATTGGTCGGATGAGGACGACGTCCTCACGTGGGGCGTGCCGACGCGTGTGCCGTTGACCGTTTCATATTCGTACGTCATTCGAAACGTCGAGCGGCCGGCGACGAGCACCTGCGCGACAGATTCGGTTTCGACCGGCACGTGCGCGCCGCCGATGCGCCCGTAGCGCCGGACGATTTCCACACGCCGCGTCCAGAACGACGGGGTCTTCGACAGCCGCCCTTCAATGCGCACCAGATCGCCGTCGTCACGTGTGACGAAGATCGAGCCGTCCACGAGGAGCACGTCCTTCCGCTTGGGTGTGATGGCGAGCGAGGCAAGCCCTCCGTCCTCGTCGCCGTTGTCCGCGAAGGAGTAGTTGGTGTGATCGACCCCGGCACGCGCCGGCTCGCCCTCCCGCCACATCTTCTGTTCGGCATCGAGGGCCGCCCGGAAGACACGGCGCCGAATGGGGCCGGAGCCTCCCTCCGCCGCGACGTCATAGCGGAACCCGGTCGCGCGATCGGCGTCAGTCCATACGTCCATCCAGGCACTCGCGCCGAAGCGCCGGTTGCTCGCGTCCATGTGTCGAAGGGCTCGATAGGCGAAGGGCCCTTCGTCGACGTGCATGAGAAACCGTTCGAGAACCGTGGAAGCGTGCTGCCCGGCGGACGCGGCTGTCCCGGCGACGACAAATGCAGCCGTGAGCAGGAGGGACAAATGGGAAAGGCGCCGGCTCAACCTGACTATTCTAGCCCGTCCGTGGGTGAGGTGCGACGCCTTGTTCGCGTTTCCGCGTCGGTTACTGCTCCGCCGACGCGAGCGTTCCAGGGGCCGGGTTGCCCACGCGATGACCGTTGACGGTTTCGTAGTCGTACGTCATGTGAAACGTCGATCGGCCGGCGAACAGCAGTCGAGCGACCGAATCGAGCGCCACCGGCATGCTGACGCCGGCGAGCCGCCTGTAGTTGCGCACGATCTGGACCCGCCGGACCAGAAACGATGGCGTCCTGGTGAGCCGTCCCTCGAGCCGGAAGAGCGCGCCATCGTCGGGGCGGACCAGCAGCCATCCGTCGACCAGGAGCATGTCCTTGCGGCGCGGCTTGAGGCCGACGGTCACGAGGCCGCCGGCGCTGCCGCGCTGATCGAAGGCGTAATTTTCCGGCGTGATCCCCGCTTTGTCCGCGGCGCCCGACTTGAGGGCCTCCTGCTCGGCCTCGAGCACGCCTCGAAAGACCTTCGATCGGATGTAATCCGATCCGGTCTCGCTGACGATGCGGTAGCGCATGCCGCCTTGCTCATCGACTTCGGTCCACACTTCCATCGCGGCGGCGGACACGAAGCGTTCGGCTCGGGCATCGAGGCGGCGCAGAGCGCGATAGGGCACCGGGCCGTCGCTGCGATTGTCGGCCAGGAAGCGCTCGAGCACGACGGCGAAGACGGGCGAACCGCCGGCGGATCCCGGGTCGGGCGCATAGGTGGCGGCAACGGTCGAACCAGCCGTCAACGTGACCAGAGCACGGATGAGGCAGCTTCGCACGCCGAGTCGAAAGCAATCTTCACGCCGGAAAGCCCGGCAGGGGGCGACCGCCGGGAGCGGCGTCGGATTTTGCCGGGGGTTCCGTCAGCCGACAGTGGCGCTGCGGACTTCGGCGGCGATTCCGTCGCGATACGCCTGCAGCCGGCCCCGCAGGGCCGGGCGCGAAGTGGCCAGAATCGCGACGGCGAGCAGCGCGGCGTTGGCCGCACCCGATGCGCCAATCGCGACGGTCGCGACCGGGATGCCCTTCGGCATCTGGACGATGGAGAGCAGCGAATCGAGTCCGTTGAGCGCCGCGCTCTTCACGGGGACGCCGATGACCGGCAGCAGCGTATAGGCGGCGACGACGCCCGGCAGGTGCGCCGCGCCCCCCGCGCCCGCGATGATGACCTCGAGGCCGCGGTGCTCGGCATCCGACGCGTATGCGGCTGTCAACGCCGGGGTCCTGTGCGCCGACAGCACGCGCGATTCGTGCGCAATCTCGAACCAGGTCAGCATCTCGTCGGCGTGCTTCATGGTGTCCCAATCGGAGGTCGAGCCCATGATGATCCCCACCAGCGGTCGGTTGTCACTCATCGCGCGTCATTTCATCACAGAAGAGCATCGGCACCAAGGCGCGGGAGTAGAATCGCCCTATGAAATACGCCGCTTCGTTCGCACTCGCGGTGCTGGTCGCCGTGGCGGGCGCCGGCCGCACGGCCGCGCAGACGAAGATCGAGGTGCCGTACACGCTGTTCACGCTGCCGAACGGGCTGCACGCGATCGTGCACGAGGACCATCGCGTTCCCGTCGTCACGGTGAACATGTGGTACCACGTCGGCTCGAGCCGCGAGCGCCCCGGCCGTACCGGCTTCGCCCATCTGTTCGAGCACCTGATGTTCATGGGATCGGGCCACGTCAAGCCGGGCGAGTTCGACGATCTCCTCGAGGCTGCCGGCGGCACCAACAACGGATCGACGGAAACCGACCGCACCAATTACTGGATCAACGTGCCGTCGAACGCGCTCGAGCTGGCGCTCTTCCTCGAGTCGGATCGCATGGGCTACCTGCTCGACTCGATGACGCCGCAAACCGTGGACGCGCAGCGAGACGTGGTGAAGAACGAGCGGCGGCAGAGCTACGAGAACCGTCCGTACGGCATGGCGGAGATCACGCTCACGGAAATGCTGTTTCCAGAGGGGCACCCGTATCACTGGCCGGTCATCGGCTACATGCCGGATCTCACAGCGGCGAGCTACGAGGACGTCGTCAGGTTCTTCAAGACGTACTACTCGCCGGCGAACGCCAGCCTCGTCGTCGCCGGCGACGTGAACACGGCTGACGCGGAGCGTCTGATCGAGAAGTGGTTCGGCGACGTGAAGGCGGCGCCCGCGCCCGAGCCGCAGGCCATTCCGGGCGTCGCGCTGACGGGCGTGCAGAAGAAGACGATCACCGATCGCGTGCAACTGCCGCGCCTGTATCTCGCCTGGATCACGCCGCGTCATTTCGCGCCCGGCGACGCGACGCTCGACGTCGTCGCGGACATCCTGGCCGGGAGCAAGAATTCACGGCTGTACAAGCGGCTGGTGTACGACCTGCAGATCGCGCAGAGCGTCTCGGCGCTGCAGGCGTCCGGGCAGGTCGCGTCGTACTTCCAGATCACCGTCACGCCACGGCCGGGCCACACGGCCGCCGAGATGCAGAAGATCGTGGACGAGGAGCTCGCGAAGCTGCAGACCGAGCCGCCGACGGCGCACGAGCTCGAGCGGTCGATCAACCAGATCGAATCCTCGTTCTACAACCGCATGGAGCGCGTCGGGGGCTTCGGCGGGAAGGCGGATCAACTCAACGGCTACTACACCGAGACGGGCGACGCGGACTGGTTCAACGAGGATCTCGGCCGCTATCGCGCGCTGTCGGTGTCGGATGTTCGGGCGGCCGCCGCGAGCTTCCTGCCGCGCGACCGACGCGTGGAGCTGACCGTCGTGCCCGCGAGTGCGCCGTAAGGGGCGCGGTCGCGCGATCAATCAGTCGAGGGCCGATCAGCCATGAGACTACTCTTCCGCTCGAGGGCCGCACTGGCGCTTGGCGCGTGCGCGGCCGCCGTCATCGTCTCGGCGCAGGCGCCGGACCGCAGCCGGCCGCCGCGACTCGGGCCGCCACCGGCGCTCAAGCTCCCCGCGATCCAGAAGCGGCAGCTCTCCAATGGCGTGCCTGTCTGGATCGTCGAGCAGCACGAAGTGCCGGTCGCGCAGGTCAATCTCGTCGCATCGATCGGCGCGGCGGACGATCCGCCCGGCAAGTTCGGCGTCACGAGCCTGATGACTTCGATGCTTGAGGAAGGGGCGGGGGCCCGCGGCGCGCTCGCGATCGCCGACGAGGTCGATTTCCTCGGCGCGGACCTTGGCGCCGGCAGCTCGTACGATGCGTCGGCGGTTCGACTGCATGTCCCGGTCGCCCGACTCGGCGAGGCGCTCGCGATCATGGCCGACGTCGCGCTCCGCCCCACGTTTCCGGCCGAGGAGCTCGAGCGCCTGCGCCAGCAGCGGCTGACCGCGCTCCTCCAGGCGCGCGACGACCCGGCGGCGATCGTCGCGCAGGCGTTTCCACACGTCATCTACGGCGCCACGCACCGCTACGGCACCGCCGTCGGCGGGACGGCGGAGACCATCAAGAGCTTCACGGTCGGCGATCTGCGCGCGCAGTACGCGTCGGTGTTCCGGCCGGCCAACTGCACGCTCGTCGTGGTCGGCGACGTCTCTCCCGACAAGGTGATGCCGCTCCTCGAAACCGCCTTCGGCAGCTGGCGCTCCGGCGGCCCGTCGCCGTCGCCGCCGCTCCCGACCATCGCGCCTCCCGCCGCCCGTCAGGTCTACATCGTCGACAAGCCGGGCGCTCCGCAAACGCAGATCCGGATCGGCGGCGTCGGCGTCGCCCGATCCACGCCGGATTACTTTCCGATTCAGGTCATGAACACGATCCTCGGCGGATCCTTCACTTCGCGCCTCAACATGAACCTGCGCGAGAAACACGGATACACCTACGGCGCGGCGTCGGGGTTCGACATGCGCAAGGCGGCCGGCCCGTTCTTCGCGACCTCGGGCGTCCAGACCGACAAGACCTCCGAATCGCTGAAGGAGTTCTTCATCGAGCTGAACGGCATCGTCCAGCCGGTGCCGGCCGACGAGCTGTCGCGTGCGAAGAACTACGTGTCGCTGCGGTTCCCGTCCGGGTTCGAGGCGACGACCGACATCTCGCGGCGGCTGGAGGACGCCATTGTCTACAAGCTGCCGGCCGACTATTTCTCGAAGTACATTCCGACCATCGAAGCTGTGACCGCCGCCGACGTGCAGCGCGTCGCCCGCCTCTACGTCCAGCCGTCGCGCGTCGCCGTCGTCGTCGTCGGTGACCAGAAGGTGATCGAGCCCGGCATTCGTGCGCTGAACCTCGGGCCGATCAAGAACGTGACCATCGACGAGGTGTTCGGCCCGGCCCCGGCTCCAGGCCGTTGATCCGGTGGCCGCGCCTCCCATCCAGCCGTCCCGGCGGCCCGTATCTCCCACTGGAGGAATCTAGACATGAGGCAAGCCAGACTCGTTGGATTCGGGATCGCCGCAGTTCTGTGGGCCGGTCCCGCCCTCGCACAGGGCGCCACCGGCAAACCGGCGGCAGGCCGTGACTCGCTGGCGAGCCGCCTGACGGCGAACGAGCAGAAGGTGCAGGACGCGCTGATGAAGAAGGACGTCGCCGCGTTCAACCGCCTCGTCGAGGCGGACGGCTGGGCCGTCGACGAAACCGGCTACATGAAAGTCGCCGACTTCGTGAAATCGATCCCCGACCTGAAGCTGGAGAACGCCAGGCTGGAGGACGTCAAGGTCCTGCCGGTGTCACCGACCGTCTCGATCCTGACCTACAAGCTGAATCAGAAGGGAACCTATCAGGGCCAGCCGGTTCCGCCGCTCGTCTACGCGACAACGGTGTGGGTCAACCGGGGCGGCACCTGGAGAGCCGCCTTCCATCAGGAAACCACGCCGGCGGCGCCGAAGAAGTAACGGTCAGTAGGTCGCCCACGTGCCCGGCGTGGCCAGTTCGACCGAGTGGCCGGCCGGATCGCGGAAGTAGATGCTGCGGCCGCCGCCGGTCCAGCGAACGCGACTCTCGATGGCAACGCCGTGTTCTTCGAGGCGCCGCTCGCATCTGTCCAGGGCGTCCGCCGCCACGGCAAACGCCAGGTGCACCGGACCGTGGCCATCGTGCGGCGGGATCCAGCCGCCAGGCGTGGCCAGCCCCGACGTCGTCGCCCCCCGACGAAAGAGCAGCAGCAGGGTGCCCTGGCCGGCGTCCATCGCGACGAGCCGGGCGCTCCGGTCGAGCACGTGAAGGTCGAGCACGTCCTGATAGAACGCCGCGACGGCGTCGAGGTCGTCGACGTAGAGCGCGGTTTCGAGCATCCGTTCGACCATCGGGCGATCGCGTGTCCGCCCCTATGGTGTCACAGGACGCGTCGTCGAATCAGCCCTCGCGTCCCAGGTCCACCGGTCTCGCGCGCGAGCAGGAATCGGCATCGGGCACTGACGCTCTCCCGTCAGCGCCCCGGTCGCAGCTCCTGTGAGAACCCGACCGCGTTCAGATCGCGGAAGACCGGCGTGTTCGGCGGAAGCTTCGATGGGTCGAGGAAATCGACGTCGAAGGCGTAGTTGCGCGTCGGCGCGCCATAGACCGTCGTGCAGCACTTGAACGTCCCGACCGCCTGACGGTTGTAGAAGAACGTGGCGATGGAGCCCCGGTAGTTGACCGCCTGGTCACCGTTCTCGAGGTACCGCAGGAAGTTGTGCGCGCCGCCATCGGTCCCGAAGTCGGCCGCCGTGCCCGCCGGCTGCGGGAACGCGGCGCCCTTTCCCCCGATGATCGCCACCCGATACCACGACTGGGTGCCGCGGTTGCGGTTGCCCGGCGCGTACGGCTGCGTGAAGGATGTCTGGTCGCTCCATCCGTTCGACAAGAGCGTGACGGCGTCGGCGATCACGGCGGTCGCGGCGTGGGCGCCGTTGAAGTTGCCGCCGGCCGCGTTCCAGTCGCCCTGGATGTACACCGGATTCTCGGCCACGACCGTGAGGCCGTTGACGCCGAGGCCGGCGATGTTGGCGCCGTTGATCACTTTCAGCGCGCGCCGGAACAGGAGGGCGCGGTTCACCTTGGCCTGTTCGATGGTCACCATCGTCGTGGGACGCGCGGCGGCGTTGAGGGGCGCGGCGGCGCCCGGCGGCACGGCGCCCGACACGCCGTCGTAGCTCGGGTTCCGCCCATACGTGTCCAGCGCGGCATTGCCGTTCACGTCCTCGCCGGCATCGAGGAGCCCGTTCGGCGATCCGTCGGCGGCGGCCGGATTCACGAAGTCCTCGAAGCCGTACTCGCCGGTCTCGACGTTCGCCGCGTTGCGGTTGTTCCGACGGTCGGAGAAGTACACCGTGTAGCCGGTATTGTCGATGATCGCATTCGCGCCGCTTCCGGCGTTGTACGGCGCGGCCGCCTTGAACCACTTGGCGAGATTCGCCGTGTCAATCGTCATGTACTGCATCACGCCGCCGAGAAGCAGATTGGCCGCGGCGGTGTCGCGCAGCAGCGCCTCGCGCGTGTCGAAGAGGACGTTCGGCCACCAGTCGTACGAGCTCTGGCTCCCCGCATACGTGCAGGACGCGGCATTGCCGTTGTCGCGAAGACGCTGCATCCGGAGAATCGCCCTCGGCGTCGGATCGGCGCACGCGGTGCCCCCGATATTCGGCGCGCCGATCCCGTAGTTCAGGATTTCCATCGTCACGTCGGTCCAGACGCCGTTGACATCCTGCTTTTCGATCTTCAGGTAGCCGCCGATGGTGCCGGTGTTGACCGACGACAGGTAGCCGGACGTCACGACGGACGGCGACGTGGTTGCCGGCGTGCCGGTGCATCCGGTGAACTGGGTCGTCCCGGTGTGGCCGCCACAGGTGACGGAGGTCCCGCCCAGCCAGAACGTGTTGGCGGCAACCGCCCACGTGGTCTGTCCGGCAGCGAGGTTCAAGGTCCTGCTGGCCCCAGCGCCGACGTTGCCGTTCAGCGTCAGCGTCACGATGCCGGTCCCCATCGTCGAGGTCGCCCGGATCGGCCACCCGCTGGTGAGCGCCGACGGCACGGCGCAACCGGTGAACGAGGTCGCTGTGCGGCCGGTGCACGTGAAGGGACCGATGGTGGCGCCGGTGCCGCTGTTGGTGACGGTCACCTGCGGCGTCAGGTAGATCGCGGGAATCGCCCCCACGCTGATCGTCGCATCGCCGGCGGCGGTGTTCGCCGAGGTATTGCTCGAGAGGACGCCCATCGATCGCGCGATCGGCGGATGCGTGCCGTCCACCGGGCCGTACGCCACGCCGTTGTCGGGCGGCGTCGTCTTCCAGTCGCCGTCCAGGCGGACCGGCGGCGTCGGGGTCACCGACGGCAGGTTGGTGATGTCCGCGGAGGTGTCCGACAGGAGAATCCGCAGGCTGGCCTTCGCGAACAGCCGTTCGCTGAAGAGGATCGGGTTGGCGGCGTTCTCGCCCGGCGGCGCGCGCCGGATCAGATCGGGGTTGGTGCCGCCGACGGTGATGAGCGGCAGGTTCAGCGCCTTGGCGCCCGTTCTGCCGTTCCGGATCCAGCTGTTGTACGCGCTCAACGAGACGCTGTGCCAGATCGGCTCGTTCGCCGCGGTGTCGGCGTCGTCGACGACGCTCCCCTCGGTGCGGGCAAGGTTGCGGAACGTCGTCGTCGACGCGGCCATGCTGACCGTGCCGGTGTGCGCCGGCGCCGCGTCGATCGACGCGCCGTTCTGCATCTTCTGCCGGACCACTTCCTTGACCGCAGTCACCTTGTCCCGCAGCGTGAGCGTCGACCCGCCTCCTTCGGAGAGGAACAGGCTGCCGTTGGTGTGCACGCGGCCGCCGAAGTCGAAGTTCGGGCCCGCGAAGAACGACAGATCGACGTCGGAGAACATCCCGAACTGGAACACCGGAATCGCCACCGCCTCCATGGTCCGGATCAGGTGCACTTCGCCCCCTGTCGCCGTGCGGGCGGTCACGTCCACCTGAAAGGGCGTCTGGGCGGCAATCAGGCCTTCGTACGGTCCGCTCTTGATCGGATTCGACGAGGTCGTCGTCGGATTGCCGGCCGCATTGGCGCAGAACGTGATGGTGTAGCCGTTGGTTCCGACCACCGTGGTGGTGTTCGGCGAGGCGCAGTAATAGGAGGAGAGCGAGCTGGCGGGCAGCGGGGCCGGCGCGGCCGACGCGCTGTAGGTCACGCCCGTGATGCCCGGAGGGCTCGCCGTCACCGTGCCGATCTGGGCGCGCGTCGGCGCGAGATTGGCGAAGAAGAGATTGCCGAGGTCCGCTGTCAGCTTCTCCACGGCGCCGCTCGCCGCGTAGAACGCCTGGCCGCGGTCGCGATCGATGAACCGAAGCCGCTGGTCGCTCATCACGACAGCGGTGAATCCGACGAGCAATGCCGACATGAGCATCAGCACCAGCAGCGTGGTGATCATCGCGATCCCGCGCTCCGGCGCTCGCCGTCCGCTACTGCGAGACATAGCGATCGACGCTCGCCAGACTTCGGACATCGACAGACGTGGAGATGTGGTTGCGGACATAGTCTTGCGCAGGCTGGGAGATGAGCTCTGAGCGGACGCCGAGGTGGATGTTCACTTTCCGGATCTGGTTCGACGTGTAGGTCACCCCCGCGGCGGCGTCGGTGTACGGCAGCGAGGTGATCTCGGTCGGATTGTTGACGCCGTCGACCAGGTCGTACGTCGAGATCGAGGTCCTCGACGACGCCCGCGAGCGCCTGGGGCGAAAAGTGATTCACCTGCCGCATCAGCCGCGGCGGCGCGCCCGGCACGCTGTTGTCGACGAAGTAGGTGATCATCAGCGCGCGGAAGATCGTGGTCTTCTGCGTCCAGGCCGTGGTCGTGTCCGCCACCTGTTTCATCAGCAGGATCGGGACCTGCGGCACGTTGAACTGGTTGAATCGGAACCAGTCGAGCGCGCCGAAGTAGATGTGCGTCGAGTCCTTGCCCGTCACGCTCACGAGCGCCGTGCCGATCGGATTCTTGAACAGGACGAGGTCGCCGACCTGGATGGCGCCCGACCCGTTGACCGGGTCGCCCGCGAGCCAGACCGAGTTCGACGGGAAGGCCACCGACTGGCCGTTCGGCGCGATCGTACCTTCGACCGGGGTTGGGGACGCGGGCGCCGCCGGAGGCGTCTGGATCACCGGCATGAACTCGTCCACGGTCATGATCGTCACGATGTCGGTGTGCGCTCCGGCCACGGTCGGCCCGAGCTGATACCCGGTCTCGAGACTTGGAAGATTCAGCGTCGTCGTCGCATCGACCACCAGGTCGAACGTCAGGTTCGCGACCGGCCCCGGCCGCATGAACGACTGCACGCCGGCGCCGGCCGGCATCGGGATCCCCTCGGGCCCGATGATCCGGCCTGCCTGCATGAGATCGCGGATCAGCCTGTTCGAGCCGGCCCGGAGGTTCTGGTTCGCGTCGCTCATCTGCGCCGCCGAATCGTTGACCATCAGGCCGTTCCTGAACGTCGAGAGCGCCGCCGCCGCCAGCAGCAGTGCAATCGTCGTGGCGATGAGCAGCTCCACCAGCGTGAAACCGCGGCTGCCCGAGATCCTGATCATCGAACCGCTTCCTCGTTACGAGTAGGCCGAGATGAACGTCGACAACGTGTAGGTCCGCCGCGTCGGGCCGTTCTGATACACGATCGTCACGACGATCGATCGAAGCTGACCGTTCTCGCCCGGCACGTCGCGGATCGAAATCTCCCGCGTGTACTGGGCCAGCGTGACCGTCCGGTCGTCGGAGGTGCCGATCAGCTGGTCGGGCCCCGGCAGCGTCATCGTCTCGATCGCCGCGGCGTCGTCGGGTGTGTTCACGAGCCCGTCCGCGCCCGGCATCTTCAGGGGAGTCGGACCGTCGAGGAAGATGCCGGCGTCGTTGCCGGAGGCGCCGTGCACGTTGCGGATCTGCGCCCAGGTCAGCTTGTGCGAGTCGCGCGCGCTGAACACCGCCTCCACCGCCTGCGCCGCCTTCTGGGTGGCGACGACCTCGGACGGCGAGGCGCTGAGGTGCTGCATGCCCGTGGCGAGCACCGCCACCGCGCCCAGCACGCCCGTCGTCAGGACCCCCAGCGCGACGAGCGTCTCGATGAGCGAGAACCCACGATGGGGCGAGGTGTGCGCAGCCATCGACCTATCCGAGAACCCAGCGCGCCCCGTTCCACTTGTATCCGCGCACCCGTCCCGTCGGCCCGAGCACCGTCACCGCGCGGGCCGACTGCCGCTGCGCGGGAATGGCCAGGAACACCGAGCCGTCGATGCCCGCGCCGTCCTGGTCCACCATGTCGCCGTCCGGCGTGAATTTCACGTTCACCGCCGAACCGAACGAGACGGCCGCGCTGTTACCGAACGCATCGGGCGTATCGGGCAGACCGCTGATGAGGGTGAACTGGACGCCGCCTTCGAGCAGCACCGAGGACAGCGTGGTAGTCGTGGTCGGCGTGTCCTCGCGAATCACCTGGACCAGGTTCGGCGCGGTAAACGCCACACGGACGAAGCGCCGCTCGGTGATGGCGAGCTCGCGGGCCTGGTTGACCTGCGACAGCACCACCCGCATCGCGCCGTCGCCCTTGAGGACCGGCCGCGATGCATTGATCTGCACGACCGCGATGCCCGACAGCACGCTCATGAACCCGAGGACGAACAGCATCTGAATCAGGCCGTGCCCGGCGTCACGTGTCGGATGAAGGTCGCGAGTCATGGCTGCCCGGACCTCTCGCAAGCGCCGTTCCAGCCGGCGCGCCCGCCAAGTCCTTCACATCAGGGGGATTGTGTCGCTGCGGGGGCGCGAATTCTTACAGAAGCGAGTCCCGGCCGCCAGATTGGTGCGCGGGGACGACGAGCGGCGGCGCCTGCCCCGACTCGGTCAGGCTGATCGCCATTCCGACGACAACCACGACGACCGCCCCGATCAGGTTGTGCCAGAGAAACGCGATATCCCGCGTCCACGGCGAGAACGCCACCGTCAGCACGACGGCCATGCCGGCGATCATGCCCCAGAACGCCCCGCGCGCCGTGGCGCGCCTGGCGCCGATCGCGAGGATGAAGACGCCGAGCAGCGACCCGTAGAAGAAGGACCCGTACCGGTTGACGACCTCGACGAGCGATCCCTGATTGGCCGAGTACATGGCGACGATGCAGGCGAACAGTCCCCAGACGAGCGTCGCCGCCTTGGATGCGCGCAGGTAATGCGCGTCGGGGGCCTCGGTCACGACGTGGCGCCGGTAGAAATCGATCACGGTCGACGTCGCGAGGGCGTTCAGCTCCCCTCCGCTGGCCGACATGGCCGCGGCGAAGATCGCCGCAATCATGAGGCCGACGAGACCGACCGGCATGCGCGTCGTGATGAAGGTCGGGAAAACGTAGTTGACGTCGTTGTAGCGCGCATCGCCGGTCACGTCTTTCACTACGCCGGCGGCCTGCGCGCGAAGGTCGCTCACCTGCGCGTCCGCCCGCAGGAACGCGGCGCGGTCGCTCCGGGACGCCGCGGCGCGCCGCGTGTCGAGAGCCGCGTCGAACTGCTGTTCGAGCCTCGCGTACGCCGCGGCCGACGGGCTGGCCGCGACCTGCGCGTCATAGGCGCGATTGAACAGCATCGGCGGCGTCTCGAACAGGTAGAACACGAAGACGAGGACGCCGCTCAGCAGAATCAGCAGCTGGAGTGGAATCTTGACGTATCCGCTCATCAGCAGCGAGTGGCGCGCTTCGTCGACCGATCGGGCCGTGAGGTAGCGCTGCACCTGGCTCTGATCGCACCCGAAGTACGACAGCATCAGGAACAGGCCCCCGAGCGTGCCCGACCAGAACGTGTAGGTCTCGCGCGGATCGAAGCGGAAGTCGATCGCCTTCAGCCGCCCGGTGGCGCCGGCCAGGCTGAGCGCCTCGCCCAGCCCGACGTTGTGCAGGATCCCGTACAGCAGAATCGCGACCGCCGCGCACATGCCCCCGACCACCACGAACATCTGCTTGACGTCGGTCCAGGCCACGGCCTGCACTCCGCCGATCGTGGTGTACAGGATCATCGGCACGCAGATCGCGAGCACCGTGACCGGCAGCGTCCATCCGAGGATCGCCGACATCACGACCGAGGGTGCCGCCAGCGTGACGCCGAGCGACAGCGCGCGGCCGACCAGGAACAGGAGTGCCGCCAGCGAGCGCGTCCGCACGTCGAACCGCTTTTCCAGGTACTCGTACGCCGTGTAGACACGGGCCCGGGTGAAGAACGGCACGACGGTGAGCGACAGGATCACCATCGCGAGCGGCAGCCCGAAGTACAGCTGCACGAATCGCAGTCCCGTCGCGTACGCCTGCCCCGTCGTCCCGACGAGCGTCACCGCGCTCATCTGCGTCGCCATCACCGACAGACCGACGGCCCACCACGGCAGCGAGCGGTTGGCCAGAAAATAGCCGTCGACTTTGTCGGTGCCCTGCGATCGACGCAGACCGTCGTACACAATCCACGTCAGGTAAGCGACGACGACAATCCAGTCGAGCAGTCTCATCGGCCGATTCCACAGCAGCGATCGGGTTGGCGATCAGGAACCAGGGATCAGGGATCAGGAATCAGGGATTGGCGGACACGCCTCACGAGAACGCTCGTCCGAACAGATACAGCGCGACCAGAATCGCAGCCTCGAGCAGGAGCACCTGAACGTAGAGTCGGGTCATGCTCGCACCACCACCTCACGACATCATCGCCGGCCTCGCCGGCCCGGCGCTCACAGCTCGCGACTTCGGGCGGCCAACCGCGCCTCGGCCGCTCTCAACCCGGCGGTCGTCGCGCTCCACCAGCCGGTATCTCCGTCGAGCCGCGCGCGCGACGCCTGACACGCGCGCGCCGTTTCGTCCGGCGACGGCCCGCCCGGAGTGCGGCGCACCTCGACGAAGTGTCGCGGGCTGAGAATCCGCGTCAGCATCGCGTCGGAGTACACAATCGGCGTCCCCGTCAGGTCGGTCGAAACCGCGGCGAGCATCGCCGGCAGCGACGCGGCGGGCTCACGGGCCTTGCCGTCGACCAGCCGCGCGCACACCGCATGGGCGATGCTGAACGGCAAACCGTGGTCCCGCACCAGCGTGTCGGCCAGCTCGGTGATCGTCGTCCACCCTTCAGCGGCCGACGAGTCGAGGTGCGACGTATTGAACTGGGCCGCGGCCATCGCGGCCGACACCAGCCTCACCGCACGGCTCGCGTCGCGGAACGTCGCGACGACGAGCGGCTGCAGATCGTCCTCCGTGTCGACGATGTCGCCGAATGGCGTGTTGTGGACGACGGTGAGCACGGCCTGCGACTGGCCGAGCGCTTTGCTGGCGATCGCGCGGACGTGCTCGAGGGCCACCGGGTTTCGCTTCTGCGGCATCACGCTGCTCGACTGCACGAAGCCGTCGGCGAGCCGAAGATAGCCGAACTCGGCCGAGCACCAGAGCAGCAGATCCTGCACGAAGCGGCCGAGCCCGACGAGCAGCACGGCGGACGCCGACATGCTCTCGAGCAGGTAGTCGACCGTCGCGATGCTCCCGTACGTGTTGCCGGTCGGCCCGCAGAAGCCGAGCAGATCCGACGTGAGCGTCCGGTCGATCGGAAAGCCGGTGCCGGTGATGGCGCAGGCGCCGAGGGGACACCGGTTCGTGACGTCGTAGGCGGCCCGCAGCCGGACCGCGTCTCGCTCCAGTTGCTCCACGATCGCGAGCAGGTAGTGCGCGACCGTCGAGGGCTGCGCGCGCTGCGTGTGCGTATGGACGTTGAAGATCGTCTCGCGATGGCGCCCCGCGATCTCGAGCAGCACGCGCCGCAGATCGAAGGACGCCGCCGCCAGCCCGAGCACGAGCTCGCGTTGCCGCATCCGGTACATCGTCATGTCGATGTCGTTCCGGCTGCGCGCCGTGTGGAGGCGGCCCGCCGCGGCCTCGCCGCAGCGCTCGACGATCAGCCGTTCCAGGTAGAAGAACAGGTCTTCGACGCTCCCGTCGTATCGCGCCGCGCCGAGGTCCTGCGTCGCCACCTCGTCGAGGGCGGCCCGAATCGCGTGCGCCGTCTCGGGAGCGACGATGCGCCGTTCGGCGAGCATGACGAGGTGCGCGTAGTGAATGGCGAGGAGCGGGCCCGCGAAGAGCGCCTTGGCGTCCTCGAAATTCTCGCTGAGCACCTGCGCGACGTACTCCGGGGCAAACCTCACGTCGAGAGTATAGAACCTGCCCGAACCTCACGTGACGAGGGCCGCCACGGCGACCAGCCCGAGGCCCGCGACGATGAGCCACGACGCGACCGCGCCGGCGACGCCCGCCTCGAAGGGTTCGTCGCGGCCGGCCTGCGCCCGTTCGACGACCTTGATGACGCCGGCCTGTCCCGAGAGCGCCGTCGCCAGCGCGGCCAGCAGGAGCGCCCATCCGGCCCCCAGCAGCGCGCGTCCGGCGACGCCCCCGCCGGTGACGCGCGAGGCGAACAGGAGCGTGCCCAGCCACGCGGCGGCGGCCAGGCCGGCGATGAGCCGCAGCCGGCCGATTTCGCGATCCGCCGCCTGCCGCAGCCACTCGAGCCGGAGCGCGCGTTCGGCCCGCTGACGGTCCGCCTCCGCCCGTTCGCGCTCGAGATCCAGGCGCCGCGTGTCGCGGTCGAATGCTTCCTTCAACGCCGCAACGACCACGCCGGCGAGACGGGCTTCGAGCGCCCCGGCGGCCGGCGGGCTCGACGCGGCGAGCGCGCGGTCGTCGGAGCCGCCGGGCCGCGGCGGGCGGCGGGACATCGCGATGTCGGTGACGCCGAGCACCGCATCGAGAATCCGCAGCCACGGCAGCGCCATACGGTCTCCTACTTCGCCGACAGCCAGCGACTCCGAAACGCCCGCTGGTCGGCCGTCAGCGCTCCCCCGACCGACTCCACGGCGCGCACCTCGACGTGCGGATTCTGGCGCAGCACCACGACAGTCTGCTTCTCGCCGCCCGTGCGGTCGATGTATCCGATCCGCAGCGCATCGCCCGGCCGCGCCCGATCGAGGATGGCCGTCGCCTCCTCGACGGTGCGCAGCCGCACGCCGTCGATCGTCCGCAGCTCATCGTCCTCTTCGAGGCCTGCGGCGTACGCAGGGCTGTTCATGGGCGTCAGCCCGGCAATCAGCACGCGGCCGCCGCGGGCATCGAGCCGGACGTCGCCCCACCAGGCGCGCCCGGGACTGCGTAACCGCACGGTAAACCCCGCGCGGTCGAGCAGCGCGCGGTAGTCGGCGCTCTCGCGCCCGCGGACGTAGCGGCCCAGGAAGTCATGAGCGAACGCCGCATCGCCGCTCACCTCCGCCAGCCGCGTTTCGACGTCTTCGATCGTGTACGGGTGATCGACGTCGCCCTCGTGCGCGCCGCCGGGCCGGCCGTAGACCCGCCACATCGCCCGCATGAAGTCGTCGAGCGAGACGGCTCCTCCCGATCGCTGCCGGAGCGTGAGGTCGAGCGCGAGCGCAATCGCGCCGCCGAGCGGGTAGTAGGAGACATAGGTGGTCGACCAGTTGGTGCGATCCACCGTCCTCCCGCCGTCGGTGAACGGCGCCATGCGGCTCATGTCCTCGGCGGACCGGACCGCGTGCCCGGGCGCCACCGACGCGCTCTCGATGAACTCGGTGAACGCGGCCGACGTCGCACCGAGGTCCGCGAGGCCCGCCCGCTGCATCATCAGCGATCCGTAGTACTGCGTGAACCCCTCCGCGAGCCACAGCTCGCCCGACATGTTCGCCCGCTCCAGATCGAACGGTTCGAGCGACCGCGGTCTGATGCGCTCGACGTTCCACGAATGGAAGAACTCGTGCGCCACGGTGCCGAGCAGCATCTGGCGGTTGGTCCGTATGGAGCCGTCCTCGGTCA
The DNA here is from genome assembly GCA_963807925.1 of uncultured Acidobacteriota bacterium. Classification (GTDB taxonomy): domain Bacteria; phylum Acidobacteriota; class Vicinamibacteria; order Vicinamibacterales; family CAVVIG01; genus CAWEDP01. The sequence goes on along the minus strand of CAWEDP010000003.1, from coordinate 98,371 downwards.
TGACGGTGCTGTTGCGGTGCTCCATGCCGTCGCCGGTCGCGTAGGGCAGGTAGTCGGCGAGAAAGGTGTATTCGCCCGGCTCGTACTCCGGAAACTCGCCGAACACCTGCCCTTCCTGCCGCACGACCCGTTCCACGTCTTTCACGAAATCGTCGAGCTCGCGATCGGTGCCCAGATGGTGCGCGGCGAACCGGAATCGTCGGGATCCGACGGCGAACTGGCGGATGGCGACCGGTCCGAACTCGACCGGACTGTCGATCAGGTACCGCAGGTTGGCCGCGGTAAATTCGAACGGCGTCGATCCGTGGTGCAACTGCGTGGCGACCTGCCACGCGGCCCCGTCGGGCGGCACGAAGGTGAGCGTATAAGGGCGATCGTCCAGCCCGCGCGCCCACATGATCGCCGCCGGCATGTTGATGTGCGCGTGGGTCGTGTCGACCGCCAGGTACGTGCCGTCCACCAGGTCGCCGAACACCTTGTATCGGACCCTCAGTTGTCCGTCGTGGTTCGCCACGCGCCAGCCGTAGGGGTCGGGGCGCCCGGTCTCCAGCTCGCGACCGTCGCGTCCGAAGGCGTGCACGTCGTACACGTTCTTCGCGAAATCGTGGAGCGAATAGCGGCCCGGCGACGAGCGACTCATCCGCAGATCGAGCGGACCGTCCGGCAGCTCCGAGAAGGTCGCCTCCACCTGCATCCACCGATGCTGCGGTTCGGGAAACGTGAACCGGTACCTGGACCGGATCGGCCGCCTGGAACGACGGCGGCGTCGCGAACAGACCGAGGACGACGACAACGGCGAGAAGCGGACGGGAGAGGCGGCAATTCACGATTGACAATCTACAATCGACACGGCGATGGGCGACGGCAGCGGACTGCGAGCCACCCGGGAGATTGCCTCCTCGGCGCCCTCGTGGGCAGCTGACCCGTCACGCGTCACTCTGGCCTTCGGACGGCTCGGTTCCGTCGGGTCGCTTCGGAACTGGTGAATCGTCACTCGCAAATTTCTCGAGCGCCTGTTCCACGAACGCGCTCTCCGGCAGCGCGCCGAGGATTTCGACCTCGTCGTTGATGACCGTCTTCGGCACGCCGGTCACGCGGTAGCGCCGCGCGAGATCGGGGAACTCGGTGGCCTCCACCGCCCACGCGGTGATGTTCGGGCTCGCCAGCGCCATTTCGTGTGCGAGGCTGACCGCCCGCGGGCAGTGCGGTCAGGTCGGCGTCGTGAACACCTGCATGGTGACGGGCCTGGTCACGGCCGCGATGCGCGCCACGCTTTCAGGCGACAGGGCCGATGTCCGCCCGCCGGCGATGAGGACCGCCTGCACCAGCGAGACGAACTCGTAGCCGGCGGGCGCCCCGAGAAACCGGATCCGCGCATCGTGCCAGACCTCGGCCTGCGGGCCGTCGGCGTAGGTCACCGCCACCGTCGGCGCGCGATCGATACCGAACGCCTTCGCCCTGTCGGCTTCGAGCACCAGGTTGACTTCCTCGATGGTGATCTTGTCCGAGAGCGGCGGGAGCTCGTCGAGGATCTGGCGCGTCTCGAGGCACGTGTCGCAGCCGAAGGTCTGCGTGCAGAACACGAGGCGTACCGGCCGCGTCATCTCGGCGAACGCGTCACGGAGTTGCTCCTGATCGGAGGAGGAAATGAGGGCCACGTATCGATTATGGCGGGACCACGACCAGTTTCAAAGCTCTCTCGCAGGCCCCGGCCGAACTCTCGCGACCTACTTGAACAGGTCGTCGAACGCCTGCCGTGCGCTGGTCGGGCCGGGTGTGCCGGTCTGGCGCTCGACGGTCGTGCGCGCCGTGAACAGGGTGCACCTATTGCCCGCGTCCTTGGGCGAGACGCGCGCCGGCACCGGCTGACTGCACTCGAACCGCGCGCTGGTGTCGAAGGCGACGCACTGGATGCAGCTGTGGAGATCGACGCCGCAGCGGCCGCACCGCGCGTCGCCGGCCACCGGGAGACCGAGCCGATTCCCGCAGCGCGAGCAGCGGAACACCTCGTGGGACGCCATGAGGTTCGGCGTCCGCGGGCCCTCCGGCCGTTCGCGCGGCGCCCGTGGCGGCTGCGGGTTCGCCGCAGGCCGCGCGCGCGCCCCCCCGTCGTCCTGATACCCGCGCTGCCGGTATTTTCGGTCGCTCATCGGTGACGCTCGAGTCGATCGCCGGGACGATCCCTCGCTCCTCGCCCCCGATGATATCGCGGGCAAGTGCCGCCGGGGCAGCCGGCTGCACGCGAGCGGGCCGGGCGGGGCGCCGGGATTCTTGCGTCGAGGCCGATCCTGTGAAATATTTCACAAAATAGTTGCTGCGACCGGCAGCCAAAACGGTTAAGCTCACGGGGTCGGCTCGGCGGCGTGTCCTTCAGGTGTTCGAACCCTCCGGCGTTCGCAAGATTCGGGGGGATCTCCCGCCGGCCGGCGGTTTGCACTCCGCCGGCCAGCCACTGCCGGAGATCTTCCCGCAACCGCACCGCGTGTCGACGGTCGCAGTGGTCCGCTGACGGATGGCTTGCGCGCGCAGCTGATGAGGCGCGGCCGGCCGCGCATGGTCGGACGGCATGTCCCAGATCTTTCATCGCAGCGCGAACACCATCGCGCGAGTCAGCATCTTCGGCGCCCTCTTCGTCGTCGCCGGGCTTCTCTACCTCGCGGCGGCCGTCACCCGCTCGCCCTGGATCACCCAGGCGCGCGTCCCACGCGAGCAGCCGATTCAGTTCAGCCACGAACGGCACGTCGCCGGCAACGGCCTCGACTGCCGCTACTGCCACACGTCGGTCGAGCAGTCCGCCTTCGCGGGCATTCCGCCGACCAAGACCTGCATGAACTGCCACTCCCAGATCTTCTCGGCGAGCCCGTACCTGGAGCCGGTGCGCCAGAGCTTCCGGTCCGACCGCTCGATCGAGTGGACGCGCGTCCACGATCTGCCCGACTTCGTGTACTTCAACCACAGCATCCACGTGAACAAGGGCGTCGGCTGCACGACCTGCCACGGGCAGGTCGATCAGATGCCGCTCATGTGGCAGGAGCAGTCGCTGCAGATGGAATGGTGCGTCGAGTGCCACCGGAATCCCGAGCGCTACGTCCGTCCCCGCGAGGCCGTGTTTCGCGTCGACTACGAGCCCCCGGCCAACCAGCTCGAGCTCGGCGCCCGGCTCGTCGCCGCGTATCGCATCCAGAAGCTCACGAGCTGTTCGACCTGCCATCGATGACCGAGACAACCAGCCGTAGCGGGCCCGGCAGGCGCTGGTGGCGGACGCTCGACGAGCTCGCCGACGACCCCTCGTTCGCCGCGCGCCTGGCCAACGAATTCCCGTCCGAGATCGAAGCGATCACCGATCCGGTCGCGCGGCGCACGTTCCTCAAGCTGATGGGCGCGTCGCTCGCGCTGGCGGGCGTCACCGCCTGCACGCGGCAACCGACCGAGAAGATCGTGCCCTACGTGCGTCAGCCCGAGGAGCTCGTCCCAGGGCGGCCGTTGTTCTACGCGACGGCGATGCCGCTCGGCGGCGTCGCCACCGGACTGCTCGTCGAGAGCCACGAAGGCCGTCCCACGAAGGTCGAGGGGAATCCGCTCCATCCCGGCAGCCTCGGCGCGAGCGACGTCTTCGCTCAGGCCGCGGTGCTCGGACTCTACGATCCGGATCGTTCCCAGACGCTGACCCAGCTCGGCGAGATCAAGCCGTGGTCTGCATTCCTCGGCGCCATCCAGTCCGCGCTTCGCGCCCAGGCGCCGCTCAAGGGTGTGGGCGTCCGCCTGCTCACCGAGTCGGTGAGCTCGCCGACCCTCGCCGCGCAGATCCGCGAGCTCGTCGGGCGCTTCCCCTCCGCGACCTGGCACCAGTGGGATCCGGCCAGCCGCGACAACGCGCGCGCCGGCGCCCGGCTCGCGTTCGGCGAGTACGTCGACGCGCGCTACCGCTTCGATCGCGCCGACATCGTCGTGTCGCTCGATGCGGACTTCCTGGGCGGCGGCCCCGGCGCGCTCCGCTACGCCCGCGACTTCACCGCGCGGCGGAAGCCGCAGGACGCCGCGCGCATGAGCCGCCTCTACGCGCTCGAAAGCATGCCCTCGTCGACCGGCGCCCGCGCCGATCACCGCCTGCCGCTCCGTCCGTCCGAGGTGCTGTCTGCGGCGCGCGCCCTCGCGCGCGCGATCGGCGCCATCAGTCAGGAGGCGGTGACCCTGTCCCCGGTTGCCGCGAAATGGACCGACGCCATGGCGAAGGACCTGATGGCGCACCGCGGCGCCGGGCTCGTGCTCGCGGGCGACGGTCAGCCGCCGCTGGTGCACGCGCTGGCGCATGCGATGAACCAGTCGCTGGGCAACGTCGGGCGCACCGTCGAGTACACCGCGAGCGTCGAGGCCGAGCCGGTCGATCAGCTCCAGTCGATTCGCGACCTGGTGGGCGCCATGAACGCCGGCCAGGTCGATCTGCTCGTGATCGCCGGCGGCAATCCGGTCTACACGGCGCCCGCCGATCTGAGGTTCGCCGAGGCGTTGGGCAAAGTGATGACGCGCGTGCACCTCAGCCTGTACGACGATGAGACGTCGGCGCTGTGCCACTGGCACATTCCCGAGGCGCACTTCCTCGAGGCGTGGAGCGACGCGCGCGCGTTCGACGGCACCGTCTCCATCGTGCAGCCGCTGATCGCCCCGCTCTACGGCGGCAAGTCGGCGCACGAGCTGCTCGCCGCGATGAGCGACCGCCCCGAGCGCTCCGGCTACGATGCGGTCCGCGAGCACTGGATCGCGCAGTCGCCCCGATCCGCCGTGCCCCGACCGGCGCAGGCCGGCACCGTGCAGGTCCCGCCCGAATTCGAGCCGAACTGGCGTCGCTGGCTGCACGACGGCGTGGTCCCGGATAGCGCGCTGCCCGCCCGACCGGTGACCCTCCGCCCCTCCGCGATCCGCGACGCCGCGCCGCCGGCGGCTCCGGCCGGCGGCGGCTTCGAGGTCGCGTTCCGCGCCGATCCGTCCGTCCTCGACGGCCGCTTCGCGAACAACGGGTGGCTCCAGGAGCTGCCCAAGCCGATCACGCGTCTCACGTGGGACAACGCCGTGTTCGTCAGCCCGGCGACGGCCGAACGGCTGAAGGTCGACAACGCGCCGTCCTGGCAGGGCGGCGAGCACGGCCAGATCGTGTCCACCGTGGTGGAGCTCCGCGTCGGCGGAGCGAGCGTGCGCGGCGCGGTCTTTCCGCTCGCCGGGCATCCCGACGACTGCGCGACGGTCCATCTCGGCTACGGCCGGCCGCGCGCCGGCCGCATCGGCACCGGCGCCGGGTTCGACGCCAACCTCATTCGCACGGCCGACGCGCCGTGGACGCGCACCGGCGTCGCCATCACGCCCACCGCCGACCGCTGGTCGCTGGCCTGCACGCAGTATCACCACCTGATGGAAGGCCGCGGCCTCGTGCGCGTCGCCACGCGCGAAGAGTACCTCCGCGATCCGAAGTCGGTCCACGAAGGCTACGAGGCGCCGCCGCGGACGCTCACGCTCTACCCCGAATACAAGTACGAAGGCTACAAGTGGGGGATGGCCATCGACGTCAACGCCTGCATCGGCTGCAACGCGTGCGTCGTCGGCTGCCAGGCGGAGAACAACATCCCGGTCATCGGCAAGGAACAGGTGCTGCGCGGCCGCGAGATGCACTGGATCCGCGTCGACGCGTATTACCGCGGCGAGGCGGCACGGCCCGAAACCTACTTCCAGCCGGTGCCCTGCATGCAGTGCGAGAACGCGCCCTGCGAGCTGGTCTGTCCCGTTGGCGCGACCGTGCACAGCAACGAGGGGCTGAACGACATGGTGTACAACCGGTGCATCGGGACGCGCTACTGCTCGAACAACTGCCCGTACAAGGTCCGCCGGTTCAACTTCCTGCTCTACCAGGACTGGAACACGCCGAGCCTCAAGCTGCTGCGCAATCCGGACGTGACGGTCCGCAGCCGCGGCGTGATGGAGAAGTGCACCTACTGCGTGCAGCGCATCAACGCGGCGAAGATCGAATCGGAGAAGGCGGACCGGCGGATCGCCGACGGCGAGGTGAAGACGGCGTGTCAGCAGGCGTGCCCTGCCGATGCGATCGTCTTCGGCGACCTCAACGATCCGAAGAGCCGTGTGGCGCAGCTGCAGGCCGAGACGAGGAACTACGTGCTGCTCGCCGACCTCAACACGCGTCCGCGGACGACGTATCTGGCGGCGGTGCGGAACGTGAACCCGGATCTGGGTGAGTAGCGGTGGGCGAGAGTTTCATCCCGATCGAGGATCCGAACCGGGCGATCGTCGGCGCGGCCGCGCCGCCGATCATCGCGCCGGGCCACACCTTCGGGTCGGTGACCGACAAGATCAGCTCGATCGTGCTCGCCCGGAAGACGCCGCCCGGGTGGTGGATCGGGTTCCTGATCGCGTTCGGCATCGCCAACGCGCTGTTCGTCGCGCTCGCGTATCTGCTGGTCAAGGGCGTCGGCATCTGGGGCATCAACGAGCCGGTCGGCTGGGGATTCGCGATCGTGAACCTCGTCTGGTGGATTGGCATCGGCCACGCCGGCACGCTGATCTCGGCCATTCTCCTGCTGCTCAAGCAGACCTGGCGCACCTCGATCAACCGGTTCGCGGAGGCGATGACGCTGTTCGCGGTGGCCTGCGCCGCGATCTTTCCGGTCATCCACACCGGACGGCCCTGGCTCGCCATCTACTGGCTGTTCCCGTACCCGAACACGATGGGCGTCTGGCCGCAGTTCCGGAGCCCGCTGATGTGGGACGTCTTCGCGATCTCGACCTACGCGACGGTCTCCTTCCTCTTCTGGTACGTCGGCCTCGTGCCCGACCTCGCGACGCTGCGCGATCGATCGCAGTCGCGCGTCGGCCGGGTCGTCTACGGGATGCTGGCGATGGGGTGGCGGGGGTCCGCGCGCCACTGGCATCGCTACGAGACGGCGTACCTGTTGCTGGCCGGGCTGGCGACGCCGCTCGTGGTCTCGGTCCACACCGTAATCAGCTTTGATTTCTCGATCGGGATCGTGCCCGGCTGGCACACGACGATCTTTCCGCCCTACTTCGTCGCCGGCGCCATCTATTCCGGCTTCGCGATGGTGCTGACGCTGGCGATTCCGATTCGCGCCGTCTACGGGCTCGAGGACTTCATCACCCTGCGCCATCTCCAGAACATGGCGAAGGTGATGCTCGTCACCGGCCTGATCGTGGCGTACGGGTACATGACCGAGGCCTTCGTCGCGTGGTACAGCGCCAACCGGTACGAGGGCTTCATGATCTGGAACCGGATGACCGGCCCCTACTGGCCGCTCTATTGGGCGCTCATCTCCTGCAACATCGTGGCGCCGCAACTCCTGTGGCTGCGCCGCGTGCGATCGAACGTGGTGGTGCTGTTCCTGCTGGCGCTCGTCGTGAACGTCGGCATGTGGCTGGAGCGCTTCGTGATCGTCGTCACCAGCCTGCACCGCGACTTCCTCCCCTCCTCGTGGGGGATGTACCGGCCGACGGTCTGGGACTGGGCCACCTACATCGGCACGCTCGGCCTGTTCGTGTCGCTGCTGTTCCTGTTCCTGCGGTTCCTGCCGATGATCTCCATCTTCGAGATGCGGACCATCCTGCCGGCGGCGAAGGTGGATGAGGACCTTCGGGTCATATGACGCCTGCAGGCATTCACGGGCTGATCGCCGAGTTCGAGGATCCGACGGCGCTGGTCGCGGCGACCCAGCGCGCGTACCGCGCCGGCTACCGGCGCATGGACGCGTACTCGCCGTTCCCGATCGAAGAGCTGCACGAGGCGCTCGGGGCGCATCACACGAGGCTGCCCCTCCTCGTGCTCATCGGCGGGCTGTGCGGCTGTCTCGGCGGATACACGCTGCAGTACTGGGTGGCCAACGTCGCGTACCCGTTGAACGTCGGCGGGAGGCCGCTCCACAGCTGGCCCGCGTTCATCCCGGTCACCTTCGAGTGCACGATTCTGGTGGCGGCGCTGTCGGCGGTCCTCGGCATGCTCGCGCTGAACGGGCTGCCGATGCCGTATCACCCGATCTTCAACGCCACGCGGTTCGCGCTCGCCAGCCGCAACCGCTTCTTTCTCTGCATCGAAGCGAGGGATCGCCAGTTCGATCTGGAGCAGACACGCACGTTCCTCGAAACGCTGGAGCCGCGGGAGGTGATTGCCGTTGCGGACTAGCGACTCGCGCGGCGCCCGGCGGGGTCGAGCGTCGGCCGTCTGCGGCCTGCTCGTCGCCGTGGCCCTCGCCGCGGGCTGCCGGCAGGACATGCACGATCAGCCGAAGTACATCCCGCTGCGCGAATCGACGTTCTTCCCCGACGAGCGGTCCGCGCGGCCGCTGGTGGCCGGCACCGTCGCCCGCGGACAGCTGCGGGAGGACTCGCTGCTCTACACCGGCAAGGCCGGCGGCGCCGACACGACCGTGTTCCCCTTTCCGGTGGACGAACGGGTGCTGCGGCGCGGACAGGAGCGCTTCGACATCTACTGCTCCCCCTGTCACGCGCGGACCGGCGAGGGAGACGGCATGATCGTGCGCCGCGGCTATCGGCACCCGCCGTCGCTCCACGACGACCGGCTGCGCAGCGTCGCCGTCGGCCACTTCTTCGACGTGATGACCAACGGCTTCGGCGCGATGCCCGATTACGCCGCGCAGGTGGCGCCCGAGGACCGCTGGGCGATTGCCGCCTACATCCGCGCGCTGCAACTGAGCACGCACGCGTCGCTGGCCGACGTGCCGGCGGCCGAGCGGTCGAGGCTCGAGAACGCGCCCGGAGCGCGACGCTGATGCCGATCCGTCAGACCGCCGACGAGTCGATCCCGGTGCTTCGCGAGCACCAGCGCCGCCTGTTGGTAGCCGCGGGCGTCGGCGCGCTCGTCTCGCTGGCCGGCTGGTGGACCAATCCGCCGCAGTTCTTCCAGTCCTATCTGATGGCCTACATGCTGATGCTCGGCATCACGCTCGGCTGCCTGGCGCTCGGCATGATTCATCAGCTCACCGGCGGCGCATGGGGCGTGCTGATTCGGCGGCCGATCGGCGCCGCGACGCGCGTCCTGCCCCTCCTGACGGTGCTGTTCCTGCCGATCGTGTTCGGCATGCACTCGCTGTACACGTGGACGCACGCCGACATCGTGGCGCAGGACGAGGCGCTGCGGCACAAAGCGCTCTATTTGAACATCCCGTTCTTCCTGATTCGCGCCGCCGTCTACTTTCTGACGTGGAACGCGCTGTCCTACTTCCTCAACGCGTGGTCGCTCGAGCAGGATCACACGGGCGATCCGGCCATTCCCCGCCGCATGCAGCTCATGAGCGCCGGCGGACTGGTGGCCTACGGCCTGACGATCACGTTCGCGTCGTTCGACTGGCTGATGTCGATCGAGCCGCACTGGTTCTCCACGATCTACGGCGTGCTCGTCATGGGCGGGCAGGGCCTGTCGGCGCTGGCCTTCCTCATCATGGCGACCGTCTGGCTGAGCCGGCGGCCGCCGCTGCGCGACGTGGTCGTGCCGGCCCACTTTCACGACCTCGGCAACCTGATGCTCGCGTTCGTGATGCTGTGGGCGTACTTCTCCTTTTCGCAGTACCTGATCATCTGGTCCGGCAACCTGCCCGAAGAGATCACCTGGTATACGCACCGCCTGCAGACCGGCTGGCGATTCATCGGCCTCGCGCTGGTCCTCTTCCACTTCGCCGTCCCGTTCTGCCTGCTGTTGTCGCGCGTTGTCAAACGCGAGGGCGAGATGCTGGTGAAGGTCGCGGTGGGGATCCTGATCGTCCGCCTGGTCGATCTCTTCTGGCTGATCGCGCCTGAATTCCACCTGTCCGGCCTTGCCGTGAGCTGGATGGACCTCGTCCTGCCGTTGACGCTCGGCGCCCTCTGGCTCGGCACCTTCGTCTCTCAACTGCGCGGCCGGGCGATTCTTCCCGTGTACGATCCGCAGTTCGACGAGACGCTGGGCCGCATCATCGAGCGGGCGGTCGAACGGCCCTCGGGGTCGCACTAGCCATGGCCGACGGCCGCGAATCGACGCTCGAGCACGACGACACGGTTCACCACGAGACGAGCGACGTCAACGTTCGCGGCGTGCTGGTCTTCGTCGCCGGCCTCGCAGTGACGGCGATCGTGATCTACCTGATGGTGTGGCTGCTGTTCCGGTACTTCGACGTGCGCGAGGGCGCCCGCGTCGCGCCGGACTATCCGCTGGCGATCGGCCAGGAGAACCGGCTGCCGCCTGAGCCGCGCCTGCAGACCGACCCGCGCGGCGACCTTCGCGCCCTGCGCGCGCACGAGGACGAAGTGCTGAACAGCTATCAATGGATCGATCGATCGGCGGGCGTCGTCCGGATTCCCATCGAGGAAGCCATCAGGATCACCGCGCAACGGGGGCTGCCGGCGCGGCCGGCGGCCGGAGGCAGGAAGTGAACGTCATCAAAGCGGCAGTGTGCGGCTTCCTCTGTGCGGCGTCGGCGTGTCTCGCGACGCGGTCCGTCTTCGCGCAGATGGGCGGGTCCCCCGTGGCCGGCTACAAGCGGGAGACCGGCATGCCCTCGTCGGCGCTGCCGGCGCCCCTCAGGGAAATCGGGTTCGACCAGCGTCTGGACCAGCCGCTCCCCCCGGACGTGACGTTCGCCGACGAGGACGGCCGGCCGGTCACGCTCGGGAGCTACTTCGGGAAACGGCCGATCGTGCTCGTGTTCGTCTACTACGAGTGCCCGCTGCTCTGCACGCAGGTGCTGAACGCGCTGACGACGTCGCTCGACGTGATGTCGCTCGAGCCGGGCCGCGATTTCGACATCGTCACCATCAGCTTCGATCCGCGGGAAACGCCGGCGCTGGCAGCCGCCAAGAAGGCATCGTATCTGCAGAAGTACCGGAGGCCCGGAGCCGCGGCGGCGTGGCACTTCCTGACCGGCACCGAGGCGTCGATCGGTCGCGCCACGAAAGCCGCCGGCTTCCGCTACGTATGGGACGACAGCCTGAAGCAGTTCGCCCATCCGACCGGGATCATGGTCGTGACTCCCGAGGGCAAGATGGCGCGGTACCTGTTCGGCATCGAGTACGGCCCGCGCGATCTCCGCCTGGCGATCGTCGACGCGTCGGCTGGCAAGGTCGGAACGCCGGCCGACTCGTTTCTGCTCTACTGCTATCACTACGACCCGATGACCGGCCGCTACGGGCTGGCCATCCTGCGGGCGATGCGTATCGCCGGTGCGGCCACCGTGCTCTCCCTGGCGCTCCTGGTCGGGGTCCTCATCCGGCGCGAGCGCCGCTCTCCGGGAACCCGCTGACATGTGGTCCGGCACCCCGCTGTTTCCGCAGCAGGCATCGACCATGGCGCCCCGCGTGGACGCCTTGTACTTCTTCCTCCTCGGGATCGCCGCATTCTTCTCGCTGTTGATTGCCGGGCTGATCGTGTACTACGCGGTGAAGTACCGGCGCCGCCAGCCCCATGACGTCGGCACACAGGTCCACGGCGGGCTGGTGCTCGAGCTGACGTGGACCATCATCCCGCTCCTCATCACGATGGTCATCTTCGTCTGGGGCGCGAGCGTGTTCTTCGCGATGTCGCGCCCACCCGACGAGACCCTGAACATCTACGTCGTCGGCAAGCAGTGGATGTGGAAGTTCCAGCACCTGGACGGCCAGCGGGAGATCAACGAACTGCACGTGCCGGTCGGCCGCGCGGTGAAGCTCATCATGACCTCCGAGGACGTCATCCACGACGTCTTCGTGCCGGCGTTCCGCGTGAAGGCCGACGTGCTGCCGGGACGCTACACGCACCTCTGGTTCCAGGCGACGACGCCCGGCCGCTATCACCTCTTCTGCGCCGAATATTGCGGGACGAAGCATTCGGGCATGACCGGCGAGGTCGTCGTGATGGAGCCGGCGGACTACCAGGCGTGGTTGAGCGGCGGGACGAGCGAGGGCTCGCTCGCGTCGGCGGGCGAAAAGCTGTTCCAGGATCTCGCGTGCAACACCTGCCATCGGCCCGATGCGCAGGGGCGCGGACCGGTGCTGCAGGGGCTGTTCGGCAAGACCCAGACCCTCGAGGGGGCGGCACGGTCGTCGTCGACGAAGCGTACGTGCGCGAGTCGATCCTGATGCCCTCGGCCCGGATCACGGCGGGCTTTCAGCCGATCATGCCGGCGTTCCAGGGGCTGGTCAGTGAAGAGCAGCTGCTCGAGCTCATCGAATACGTGAAATCGCTCGCCGCCCAGCCCGAAGTGCCGGCCGCCCGCCCCCTGACGGCGGGTCCGGGCGGGGGCGAGAACACGCCGGCAGGACGATAGGTATGGCCAGAACCCTTCTCATGCCGTCGCGGCACTACCTGAACAACGGCTACGGCATCAGGTCGTGGCTCCTCACGCGCGATCACAAGCGGATCGCACTGCTCTATCTCGCGGGGGTCACCTTCTTCTTCTTCGTCGGCGGCGCGATGGCCGTGTTGATCCGCCTGGAGCTCGCCACGCCGGTGGGCGATCTCGTGTCCGACGAGACCTACAACAAGCTCTTCACGATGCACGGCGTGCTGATGGTGTTCTTCTTCCTGATCCCGGCCATCCCGTCGGTGCTCGGCAACTTCCTGGTGCCGATCATGATCGGCGCGAAGGACCTCGCGTTTCCGAAGCTGAACCTGGCCAGCTGGTACATCTACGTCATCGGCGGGCTGTTCACTCTCTACGCCCTCGTCACTGGCGGAGTGGACACCGGATGGACCTTCTACGTCCCGTTCAGCACCGTCTCGTCGACGACCAACGTCATCCCGACGGCGCTCGGCATCTTCATCATGGGGTTCTCGTCGATCCTCACCGGGCTCAACTTCATCGTCACGATCCACCGGATGCGCGCGCCGGGCATGACATGGTTCCGGATGCCGCTGTTTCTCTGGTCGACCTACGCCACCAGCCTGATCAACGTCCTGGGCACGCCGATCCTCGCGATCACCATCCTGCTGGTCGCGGCCGAGCGGATCTTTCACTTCGGGTTCTTCGATCCGCGCGTCGGCGGCGATCCGGTGCTCTTCCAGCACCTCTTCTGGTTCTATTCGCATCCGGCCGTCTACATCATGGTGCTGCCGGCGATGGGCGTGATCAGCGAGCTGGTCGCCGCGTTCTGCCGAAAGCCGGTGTACGGCTATTCGTTCGTCGCCTTCGCCAGCCTCGCCATTGCCGTGCTCGGATTCCTGGTCTGGGGCCACCACATGTTCGTCGCCGGCCAGTCGGTCTACGCGGCGCTCGTCTTCTCCGTCCTCAGCTTCCTCGTCGCGGTCCCGTCCGCCGTCAAGGTCTTCAACTGGACGGCGACGATGTACAAGGGCTCGATCTCGTGGCAGACGCCGATGCTCTACGCGATCGGCTTCATCGGCCTGTTCACGATCGGCGGTCTCACGGGACTGTTTCTCGCCGCCGTCGGCGTCGACGTCCACGTGACCGACACCTACTTCATCGTCGCGCATTTCCACTACATCATGGTCGGCGGCACGATCATGGGGTACCTGGGCGGGCTGCACTATTGGTGGCCGAAGATCAGCGGACGTCTGTACAACGAGTGGCTCGCGAAGATCGCCGCCGGCATCATCTTCATCGGGTTCAACCTGACGTTCTTCCCGCAGTTCATCCTCGGCTATCTCGGAATGCCGCGGCGGTATCACGCCTATCCGCCGGAGTTCCAGGTGCTCAACGTCCTGTCGTCGGCGGGCGCCTCCATCCTGGGCGTCGGCTACCTGGTGCCGATGGTGTACCTGATGTGGTCGCTCCGGTACGGGCGCATCGCCGGGTCGAACCCGTTCGGCGCGAGCGGGCTCGAGTGGACCACCACGTCGCCGCCGCCGACCGAGAACTTCCACGAAACGCCGACCGTCACCGAGGAGGCGTATCACTATCCGCCGGTCGTGGAGTCCCATGTCGCCTGAGACCGCCACGCCGCACGCGCATCCCGCCTCGCTCGCGCATCACTTCGAGAGCCTCGAGCAGCAGGCCGACGCGGCGTCGCTCGGGATGTGGGTGTTCCTCGTCACCGAGGTGCTGTTCTTCGGCGGCCTGTTCGTCACCTACTCGCTGTACCGCGGCTGGTATCCGGACGCGTTCGCGAGGGCGAGCCACGAGCTGGTGGTCTGGGCGGGCACGCTCAACACCGCCGTGCTCATCACGAGCAGCCTGACGATGGCGCTCGGCGTGCGGGCGGCGCAGCTCGGGCAGCGGCGCCTGCTGCTCGCCTTCCTGGCGGCGACGATCGTCCTGGGGACCGTGTTCCTCGGCGTCAAGGCGTTCGAGTACTACACGGAGTTCCGCGAGCACCACATCCCCGGGGCCGGATTCGAGTTCGAGGCGATGTACTTCCGGCAGGCCCAGATCTTCTTCTCGCTGTACTTCGTCATGACCGGTCTGCACGCCCTCCACATGATCGTCGGCCTCGGCGTCATGACCGTCATGTTCTGGCTCGCATGGCGCGGCACCATCACCAGGGAGTACTGGAGCCCCGTGGAGGTCAGCGGCCTCTACTGGCACTTCGTCGATATCGTCTGGATTTTTCTCTTTCCGCTGCTGTATCTCATCGGCAGACACGTTGGGGCGTGACATGCACGTTCTTCCCACGCGCACCTACTACACGGTTTACGCGCTGCTGCTCGTCTGCACGTACCTGACGTGGCAGGTGGCGTTCTTCGATCTCGGGCCGCTCAACACCGTCGCGGCGCTCGCGATTGCGATCTTCAAGGCCACCATCGTCGTGCTGTTCTTCATGCACGTGAAGTACAGCACGCGGCTGACGCGGCTGGTCATCGTGGGCGGCCTTTTCTGGCTGCTGATCCTCATGACGCTGACCGCCGGCGACTATCTCACCCGGGGCTGGCGAACCTACGGCTAGGCCCCCGGGGGGGCTGCACCAGCCGCCGCCGGAGATTTTGGCGGGGTGCCCGGTTGCTGGCATACTGATGGGTCTGGTGTCTCAGTCACCGCCCGATCCGCCCCCCCAGACACTCGAAGAAACGCTCACGACAGAACAGCACCGCGCGTTCCTCTTGAAAACGCAGCAGGTTGCGCACATCGGCGCCTGGGTGGCGGAGCTCGACGGCTCACGGAAGCTCAGCTGGTCGGCGGAGACGTATCGCATCTTCGGCGTGCCGGTCGGCGACTTCGGCGGCACCCTGGACGCATTCCAGCGGCTCATTCATCCCGACGACCAGGAGGCGCTCGTCACCGCGTTCTGGACCGCAGTCGCCGAGCGCAAGCCGCTCGACGTCGAGCATCGCATCGTCACCCCGATCGGCGGGATCCGCTGGGTGCACGAACAGGCGGACATCGTGCTGGGAGCCGACGGCCGTCCCGTCCGACTCATTGGCGCGGTGCAGGACGTCACCGACCGCCGCACGCTCGAACTGCAGCTGCGCCACGCGCAGAAGATGGACGCCGTCGGCCGGCTGGCCGGCGGCGTTGCGCACGATCTCAACAACGCGCTCACCACCATTGCCGGGTACACCGAGCTCGCCCTCGCCGTGCTCGCCGACACCGATCCGGCCCGCGCCGACGTCGAGGAGATCCGGCGCGCCGCGGCGCGCGCCGAAGCGGTGACGCGCAAGCTCCTCGCGTTCAGCCGCCAGCAGCAGCTGTTCGAGTCGCACGAAATCGACCTCAACGATCTCGTGAGCACCATGCTGCACCTGCTCGAACGGACGCTCGGCAGCAACGTCTCCGTGCACACCGATCTCGCGGCTGCCCTGCCGCCCATCGTCGCCGACGCCGGTCAGGTCGAGCAGGCGATCGTCAACCTGGCGCTCAACGCCCGGGACGCGATGCCGACCGGCGGCAACCTCGTCATCAGCACGTCAGCCCAGATCGTCGCCGAACCGCTGGCGCGGGCGCACGCGTCGATGCCGCCGGGCAAGTTCGTCCTGCTGAAGGTCACCGACACCGGACACGGCATGGATCGCGACACGCAGGCGCGCATCTTCGAGCCGTTCTTCACGACGAAGGAACCCGGCAAGGGCACCGGGCTCGGGCTGGCCATGGTGTACGGCACCGTGAAGCAGAGCAGCGGCTTCGTCTTCGTCGACAGCGAGGTGGGGTGCGGCGCGACCTTCAGCCTCTACTTTCCGGCCGCGCGTGAAACGACCACCGGAACCGACGCGGACGCGAGGTCGATGGCCGCGTCGACGATCCTGGTGGCCGAGGACGAGCCGTCGATTCTCAACCTGATCGCGATGACGCTGGGGCGGGACGGCTATCGCGTGCTGAAGGCAGGATCGGGTCCCGAAGCCCTGAAGCTGGCGATGCACCACGATCCCATCGACCTCCTGCTGACCGATTCGATGATGCCCGGCATCAGCGGCCCCGAGCTGGCGCGCACGCTGCTCGCGCAGCGGCCGAGGCTGCCGATCATCATCATGTCCGGCAACACGCAGATGCTCGGCGGGAGCGAGACGCTCGGCGACTCGGTCGCCCTGATGGAGAAGCCTTTCACGCCCACCGAGCTGCGCGAGCGGGTTCGCGCCATGCTCAAGCCCTGATCGCCTCGAGCTCGCCGGGGCGATTCGCGCAGGCCCCGGCCTACGGAGCGTGCTCGATTCGCTCGCGGAGCGCGCCCACGAGCGGCTCGGATCCGACGAACAGCCTCGCGGGGAAGCGCCGGTACTTGAGGATGTCCGCATAGACGGCGTCGCTTTCGTTGGTGTTCAGGCCGAGGCCGGCGAGGTACTGCAGCTTCAGGTCGGCATCGCGGTTGATCGTCGCATCGCGCATGTAGGGGCCGAGATCGGCCGCGCGGCCGGCATAGGTTGCGAACAGATCCACCGTCGACCTGATGCCGATCTCCGCGAGCGACGCGGCGACCGGCGCGTAGTCGGATCGCGCGAGCCGACGAGCGACCTCATCGAGATCAATCGGTCCCGGCGTCGCCTGCCCGAGCAGCACCGTGTCGTACCCGATGCCGTGAAACGTGTTGCCGGCGATGATGCCTCCTGGAAACACCTCGAAGAAGGTGGCGAGTTCGCTCTTGATCGATGCGGGGCTGCTGTCGTACAGCTGCACGAACAGCGTGATCACGCCCCCCGGATTCAGGTGAGCCCGTGCCGCCTCGAAGAACTCCTTCGTGTACAGGGTCGCGGCGCCTTTCACCCAGGGATCGAGCGGGTCGGACGTGATCGCGTCGAACGTTTCCCGCGACGTCAGCAGGAAATGCCGCGCATCGTCGATGCGGAAGCGCACTTTCGGGTTGTCCACGACGTAGTGGTTTTGCGGACCGAAGTACTTCGACACCACTCGCGGCACGAGCGGCTCGATCTCGGCGATGGTGACCCGCTGCACCATCGGATCGATGCTCACCGCGCCAGCCGTGACGCCCGCGCCGCACCCGATGACCAGCACCGAGCGCGGATGCGCCGGCACGAGCGTGGTCAGATGGCCGAGCAGCCGCTGCAGCCGCATGTCTTCCGGGGCGCTCGACGCCTGGATCTTGCCGGCATTGTGATATCCCAGCCGTCCGTTCGGCAGGCGCGATACCGCGACCGAAGACTGCAGCCCTTCCCCCACGTAGATGATGTCGCCGGCCTGTCCGAGGAGCGTCGCCGCGAAGCGCCCGTGCGCGACGAGCATCGCCGACACCGGCGGCACGCCGCGAATCAGCCACACGCTGCCGACCAGCATCGCACCCGCGCCAGCCAGTGCGATCAAGCGGTTCGGCCGAGCCCGGACCGTGCCTCGTCCGGCATCCGGCAACGGCCCGAACAACAGGATCGCTCCCGCCGCCGCGGACAGGCCCATGATGACCTGCTGGGCGTGCTGCGACCCGATCGACGCGATGAGCAGCAGGCTCGTCACCAGCGCCCCGGCGACCGCGCCCAGGGTATTTGCCGCGTAGAGGCCGCCGACCAGCGCGGCCGGGTCCCGTCCCTCCTCCACGATGGACGTCAGCGCCACCGGAAAGCTCACGCCCCACAGCACTGCCGCCGGGAGCACGGCCCACATCGCCCGGACGAAATCCAGCTTGAAATCCAGCCGGATGTCCGGCGAGATCGCAGGATTGATCGGCCAGTACGGCAGCGACACGCTGACCTCGTGGGCCGTCCACGCGATGGCGGCCACCGCCAGCAACTGACACCAGCCGAATGCCAGCCGTGCGCGCGCGGGAGTTGTCCTCGCGAGGAGGGAGCCGATCGCGCTGCCGATGCCAAGGCCAATCAGGAACACCGCGAGAATCAGCGAGAAGGTGTAGACAGTCGCGCCGAACAGCAGGCCCAGCAGACGCGTCCAGATCACCTCGCCGGCGAGCGCGCAGAAGCCGGACACGGCAATCGTCGCGAACACCTCCGAGCGAACGGCGCGGGCAGCGAAACCCGCGCCGGTGTCACGCCCCGGTTCGTCGGTAGTGTCCGGCTTCAGCCGGACGGTCGTAGTGTCCGGCTTCAGCCGGACGGTCGTAGTGTCCGGCTTCAGCCGGACCACGCCAGCGTCCTCTCGCTCCCGGCGGCCCCGGCGGCTCGCGAGGATCAGCGCCGACGCCGAGACGATGAAGTTGACCGCGACGGCAGCGTAGGTCGCGACCGCCATGTCGTACACACGGAGCAGGTAGAAGCCCGCCACGAGCGTGCCGGCGACGCCCCCGGCGATGTTGCCGGCATAGAACAGCGCGAGTTTGGAGACACCCTCCGGCGTCGCCTCGACCCAGCGTGAAATCGCGGGCAGCGTCGCGCCCATGGCCAGCGTCGGCGGCAGCAGGCACAGCGATGCGGCCAGCCCGCGCAACAGAAATCCCGGCGCGCCCTCGCCGCTCCACGCGGTGTAGATGCGGCCCACGACCGGCATCAGGTACAGCAGGACCACGCCCGCGACGCCGATTCCCGCCTCGAGCGCCGCGTACACGCGCAGCGGATGGCGTCGCGGCCCGATCAGCCGGGGCAGCAGGAGGCTGCCCAGACACATCCCGCCCATGAAGGTGGCCAGCAGCACGCCGATCGAGATCGCCGACGATCCGATCGACAGCTCGAGCAGCTGGAACCAGACGATCTCGTACACGAGCGCGGCTGCGCCGCTGCCGACGAACAACAGGAAGATCGCCGCAGGCATGTCCGACCCGCGAGTGTACTATCTGCCGTGTCGCGACAGGACGAGGACCTGACGCCGGGCCGCGCCAATCGGCGTTCGTTACAGCAGCCCTCGGATCGCCTTCTCGAAGTTCTCTTTGGTCACCGGACCGATGTGTCGCGCGCAAATCGTGCCGTCCCGCTGAATGATGACTGTCGCGGGCACGACGACCATCGGGCCGTAGGCATCAAGGATGGCGTCGTTCTTGTACACCGTGAGGACTGGATAGTTCATCTTGTACTGAGCGACGAACGGCTTCATCTTTTCCGCGGGATCGTCAACCGATATGCCAATCACCTGCAGGCCGCTGGCCGCGTACCTCGCCTGCAGCTCGACGAGCGCCGGAATTTCCGCGCGGCACGGAATGCACCACGTCGCCCAGAAATTGAGCACGATGATTCTGCCCTTGAAGCCCGACAGCTTCACGTTCTTGCCGTCGGCGTCTTTGAGCGTGTAGGTCAGGTTGGCCGCTTCCGGCTTGGCCTCGCACATGGCGCCGTCGGCCCCGAATGCCGCCGGCGCGGGCCCCGACGCCGTCATCAACGAAGCCGCAAGCACGGCGGTCGCCATCTGTCGTGTCTTCATGACGTCCTCAAGTACGGAATGGTCTGGGGTCCCTGGGGCAGCACGCACAGCGTCGCGCCGGGGCCGGCCGCGCGCAACGCCTCGCACACCGCCGCGCTCACATCGTCGACCGGCTCGAAGTGCGCCGCGCGTACGGCGTCGGCCGGCAGGCCGCTCGTCTTCACCAGAACCTGCGCCTTCATCTGGACCTGCGCCTGAATCTGCACCTGCCACTGATCCGGCGCCGAATAGCCGGGCTGATTGATCATCGCCAGCAGCCGCTCTGGCGTCGGTTGAGACGCGAGCAGCTGGCCGTAGGATCCATGCGACGGCAGGCCGTCGCTGCACTCGGCGGCGCAGACGATCGTTCCGCCCGGGCGGACGACCTTGGCCGCCGCCGACATGCCCTTCACCGCCTGATACAGGTTCTGATCGAGCGGGAAGCCGGAGTTGGACGTCAGCACGACGTCGAACGGCCGATCGATCGCCTGCATGGCGTCGCGCTTCGCCGCTTCGCACGCGGCCCGGTGCTCGGCGAGGAGATCCCCGGCAAAAACCGCGGTGATCCTCTGCGCCCGGTTCAGCGTCACGTCCACCGCGAAGTGCACGCCCACCATCCGGGCGATCTCCCGCACGTCGTCGTGAATCGGGTTGCCCTCGGTGACGCCCCACGTCGCCGTTGGACTGCCGATCCGCCTCGCATCGTGAAGGACGAGCACCGTCTCCAGGCCGGCGAGGCCGGGCGCGACCATCTTGGGACCGCCGGAGAACCCGGCGAAGAAATGCGGCTCGACGAAGCCCGTCGTGATGCGGACGTCGGCGTCCATCCAGACGCGATTCATCCGGACCGGTACGCCGGTCGACGTGGTGCCGACGCCGACCAGCGTCGCCGGATCGCGGCTGTCGTGATTGACGATGCGGTAGCGGGCCGCAATGGCCGGGCCGAGCATCCGCTCGATCTCGGCCGGCGTATTGGCGCGGTGGGTCCCGGTCGCAATCAGGATCGTGACGTCCTCGGGTGAGACCTGCGGCAGTTCGTCGAACATCGCCTCGAGCATCTCGCGCCGCGGTTGCGCGCGCGTGACGTCACAGACCGAAATCGCGACGCGCTGGCCCGCGCGAACGCTCTCGCGAAGCGGCCGGCGGCCAATGGGCGCCCGAAGAGCGGCGACGAGCGCGCCGTGTGGATCCGCGAGCGCCGATCGCGATGCCGGCTCGATGATCGTCACTCGCTCGTCGGGCAGGTCGACGTCCAGTCCCGACACTCCGTAATCCAGATGAACACGCATCGGCGTTCCAGCTCGCACGCGATTCGACCGGCGGTCTCAATCCTCCGGTGGTTGGCCGGCGAGGCCTTCGGTCAGCTCGACCGAGGTCCCCCAGGGATCGGTGACAAAGACGCTGGCGACAGTCCGGCTGGTCCGGGTGATCGGACCGTCGGTCTCGATCCCGGCTGCGGCGAGCCTGCGGCAGACCCGATCGAGATCGGTCACCTCGAAGCCAACGTGATCGAGCGCGCGGCCGCGCGTACCGGTCACCGGCACGGGGGACAGCGAGTAGGTGAGATTGACGCCCGGCAGATCGGCGGCCTCGAAGTCGCCGCGCCGGCCCGGCTTCGCGTCGAGCAGCTTCACGTACCAGGCTCTCATCTCCTGCACCTGCGGGGTCAGGAAATGAATGTGGTGCACGCGGATCGGCACGCCCTGCTGCCTGATCTCGATGAACTCGATCTTCGTCTCGTCCGGCGCCATCGTGAACGCGATATCGGTCTGCTGGTCAGCCATGAACGCGAGATCGTCCCTGACCTCCTGTGCCGGGGCCGTTTCCGCCCGCGTGACCATCGGCCAGCCGTGCGCTTTGACGCGATCGACCATCCGGCGGATGTCCGGCACGCCGAACGCGAAATGGTTCACCGTGGTTCCCTTGGTGCCGCCCGTGGGCGGCCGGTCCCGCAGCACGATGAGCGCGTTCGGAAACGCGACGGCGGTGTCGGATCCTCCCGGCGTGCCGACAACGACGCCGCCGAGCGTGTCGACAAAGAACCGTGTGTGCGCCCCGACATCGCTGACGTTGAGATGCTGATGCCCGTAGATCACAGCCATTCATTATCGCATCGGCGCGCCGGCAGCCGCATCCCGGGGATCCGTTGGTAGTGGGTCAGTTTGAAATCTGACCCTGCTGTCTTGCGTGTTTTCGAGTTCATAATGGTTCATGCCTGACCGCTCAACGAAACGTCCCCGTCGCCCAAAAGATTTCAACCAAACCGCCTACCAAGTCATGCTGGAATCGACTGGACAAGCGAAACCCACTGAACCTGAGAAACCGAAAGATCCGCTCGCCGTTGAACTCGGGCGGCGCGGTGGCTTGAAAGGTGGCGCAGCACGAGCGGCGGCGCTCTCTCCCAAGCGACGATCTTTGATTGCAAAGAAGGCCGCGAAAGTCCGCTGGCGAAAACCTCGTTAATGGCGCGGATCGAATCCGCCCGGAAAACAGACGAACTCAAGCTCCCATATCGACTGCTGGTTCTTCCCAGGTGGTAGCGTCACTATGCCTGAAGTGGCTGAAAAAGCCACAACTTCGGCCTTTGGATCAGCCTTGAACCCCTTCGTCATTCCCTCATATGCACCTTTCGCCTCGCCCCGACACGTCGCTAGTTGATCGTAGCCGTCCAGCGGGTCCCAGTCGGCGGGAGCTGTCGTTGAGCTATGCGGAGCGATCACTACTTCGGTGACGATCATCTTCTTCCACAACACCCAACCGCATTGAGCGTCAACGGCCGTCGGAATCAACATCAGTAGGGCGATGAAGCACGCTGCACGCATTGGATCTCCTTTCAAAAAAAGACGGGACTATTCTGGCCGATGGGAAACGGTTGTGGCCGTCAAATTGATCTGCAAAGTCGCCGGACAACCTGGTTGCCGCAATGCGTGTCGAACCTCCTGAATCCCTTCAATCAACCTGACGATGCCAGCACGGATGTCCGATGGGTCCGGGCACATCGGCCGTAAACAGCTTGGGCAGTTCAGCAACACTTTCCGGTTGGCATCCACTCCCCACGTCACCGTCGTTTGACAATTCGCGCAACGAAGGGAGAGAGACTCCAAGTCGGAAAGGTCGATGACATGCCGTGTTTCCAGCGTCATTTAAGAAATACCTCTTGACTTTGCATGTCCGGTCAAGCATACTGTCAATATGAATCGGTTGCCACTTGAAAAGCGTGTCCAGGTGATTTCGGCCCTGACCGAAGGTTGCAGTGTGCGTGCGACTGTTCGCATGACCGGCGTGGCGAAGAACACCATCACAAAGCTGGTCGCTGAATTGGGTCCAGCCTGTGCGCAGTTCATGGATCGGACGTTGCGGAACCTGCCGAGCCGACGTATTCAATGCGATGAAACGTGGTCGTTCTGCTACGCGAAAGCGAAGAATGTCCCCGAGGATAAACGCGGGCAATTCGGCTTTGGCGACGTGTGGACGTGGGTCGCCCTCGACGCAGACTCGAAACTGATTTGCTCCTGGTTGGTGGGTCCGCGCGATGCCAGCGCTGCGAACGAGTTTGTTCGGGATCTGGCGAGTCGGCTTGCCCATCGGGTGCAATTGACGACTGACGGGCTGCGGCTGTATCTGAACGCCGTTGATGATGCTTTCGGGATGGACGTGGACTACGCGATGCTGGTAAAGCTCTACGGTAGACCATCCGAGTCGGAAACCCGCTACAGTCCCGCGAAGATCATCGGCTGCCAAGCGGCAACCATCACGGGAGATCCCGATGATCGCCACGTTTCGACTAGCTATGTCGAGCGGCAAAATCTCACGATGCGGATGTCGATGCGCCGCTTTACACGACTGACCAACGGATTCTCCAAGAAAATCGAGAACCACATTGCCGCGATTGCGATTCACTACCTGCGCTACAATTTCTGCCGGGTTCATCAAACTCTCCGTGTGACGCCCGCGATGGAGGCTGGGGTCAGCGACCATGTGTGGGATGTCTCCGAACTTGTGCGGTTGTTGGAATCAGCGGACGCTAAGGCCGCTTAAAACACTCCTTTGGAAACGGCGCGATTGTAGGCAGGGTGTACCGCCGCACGAAAATTGGACAGCGCGGTGAGTGTAATCACGCCGCGGATGTGAGCGCAAACGATCGACGGGCGGCCGCCGGCGACCGATACCCGAGTCGCGCGATCAGCCACTCCTGGTTATAGCGCTCCTTGAACGCGATGAGCGCCTGGCGCAGCTCCTCGATCGTCGAGAAATGCCGGACCCAGAGTAGCTGCTCCTTCAGGGTGCGAAAGAAGCGTTCGATGCAGCCGTTGCCTTCCGGCTGGCGGACGAACGCCGGCGACGACGTCATGCCGAGAAACGTGATCTCCGTCTGAAAGTCGCCACTGAGATAGACGCTGCCGTGGTCGTGTCGAATCGCGAGCCCGTGAGCGATCGCGGGGGCGAGGCCGCCGAAGTGATCGCGGACGCCTTGCCGGAGTGGCTCCAAGGCTTCGAACCGATCGCCGTGACGCGTGGCGTGAATGCCCACGCATTCCGCGGTGCAGTGATCGATCGCCGCGAAGATCGTGGCGGGGCCGTCGAGGATCGTCACCGCGGCGGTCGCGTCGGTGCCCCACATCACGTTGGGCTGCTCCGTGACGATGGTGCCCTCATGCGGGTGTTCGACCACCGGCTCCAGTTGCCGCGCGGGCGCCAGGAGCTCGGCGTCGCGCATAACGCGCAGCACGCGGCGCATCGACGTGCGCACGTGCTTCAGCGTGCGGAGCCGCGCCCAAATCTTCCGATGCCCTTCGCCGTGAAACGGACTGTCAGCGATGACCACCCGAATCTGTGCGAGCAGCGCCGCATCATCGAGGGTCGGTGTTCGACCCCGTCGCCCCGTCGCCGGCTCCGCGCGCTGTACGCGCTGCGCGTAGAAGGTCGACCGCGGCAGCTCCCACACGCGGAGGACCCGTGTAATGCCGTATCGGTAGTGCGTGGAGGGCGAAGTCTGACCGCTCATCGCTTCGACCTCCACCAGCCCAAAGGGCGGCTGGCCTCCAAGTGGCGAATCTTCTCTTTGAGTAGAATCCTTCTCGGTCGCCAGGTCCGCGACGACGTTTTTCAAGCGCCGCGTCTCCTCGTCCTCCACCGCAACCTCGTGGTACTTCAGACGCGCCTCGCCGCCGCCGAGGAACTTGTCACGCCACTCGGAGATCGTGGCCGCGGTCACACCATGGCGACGACTGAGCGTCTCGAGATCGGCGCCTCGCAGCAGCTCCAAGACCACTGACATCTTGCGCCGCGCCGACCACCGGCCCGTGGCGCGCGTCGGCGAGGCTGAGGCCTCTCCGGTCGCCCTCCGGGCTCCCTCCGAGGCCCCAGCCTCGCCTGGCTTCTGTCTGGACATAGCCCATTCTCCTCTCTCCAATGGGCTGTCCAATCAATTCGTGCGGCGGGGGACGATTGTAGGCAGGGGTTGCGGTCCAAGCCGTTGAAATAGTTGGTTCAGAAGATCCAGGGCAGCACCATTTAGAAGTTTAAGATTGGCCTTCTCGTGTGGTGTGGATTGGCCTGATGGTGCCTGCCAGCAAATGACCGAAAGATCCTTTCCGACGCTACCAACCTGTTCCGCAATTCGTTTCGCTTCATACACCAGATACGTAGCGGTTTGAATTGGAAGACCCTCACGATATTCTCGGTGGTTGAGCATCACGTATGCGGCGTCACGCCCTTCGCCAATTGCGGCGTACGCCTCTTGCCTTTCGACGTGCATGACGTTTTGGTCATCGTCCCAGGCCGAAACAATGATTGGCGTTCTAGCGATGAAACCAGAGAGAAGTAATCCGCCCATGAGAGGTTGCACCTGTTGACGCTGATTGAGCGTTCGAGACACAACATCCTCAACTTGTGCAGGCGTCGTAAGTGGTGTTGCGGCATTGCTGAAGATAGGCTTCAGATCATCAATGAAGTCACGCGCAACACCGATACTGGCACCAGCAAGCTGCACGGTCCATCCTCGACCCAACACATCAACTTTGACCGTGTGATGGCGAGAGCCGAGCGCCCCGTAACTCGCTTTGGTGTCTGAGCACAAAACGAATCGGGGTTCGCTGTTTTCCTGGCACGCAGCAGCAATACAGAGCGTCATGCCGCTAGCATAACCCTTAAATTGTCCTTTGTGCTTGAGCGGTGTCCTTTGGCCTGGAATCCGGACGAATGACGCCGATGACAGTGGCGTCATTCAAACTGACCCACTACCGATCCGTTCCGTGCCTGCGGCGCCGCACGCTATGATTCGACCATGCGAGCGATCGTGGTAGACGGTGGAGGCGTGTCCCTGGACACCGCCCGCCAGCCGCCGCGCCCGGCCGCGGGCGAAGTCATGGTCCGCGTGCTGCGCGCCGGCATCTGCGAGACAGACCTCCAGTTGATCGCCGGCTACATGGGATTTGCCGGCGTCCTCGGCCACGAATTCGTCGGCGTGGCCGAAGACGGGCCGTACGCGGGCCTGAGGGTGGTCGGCGAGATCAACGGCAACTGCCGGACGTGTCCCACGTGCCTCGCCGGCCGGCCCACGCACTGCCCGAACCGCACGACCCTCGGCATCGCGGGCCACGACGGTGCATTCGCCGATTACGTCGCCGTGCCGCAGCACAACCTGCATCCGGTCCCTGACGCGATGCCGACCGACGTCGCCGTGTTCGCCGAACCGGTGGCGGCGGCGTTCCAGATTCCGGCGCAGATTCCGCTCTCCCGCACCGACCGCGTCGTGGTGCTCGGCGACGGGCGCCTCGGCAACCTGTGCGCGCAGGTCCTCGCGGGCATCTGCGACCCGGTCGTCGTGGTCGGGAAACATCCCCAAAAGCTGACACTGCTCGCCGAGCTCGGCATCGAGACCACGCTGCTCGAGGATCCGCCGGAGGCTCACGCGGCCGATCTCGTCGTCGACTGCACGGGCTCGGACACCGGACTGCCCACCGCGCTCGGACTCGTCCGCCCGCGCGGCACCATCGTCCTGAAGACGACGATGGGCGGAACGCAGCAGATGGCCTGGGCGCCCGTCGTGATCGACGAGGTGACAATCGTGGGGTCGCGCTGCGGCCCCTTCGATCGCGCGCTCGAGGGACTGGCCGGAAGCGTCAGCGTGCTCCCGATGGTCTCTGCGCGATTCGATCTGTCCCGGGCACTCGAGGCGCTGGAAGCCGCCAGAGGCCCCGGCGCGTTGAAGGTGCTGATCGATGTCGGCGACCCGTAGCGCTATCGCCAGTCGCCGGCGGCGACAAACGCCGCCCAATAGAACGGGTGCGTGCTCTGCCCGTGCGCGCGTCGGCTGCCGAGCACGCCCAGCGTGGCTTCGTGCATCGCGCCCGCGGTGCTGAGCTTCCGCTGCAATCGTCCCTCGTACAACGCCCGCATCCAGAGACGGGCGGCCTGATCGTCCACCGCCCAGAGGCTCATGATCACCGTACGGACGCCGGCGATTTGAAACGCGCGCCGGAGTCCGAGGACCCCTTCGCCCGCCTTCACTTCCCCGACGCCGGTGTCACACGCCGACAGCACCGCCCACTCGACGCCCTCCAGGTTGAGGCCGGTGACTTCTTCCGCGGTCAGGATCCCGTCCTCGTCGTCGCCGCGCGCCGAGGCGCGACGATTCGCTCCCGCGAGCGCGAGGCCGGACCGCAGCAGCGGGGTGACGCCCAGCGAGAGCGGCGGTCGGGCCTCGCTGCCGGTGGAGAGTCCGCCAATCGATCGCGTCCCGGCAGCGCCCGGCGGGCACGGGCCGCCAAGAAAGAACCCGTGGGTCGCCAGATGCAGGACGCGCTGGCCCGGCGCCTCGCGCTTGAACCTCCGCTCGGTCGCTTCACGGCCCTCCAGGATCCTCGACGGCGATCCGGTCCAGAGACCGGCGATCTCGTGCACCTCGCGGCGCGTGCCGCCAAGCGGTTGAAACCGGAGCGATTCGAACGAGCCGCAGGAGAGGGCGACGCGTGCCGGCGTCGCACTTCTCGCGGGCGCGACCCGCGTGCGTGCCGGCGCCCCCGCCGGGTGCGGATGGCCGGAGGCACCCGAAAACGAGGTCGCATCGTCGAAGGCCGCGCCGCCGATCGCGAGCAGGCCCCGCGATGTGGACGCGGCCGACAGCTGCGCGGACACGAGATCGCGCTCCGCCGACAGGTAGTGGATCGCCGGACCGTCCTCGACCAGATACCGATCGCCCCCTTCGGGAAGCGCGGCAAACGACACCAGGTTCAGGGCGCCGTCGGGGACAACGAACACCGTCTCGGCACCCGCAAGGTTCGCGCGCAGCGGATCCCACACGCGACGCCGCAACGCCGCCCCGATCGGCCGGTATGCCGCTTCGGCCGCCGCCGGCGACTCGGCCTGCGGGGCCGAGGCCATTTGCCGGCGCCACGCGTCGACGAGACGATCCATGGACGCGGCGGAGCCCAGCGGGACGGCAGACGGGTCCGAATGCTGCGGGCGGAGCACGAACGCGAGGTACGACGGCAGCGAGCGCACGACCGTCATGCCCTGCTGATTCGTCTCGAGCGACCGGCGAACGTAGCGGACGTAGGAGACCAGGGCCCCGCCGGCCGGGAGCGCGTCGCGGATCTGGTCCACGCCTGCCCTGGCGCGCTGGAGTTCGGCCGCTTCGGGGCCGCTCCGCTCCGCGAGTGCGCGCTCCGCGTCTTCCTTCTGCTGTCTCGCTTCGTCCAACGTCCCGCGCGACTGCACGTCGCCGGCGGTGAGGCTCCGCAGCATCAGGTTTGCGTAGCGTTGCCGCGCCGCGGCGAGTGACGCGTTGAGGGAACCGAGGTCGGCGCCCGGTGCGGAGGCGACGTGCGATCGCGCAGCGAGCTCGTCGAGAATCACGCTTCGCGACCGAATGACGCTGTCGAGCACCCGCGAGCGCTCGCGGGTGCGATCGAGCGCGACGAGCGACAGCGCCAGATCCAGACCCTTGGGCCGTGCGTCGGCGTAAATCAGGCCCTGCCGCTCGGGCAGGTACCTGACCGTGAACCGAAGCTGGTCCCGTCCGTCGCGCTCCGCCTCCAGCGCGCCCGCGAGAGCGGCGGGGTCGCGGCCGAGCGCGAAGTCGATCGCGGCAATCCGTTCGCGAGCCGCGGCGGTCCGGGGATGATTGGGACCGAGATTGGTCTCCCGGAGCGCGAGCGCCTGCTCCAGAATCTTT
Organism: uncultured Acidobacteriota bacterium; assembly: GCA_963807925.1. Classification (GTDB taxonomy): domain Bacteria; phylum Acidobacteriota; class Vicinamibacteria; order Vicinamibacterales; family CAVVIG01; genus CAWEDP01. Next base: position 69,541 of record CAWEDP010000003.1, on the reverse strand, counting down.
CGCGCCTCGACGTCGCGACCTCTCCGCTCGTCAATCTCGGCAACCAGCAGGAGCAGCCGCGCGACGTGGTCCGCCTCGGCCGCGCCAGATGCCTGGTAGATGGCCGATGCGCGATCGGCGTACTGCTGCGCGCGCGACAGATGGCCCGTTCGCAGGCTGTTGCGGACCAGATTGGTCAACGTCCACGCCACATCGGGGTGATCCGGTCCGCTCGCGGCCATCTGGATGGCCAGCGCCTTCAGCAGCAGCGCGCGCGATCGTGCGTACTGCCCTCGTGCCTCGACGACCTGGGCCAGGTTGTCCAGGCCTCGGGCGACGAACGGGTGATCCGGTTTGAGGGCGGCGGACCAGATCCGGATCGAGCGCTCGTAGAGGCGCTCGGCCTCGACGTAGTCGCCGATCGCGTTCGCCAGGCCGGCCTGGTTGTAGAGAACCGTCGCCGTATACGAGTGGTTCGGACCAAGGCACCGCCGATACGTCTCGTACGCCCGCCGATTGAGCGTGTAGGACTGCGCGTACTCGCCGTCGTACCAGAGCGTGGTTGCAAGATCGGCGAAAACCGCCGCGCGTTCAGGCGCGCACGGCGCCAGCGACCCCTCGGCGACGCTGAGCGCAGCCTCGAGGTCGCGACGGGCGTCCGAGCCGTTGCCGAGCGCGTTGGCGGCGAGCGCGACTCGGCGCTCGAGGGCGCCCTGGAGCGGATGTCCGGGCCTGACGACCCGCCCCGACAGGTTCAGGGCCTCGGTCCAGGCCGCCTGCGCGGTCGCGATGTCGCCGGTGAGCCACGTCAGATCGCCCCACAGCTCGGTGGCCGCCACACGATCGGGATGCTCGGGCGCGTGAATTTTCCACAGCTCCAGCGCGCGCCGGACGATCGGGAGGCTCGCGCTGTACTTGCCGCTGTTGCGATTCACCCATCCCTGCAGCGTCAGCATGCGCGCGAGGGCGAGAGGCTCGCGGCCGGCGTGCGCTTCGCGGATCGGCTGCGCCTTCACGAGCGCCTGCTGCGCGGCGTCGAAGCGTTCGAGCTGCATCAGCGCCGCCGCGAGATATTCATCGCTCTCGGCGATCGCCGGGTCGTCAGGGGGCAGTCGGCGCGCCCGAATGCCGAGCGCGCGTTCGTGGAGCGGCAGCGCCAGCGTCGCTTCGCCCCGCTCCACGTAGACCAGGCCGAGACGGTGCAGCGAGGAGGCGACGTCGAGGTGGGCAGCGCCCTGCTGACGCTCGCGGAGCTCGACCACGCGCGTGGCCGCCGCGAGCGTCGAGGGCGCCGCGGATCTGCCATTGCCGATGAGCGACGCCACGAGGAGATCGAGCGCGGCCGCCAGCTCCGGCGATCCGCCGGCGGTTGTCCGCTCGGCGACCGCGACGAGATCGGCGGATGCGCGCTCGGCCGCCGCGTACTCGCCGGATTCGAGGAGGTCGCGAACCTTCTGCCCGGACTGCGCGGGACCACTCTGGCCCCGCGCGGCACCGACGAGGCCCGTCAGCACCAATAGTCCGGCCAGAACGCTGCGCATGAGTCAGCGCCGCTTCTTGGCGGCGCTCCGGGGCTTCGGGGCGCTGCGGCGCCCACGCGCCCTGGCCGCGCCTTTGCGAGATGCCTTGACCTTGATCTTGACGGCCCCGGGACTGCCGAATCCGATGCCTTTGCCGGATGTGTCGTTGTCGTTGTCGTTGTCGGGCATCGCGCATCTCCTTTGGTGGTCGGGCGACCTACCGTTGTTGTATGGGGACGTTCTCGAGCGCAACCCTGTTCCATCCAGTCGCCTGACAGAGCTTCAGCCGCTTGTACTCGGCGATGTCCGTCATCAGCGCGATGAAGGAATCGAGCCGGTCCTCGGTCCCGGCGGGAAAGTAGAACACGCTGACCCCGCCGAACGCGCTCTGTTCGGGGCATCGCGCCACGATCAGACGGCCGACCGCCCGAAGAACGGCGCGCGCATCCCGATGGAGCCGCCGGCAGGCGCCCTGCAGCTCCAGAAGACGCCGGCAGAGGAGCGTCACGTCGAGCAGCGCCGCATCACCTCGCACCGCGCGCGCGAGCGCCCTGTGACAATCAGCGTTCCGGCGCACGCTGCCGAGGGCTCGGACCAGCCGTGTCAGCGCCGTGCCGACGGAGGGCAGCGCCGCCGGATCCAGCAGCGCGAACGGCACTTCGTCGCGCATGTTCTCTCGGCCCACGTCGCCGGCATTGAGACGCCGCTGCAGCGCCGCACGCGTCGGATCGTCGCTCCTGTCCCGACGGTTGCCCGAAACCTCGTAGAACGACGCGAGCGCCGCCAGAATGCCGGTCGCGGCCCGGCGCACGGTGGGCGCCACTGCCCGGGTGCCGATCAGACAGCGAAACATCTGCCGGTACGGCCAGCCATACCGGGGCACGACGATGCTCGGGGACGCAATCGCGTAGGTGGCCAGACCCTCGAGCTGGTAGATGGTTTCGAGCGTGCTGAACCAGCAGTCCTTGAACAGCACGACGTCAATCGGCCGCTTGAACAACGCGGCCGCGTGCTCGAACGCGCTCCGAAGTTCGGGCAGGCTGAGGGTCTCGGCCTGCCGCTGTCGGCTGCCGGTGTCCTGGAACAGCCCGACCGGGCCGTCGGCATGTCCCCAGAAGATCAACAGATGCCGTCGGGCGGGACACTCGGTTTGAACCCAGTTGAAGAACCCGTTCAGGGTGCGGGGACTGGCGGCGTTCTGCTCGCGACCGAGCGTCGCGTGTCTTCCGATCACCTGACGTCGAATCTTCGGCCGCGTCTTGAGATCGATCTGAACGGCCACGTACGCGTGGCGCCCGACCGACGCGGCCGCCCGACGAATCAGCTTCAGCTCGTTGAGGGCGGCCCGGTCGAGCGAGGCGCCCCCCGCGGGGCCGTCAGCCACCATGTACACCGCCACCGTCCACGGTCGCAGCGGTCGAGCGCCGGCTCGTCGCGGTTTGGTCGCTCGCACGGATGAGTTCGCAGTGTAGCTGTGTCCAGGGACCTCGATCCAGCTCGACTGGCCAGGCAAGGCAGTCGTGGCCCGATTTCACGTGTTGGAACCGGCCGTCCGTCGCGTTGTACCGGACAGCGCATATGATAGGAACTCTCGCCGTTCCCCTTCGATCGTTACGCGCCATGGATGAACCCTTCGCCCGCCTGGGTCTCCCGACCCGGACGGGGGCCAGCGAGCCCGGCGATGCCGAGTCGTCGATGGTGCTGCTGCGCCGGGCGAAAGCCGGCGACGCCACCGCGCTGGACGACTTGTGCGCTCGCTATCTGCCGCGCCTGCTGCGCTGGGCACACGGCCGGCTGCCGCGGTACGCGCGGGGCGCCGTGGACACCCACGATCTCGTGCAGGAGACGCTCGCTCAGGTCGTTCAGCGGCTCCACGCGTTCGAGCCCCGCCACGAAGGCGCCTTCCAGGCGTATTTGAGACAGGCGCTGCTCAACCGGGTGCGCGACGAGATCCGGCGTGCCCAGCGGCGCGGCGTTGCCGATCCGCTGGATACGTCGAAGCGATCGCCGGATCCCTCCCCGCTCGAGCACGCCATCGGCCAGGAAGCGCTCGAACGCTACGAAGCCGCCCTCGCTCGCCTCCGTCCCGACGACCGCGAGGCCATCGTCGTCCGCATCGAGATGGGATTGCCGTACACCGAAGTCGCAGAGGCCCTGGGAAAACCGAGCATTGCCGCCGCCCACATGGCGGTCAGCCGCGCGCTCGTACGGCTCGCTCAGGAGATGTCCCATGACCGAGGCAAATGACCCCAAAGTCCTGTCGATAGCGGAATCGATCTCGAAAGGCGCCGCGGTCGATTGGGACGACGTCCAGCCGCACGGTGACGACGAGGCCCGCACCGAAGTGCTTCGCGAGCTTCGGCTGATCGATCGCATCGCCACCTTCCATCGCACCTCCGAGGAGGACCTGGCGGCGTCGCACGGGGAAGTCAGCCGTCCGGGAACCGGGCCGGCAGACGTCGAGGATCGGTCCGCGGACCGCCCGCCCGATCGCTGGGGGCACCTGGAAATGCTGGAAACCATCGGGCGGGGCGCGTTCGGCGTCGTCTATCGGGCGCGCGACACCCGCCTCCAGCGCGAGGTGGCGCTCAAACTGCTGTCGCCGGCGGAATCCTCCCTCAACGCGTCACGCGGGCTCAAGGAGGCCCGGCTGCTGGCGCGCCTGCGCCATCCGAACGTCGTCACGGTGTACGGGGCCGACCGGATCGATGGCCGGATCGGACTCTGGATGGAGTTGGTCAAAGGCCGGACGCTGGCGGAGATCCTTGGCGCCCACGGGCCGCTCAGCCCGCGCGAGGCGGCCGTCGTCGGCCTCGACGTGTGCCGTGCGCTGGCGGCCGTGCACGCGGCCGGGCTCATCCACGGGGACGTGAAAGCCCACAACGTGATGCGCGAAGACGGCGGCCGCACGGTCCTGATGGATTTCGGCACCGGCAAGGACCTGGCGCTCGATCGCGGCGCAGAGAAAACGCGCGGCAGCGACTTCGCCGGCACGCCGCTGTACCTTGCGCCGGAAGTCTTCGACGGCCGCAGCCGTACAAAGGCGGCGGACGTCTACAGCCTCGGCGTTCTGCTGTTTCATCTGGTGACCGGTACCTACCCGGTGAGCGGACGAACGCGCGAAGAAGTGGAAGCGGCGCATCGCGCTGGCCGACGGACACGCCTTCGTGACGTTCGACCCGACCTCCCGCCCGACTTCGTGAACACGGTCGAACAGGCGCTCGCCAGCGATCCAACGGAGCGATACGCAAGCCCCGGCGCCTTCGAAACCGCGCTGGCGCGGTTCCTCGGGGCTCCCGACGAGATTCGGCGGGCCTCGGAAGGCGCGACATGGCGCCGCGCCCGCCCGGCGCTGGTCGCCGCCGCCATCGTGGCGGCAGCGATCGGAGCGGGATACTGGATGTCGTCAGCCAGGCGACCCGCGCTTCCGCCGCAGCAACGGCAGGGGAACCCTGGCGCCGCCGCCGCAACCGCCGAGGGTGCTCAACCGGGTGCGGGCGACCGACCGTCGTACACGATCGAGACGGCCCTCTTCAGGACCGGGGCCGGCCGGAACGAGCGCCTGCTCGCGGGCGCGCAGGTCGCGCCCGGCGACCAGCTGTTCGTCGAAATGCATGCCTCGGTGCCGACATACGTCTACATCGTCAACGAAGACGAACACAACGAATCGTACTTGCTGTACCCGCTGCCTGGTCAGAACCGCAACCCGCTGCCGCCGGATCAACCGAACCGCCTGCCCGGCAACCACGGGGAGCGCGAGGTGTACTGGAAGGTGACCAACGCCGGCGGACGCGAGCACTTCCTGATCTTTGCCAGCCCCGAGCGCTTGCCGGTCTTCGAGCAGATGTTCGAGTCGCTTCCTCATCCCGACGATGCCCATCCAGTCGAAGCGGCTCCGTTGTCGCGCGCCGTGCTGCGGAGCGTCGGCGGTCTCGCCGAGGCGCCCGACGCGCGGCCGTCCACCGCGGGGCCGCTGACGCTGCGGTTCGCGACGCCGCTCGGCGATGGCGAGGAGCGCGCGCACGGCCTGTGGGTGCGGCAGCTGACGCTGGAGAATCCCGCCCGCTGAGGAGAGCGCCTCAACCGCCGAGCTTGGCGGGAGCGCCAGTCGCCCTGTGCCCCTGCCCGGCGGAACCGGCGGTGCCGGATGCCGTAACATCTCGGGGTTCACAAGAGGAGGGCACACCTTGGTCAGACGCTCCGTACGGCGCGCCGCATGTTTTCTGTTGCTGGCCCTGACCGTTGGCGTCGGGGCGCAGACCCCGGCAACTGCGCCGTCCTACGCCGACCGGTTCGTCACCGTGAACGGCCTGCGTCTTCACTATCTGGAGTGGGGGCGCGCCGAGGGGCCGGCGATCATTCTTCTGCACGGGATCGCGCGCCATGCCCACACGTTCGACCACATCGCTCCGGTCCTCGCGGGCGACCACCGTGTGCTGGCGGTCGACATGCGCGGCCACGGCGATTCGGACTGGAGTCGTGAGGGCGCGTATCTCGTCGAGGACTACGTCAGGGACCTCGAAGGGCTGGTCCGGCAGCTTGGCCTTCGCCGCGTCACGCTGCTTGGAAACTCGACGGGCGGCCGCGTCGTGCAGGTGTTCGCCGGCATGCATCCCGAGCTCGTGGATCGACTCATCGTCGAGGACGTGGGGCCCGAGCGGCCCCAGAACATCGCGGACGCGTTTGCCCGGCAGGTGCGGCAGGAGGCCAACGGGTGGGCGACGGAGGACGAACTGGTGACCGAGCTCGTGGCGCGGAACCGTCGGACCCCGGAACCGCTGCTCCGAACGTACGCGCATTTCGGGGTCAAGCCGCGCGAGGACGGTCGCCTGATCTGGAAGCGCGATCCGAATCTCGTCAAAGGCTTCGTGGTCACCGAACTGTGGGAGTACGTCGCCAAGATCACCTGTCCGACGTTGTACGTGATCGGCGGCGCCAGCCGCATCGTGCCGGCCGAGACCGAGCAGCGGCTGAAGCAGACGCTGCCGAACGTGGAGATCGTCACCATGCCGGGCCTCGGTCACTATCCCGACGAGGATGACACGCCCGGATTCCTCGCCATCATCGCCCGGTTCCTCGGCCGCTAGGCGATACCTCTCGATCGCGTCGCCGGAGGGAGCCGGGGGCGGTCGGCCGATCCAGCAACCCCCGACAGCTATCTCGTCAGGCTGGTGACCACAAGCAAGACGACCAACGCGCCGGCGACCTGCAGGGCAAGCTCGGCGCGCTCGACGAGGAACAGCGTGCCAACCGCGAGGAGCGCCGCGGCGACGACGAGGCAGCGCCAGTAGAGCGGCTCGGTGCCTTCCTGCAGGCCCTGAAAGCCGGCCCGCGCGCGCGTGGCTTCGATAATCTGATTGGCGATGTCCCGGTCGGTGTCGCGATCGAGTTCGAAGTACTTTCCGCCGCCGGCGTTGGCAATTGCGCTGAGGGAGGCCCGATCGAGCACCGCGTACACGGGCGGCTGCGGCGGACCGCTCGTGGGCGTGCGAGGCGGCTCCGGAATGAAGCCGCCGTTGCTGGTGCCGACGCCAACCGTGTAGATGGGAATGCCGCGCGATTTCGCGAGCGCGACCGACTTGGCCACCTCGCCGCTCCAGTCCTGGCCGTCCGAGATCATGACGAACGCCCTGGCGTTCGGCGACCTGCCGTGGATCTGCTCGTCACGGTCGACGAGCTTCAGGCCCCAGTAGACGCCGAGCTCCATGTTCGTGTCCCAGCTCGTGTCGTCCTCGAGGCGGAACGGCGATTCGTCGCTGAGATGATCGAGGAAGAAGAAGAAGGTGTTCGGATCCTTGGTGAGCCGGACCTGCGGCGTCGCGATCCGGGCGAACAGCGCCATGGCGATGCGATCGTCGCGCCAGCTGACCGACTCGCCGATCTGGCGCAGGAACCGCATGGACCGCTGCCAGCGGTTGCCCGTCACGTCGCTCACGCGCATGGAGGTCGAGCCGTCCTGCAGCAGCACCAGATCGATGCCGGCCGTGCGCACGAGCGAGACGCGCGCGAGCGGGCGGGCCATCGCCAGGACGGTGAAGGCGCTGGCGAGCACCAGGCACAGCCAGAACAGCAGCCCGCCGAACAGTTGAAAACGCTCGCGGACCGGCAGCGTCCGGCGGTGCGCGAACTGCCGGGCGTCGGCCCGCCGCTTCGCGGCCTGCCAGAACCACAGCGCCAGCAGCGCCGCCGGCGCAACCAGCAGCCAGAGGTTCTGCGGATCCTCGAACCGGACGGTGTTCAGATCGATGGAGGATGGAAACATCGGATGACGCTACCCCTTCCGCACCTTCTCCTTGCCCTGCCCCGCATCCGATCCGCCCTGTCGTTCGTCGGGCCTGATCGGAATGTGCATCTTGAACTGCGTCATGTCGGTGTTCGGCGGCGGCGCGCCGGGATCGCCGTGGATCGTGTGACCGTCGGGGAGATCGCCGGCCATCTGGATGCCGGTCAGCTTCTGCAGGAGCTTCGCCGGATCCTCGCGCTTGCCTGGCGGCGCCGGCTTGGCTTTCGACGCCGCGTCGCGCAACCGGACCACGTACTCGAAATTGTAGGCCGCGTCCGCATCGCCTGGATTCTTCTTGAGCAGCTCCGTGTAGGTCTTGATCGTGGCGTCGAGCTGACGCATCGCCGCAGCCCGGTCCCCCGCCTCGCGCTGGCTGGTGCGAAAGCTCGCGTTCGCGGCCAGCGCGAGCTCCGCCGGCGGTTGCTCGACGACGGCGCCGCTGTCGTCACGGCGCGGCTCGAGCGCCTCGTACCGCGCCTGCCAGTAGTCGCCGGCCGCGCGCTCGTCGCGGACATCGGTCAGCAGCGCCTCGGCCACCCACGGCACGCGGCGCACGTACTCCATCGATCCCTCGATGTCGCCGTACGCCGCGTCGGCGGCGTTGTAGCGCAACATGGCGAGCTGTTGGTGGGCGTCGGCCATCCGGCGCTGCAGCTGGCCCGCCGTCCAGCTGAGGTATCCGGCCCCGAACAGAACCAGCGCAACGACCAGCTGCCCGAAGACGCGCCTCATATCAACCCCTTCCTCCACCGACTGCGCCCGGCGTGACGGAGCCACACCAGGTCACGGGAACTTCCTCACATACGGCACCGTCAGCTTGAGCGCGGCCGCCCCGATCCAGAAGAGCGCCGCGACGAGCGCGAAGACGAAGAATCGAGGGCGCTGCGTACTGTACTGCCGGATGGCGATCTTGCCGACGGCCACCTTGTCGATCTCCGCAATCGCGCCGAGAATCGTGGCCTCGTCGGAGGCCGCGTAGAACTTGCCGCCGGTCTTCTCCACCACCGGCTTCCAGATGGGATCGGTGAACGCGCGGCCGATGGCCTTGTTGAAGGAGACCCGGATGAAGTACACCGGAATCTTGGCTGCGGTGGCGCCGCTCAGAATCTCGTCGACGTTCAACCCGCCGAGCCGCGGGCCGCTCACCTTGGTGTCCTCGCCGTCGCTGAAGATCACCAGCAGGTTGCCGGACGCGTTCAGGAAATCGAACGCGGTGAAGAGCTTCACGGCCTGATTGATGGCCATGCCGATGGTCGTGCCCTGATCGGGGAACTTGTTGAACTCGGTGAGGTCGTCGATGAGGGAGATGCTGATGAGGATGTTGTCGTAGTCGTTGGTGAACGGAGTGATGACGTAGGATTCGTCGCCGAACTCGATCAGCGAGATGAGATCGCGGTACTTGCTCTTCATCCGCATCTTCACGAACGTTTCCGCCGCCGCCACCGCCGTGAAGAACCGCGCGTCGCTCGGTGCCTTCGCGCCGAGCGCGGTCGCCTTGAACGGCTCCATCATGCTCGACGAGGCGTCGATCAGCAGGCCGATGCGGCGGCCCGGGTAGCTGACCTCCTGCTGCGTGAGCGACGTGAACGGGTCGGACAAGGCAATGAGGAAGAACGGCAGCCCCGCCAGAAACAACAGCAGCGGCGCGTGGCGCAGGAACGAGAGCGGCGACGATCGCACGATCGGCAGAATCGCCGGCAGCGCGATCCGGTTGCGGCGCCCCCCGAACGCCGAGCGCAAGATCAGGACGGCGAGCGCCAGGACGATCAGCACGACTCCCGCCGTGCGCGCCGCATCGCGGTGCGCGAACAGCAGCTCCGCGAGCCGCACCGACTGCCACTCGCTGGCGCTGTTGCGCAGGAACGCGTTGAGACCGGCTAGCGAGCCCACGTGCGGTAACCCAGCTCCCCGGCGGCGTGGGTGAGTCCCTTCGCCTTCTTCACGACCCACGTGTTCTCGATCGTGAGCCGCCGGACGACGCTCGAGGCCTCGCCGATCGACTCGGCGAGCGCCGTCTCATCGGGTGTTTCGCCGCGGCCGAACGCCGCCGCCGTGAACCGCGCCAGCGCGCCTTCAATCCGTTCGAGCGCCAGCCGGTGGGCCGCCGATCCGCGCCCGCCGCGCAGTTCGTCGGCAACCCCCGCGGCCGTCGCCGACCCCGAGATGAAGGCTCTCTTGGTCAGCAGGAATCCGCCGCGCGCGGCGAACTGGCCGTCGAGCGGCGTCGCGGCGCGCCCGGCCGGCTGCTGCCCCACCGGCCGGCCGAGCGCGACAGCGCCCAGCACGCGAAACGCCGCCAGCGCCTTGACGACGAGCTCCGGCGTCCACCCGCCCGCGCCGGCCGCCCGCCCGACCGCCGCCAGCTGGCGTCCCGCCGCACGGACGACCGCGCCGTCCGACAGCAGGCGCCGCCCGGCGGCGCCTGGCTGGCGGGACCCGCGCAGTTGCCGCACCAGCGCGAGCACGAGCACGAGGCCCGCGCCGATGAAGAGCACGGCCGCCACCATCCTGAACACGCGCGAGCGAAAGCGCTGCGCTTCGATATCGCCGAACGTCCACGCCGGCGCGTCCCGGATGTCGGCGGCATCGGCCGGCACGAGCGAGAGCACGCGCACCGATTCGGACGGCAGGATGTAGGTGCGGTCCCGCCCGCGGACCGACTCACCCTTCCCGACGCGGGACTCGAGGTGGTAGGCGATCTGCACGCTCGGGATGTGGACGTCCTTGCCGAACAGCTCTTCGCTGATCAGCCGCAGTGCGTACTGGTATTGGAAGAACCGGCGCTGTTCGCCGCTCAGATCCGGCTCGCGCTGCCCGCCGATCACCTCGAAGGGCGGCAGCTGCATGGCCGCCGGGTCGAGCCGCGACTGGTCCGGCACCACCGTCGTCGAGTCGTTCTCGACGATGGCGCAGGTGAGGACGAGGGAGAACGGCTCGCCCACGCGGACGGCGCTGGCGCTGGTCCGCCACCAGCAGCGGATCGGATCCGCCTCGACGTTGACCGTCCCCGGCGGCGCGGCCGGCTGCGCGGCCAGGACCGTTCCGATTGCCGCCGCGAAGACCAGAGACACTGCCATCGTCCGCATCAGTCCGCCCCTCTCCACCCCACGTCACGTTGTTTTCCGCAAGCGACGCTCCATGACGAACTCCGTGATGGCCACCACGTTCTGAATGTGGTCGAGGCCCAGCCTCAGCACGTCGAGCCCGGCGTCCTTGGCCGTCCGTTCCACGCCGTCCTGCCACTCCCGGACCCTGGCGGCGAGCTGCCGCATGGCCCCGCGCGACATCACGCGCGACCGGCCCGTCTCGACGTCGTAGGCCTCCACCCAGCCCGCGGAGACCCGCGGCAGCTCGAACGCGAAGGCGGCGTCGATCATGATGAGGAACACGTCGTGCGCCGAGCTCAGGTGAGCCAGCTCCCGCACGACCTCCTCCGGCCGATCGAACAGGAAATCCGAGACGACCGGGATCATCGACGTCTTGCGCATGAACCCCGCAATCGCGCGGCTCAGGCTTTCGCTCTGCCGCACTTCCTGCAGCCCGGTCCGATACTGGTACGCGTCGAGGCAGTGGATCACCTGGTTCTTGCCGGTCCGCGGCCGTACGGCCGACAGCGCCTCGAAGCCGGCGTCGAACAGCATCAGCCCGAACAGATCCTGGAAGAACACGGCGGACATGCCGAAGGTGGCGATGGCGCGCGCGATCGCGGCGGCGATCGGCACGCCGTCCACGCCGCACCGCGTCGAGAGCGATCCGTCGGCGACGACGATGACGCTCGCGGTGCTCGGCTGCTCGAACTCGCGCACGATGAGCGGGCTGAAGTTGTTCAACGAGGACTGCGGCCAGTCAATCGACGAGAAGCGGTCGCCCGGCGCCCACTCGCGCAGGCCCACGAAGTCGAACCCGACGCCGTGGAACAGGCTGCGGTGCTCGCCGATCGTGAACTCGCGCATCCGTTTCAGGATCAGGAGCTCGACTTCGGTGACGTCCGACAGGTTGACGAGCGCGTCCTTCTCGCGCTCCTTGGTTGGCGAGGAGAGGATCTTCATCAGGGAATCGCGACGCGCTCCAGAATGTCCTTGATCACGGCGTCAACCGTCAGGCCATGGCTGGCCGCGTGGGGACCGAGCCAGATGCGGTGGCTGAGGATGTACCTGTGACAGGTCCTGGATGTCCTCGGGGTACACCTCGGTCCGGTGCCGCACGAGCAGCGTCCACACCTTCGCGAGCCGCCCCCAGCAGATGATCGCCCGCGGGGAAGCGCCGAGATCCACGCTGTGCTCGACCAGCTCGGACGGCGAGTGCGTGAGCCAGTCGGTCTCCGGGTTGTAGGGCCGCGACGCCGCGACCAGCCGCTGGATGTAGATGCCGAGCCGTTCGTGCAGGAATACCTCGCGGTTGATCACGGCGCGCAGCTCGATGATGCGCTCTTTCGGCATCAGCTGGTTCAGCCGCACGCGCTTGAAATCGAAGTTCACGAGCTTCGCTTCCTCGGCCGGCTCGAGGTAGCCGATGTTCACCATGATCGCGAACCGGTCGGTGGCCGCCTCCGACAGCGGGAAGGTTCCCTGCCCCAGCTCCACCGGGTTCATCGTGGCGATCGCGAAGCTGAAGGCCGGCAGCTCGTAGGTGGTCTTGCCGACCGTCACCGTCCGATCCTGAAGGCCCTCGAGAAACGCGCTCTGCGATTTGAGCGGAATGCGGTTGATCTCGTCGAGCAGGATCACTTCCGCCGACGCCAGCGGCCCGAACTCGGTGACGAGCGCACCGGTCGCGGGATTGATCATCTGGAAGCCGACGACTTCGGTCGGCTGGAGATCGGCGCGTCCCTGGAGACGCGCGAATTTCGCGTTACTGATCGCGGCCAGGATCACGCCGAAGAAGGTCTTGCCCACGCCCGGCACGCCCCGCAGCAGCAGGTTCCCGGCGTTGACCTGCCGCTGCTCGTTCTTGTCGTAGGTCGTCGGAATCTCCGAGAGCAGCACCACGTTGGCGAGCGCCTTTGGCAGGTCGTAGCCGATGAGCGCCTTGCCGGCTTCCGCGAGGATCGAGTCGTGGAACTCGATCGCTTCTTCGAGATCAGGATGCACAGAACCGCCTTGGCCGCCCGTCTGAGATGGTGGAAGAGGTCAGTAGAGCGAAACGACAGATTTTATACAGTTTCACGTCGCCCCGCCCGAGAAAAGGGCGAGCACCGCGGAGGGAATCGGCAGGCTTCGAAGCGTGCCGTCCGCCGCGCGCTCGACCCACACACGTTTCTCGTATCCTTCGACGGCGACCTCGTCTCCGCGCAGCAATCGGTGCTGCACCTCGAAGCTGGCGCGGCTCCACGCCTCGATGCGCGACGCGATCACGACCCGGTCTCCAAACGTCGAGGGCTTCCTGAACCTCGACCTTACGTCGATGACCGGTATCCCGAGAATGCCGAATCGCGAGATCAGCGTGTGCTTCGGCAGCCCCGCCGCGTCGAAGAGCGCAGCCGTCGAGGCGTCGAACCACTCGAAGTACCTCGGAAAGTAAACGATGCCGGCGGGATCGCAGTCGCCCCACTCGACGACCAGCGCGCGAGAGTTGCTCAGCATGACGCGTCCGCGTCGCCTGTTGCCATGTGCCCGACAGATGGACCGGGATCATCTGAGTCTGGTCCAAGTCGCCGGACAAGTGCAATCGCCTATGGCTCGTGGAGTCGAGGCGTGGGCCCTGAGGTTCGGGGCTGATCCGCGTAACGGATGGATCTCTGGCGTCGTAAGTACTCACGGCCCGAGACCACGCATGCGCGCATACGTCCTGCCTCTCGCCTGCCATTCGAGCGAGCAGTTGAAAGCGGTCGAGCGGTCCGAGCCGCAGCCCCAGCCGTCCCAGGTCGTCGTCCGCGTCCGGGCGACCTCGCTCAATTCGCGGGATCAGGCCGTCGCTGCCGGCCGCTACGCCGGCGGCGCCCTGGCCCGCGACACGATTCCGCTGTCGGACGGCGCCGGCGAAGTCACCGCGGTGGGTGCCGGCGTCACGCGGTTCGGACCGGGCGATCGTGTCGCCGCGACCTTCTTCCAGACGCCGCCGGACGGTTCGCCCTTCGGCGCGCGCGCGGCGCTCGGCTCGCCGCTCGACGGCACGCTGGCCGAGCAGGTCGCGTTGTTCGAGGACGGCCTGGTGCGGATCCCCGAGCACTTGTCCTTCGAGGAGGCCGCGTGCCTCCCGTGCGCCGGCGTGACCGCATGGCACGCCCTGATGCGGGCCGGCCGGCCCATTGGTCCCGGGAGCACCGTCCTCGTGCTCGGGACCGGCGGCGTGTCGATGTTCGCCCTGCAGTTCGCGCGGGCGGCCGGCGCGCGCGTCATCGTGACGTCCTCGAGCGACTGGAAGATCGAGCGCGCGATGGCGATGGGCGCCATTGGCGGCGTCAACTACACGAGCCACCCCGACTGGGACCAGGACGTGCTCCGGATCGCGGAGAGCGGCGTCGACTGCGTCGTGGAGGTCGGAGGGGCCGGCACGCTGAATCGTTCGATGAAGACGCTGGCGCCCGGCGGCAAGATCGGCCTCATCGGGGTACTGACCGGACGCAGTGGCGACGTGAACCCGTATACGCTCATGCCGAAAGGCGGCAGTCTGCACGGCATCTTCGTCGGCGACCGCGAGATGTTCGAGCAGATGAACCGGGCGATCGCCGTCAATCGGCTGACGCCGCTCGTGGATCGCGTCTTTGCCTTCGACCAAGCGGCCGCCGCCTACCGGTATCAGGCGTCGGGCCAGTTCATGGGCAAAGTGGTAATACGGGTCTGACAGGGAAGGGCGGCGCCCATGAGACTTTTGCCGGCCGGCCCGTTTGGATATGCTGTGTCGGGCTCGGCCAGGTTCCACGCGTTTCGGCCCGGTTCCACGCACGGAGGTGCCCTGATGACCGCCCGCTTCGTCGCGCTGCTCGGAGCCGTTTCGACCGTTCTCGTCACCTCGGTCAGCGCGCATCATTCCTTTGCCGCCGAATACGACGGCACCCAGCCCGTCAAGATCACCGGGGTGCTGACGAAGGTCGAATGGACCAATCCGCACATCTGGTTCTATCTCGACGTGAAGGACGACCGCGGCAACCTCACCACCTGGGGATTCTCGGGCGGCCCTCCCGGCGTGCTCCAGCGGCGCGGCATCACCAAGGACCGCCTCAAGATCGGCGAAGTGATCGTGGTCGAGGGCTTTCGCGCCCGCGACGGATCGACCAACGCCTCGGGCGGCGCGGTGACCTTTCTCGACGGTCGCCGCGTCTTCACCGCGTCGAACGAGGACGCCGTCCCTCGAGACTCGCGATAGCCGTTGAGGAATACGTCGGGGCCTCCCGGCTTCGTCCACCGTCGGCCGGACCCGGTTACGTAGTGTCCGGCTTGAGCCAGACCCGGTTACGTAGTGTCCGGCTTGAGCCAGACCCGGTTACGTAGTGTCCGGCTTGAGCCGGACCCGGTTACGTAGTGTCCGGCTTCAGCCGGACCTGATCACGAGGACCGATATGACACGAACACGCATCCTCGGCTCCATGGCGGCGCTGCTCTCCGTGGCCCTGCTTGCTCTGTTCGCTCCAATCCGCGCGCAGTCGCAGGCCGCATCGTCGGTCCCGCGCGCGCCGGACGGAAAGCCGGATTTTTCCGGGATGTGGGACACGCCAAAGCCGCCCGGCAGCCGCGGCGGCGGCGCGACGACGTTCGACAAGTCGAAGATGGCTCCGTTCGTGCCCGGCGGCGAGGCGCTGTTCTACGAGCCGCGGACGGGCGATCCGCGCCACGACGAGCCGCGCGCGTTCTGCCTGCCGTCTGGGTTCCCCTCGGCTTTCCTGGGACCGTATCCCATCCAAATCGTCCAGACTCCGACGTGGATCGTCATGGTCACCGAGTTCATGCGCGTGACGCGCATCATTCCGCTCGACGGCCGGCCGCACGCCAGCGACATCGAGCCGACCTTCTACGGCGAGCCGGTCGGCCACTGGGAGGGCGACACGCTGGTGATCGACGCGACCAACTACAAACGCTGGTCCCTCGACGACTGGTACTACCAGAATCCGAAGGAGTACCGGATGCACACCGAGGCGTTCCACACGATCGAGCGGCTCCGGCGCACCGACGCCAACACCATCGCGTACCAGTTCACCGTCGACGACCCGAAGATCTTCAGCCGGCCCTGGTCGGTCGACTGGGAGATGAAGCTGCACCCGGAGTGGGAGAAGGTCGGACTGTACGAGATGGTCTGCAACGAGAACAACCGCTGCGAAGGCGGCCACTGCGACACATCCGCGCAACCCAAGGCCAAGTGACTCATCGGGGACCGGCTGTTCGCGTCGCCCTCTCGCTCGACGCGGGGCTCGCCCGGATGAGTTGCGTGACAGTCCCGCGCGAGTCCCTGACGAACTCGACCGAGACCTGGCTGACGCTCGACAGGAACACGGTCTCCGAGCGCGCCACGAAGAGACGATCCAGCGGATTGACGCTGTCTTCGATCAGCAGCTGATCGCCGGCCACCGAAACCCGGAGCTCCCGCCCGGCGAGCTCGTAGGTTCCCGCGTACGCCGCGAGGAGGTCCGACGACAGCCTGACGCCGCCGGTCAAGTGCACGTTGCTGCGCTCGTTCTCGCAGACGTCTTCCAGCAACTCGGTGTCCGCCGCCAGCGTCTTGTCCATGCGAAGTCGGAACGGACGCTTGAACACAGCCGGATCGTCGAACGTCATTTCGAGCTCGAGGTGCCCGAAGTCGCGACGTCGATAGCGCTCGGTGATCCGCAGTGATTCCGTTTGAGGATGTCCGCCGACGTCGAGCCATCCCTTGTCGTTGAAACCGCCCGACTCGACGACGAGCGTGTCCTCGTCCCAGTGACCGACCGAATACCCCAACCAGGTGGGATTGGGATCCTTCGGGAGCTCTCGTCCATCGGTGAAGACGGTCCGATGGGGGCTGTTGGGAGACTCGTACAGCATCAGGACCAGTCCGGGAGTCTGAACGATCCTCGACAGGCCGCGGAAATTCAGGAACGGCACACTGACCGGCAGGCAGTGCGCGAGCGGGCTGTCCTTCCTGAAGTCCTGTACGCGCTGCAGGCGTACTGCCTCGGCCCACGGCTGGATGTCGTCGGGCCCCAGTGTTTGCGTGATGTCGTAGTCGTACCCGGTACTCGCCGGCCCGCCCGGCCTGCCAGATGCCCGAGAGGTCGGGTTTGCCGTCGGCAGTCCGAGGCGCGGGCGCCGCGAGGTTCGGTTTGCCGTCCGGCAAACGGGGAATGCCAGGGGTTCGATAGTCAATCCATTGAGCGGCCGCAGGACACGACAACGCGCAGACCAGCGCCGCTCCGGCGATCGTCAGAAGGTTCCGGTTCATCTCGGCCCTCCCGGTTCGCGGCCATCATATACCCCGGCCGTTCAGGCCGGGACCGTCTCGCCAGCCAACCGTCTTCGTGTTCCACACGTCTCATCGAACAGGAGAGGCTGTGATGAAGCTGGCGAAAATTTCACGCATCGTGGCGGTGCTCGCCGTGCTTGCGGGTGGTGCCCTCGCCGGGACGACCTCCGCCGACGCACAATCGACACAGCCGGCCCCGGGCTCGGCTCCGAGGCCACCGCTGTTGACCGGCGTGCTCGGCGGGCCGCGTATCGGCGCGTCGATTCGCGACCTCGACACCACCGACCGCCGGAGCGGCGTCTACGTGGACTCGGTCCGCCCCGGGAGCCCGGCAGAGAAAGCCGGCATCCAGGCCGCCGACGTGATCACGCGATTCGACGGGGAGACGGTCCGGAGTGCGCGGCAGTTCAGCCGGCTCGTCCAGGAGACGTCAGCCGGCCGGATGGTGGCCCTCACGGTGATGCGCGGGAACCGCGCGATGGATTTGTCGGTGACTCCCGAAGAGGCGCGCGCGGGCCTTTTCTTCGACGGCCAGGGGCCCGTCTTCGATCGGCGCCAGCTCGACGCGACGCTGGATCGCTTGCGGGAGCAGCTGCGAAACGTGCCGTTCGACGTCGAGGCGTTCCGCCCTGGCGCACGGCTCGGCGCGACGCTGCATGAGCTGACGCCGCAGCTGGCGACCTACTTCGGGGCGAAGAACGGAGTGCTCGTTGCGTCGGTCGCCGACGATTCACCGGCAGCTCGCGGCGGCCTCAAGGCCGGCGACGTCATTTCTTCGGTGAACGGACAAGGGGTGACGTCACCCGGGGATCTGACGCGCGCCCTGCGGCGGGCGGACAGCTCGGCGGATGTGACGTTGACGATCGTGCGCGACAGAACAGAAACCTCGGTCACGGTGAAGCTCGACGATGGGCGCCCACGCCGAACTTCGCCGCGCCCGGTCCGCCCGTCCTGACAGGCGCGTGGCGCGGCTCACCGCGTTCCGCGATAGAACACGCGCCAGATCTTCCCCTTCACGTCCTCCGAGATGTACAGCGATCCGTCCGGCCCCTGCGCCACGCCGTCAGGCCGCGCGACCGCTTCGCCCGGCGCCTTGACAGGCGTGCTCTTTCCGGTGAACCCGTCGGCAAAGACCTCGAAGTTGCCGTTCGCCTTTCCGTTCGCGATGGGCTGGAAGGTCACGTTGTAGCCCGCCTGCTCCGGAGAGCGGTTCCACGATCCATGGAACGCGATGAACGCGCCGCCGCGATACTTCTGCGGAAATGCGGTGCCGGTGTAGAACATCAGATCGACGGGCGCCCAGTGGGCCGGGAATGCCGCGACGGGCGGCGTGAACATCGTGCAGCGCCCCTCGGTCTTGCCGTCGCCGCCGTATTCGGGATTGAGCACGTACTTCTTGGCCGTGTAGTCGAAGAAGCAGTACGGCCAGCCGAAATTCGCGCCCGGCTGCGCCGCGCGGTACAACGCTTCTGCGGGCCGGTTGGCATTGTCGTCGCTCTTGAACGTGTCGGGCCAGAACGCGTCGAGCTGATCGCGGTTGTTCATCGCGATCCACACCGCGCCGTCGTGATACGCGATGCCGGGCATCTGGCGGAGCCCGGTGGCGACGCGCACGCCGTCCTCCTGCTTCTGGCCCAGCTTGTTCTCGTCGAACTTCCAGATGCCGCCGTTCTTCTCGAGGAGCGGACACGGATCCTGCCCCTTCGCGCCGGGTCGTCGATCCGGGCTCTGGCAGGCATTGGACGGCGCGCCGACGTTCACGTAGAGGCCGCCGCGGCCGTCGAACGCAATCCCCTTGTCTCCGTGCTGCTGCACACCGGACAGACCGCCGACCACCACCTCCGGCGTCTCGCTGGCCGGCTTCAGCTGGCCCGGCGTCATCTTGAACCGCTCCACCGAGTTGAAATGCGCGATGTACAGATATCCGTTCCGCAGCGCGATGCCGGTGGTGCTCCCCGATCCGAACTCCTCCCGTGTCTCGAGCCGGCCATCGCCGTCCTTGTCCCGGAACGCGACGACCCCGCCCGGCACCGGCGTGCCGCCACGCTGCCCGCCGCCTTGCCGGGCGACGTACACGTCGCCGTTGGCCGCCACCTCGAGGTGTCGGGCTGTCGGGTTGTTCTCCGCCACGACCGCGGCGCAGAAGCCCTGCGGCAGCTTCAAGCCGCCGTTGTCCGGGTCGCACTTGATCGGCGACTGTGCATGGCCGACCGACCAGGCAGCCATCACGCCGGCCGCGGCAGCGGCCAGCAGCGCCGCAGCCCATCGATTCATCGTCGTGCGCATCGTGTGCTCCTCGTTTGCTCTCTCGGTGATTCTTCACTCTAGCCGGTTTCGACGGCGCGACTCAATGGATCACGTGCCCTTGAACACCGGCCTGCGTTTCGCCCGAAAGGCCGCCATGCCCTCGCTGTTGTCGTCGGTCCGGATCAGGACCGACTGGCCGAGGCGCTCGAGGATTCGGCCGGTCTCGGTGTCCACGCTCTGGCAGCTGTTGATGACGTGCTTGGCCATGCCCATCGCCAGCGGCGCGCGCTCGAGCAGGAGCCGCGCGAACGTCATCGTTTCGTCCATCAGGGCGTCGGGCCGGGTGACGCGCATCACCAGGCCGATCTGCTTCGCTTCGCGCGCGTCGATCGGACGCGCCGCCATCACCATCTCCTTGAGGCGGCCGATGCCGATCATCTGGATCATCCGCGAGCAGGCGCCCGATGCCGGCAGCACGCCCAGCTGATTTTCGGGCAGAACGAACCGCGCCGCCGACGATGCGATGCGGAAGTCGCACGCCACCGCGAGCTCGACGCCGCCGCCGGCGCAGACACCGTTCACCGCCGCAATCACCGGCTTCTCGAGGGCCTCCAGGTCGTCGAGCATCTCGTGATTGGCGCGCACGTATGCGCGGTACTGGGGCGACGGCAGGTTGTTCTCGAAGTCGAGCCCGGCGATGTCGCGTCCCGCGCAGAAACCGCGCCCCTCGCCGGTGATCACGACGACGCGAACGCGGGTGTCGAAGCTGCAGGTCCAGACGGCGGCGCGAATCTCGCGGATCATCCGCTCGTCGAACGCGTTCAGCTTCGCCGGCCGCCGCAAGGTGATTGTCGCGATGCCGTCGCGGCCGACGCTGAATCGCGTGACACGCCGCCGATCGATCGGCGCAAGGAACCCCTTCGGTC
Organism: uncultured Acidobacteriota bacterium; assembly: GCA_963807925.1. Lineage (GTDB taxonomy): Bacteria > Acidobacteriota > Vicinamibacteria > Vicinamibacterales > CAVVIG01 > CAWEDP01. The sequence continues at coordinate 49,214 of CAWEDP010000003.1, read as the reverse complement.
TTCCGTCGCGCGTCAACTCGACGCGCGACACGCGATCCTTCCCATCAGCCATCGTGTTCCCACAATTGTGTCAGGACCGGCGTTCGTCTCGACCTTCACCTGGTCGGCCCGTCATTGGAGCGCGCCCCTTGAGCGCGTACCGGCCGTCTTCGGTCCGCAGCAGTCTTCCGGACTCGTAGAGCAGACCGAGCGCGGCGACGAGGTCGCGGCCGTCGCGCGTGCCGAGCGCCTGCATCAATTCGTAGAAGGTGCAGGGCCTCTCGCCGAGCGCCCGCTCGATCGCCGAGTCGGTCCTGTCGCCGGCGGTCTGGCGGGGCGCGACCGCCGGCGGGAGCATCGGCGGCGGTTCCGGCACCTCGAACTCCATCGCCGACGATCGGCCGAACGGCTTCGTGCAGTCGAAGCCGGCCTTGGCGCCCGAGCGCGCGCCCTGCAGCGACGGATCGAGCGGCACCGCCCTGAATCCCGACGCCACGACCAGATCGCGGTCCGCCTGAAACCGCGTCGCGAGCGCCCAGTCCACCTGTTCGTCCGAGAACACGTCGATGTCATCGTCGACGACGAAGACGTGCTTGACGTCGGCGGTCGACCCGAAGATCGCGGCGATGGCGTTGCGCGGCTCGCCGGGGACACGCGGCCGCATCGACACGCGGACGTTGTACATCCCGCCGCACGACGCGGTGGCGCAGACGGCCACCGGTTCGCGGACGGCCGTCTGGAGCGCGCTCCACACGGCGGCTTCGGTCTTCACCGCCGCGAGCACCGCCGTATCGGTGCACGCCAGCGCACGTCCGCCAATCGTGACGGTTTGAAAGAGCGGATCGCGCCGTGCGGTGATGGCGGTCAGGTGGAACACGGGATTGCGCTTCAGCGCGCCGTAGTACCCGATGTACTCGCCGTACGGACCTTCGGGCTCGACCAGGCCGCGCTCGTCGAGATAGCCCTCGAGCACGACCTCGGCGTCCGCCGGCACCCGCACGTCGATCGTGGCGCACTTCACCACCGGCACCGCCGCGCCTCGAACCGCGCCAAGCACGTGCAGTTCGTCCATCGGCGGCGTTGCGGCGAGCGCGCCGAGGAAGTCGGCCGGATGGGCCCCGACGGTGAACGCGATCGACAGCGGATCGCCGCGGGCGACCGAGCGGAGATACATCGCGCGCAAGTCCGACGGCGCGTTGAGGTCGATGCCCGCCGACTGCCGGCCGCGCAGCATGATGCGCCTGCAGCCGACGTTGGTGAGGCCGCTCTCGGGATCGACCGCGAAGTCGAGGCCGGCCGAGATGTAGGGCGCGCCGTCGCGGCCGTGCTGCAGGTGCACCGGCAGCCGGGTGAAGTCCGCGTCGTGGCCGGTCCACACCACCTGCTGGACCGGCGCCTCCGACGACGGCACCTCGACCGGCGCGAACGGCGTCCTGAGCCGGTCCCGAAAAACCGCCGGGAGGTCGCCGGCCGTCGTCCCCAACGCCGCAGCGATGCGCGCGCGCGAGCCCATGACGTTGCCCGTCAGTTGGGCGCCCTCGGGCCCCACGCGCGTGAACCAGACCGCCCTACGGTTCCCGTCGAGGATCGCCGCGACGTCGGCGAGATGGACCGGTTCGTCCCGACGCTCGCATTCCGAGAGGTTCATCAGCGCCTCGACATGCCGGCGCAGCCGGAAGAGCTCGACATCCTGATGCGGGGGGTTCTTGTACAGCACGGTCGACATGCCGTCATCCTACTCGACCGTTCCCGATTTGCGCGCCTTTGCCACGGTCGAGCAGGTGCGCCCCGAACGGCCCACCGAACGGGTACCTTGTGGCAAGGCACCGGATGCGTCTTATGATCCAGTCAGCATGGAGGGCCGCCGGTTCCTGCCGCTCTTTGTCGCCGCCGCAGCGGTCTGCGCCTCTGGTGTGGCGGCGCAGCGAACCGACGTGTTCGTCGCGTCGCGCGACGTGCCGGCCATCGACTATTCGAAGGGTCCGGTCAGCGATCGCGTCGCCGATCTGAACGCCCGGTTGCGCGACCACCGCGCGCGCCTGACCTTCGATCCGGCGATCGGGTATCTGCGGTCCACGCTCGATGCGCTCCACATTCCGGTCGAGTCCCAGGTCGCCGTCTTCGCCCAGAACAGCTTTCAGGCGCCGCGGATCAATCTGAAGAACCCGCGCACGCTGTTCTTCAACGACGCCGCCGCCGTCGGGTACGTGCGCGGCGGATCCGAGCTCGAAGTGGCGGCGCTCGATCCGCGCCAGGGGGTCATCTTCTACACGCTGGACCAGACCGCGTCCGAGGCGCCCGAGTTCAAGCGCAGCGACAACTGCCTGGCGTGCCATCTCTCGTGGACGACCCTCGGCGTGCCGGGGCTGTTCGTCTTCAGCATGCAGACCGTGCCCGAGGACAAGAACGCGTATGCGTCCGGCTTCGCGTCGGATCACCGGTCGGCGTTCGATACGCGCTGGGGCGGCTGGTACGTCACCGGCAGCCTCGGCGGCATCCGCCACATCGGCAACAAGCCGGTGTCCACCGCCAGCACGCCCGACGCGGTGCCCGCCGAAAACCGCGAATTGACATCGCTGGCGAGCCAGTTCGACACCACCGGCTACCTGACGCCGTACAGCGACGTGGCCGCCCTGATGGTGCTCGAGCATCAGACGCAGATGACCAACTTCATCGTTCGCCTCGGATGGGAAGCGCGGCTCGCCGCGGCCGAGCCGAACGCGAAAGCCGAGGCGCGCGTGCAGGAAGCGGCGGCCGACCTGGTCGACTACGCCCTGTTCGTGTACGAAGCGCCGCTGCCCGGGAAGGTTCGCGGCTCGTCTGGGTTCACCGAGACGTTCGCCGCGCTCGGGCCGACCGACTCCCAGGGTCGATCGCTCCGCCAGCTCGATCTGAATCGCCGGCTGATGCGCTATCCGTGCAGCTATATGATCTACTCCGACGCGTTCGACGCGCTGCCGGGATCGGCCAAGAGCCTCGTCTATCGCCGCATGTGGCAGGTGCTGTCGGGCGAGGACACGGACAAGAAGTACGAGCGGCTCTCGGCCGCGGACCGCCGGGCCGTCATCGACATCGTGCGGGCGACCAAGCAGGACCTGCCCGACTACTTCCAGTAAGGCGCCCGCAGCGCCGCTTTCGCGATTTTGCCCGGGCCGGTCTTCGGCAGCGGCTCCGCCGAGATCTCGATGGTCTTCGGCACCTTGAAGCCGCCGATGCGGCCGCGGCAGTGCTCGACGAGCTCGCGCGGATCCACGGCGGCGCCGTCTCGAAGCACGACCACCGCCCTGACTTCTTCGCCCCAGCGGTCGCTGGGGACGCCGAACACCGCCGCCTCGAGCACCGCCTGGTGCGACGTCAACGCGTTCTCCACCTCCACCGAGTACACGTTCTCGCCGCCGCTGATGATCACGTCCTTCTTTCGATCGACGAGGTAGAAGTGCGAGCCGTGGTCCCGCCGGCCGACATCGCCGGTGTGATACCAGCCGTGCCTCATCGCCGCCGCCGTCAGCTCGGGCTGCCTCCAGTAACCAGCCATCACGCGAGGTCCGGAGACGACCAGCTCCCCGATCTCGCCCGGCGGCAGCTCACGCCCGGCGTCGTCGACGACCTTCAGATCGATCGCCGGCGCGGGATGTCCGACCGATGCCCGCCGGCGGCGATCCCGATCGCTGCCCTCCAGCCGGTAGTCGCCCGGCAGCTGCTGACACACCATGCCCCCGGTCTCGGTGATGCCGTAGCACTGCAGCAGGGCGCACGGAAACACCTCCGCCGCGCGGAGATGCACCGCCTCGAGCATCGGCGATCCCCCGTAGGTCACGCGATCGAGGCTGCGAAGATCGCGGCGCGAGGCGCCGGCCCGCGCAATCATATCGAGCAGCACGGGCGGCAGGCTCGTCTTCGTCACGCGCTCGCGCGCGACGGTTGCCGCGAACCCCGACGGCTCGAAGGGCGAGACGACGTGGCGGCCGCCGACAAGCGTGACGGTCCAGATCGCGAAGGCGTCGGCCAGATGGAACATCGGCGCGGCGTGGAGCCAGACGTCGCGGCGCGACATCTCGAGCATCGCCATCGAGTCGTAGGCGCTCGCGACCAGATTGGCCGACGTCAGGCAGACGCCTTTCGGCCCGCCCGTCGTCCCGCTGGTGAAGAAGATCTGCGCGACGGCCCCGTCCACCGTAGGGCGCTCCGGGCCGACGCGGGATCCCGGTGCGCCCGGCGGTCGAGATGGCGGGCGGCGCATCAGGCGCTCGTACTCGTTGTCCGCCCCGGGACCGTCCCGATCGTCCCAGTCGATGAGCCGGACGTGGGGCAGCGCGGCGGCGATGGCGGCGGCGGCAGGCGAGCACGCGGCGGAGGCGAACAGCAGGCGGCAGTCGGTCTGACCTAGGATGGCGACGAGCTCCGCGGGCGCGAGCCGGATGTTCAGCGGCAGCAGCACGGCGTCCGCTTCGGCCGCGGCGAAGTTCAGCTCGAGGTATCGAAAGCTGTTGCGATCGAGGATGGCGACCCGATCGCCGCCGCCGAGCCCTGCCGCGCGGAGGCCGCCCGCCAGCGCCGCCACGCGCGCGCCGAGTTCGGCGTATGTCAGCCGCAGCTCGCCGCTGAGGACGGCGGGATCGCCGGCAAACAGCGTGCGGGCGCGGCGGAGGATGCGTGACAGGTGAAACACGAACGGCTCCCCAGGCGTTCCAAGTATGCCATCGCGGCACGCGCGGCGCCGAAGCGGACGGGATAAGCTAGACCGACGTGGAGGAGCGCATGAGAGCCGTACGCCTGCTGGCGCTGGTCGTCGCGTTCACCGGCATGGTCATCGCGCCGCGCGCGCAGGCGCCGGCGGCGAAGTCGTGGGACGAGTCGTTTCGCGCGCTGCCCCAGCCCGACAACATCAGGAGTTACATGCAGCGCCTGAGCGCGCGGCCGCATCACGTGGGATCGGCGTACGACAAGGACAACGCCGAGTGGATCCTCGCGCGCTTCAAAGAATGGGGCTGGCAGGCGGAAATCGAGCAGTTCGACGTCCTGTTCCCGACGCCCAAGGAGCGCCGTCTCGAGCTCGTCGAGCCGTCGAAGTTCGAGGCAGCGCTCGAAGAGCCGGCCGTTGGGGTCGATCCGACGTCGGGCCAGAAGAGCGAACAGCTGCCGGCCTACAACGCCTATTCGATCGACGGCGACGTGACGGCGCCGCTTGTGTACGTGAACTACGGGCGGCCCGAGGACTACGACCAGCTGGACCGGTTCGGCGTGTCGGTCCGCGGCGCCATCGTCATCGCCCGCTACGGTCAGTCGTGGCGCGGGATCAAGCCGAAGGTGGCGGCCGAGCACGGCGCGGTCGGCTGCCTGATCTACTCCGATCCGAGAGACGACGGGTACGCGGTCGGCGAGGTGTTTCCGAACGGTCCGATGCGCCCGCCAGGCGGCGTTCAGCGCGGCAGCGTCATGGACATGCCGGTCTACCCCGGCGATCCGCTGACGCCGGGCGTCGGCGCGACGCCCGGCGCCCGCCGGCTCGCGATCAGCGAGGCGAAGACGCTGACGAAGATTCCCGTGCTGCCGCTCTCGTACAAGGATGCGCAGCCGCTGCTCGCGGCCCTGGCCGGCGTGACGGCTCCCGAGGGGTGGCGCGGCGCGCTGCCGATCACCTATCGCATCGGCCCCGGCCCGGCGAAGGCGCACCTGAAGGTGGCCTTCAACTGGGACACCAGGCCGCTCTACGACGTGATCGCGAGGATCGGCGGATCGACGTTCCCGGACGAATGGATTCTCCGGGGGAACCATCACGACGCCTGGGTGAACGGCGCGTCCGATCCCGTCAGCGGGACGTCGGCGATGCTCGAAGAGGCCCGCGCGCTCGGACAATTGAAGAAGCAGGGATGGACGCCGAAGCGCACGATCGTGTACGCGGCGTGGGACGGCGAAGAGCCGGCGCTGCTCGGATCCACCGAGTGGGTCGAGACCCACGCGGAGGACCTGAAGGCGCACGCGGTCGCCTATCTCAACAGCGACGGCACCGGCCGCGGCTATCTGAGCGTCGGAGGATCGCATTCCCTGGAGCGCTTCATCAACGCCGTCGCGCGCGACGTCCAGGATCCGGAGACGAAGCTGTCGGTCTGGAAGCGGCGCCAGGCGCGCACCATTGCCTTCGGCAGCGCGGACGATCGCCGCGAGGCGCGCGACCGGCCGGATCTGCGCATTGCCGCGCTCGGGTCGGGGTCGGACTACTCGCCATTCCTGCAGCATGCCGGAATCGCGTCGCTCAATCTCGCCTTCGACGACGAGGATCGCGACGGCATCTACCACTCGGTCTACGACGATTTCTATTTCTACACCCACTTCCTCGATCGGGATTTCGCGTACGGTCGCGCGCTCGCGCAGACGATTGGCACGGCGGTGATCCGGCTGGCCGACAGCGACGTCCTCCCCTTCGACTTCACCGACCTCGCAAACACGGTGGAGAAGTACACCAAGGAGCTCACCGACCTCCTGAACCGGAAGCGTGACGAGGTGCGCGAGCGGGACCGGCAGATCGCGGACGGCGTCTTTGCCGCCATCGCCGACCCGCGGCGGCCGATGGTCGCGCCGAAGAGGGAGCCGATCCCGCCGGCGCTCAACTTCGCGCCGCTCGAGAACGCGTCGGCGAAGCTCACCGACAGCGCGCGCCGGTACGACAAGGCCCGCACTGCATCGGGCGGCGCGGCCGGACACGAGGCGGCGTGGCGAGCGGTGAACGCGAAGCTTCGACAGGCAGAATCCCAGCTGACCGACGCCGAGGGGCTGCCCAACCGCGAGTGGTATCGACATCTGTTGTACGCGCCCGGCTTCTACACCGGGTACAGCGTCAAGACCATTCCGGGGGTCCGGGAGGCGATCGAGCAGGCGCAGTACGCGGAGGCCGACCGCGAGATCGTGCGGGTTGCGGCGGCGCTCACGCGTCTCGCCGATCTGGTGGACGCAGCCGCGATGGACCTCGAGCAGCGCTAGCGCGTCACTTCACGACCTCGCACTCGCCGTAGTTCTGGGACACGTTCGGTTCCGAGACGTATCCCGGCAGCGACAGCGGCAGGTAATCGTGTCGCGAATGGACGGCGCGGAACCTGCGCCCGGGACCCTGCGAGGCGAACACGGTCGTGACCGTCAGCGTACCGGTCACGGTCCGCTCCATGAAATGGAGGCTGCTGATCGTCAGCAGCGCGGTCACCTCGGTCGGCCCCGCCGTCCCGGTCACGCGCGCGGTGCCGCTGTCGGTGTCGATTTCGTCGATTTCGAGCGAAAATTCCTGCCCCTGCCGGACCTCCGCCGCGGGCGCGCCGTTCTTCCAGTTCCCGACGCTGTAGACCGGGAACCGGCACTTGAGACTCTTCACCATCGCGAGCGGGTTCTGCTCCACGGTCTGTCCCGACGCGGGTGGACTACCTGAAATCAGGAAGGCGAGCACAGCGGCGGCGACAAGACGTCTCGCGATCACGGCATCTCCTCGAGCCCGAGGGCGCGCGCCACGGCCTTTTCAGGCGTGGCTGCAGGGCGGGCGCACTATACACGATATAATCGCCGCCCTCGGAGAGAGTGTGAAGCACATCGCCGCCCTTCTGTTCGCGCTTCTCGCGGGATGGATCGTGTCCGCCGGCGCGCAATCCGCCATCGATCCCAAACAGCAGGCGCTGCTCAAGCGGCTGTTCCCGGCGGCGACGGCATTCTCGCCAAAGAGCGGCGACCCGCCGCACTTCAAGGCGTTCCTCACCGACAAGACGGGGCAGCAGGCACTCGCCGGTCTCGCGTTCTGGACGACCGAGCTGGACCCGCTCGAGCGCGGCTACGACGGTCCGATCAAGATTCTGGTCGGCATGGATCCCAGGGGCGTCCTGACGGGCATCGTCGTCACGGAGCATCACGAGCCGTACGGGAACTTCTCGGTGGACACCGCCGAGTTTGCCAATCAGTTCAGGGGCAAGGACATCCGGGACGCTTTCAAGGTCGGCACCGACATCGACGCGATCTCTCGCGCGACCATCAGCGTGACCAGTGCGTCGCGCGCCGTTCGGAACAGCGCGCGACGGGTGGCGCGCGCGTTGCTGACGCCGGAGCCTGCAAAGTGATCGCGGCCGCGCTCGCCGGGTTCCTCCGTCTCATCCTGCTGGCGCTGCTGTCGGGAGTTCCGGGACCGACGCTCCCCGCCGGCCCGCTGATGCTCGACCAGGCGGCGCCGCCCTCGGGGCCGCCGGCCGCCGCCCCGCCGGCCGCCGGCGCTCAGTGGCAGTTTGCCGACGATGACGAGCAGCAGCCCGGATGGAGAGACATCGTCGGCACGCAGGCGGCCGACCTCGCCGGCTTCGGCGCGTTCACCGCGCTGGCGCTCGTCAGTTTCTTCCGCAAGAGCGTCCGCCTCAAATACGTGACGCTGGCGATCGCCGTCGTCTACCTCGGGTTCGTGAAGAGCCAGCTGATTTCAATCGTCAACGTCTTTGCGGTCATCGACTGGAACCTGCCGATCTTCCGGTACAGCCTCGCCTGGTACCTGCTCGCGACCTTCACCGTGCTGTCCACGGTGCTCTGGGGCCGGCTGTACTGCGGGCGAATGTGCGCGTTCGGCGCGCTCACGCAGTTGATGGATCGGGTCGTTCCGGCGCGCTGGCGCCGGGAACTGCCGGTACGCGTCGATCGGCAGGCCGCGTGGATCAAGTTCGGCGTCCTGGCGGGCGCGATCGTGTACTTCGTGGTCACGCGCGACCGACTCATCTACCGCTACATCGAGCCGTTCTGGATGTTCGGCTTCCACGGCTCGACCGTCATGTGGATCGGCCTCGGCGTGCTGTTGACGGCGACGCTCTTCGTCAGGAACCTGTACTGCCGCTATCTCTGTCCGGTCGGCGCCCTGCTCGGAGTGATGTCGAAGCTCACCGTCTTCCGCATCAAGCGGTGGAGCGAGTGCAAGACGTGCAAGATCTGCGAGAAGACCTGCGAGTGGGGCGCCATCCGCGGTCCAGAGATCGTGCTCACCGAGTGTGTCCGCTGCGACGACTGCGAACGCCTGTACATGGATCAGAAGAAGTGTCCGCACTGGATCGTCCTGCTGAAGAAGCAGGGATCGAAGCTGGTTCCCGCGGGCGCGCAGGCGCCGGGCGCCAGCCGACGGCCAACCGTCGCGTGATGACAGCCCCGAGGGGCTTCCGGCCGCGTCGCCGGTTCGCCGGTCGGCTCAGGGCGCGTCGGTCGGCGGCGCCAGCAGCATCAGCCGGCCGCGCAGCCCCGACGAAATCACGATTTCGTTGCTGGCGCTGACAATCACGCCTTCGACCCTCGGCAACCGCTCGACGAGCGCCATCCCGCGCTCGGGCCCGAGAATGAAGACGCCCGTCGCCAGCGCGTCGGCCATGACGGCCCGGTCGGTGACGAGCGTCACGCTGCGGGACAGGCGGGCCGGCTCGCCGCTCGACAAATCGATGATGTGGTGGTACCGCCGCCCGTCCTTGATGAAGAACCGTTCGTAGTCGCCGGACGTGCTGCACGTGCCGTCCGCGAGATCGAGCGCTGCGAAGCTTCTGTCCGCGGGCCCGCGTGGATCGCGGATGCCTACGCGCCACGGCCGATCGCCGCGCCGGCCGGCGACGTACATGTCGCCGCCCGCCTGAATCATGAAATCGCGCAGGCCGCTCCGGCGGAGGATCGCGACCGCCCGGTCCACCGCATAGCCCTTCCCGATGCCTCCGAGATTCACCCGCATCCCCGCTCGCTTGAGGAACGCCGTCCCTGGCGGATCGTCGACGAGGAGGTCGCGATAGCCGACGAGCCGCAGGCGCCTGCGAACCTCGTCGGGAGCGGGGACGGTCTCGTCCTTGTCCTGCGCGTCGAACTTCCACAGGCCGGACAGCGCGCCAAACGTCACATCGAAGGCGCCCCCGGTCCACTCGCTGACCTGGCGCGCCGTGCGCAGCACGTCGCGGACGTCGGCGCTGACGGGTACCGGCCAATCGCCCGCCGCGGCGTTCAGCCGCAGAAGGTCGCTGCCCTCCCGCCAGATGCTCATCAGCGAATCGAGACGGTCGAACTCCACGAATGCCGATTCGCTCGCGGCCCGGGCGGTCACCTCGTCGGCCGTCCACACCAAGGCACGAACCTCGGTGCCCATCGTCGTGTGAGCGCGCTCGAAGAGGCGCGCCGACGAGGCAGGTTCGGTCGCCCGCCGGGTGCACGAAGCCGACTGCACGACGGCGACCGCGACCGCGTCGGTCAGGAATCTCCGGCGGGAACGCACGATGCCATTGTGAACCACAACATCCCCGTCGGTTGGGCGAACGCGACTTCCTGATACGCGGTCAGGTACGGTCTTCGTAACGCCTGCTATCAATTTCGTGGCGCTTCAACCGCCGCATGCCGCCGCAAGCGCGGCCGGCTCCCCGCGTCGGCGCGAGACACCAGCAAACGGTTTCCGGGACGTCACCCAAGTGCACTCTTCGTCAGCGATCCCGGTGGCCACGAGCCGCCGCACCCGATGCGACGCGCCCGCAGACCGCCCGGAACGGCAATTGCGATCGCCCGAAGTGCCGCCGCGCGCATTGGCATGCCGCTGGCGGTGTCCGCCACCGCCGGTGCGTGGCGGGACCAATCGTGTCGATGCTCTCAACAGCGGCAGTGACATGTTGATTCTCGCCGTGGAGCCGGACAGCCGTCAGGCGAAGGAATTGGCCGCCCTCGTCGAGGGACGGTTGGGCGCCGAGCTCGTGCTCGTCGATTCGCCTGAAGCCGCGCTCGCCTGGCTTCGGGATCGCGTACCCGATCTGGTGCTCACTTCGGCGTTGGTCTCTGGCGAGGATGAAGCGGCGATCGTCGAGCGCCTGCAATCGCTTGGCGACGCGGCTTCGCACGTGCAGACGTTGACGATCCCGGCACTGCCTGCGCCGAAGCCGGTGGACCGCGGCCGGGGCGTGCTGGCCGCGCTCGGCTGGTCCCGGAGAGCCACGCCGGTGGACGGCTGCGATCCTGCGGCGTTCGCCGCGCAGTGCGCCGCCAGTCTCGAACGCGCACGAACCGAGCGAGAGCGGCGCCAGAGGGCGGACGATGAGCCGCACGAGGCCGCGCCGGTCGTCGAACCGGTGGCAGAGGAGGAGGCGGCCGCGGCGGAAAGCGAGCTCCACCGCGCCATCGAAGCACTGCATCGAGAGCTCGACGCGATGGATCTGGAGGACGCCGGGTCTCGACGCCCGATCGCCCTCGGGGCTGCCCACCGGGACCCGGAGGCGGTGGCCCAGGGCGACCGGCGAAGGTTCGATCCGGAACAACGCGCCTTTTCGGTGCTGGTGAAGGAGCTCGAGGAGGTCACCGCGGCCGCTCACCTCCGAGGCGCGGATCTGTCCTGAATCGTCGGCCGGCAATCCCCTCTCCGCGATCTCGTCTCACCGGCGCCATTCGTCGATCAGGTTCGCGACGAGCGCGGTCCAGCCGGTCTGGTGGCTCGCGCCGAGGCCGGCGCCGTGTTCGCCGTGAAAACACTCGTAGAACAGGAGATGGTCCTTCCAGTACGGATCGGTCTGGAACTTCGCCGTGTCGCCGTAGATGCGCCGGCGGCCGTCGGCCCCGGCCGTGAAGAGGCCGATCAGCCGGTCGGCGATCTCCCGCGCCATGTCCTTCGGCGTCAGCGCGACGTCGCCCGATGCGGGCGTCGTGGTCGAGAACCGGGACTGGAGCGCCAGGTCGATCTTCAGCAGCGATTCGACCAGGAGAAACGTCGTGGGAAACCAGACGGGGCCCCGCCAGTTGGAGTTGCCGCCCTTGATCTTGCTGTCGCCGTCGCCCGGCTCGTAGCGAACCGCGCTGCCGCCGAACATGAACGGGTGCGACGCATGGTACTTCGACAGGCTGCGGATGCCCGCGGGGGACAGGAACTCGTCGGGATCCCACACGCGCCGCAGGATGCGCCCGAGCTGGCGCTCGTCGACAATCGACAGGACATGGCGCGCCGAGGGGCCGGTCAGGTCGGTGTAGCACGCCTGGCCGACGAGATCCGGCCGGTTGCGCACGAACCATTTGACGCTGGTGAAGAAGGTCGGCAGGTCCCGCTCGATCGCCTCGTCGATGAGTTCGATCGCGTACAGCGGGATGAGGCCGACGAGCGACCGGACCGCGAAAGGTCGGACATGGCCGTCGGGATAGCGAAGGACGTCGTAGAAGAAGCCGTCCTGCTCGTCCCAGAGCGGGAAGTCGCCGCCGCCCATCTTCTTCATCGCGCCGCCGATGTACACGAAGTGCTCGAAGAACTTCGTCGCCAACGTCTCGTAGACGGGATTCTCCCGCGCGAGCTCGAGGGCGATGCGCATCATGCACAGCGAGTAGAACCCCATCCACCCGGTCGCGTCCGACTGCTCGAGAATCGCGCCGTCGTCGAGCCGCTCGCTGCGGTTCACCACCGCGATGTTGTCGAGGCCGAGGAAGCCGCCCTCGAAAACGTTGTTGCCTTCGGCGTCGACCTTGTTGACCCACCACGCGAAGTTGATGAGCAGCTTGTGGAAGCAGCGCTCCAGAAACGCGCGGCTGCTCTCGCCGCTCCGGTGCTTCCGCATCTGGTAGACGCGCCAGCAGGCCCATGCGTGCACCGGCGGGTTGACGTCCGAGAATTCCCATTCAAAGGCGGGCAGCTGGCCGTTGGGATGCTGGAACTGCTCGAACAGGAGCACCCAGAGGTTCTCTTCCGCCGCGTCCGGGTCGACCAGCGCGAGCGCGACCGCGTGAAACGCCAGGTCCCAGGAGGCGAACCACGGGTACTCCCATTTGTCGGGCATCGAGAGCACGCGCATGGAGTTCAGGTGGCGCCAGTGCGTGTTGCGGATGCGCCGGCGTTGTTCGGGCGGCGGACGGCTCGGGTCGTCGCCGTCGAGCCACTGATCCACGTCGAACAGGTAGATCTGCCTGGTCCACAGGAGGCCCGCCAGCGCCTGTCGCTGCACCGACCGCTCGTCGGCGGTGGCGCGCGGCGGGTGCAGCCACTCGTAGAACTCGTCCGCCTCCTCCTTGCGGCGCGCAATCACCGCGTCCACGTCGGCGAGCGGCGCCTCCGGCGTGCCGGACGTCAGGCGCAGCCGCCAGACGCACGACTCGCCGGGCGCGATCGAGACGTCGTAGGCGATGCAGGCCCTGGTCCCGGCGTGCGCCGGATTGACCGCCTCCCCGTCGCCGTCGACGAGCAGGCGGTGAAAGGCGTCCTTCGTGTACGCCGACACGTTGCGGGCGGCCGGCCCGTACAGCCGCTCGTCGTTCGATTCGTTGTCGGTGAACAGCGGGCGTCCGCCGGCGGATCCGTACAGCCGCCGCTCGCCGAGGCGGTACTCGAAGGTCAGGTTCGGCGGCGGGCTGGCCGCGCGATCGTCGGCCACGATGACGACCGCGCCGTCCGACGCGGGCGGTGAGGCCTCCACGGCGATGCGCGGCCGGGGCCCGCGCACCGGCCCCCAGCTCCACGTATTGCGAAACCACAGGTGCGGGAGGACGTGGAGCGGCGCGGCGTCGGGCCCGCGGTTGAACGCCTCGATGCGGATGCAGATGTCGTCCGGGTCGTGCTTCGCGTACTCGATGACGATGTCGAAGTAACGGTCCTCGTCGAACACGCCGGTGTCGAGCAGCTCGAACTCCGGACCCCGGCCCTCCCGCGCGGCGTTCTCCTCGATCAGCCGGCGGTACGGGTATTCGGTCTGCGGATACTTGTACAGCATCCGCATGTAGCTGTGCGTCGGCGTGTTGTCCAGGTAGAAGTAGTATTCCTTGACGTCCTCGCCATGGTTCCCTTCGCTGGCGGTGAGGCCGAAGTACCGCTCCTTGAGGATCGGATCGCGTCCGTTCCAGAAGGCCGGCGCGAACACCAGCAGCTGGTACCGATCGCACAGCCCCGCGATGGCGTCCTCGCCCCAGCGGTACGCCTTGCTCCGCGCCATGTCGTGCGTGAGACAGCTCCACGCATCGCCGTCGGCGCTGTAGTCCTCGCGCACGGTGCCCCAGGATCGATCGGCGACATACGGGCCCCATCGCCGCCACCGCGGCAGCGCGTGATGAGTCGGCTCCGCGAGCCGGACGTGTTCGGCGGTCCGGGGACCCTCCGATGGCACACGGGATCGCGCGGGAGCTGACACCAGGATGGCCGCGCTTTCAGAGAAGCAGCGCTTCGACCCGGTGCGCGTGCACGCGATCCGAGCACGGAGACCACGCGAACACGGTGAAGCGGCCGTCCTGCGAGGCGACGAGCGCGACGGCGTCGCGCTCGTCGTGGACGAACTGCGCGGCCGACAGGTGGCGCGTGCCCCCGAGCTGCGCCGGGTCCGCGGTCCATGGCTGCGTCCCTTCGATCGGCTCGGTCACGATCACCTGCTCGATCTGCGGCGACCCCTTTCTGCGGGCGATCTTGGCGCCGAACGCCAGGACCTCGTACTCGTCGGTCATCACGACCGCGCCGTCGACGGCGGTGAGCCCGGCCACCGCGCTCACCGCGCGCCCGAGCGCGCTCTGCCACTCCGGGTGCCGCGAGGCGTGCGCCCCGTCGCGCCACAACGCGGTCAGCTCCGCAAAGGGCGGCGACACCGAGTAGAGGATGGGCCGCACGATGGACTCGCGCCACTGGTCGCGGCCCGCGGGTACGACGAGCAGCAACCCGCCGCGCCCGTGGCTGCGCATCGAGACCGCCAGCTGGACCAGCACGTCGGAGGATTCGGACCACGATGCCGGCGCGTCGAAACCGACGAGCGAGGTGAGCAGCGCCGGGCAATCGGGCAGGCTCGACGCGCGCCCGTCGATCAGCTTCACGTGTTCGCCCTCGATGACCGCCACGTTGACGAACTTGCCCGAATCGCCTTCGCGCGGCTGGTGCTTGACGACGAGCAGGCCGGGCGCGGCCACTTCCACCACGAGGCACGTCGGCGGAATCGAGCGGGTCGTGCCCCAGACCGACAGCCCGCCGTCGGGTGCCTGCACCGCGGTCGCCCCCGCCAGCGAAGCGTCGCGCCAGACGCCGAGATGCATCCCGGCCCGCTCGACGGCCGGGGCCACGCGGGTCAGGGCGGCCGGATCGAGCGGCAGGGACCGCTCGAAGAGCAGCGGGTGCGCGGTCTCCTGCGGGGCCGCGTAGGCGAGCGAGATGCGCGGAGCGTACCCTTCCTCCCGGCGGAGGCTGGCCCAGAATGCCGCGCCGATCATCGCCTCGATCGCATACGCATCCGGGAGGGTCGCGACGCGCGGCTCGCCCTTGCGCCTCGCCTCGGCGGCGTGGTGCGCGAACAGCGCCTGAAGGCGCGGCGCGGCAATCCGCGCGGCTGGATAGGTGGTCGTCCTCACGGAAGGGCCGGCCCAGCGGGACGCTACCGGCGATTCTGCTGTCCCGCCTGAATCAGGACGAAGTACAGGTCGTTCGGATCGCGCATGATTGCCGCGCGGATCCCGCCGGTGAGCGTCGCCGGCTGGCCACCGGTCGACACGACGGCGGACCCCGCCGCCTTCAGCTTGCCAACCGTGTCGTCCAGATCGCGAAGCCGCAGCTGGAAGCGCGTCGCGCCGGGATCCTGCAGACGGGGATGAATCGGCGTCCGTGCGACGCCTTTGAGCTCGACGAACTCCAGCCGCAGCGGCGAGCCGGGCACCTGCGCGTTGGTCAACCGCAGCTGCGCGCCCTTCAGGCCCATCAGGTCCACCAGCGGATTCGTCCCGAACTCGCCGACCTGCGGCTGAAACTGCAGCACGTCCCGGTACACCCGCATCGTCTGGTCGGTGCCGGCGATCGCGAGGCGGACGCGCGCACCGATGACGTTGCTGGTGGCGGGAGCCGTCGTCTCGGGCAGCGGGTCGGGCTGCAACAGCTCGACGTAGTGGCCGTCGGGATCGGCCACGATGACGCCGCGAACGCCGTTGTTCGGGCCGAACGCCAGCGGCTGTCCGCCGGGCGTGACGACCGGCACACCAGCCTTCTTCAGCGGCGCGAACGCCGCGTCGATGTCGCGCACCAGCAGAATCAGCGTCGTGCCGCCGGGATCCTGCGGCCTCGGCCTCACCGCGCGCTTCTCGAGCCCGCGCACTTCGACGATCTCGACGCCGAGGCTCGCGCCCGGAATCCGGGCGACGACGAATCGCAGCTGCGCGTCCGGCATGCCGAACATCGCCAGAAGCGCCGGGTCGGTGTTGATCGGCCGCGCGCCGGAGGCGGGGGGCGGGGGCACGGCCAGTCCCAGCAGCCCCCCGTAGAAGCCGATGGCCCGGTCGAGGTCCTGCACCATGGGACTGTAATTGCCCGACCCGACGACGACAGCTCCGGCCGGCGCGGCGCCGGGCGGCGCCGCGGGCGCCTGCGCGAGCAGCGCGGGCGCGACACCGATCACGGCCGTGCAAACGACCGTCCATGCGATTGCGCGTCCTGTCCCGGTCACGTCGGTCCTCCGTTCGCGGCGATGCTGGCCGAACGGCCACGGATTGTCAATGCGTCATGCCATAGACGATGTAGTTGACGCCGAGCTTGTACGACTCGTTGGTGTCGGAGATGGGACGCAGCCCCGTCCCCGACCATTCCCAGAACTGCGAGATGTCGGTGTTGTAGTTCACGATGACCTGCAGCCGCTTGGTCGGATCGTTGTCCTCGAACACCCCGCGGAAGACGGCGCGGCCGCCGATGTAGGCCTGCGGGATGTCGAGAGACGCAATCTCGAAGAAGCAGTGGAAGATCGGGTGCGAGATGTCCAGGTCGAAGAAGCGCGCGTCCGGCAGCGCCCGCTTCATAATCTGCGCGAACGCGTCCCAGCCGGACCCGTAGCCCGATCGATACCCGCGTCCCTTGAAGTCGTCGACGATGACGAAGCCGCCTTTTGCAAGGTACTCGCGCAGCGCGACCCCCTCGCTCGCCGTCATGGCCCACCAGTCCGGCTCGATCACGTAGGCCACCGGGTACTTGAACAGCTCCGGATCGTCGAGGGCGAGCGTGTTGATCTCCTCGGTGTGCGCCCCGAGGTAGCTCACCTCGTTCATGATCCGCATCAGGTTCTGTTCCGCCAGCGGATAGCCGTGCCCCCAGGCCGGCCAGCCGCCGTACCAGTACCCGCCGGGCGCCGTGGTGTAGTTGACCCGCACGAACGTGAAGCGGCCGTCGTAGCGGATGTTCGGACGGATGTAGAAGCGGCCGCGGCCACCGAACTGGGCGAATACGACGCCGGCGGTCAGCAGACAGACGGCAGTGAGGGCGACGCCCCGCGTGGATCGGCGCATGTGCCTCCTGTCGTGAGTATACCGGTGAGATGCAGAGGCGGCGGCGTCGGACGCTTGCACCGTTTCCGCCGACGCGGTAGCATGACGACTTTCCTTGGAAGTACTCCCGTCCGAGCGCGGGGTGTGACGGATGAAAGGCGTGCTCGCGACTACGCCGACGGCTCTGTTGCTGCTCGCAGCCCTCGCCGCAGCCGCGCCCGCCGCCGGCCGCGAGGACCCGCTCGCCACCGCGAAGCACCTCTACACGGCGGCGGCCTACGAAGAAGCGCTGGCCGTCCTCGAGGATTTGCCGCACGACGCCTCCAGTGAAGACGCGACGAAAGCTCAAGAGTATCGGGTCTTCTGCCTGCTCGCGCTCGATCGACACGCCGAAGCGCGTCGCGCCATCCAGGCGCTCGTCGAAGCCGACCCGCTCTATCAGCTGTCGCAGGACGACGCGTCGCCGCGCATCCAGTCGATCTTTCACGAGATCAGGCAGGAGATGCTTCCAGCGGTCGTGCACCGCGTGTACGCCGACGCGAAAGCGGCCTTCGAACGCCACGACGTCGGAGCGGACGTGCAGTTCGAGCGCGTGATCGCGCTGCTCGACGATCCCGATGGGCGCGCGATTGCGGACGCAGCCGACCTTCGCATGATGGCGGCCGGGTTTCGCGACCTGAGCGCAGCCGCACGCAATCAGGACGCCACACCTTCGACCGATCGCACGCCGGCCGCAGGGCGGGGGCAGGTTCCTCCGGTCACCGCCTCGCGTGACGCGGCCCCGCGCGCCGGAAGGTCCCGCACCCCGGTTCCCCAGGCGACAAGCGGATCGGTGACGCCGCCGGTTCCTGTGTTCCGGCCGATGCCCGCGTGGCGTCCGGGAGCGTCGGGAAAAGACCGAGGGCCGTTCAAGGGCACCCTCGAGGTGCTGATAGACGTCTCGGGCCACGTGGCGTCGGCGAAGATGACGGCGTCGGTGAATCCCCGTTATGACGCCGAGCTGCTCAAAGCCGCGCGCACGTGGCGGTTCCAGCCTGCGGTGAAGGACGGCAGGCCGACGGCGTACGTGGAGGTGATCGACATCGAGCTCCCGTCGAAATAGCGCTGCGAGCTATTTCGCGCGGCCCTCGAATCCCCGGGCCAGCGTTGCAATCCTGTAGATGGTCTTGGCGTTGTTTCTCACGCCCTCCGGTGTTTCGAGTTCTCTGCCATCGCGTCCCAGCGCTCCGCTGCCCACCACGTAAAGCGTCTTCTTCTCCGGTCCGGAAAACGCGACGCTGATTGCGCTCCGGGGCGTGGGAATCAGTCCAAGGTAGCTGCCGTCCGGCGCCAGCACCTGAACGCCGGGCGCGGAGGTCACATAAAGCCGGCCGGCTGCATCGACCGCCATGCCGTCGCCGGCGCCGCCGGCTTCGAGCACGCCGAAATCGCGCCGACGGCCCGTCGTTCCGTCGGCCTTCACGTCGAACGCCACGATCACGCGGCCGTTGGTGACGTACAGCGTCTGCTCGTCCGGGCTGAGCATGATGCCATTCGCGCGGAGGTCGTCGCCGAGGCTGGCGATCCGGCCGCGTGCGTCGAGGACGTAGGCTCCGCCGACCGTGAAGAAGATATTACCGTTGCGGTCGGCCACCAGATCGTTCAGGCGGCCCAGCGGCTTGCCGTCGATGTTGTCCGCCATGACCCTGCGCTCGGGCGCGAGCACCGTGATCGTCGTCGGCTCCCGGCACCGGTCGGCGCTCCGCCGCCCGGGGTCGGTACACGTCCGCTCGACAGCGATGAGGCGGCCGTTCGCGTCGATCGTCAGCGATCCGGCGCCACGCGTATTCTTGAGAAACACCGACACGCGATCGTCGGCATCCACCTTGCTGACCTGATTCGGCTGCTCCTGCGCGAACAGGACGCCACCATCCGGCGTGGCCACGAGGCCGTCGGCGTTGTCGGGGCCCTGCCAGGCGATCGTCCAGGCGACGCCGGCCGCAATCACGGCGGGGATCGCCGCGATGGTCACGCTTCGCGGTCCCGGGGGCTGGGCCCCGCGCCCGGCGCCGCGCTGCGCGAAGGCGGTTGTCGTTGCGACGAGCGCGGGCGCGACAACGCATACCATCGTCCCCGCACGTCCCCGTGGCCTCATGGGGTTCTCACCTCGCGCCGGATTATACAGATGCCGGCCACCGGCCACTGCCGAGCGCACCGAACCTCGTGCGCTCCCGACGGCTGCGGTAGGGCCGTCCGGCATACCCCCGCGGGCCACACAGCAAATACCGTTCCTCCCGGACCGTCGGCACAGCGCTTGAGTGTGCAGGCACCCGGAGGATTTCCCGATGAGGAACCTGGGCTGGGTTTCGATCG
Organism: uncultured Acidobacteriota bacterium; assembly: GCA_963807925.1. Lineage (GTDB taxonomy): Bacteria > Acidobacteriota > Vicinamibacteria > Vicinamibacterales > CAVVIG01 > CAWEDP01. Next base: position 29,690 of record CAWEDP010000003.1, on the reverse strand, counting down.
CGATCGCCGCCATCATTGCTACGGCCTGTGCCGGCCAGAACGCGAACCCGGCGGCCCCGACGCCGCCCGCGCCGGGCGCCACCGAACTGGTCGTCACCCGGGCGTCGGGCTCGGACTCTGCGTTTCAACTGACCGCAACGGCCACGACGCCGGACGGCTCGGCCCAAGACGTGACCGGCGCGGCGACGTGGGCTTCGTCGAATCCAGGCGTGGCCGCGGTGAGCTCGTCAGGCTATGTCACCGTGGTCGGGACCGGCGACGTCGAGCTGCAGGCAAGCTACGCGGGCGCCAGCGGTTCCTATCATCTGATTGCCAATGTGCCGCCCGCCTTCACGGTCAGCGGCACCGTCTCGGCCGCGGCGCCGGACGCCCATCCCGTCAAGGGCGCCCGTGTGCAGATCGTCGGGGGGCCGCACACGTTCACCGATGCCGGCGGCCGCTTCTCGTTTTCGGGCGTGCGCGCCGGGCCGCTCATCTTCGAGGTGACCAGTGACGGGTACGATCTCTACTCCCGCATCATCACCGTCAACCGCGACGTGGATCTGCAGATCGAGCTGACGCCGGCGGCGGACTGAGGCCGCGAGGTCGGCGGAGCGAGCAGCGAGGCGCCGGCGGGCGGCGTGGAGCGGATCAGTGGAAGGGATCGAGCTCGGGCGAAACGGTCGGCGGCGACAGGCGCGCCGATCGGGCCAGCAGGGCCACGGCCGCGGTCAGATCGCCGGGATCGATCGGCTTCGCCAGGTGCATCTGGAACCCGCTGCGCATGGCCTTGGCGCGATCCTCCGAGCGCGCGTACGCGGTGAGCGCCGCGGCGGGGACGTTCCGCACCGACGGATCGGCGCTGGTGCGGATGCGGACGATCAGCTCGAACCCGTCCATCCGCGGCATCCCGAGGTCCGCCACGAGCACGTCGGGGTGCACCGCCGCAATCGTCTCGAGGGCGGCGCCGCCGGAGCTCGCGGTCGAGACGTCGGCGCCGGCAGCTTCGAGGATCTCCCGGACCATGTTCAAGGCATCGCGGTCGTCGTCCACGGCGAGCACGCGGAGGCCGTGCAGGTTCGGACGGGGCCGGGCGGAGCGCTCGCGCTCGTCGCCGGCCAAGGGCGTGCTCCTGTCGGCCGGCGCGGCGCGCACCGCCATCACGGGCAGGCAGACGCGAAACGTCGAGCCGAGCCCGTGACCGCCGCTTTCGGCCTCGATGGTGCCGCCGTGCATCTCGACCAGCTGTTTCGCAATGCCCAGGCCGAGGCCCAGGCCCCCGCGCTCGCGCGTGGTGCTCGAGTCGGCCTGACGAAACCGCTCGAAGATGTGCGGCAGGAATTCGGGCGCGATGCCGATGCCGGTGTCGGCGACGCTGATCTCGACGTGCGACTCGGCCCGCCACGACGTGACATCGATGCGCCCGCCCCGTCCGGTGAACTTCACGGCGTTCGACAGGAGATTCCACACGATCTGCTGGAGCCGTTCGGGATCGGCGAAGACCGGCACATCGCTCTCGAGGTGCGTATCCAGCGTGACGCCCTTGGCTTCGGCGCCCGGCGCCACCGCTTCGACCGCGTTCCGGATGACCGCCGAGGTGTCGACCGATTGCACGTCCAGCCGCATCTTCCCCGAGATGATGCGAGACACATCGAGCACGTCCTCGACGATCTGTGTCAGCGAGGTCGCGTTGCGCTCGATCGTGACCACCGCCTTCTGCCGTCGATCCGCGCCCAGAATGCCGTCGCGAATCATCCGCGCGTAGCCGACGATCGCGTTCAGCGGCGTCCGCAGTTCGTGCGACAGCGTGGCGAGAAATTCGTCCTTGAGCCGGCTCGCCTGGCGGACCTCCATGTACAGCCGCGCGTTCTCGAGGGCGACCGCCGCCCACGACGCCACACCGGCGGCGAGCCGCTCGTGCCGCTCGTCGAAGAACCCGACGCCGGAATGACCGAAGAACAGGCCACCCAGCCGCTCGCCGGAGCGCGCGTTGACCGGCACCGCGAGATAGCTGCGGACCGGCAGGTTGCTGCCCGGAATGCGGGCAGGCGGCGCCTGAGACGCGTACCGGGCGTCGGCGGTGACGTCGCGGCTCCGGACCGGGACCGTCTCGCGGAAGCTCGGATCGAAGATGCCCTGGTGCCGCGCCGCCGGAAGGACGGCCGACACCTCCCTTGAGGCCCCGGCGACCGCGTACTGCGTGGACGACTCGCCCCGATCGTTGAGCCCGTTGTAGACGAACACGCCGAACTCGGCGCGCGTGAGGTCGGTGGCGGCGTCAATCACCGCCTGCACGATCTTCTCGCGATCGAGATCGGAGGCCACGATGGCGCCCACCTGGTTCAACTTGTCGGTGATGGCCGCGTTCTGTTCCGCGATGGCCAGCAGCCGTATGAGTTCGGCCTCGACCTGCCTCTTGTCGGTGATGTCGCGCGCGATCTTGGACGCGCCGATGACCCGCCCGTCCCCGTCGCGAATCGGAGAGACGGTGAGCGAGATCGGGACCAGCGATCCGTCCTTGCGCCGGCGAATCGTCTCGAAATGATCCACCTGCTCGCCGCGCCGGATGGACGCGAGCACGCTGTCCTCTTCGGTCTGGCGATCGGCCGGAATGATGAGTCGAACCGACTGGCCGATCATCTCCTCCGCGGTGAAGCCGAACATCCGCTCGGCCGCCCCGTTCCACGACGTGACGATGCCGTTCAGGTCCTTGCTGACGATCGCATCGTCGCTCGATTCCACGATGGCGGCCAGGCGCCGCCCGGCCCGCTCGGCCGATCGGGAGCCCACCTTGCGCGCGACTCGCAGCGTGCCGACGACGCCGCCGTCTCCGCTTCGCAGCGGCACGACCGTGAGGCTGATCGGGACCGCCGTGCCCTTCCGGTCCACGCGCACCGCATCCACGTCGCGGACGCGCTCGCCGCGTTGAACGGCACGCTGGATCTGCAGTTCTTCGGCGGCGCGTTCGGGGGGGAACAGCAGGAGGATCGAGCGGCCCGTGGCCTCCGCCGCCGGGAAGCCGTACAGGCGTTCGGCGCCCGCATTCCACAGGGTGATGGTGCCGTCGAGAGTGGTCGTGACGATCCCGTCGTCGGTGGCGTCGAGCAGCGCTTCGAGGCGTGAGGCTGTCGTGTCGCGATCGCGGGCACCCACGACAGAATTCTACAGGGACCGGCGCGGATGAGGCGGTGAGCCGCGTGTACCGTCGAGCCAGGCGGGCACCGGGGTCAGACGGGCGCGTCCTCGGGCGCGCGGGCGGCGTACTGGAGCGGCTTGGTCCACAGGCTCTCGAGCCCTTCGAGGATGTCAGACGCCCAGCCGAACACGTTCCGGCCGGCCACGATCTGGCGCATCGCTTCCATCCGACGCCGCTGTTCGTCGAGCGGCATGTCAATGGCTCGGATCAGCGCGCTGGCGAAGTGGTCGATGTGGTACGGGTTGATCACGATCGCGTCCCGCAGTTCCTGCGCAGCGCCGGCAAGCGCGCTCAACACCAGCACGCCGCGTCCGTCCTCCCGAGAGGCCACGAACTCCTTCGCCACGAGGTTCATGCCATCGTGCAGCGAGCTGACCACGCAGAAGTGCGCGAGGCGGTACAGCGCCACCAGGCTCGACAGGCCGAGCGCCGCCTTGTGGTAGTAGATCGGCGGCGGCAGCCCGGGCAGTCCGTGGCGGGCGTTCACCTCGCGCACCTTGTCGTCGATGGCGGCCTCGATGGCGCTGTAGCGCTCGAGGCTGGATCGCGACGGCACGCCGATCTGGACGAATGTCAGGCGGCCGCGCAGGGACGGCCGCCGCGCGAACACGCGATCGAGCGCCTCGAGCCGTTCGGGGATGCCCTTGGTGTAATCGAGCCGGTCGACGCCGAGCCCGATGATGCCGGCGGTCAGCCCGAACGCCTGCCGCAGCCGATCCTGCTCGCACGGCAGCGCCGGATCGCCGGTGACCGCCTGGATGCGGTCGTAGTCGACGCCGATCGGCACCGAGGTCACCGTGCACGCGCGGCCGTCGAACCAGACGCGCTGGCCTTCCGCATCGGCCTCGGCGCCGAGCTCGTCCTCCGCCGCGAGCACGAAGTTGCGGCGATCGCGTTCGAGCTGGAACGCGAGCAGATCGTTCGCCAGCAGCCCCGCGAGCATTTCGCGCCACCACGGGCAGATGCGCAGGCGATCGGGATACGGCCACGGGATGTGCCAGAAGAGCGCCGACCGCGCGGCCGGCCGCCGGGCCTTGAGCCGCGCCGCCACCAGCGCGAGATGATAATCCTGGATGAAGACCGGCGCCTCGCCGCCCGACAGCTCCTCGTCGATGGCCGCCGCGAACTGCGCGTTCACCGCCTGATACGCCACCCAGTCCTCGGTCCGGAATTGCGGGCGCACGTCGACCAGATGGCAGAGCGGCCACAGGCCCTCGTTGGCGAACCCACCGTAGTAGGCGTCGTAGAGCGGGCGATCGAGCCAGAGACGGCGAAGCCGGTACGACGGATTGTCCGGTGGCACCTGCACGATACTCCGGCCATCGGCCACCTCGCGGTCCGCGGTCCCGTCGCCGTACGCAATCCACACGCCGCCGCGCTCGCGCATCAGCGCATCGAGCGCCACCGCCACGCCGCCGGTGGCGGTCGTCACCACAATGCCGCCGCGGCCGTCGTGCTGATGCAGGTACGGCTCGCGGTTGGAGACGACGATCAACGGGCGCCGCGCGTCGGTGTCGATCTCGCCGGCTTTTGCCAGCCCGCTCCGGAACAGCAGCGGCCCGATCAGCTCGTCGAGCGCGATCAACGCGGCAAACAGCGTCTGCAGGCGGCTGCCCCAGGTCGGGAACTCCGTGGCGAGCACGGAGGCGAGCCCGAGCGTGATCCCCGCCTGCGAAATGAGGCCCGTCCACGCGTACTGGCCGGTCTGCCGGTCGAGCCCCGAGACCCGCAGTCCGGCGGACACGCCGGCGCGAATCGTCACGATGCGGACGGCGACCAGCGCCAGGGCCACCGGGCCGATCGCGGTGAGGGTGTTGAGCTGAAGCGACGCGCCGGTCGCGACGAAGAACACGACGAGAACGGGCAGGGCGGCCCGCTGGATGCCGACCTTGAGCGCGTCGCCCTGCGGCAGCGCCACGTTCTGGATCACCATCCCCGCCGCCATCGCCGCCAGCAGCGGCTCGAATCCCTGCGTCACGCCCACCTGGCTCAACACCGCGCAGACGCCCAGCAGCACGAGCGTGAGCTCGCGCCCGACGTACCGGAGGTACAGCGCGAGCAACGCGCCGACCAGGCTGCCGAAGGCGATGGCGCCGCCGATTTCCCAGGCGAGACGGACCAGCACGTTGACGTCCCCGGTGGCGGTGGTACCGAGCGCCACCCGCGCCAACTGCATCGCCAGCGAGAAGAGCACGAGCGCCACCAGGTCGGCCGCGACCACGATCGCCAGCACCATGTCGCACAGCCGGCCGCGCGCCCCGGTCTCGGAGATGACCGCCGCCGTCATCGTCGGCGAGAAGCTGGCGACGATCACGACGAAGACCAGCGTCATGGCGAGCTTGGCCATGCCGGTCGCCTCCGGCGCGATCGGGAGCCAGGCCCACGCCGTCCATGCGATCACGAAGACGCCGGCCATCGCCACCGCCAGCGTCGTCGCGATCAGACCGATCGTGCCCTTCATCCGGTCGCCGATCCGCTCGACGTTGAGCGTGAGCCCGGCGATGAACGCGATGAGCGTCGTCGCGATCGCATTGACCGCGTGCAGCTGGCGCGCCATCGATTCGGTGATCACGTTTCCGAGATACGGACCGACCACCGCGCCGAACAGGAGATAGCCGGTCAGCCGCGGCAGACGGAACCGGCGCAGGATCTCGCCGGTGACCATCGCGACGATCAGCGTGAAACCGAGCGCCAGCGCGGTCGCGGGCAGATCGGCGCGCACACCGCCCATCGCGCGGATCCACAGCACGACGCCGGCAACGATCACGACGCCGAACACCCGCTTCACAGACGATCTCCCAGCCGCGGGATGAGAAATGCGAGCAGATCGAGCGCCAGCGATCCGGACGCGACGACCGCGAAGATGGTCGCCACGCCCGGCAGGTCGCCCTGTGCCTGGAGGAGGTTCAGCGCGATGGCCACGCCGACGATGCCGGGCGCCACGAGCGATATCCCGACGTCTCGGGGAGCCTCCCGAGCGACGCGCCCCGCCAACCAGCCGCCCGCGAGCTTTCCCCCGATCCTGAACGCCACATACGCCGCTGCAAGACCGAGAAGGCCACTCACGATCTGCAGGCGTGCGCCGGCGACCACCAGCAGCAGCACCATCAGCGGGTGCTGCAGCGATCGCACGTGGTCGGTGACACGATCCCGCACGGACCCGCCGGCAGCCACCCAGCAGCCGGCGGCCACGAGGCCGATGAGGAGGGCCGACAGCCTCAGGTACGCCGCAGCGCCGCCGAGCAGCAGGAGCGTGCCGATCACGAAGACGCGCTGCTCGCTTTCCGACGCCGCGTCGTACAACAGGAGCCACGCGACACCCGCAATCGCCGCCGCTATGACGACCGCCTGAACGACAAAGCCCGCCAGCGCCGCCGGGGGGGCCGATCGCATCCAGGCGATCACCGCCACCCCCACCACGATCGGCAGCACATCGTCGAGATCGCCGATTCGGGCGAGCGAGCTTCGCGCCTCGTCCGGCGGGCGAGCGGGGGTGGACGACGAGGCGGCGCACACGCCGGCGACCAGCGCGACGAGCCACCGGTTCGGACCCACCGGCCAGCGCGAATTCACCAGCACGAGTCCGGCGACGACGACCAGAATCGTGACGCCGCTCTCGATGGTGGCGGCCGCCAGCAGGCGGCCTTCGTCGGGACGCCTGGGATCGATCTCGAGCCCGGCGAGCACGCCGAGCGCGGCGAGCGCCACTGACACCGCGGGATCGAGCGCGCCGAGCACCGAGTCGGTCAACACGGCGAGGCCGCCCGGTCCGAGCACCATGCCGACGAGGAGCAGCGCCAGCCCCGGACCGGGCGTGGGCGACAGCCCCAGCGCCAGCCGGCGCGATGGCCACGCCCGACGCGGGCGCGGCGCGCGGCCCGGCGCGCCGGCACCGGGTCCGGCGTCCGCAACGCCGACCGGCTGCTCGTCGCGGGCGTGCATCACCAGGTTCTCTCGAGGGCGGTGAGATGATGGCCCTCGCGGCGTGTGAAGCCGACCACGATCGGCCGTTCCCGCGACATCGCGGCCAATGCGCGCAGGGCCTGCGCCGCCGTCGGCGCGGCCACTTCGCCGACCAGCGTGAGCACGTCGCCGGCCTGAAGGCCGGCCGCATCCGCGGCCGATCCGCGATCGACGCGGACGATGGCCGCGCCGGTCGCCGGGACGGTTCGCAGCGTCAGCCCGAGCGGGCGGTTGGATCGCGCCGAAGCCTCGGGCCGCGCCGTGAGGTGCACAGTCAGCACGTCGCCATGCCGGCGCAAACGCAACGTGATCGATTCCCCGCTCGACAGCCGCGCCGCGCGCGCCGTCCAGTCTTCGACGGCCGGCATCGCCGCGCCGTCGACCGCTTCGATGGTGTCGCCTATCTCGACGCGTCCGGCGGCGCCGCCGTCGGGGTCGATCGACGAGACGATCACCCCACCCTCGGCACCGGCCGCGCGGAGCGCGGGCGTCACTTCCTGCACGTCAACCCCCAGGTACCCGCGAGGACGCGGCTGCTCGCGGACCATCCGATCGGCCAGCGCCAGCACGCGATCGGCCGGGGCGATGGCGGTACGGTTGCGCTCCCTGGTCACCAAGCCGGCCCACGCACCTTCGACATCGAACACGGGCGTTCCGCGCGGCAGGTCCGTGTCGGCCGGCAGCATCCAGATCGGACCCGACCAGATGGGGCTGGTGCGCTCGACCAGCGATGCGACGAACACCGGCCGCAGCGACACGCCGTCGTCGGACGCGCTGGCGGCAATCACGAAACGCGGCCGCGACGGCCGGCGGGGTGTCGAGATCGACAGGTCCGACGGCGCCTCGCCAACCACGCGAACGACCGCGAGACTCGACGCCGGATCCCAGGCGATCTCGGTGGCGTCGCGCCAGACGAAGGGCGCGCCGTGGCCACCTTCCGGCGCGACGGCGAGCGCGAGATCGTCATGGAAGCGGACCGCCGCGATCGCGCCGGGCGACTCGCCCCCACTGCCCGGATTGTGCCGCACCCCCAGGGCCAGAACCGACGGTTGCAACCGCGTGTCGAGCTGAGCCATCGTCGCGATCACATCGGCCAGCGCGGAGGGCGGCGCGAGCTGGGCGAGCACGGGCGGCACCGGATTGGGCGTCGGCGAACGGTCGGGAAAGCGGATGCGCGCGAGCACCCACAGCATCGCGACCGAGACGAGCGCGATCGTCAGCAGCAGGCGCGTGTCGCGCGAAATCGACGGACGAGTCGTCGCCATGGGCGCTGCTACAGTGTAGACGCCGGAGGGATGCGACGGCGGGCTGACGCGCGAGGCGTCATCGACCTTTGCCGTTGCGCCGGGGCCGGCAGGCGAGGAGGGTCAGGAGAAAGTCGTCGATCTCGGCCTGATTCCTGAGGCTGTAGCGGGCCCGCGACTGCCGGCGGACGCCAACCCGGACGGCGAGCAGCCGGTCCGGGCGGTCCGATCCGAACGCGTCCTCATCCGTGTCGTCGTCGCCGACGTATATCGCGGTATCGCACGCGAGCAGACGCCGCGCCCGCTCGAGCGCCGTCCCCTTGTGGGGGGCGCCGCGAGGCACGAGATTCACCGTCTGCCTCCCGCCTATCGTGCGCGCGCCCCGCAGCCCGCGCACCGCGCGGGCGATGGCGGCCGCCGCCCGCCGCTGCGACGGCGCGCGCCGATAGTGGACCGCGACCGAGTAGGTCTTGTCTTCGATGACCAGGCCGTCGTAGCCGCCCAACCGGGCGGCGAGCTGGTGCACCCAGTCGTGTACGAGCGACGCGTACGCCGCGCTCTGGCCCCAGGGCTCCAGCCCGTGATTGCCTGCCACGTGAAACACCGGGAGGGCGCCGATACGCTTCAGCAGATCGTGCCGCGCCCGCCCGGAGATGACGATGCACGGATAACGCCGCGCAACGGCGGCAAGAAGACGTCGCGTGGAGGAGCCCATGCGCGCCGCCGACGGCTCCGGGACGATCGGCGCCAGCGTGCCGTCGAAGTCGAACGCCAGCAGCACGTTCGACGCCGCGAAGTCGTTCAGCGTGTGGACGTGGCGCGGCGCCAGGATGTGGAGCATGTCACGGGTGCCGACAGGTCGCGACCATTCTTGATCCCACGCGTTTCCTTATGTACCACGGACAGTCGTTGGTACTCAAACTGGCCGTGCGAGCCCATCCGGACACCTCAGGCGCGGGCCGGGTCGGAATGCCCCCTACGACGCGCGGAGCTCGGAATCGTCGGGCGGCGAGGTCGGCGTGTCGACGGCCCGGAGTCGTTTGTCGCCGAGCGGCTGCCCGGCGGCCAGCAGCTCCTCGACCGAGCCGGCCGGCAATGGCGGCGAGAACAGGAATCCCTGCGCCTGTCGGCACCCGAGCCGCTCCAGCTCGCGCGCCTGCGAGTCGCTCTCCACGCCTTCCGCGACGACGCTCGTGTGGAGCGTGCGTGCGAGCGCCAGGATGCTCTCGACGATGGCGGGCCGATCGTCGAGCAGCAGGCTCTTGACGAACGAGCGGTCGATCTTGAGCGCGTCCACCGGCAGCCTGTGCAGGTGACTGAGCGACGAGTACCCGGTGCCGAAGTCGTCGAGGTAGATCTTCACGCCGAAATTCCGCAGGTCGCGAAGAACCTGCGCGGCCAGGTGCGGGCGGTCCATGAGGGCCGTCTCGGTGATCTCGAGCCGCAGGTCGCACGGCTTCAGCCCGGCCGACTGCACCGTCTGCTCCACGAGGTACACGAATCCCTGTTGCATCAGCTGGCGCGCCGACACGTTGACGGTGATGCACTCGAGGCCCCCGTCGGGAAAACGCCGCTGCCAGTCCGCGAACGTGCGACACGCCTCCTGGAGGACCCACGTCCCGATGGCCTCGATCAGCCCCAGCTCCTCGGCGACAGGGATGAACTGCACCGGTGAGACCGGCTTCCCGTTCCGCTGCCAGCGCACCAGCGCCTCGAAGCCGGCGCACATCCCGGTGGACAGCGACACGATCGGCTGATAGTGCACCTCGAATGCCTGGCTCTTGACCGCGTGGCGCAGGTCGCTTTCGAGTCCCAGGCGATCGAGGGCGCGCGCGTGCATGTCGGCATCGAACAGCTCGTGCCGCGCCTTGCCGTGCGTTTTCGCGTAGTACATCGCTGTGTCGGCATCGCGCATGATCTCTTCGGGATGCGCGTACTCCGGGCGGCTGAAGGCGATGCCGATGCTCGCCGACGTGACCACCTCCCGGCCGCCGATGGAGAACGGCGCGACGAGCGCTTCCTGAATCCGGAACGCAATCACGTTGGCCTGCATCGCATCGTCGAGCCCCCTCAGCAGAATCGCGAACTCGTCTCCGCCGAGGCGCGCCAGCGCGTCGCCGCGCCGCAGGCACGACTCGAGCCGGCGCGACACCGCGATCAGCAGCTCGTCGCCCACCAGGTGACCCAGGCTGTCGTTGACCACCTTGAAGCGGTCCAGGTCCAGGTACAGCGCCGCGAACCGGCCGGCGCGGCCCGACTTCAGATCGTTGAGCCGTTCGCCGAGTCCCTCCACGAACATGGTTCGGTTGCAGAGGCCGGTCAACGGATCGCGGAATCCGACGCTCCGAATCCGCTCCTGCGCAATCGCGCGTTCGGTGATGTCGGTCAGCGAGCCGGCAATCCGCACGGCACGCGGGGCGTTGCCGCGCAGCGCCACGCCGCGGCTGAGAAACCGCCGGTAGACGCCGTCCTCGTGTCGGACGCGATGCTCGTGCTCGAGGTGATCGGTCCGGCCGGCCAGGTGCGCGTCGAGCGCTTCTTTCAGGAGCGCCACATCGTCGGGGTGGACGCGCGCGAACCAGTCCTCGAGGCGTCCGCTGGCCTCGCGCGGCTCCAGGCCGATCATCATCCACCACCGCGCCGACGCGTAGAACTCGCCGCTGCGGAGATCCCATTCCCAGAGGCCGTCGTTGGCGCCGGCCGCCGCGAGCGCGAACCGCTCGGCGCTCCGCCTGAGCGCGTGCTCCTCGCGCGACCGCGCAGTGACGTCGTACCAGAGCAACGTGACACTGTCGCCGTGCGGCAGGGTCTTGATCTGGACGGTTCGCGAGGCGGCGGAATGCAGCCTGAGATGCGGGAGCGTCTGCGCCGTCTGATTCCTGAGCGCGCGCTCGACCGCGCGCCGCACCTCCGGCTTGCTCAGAGCCGGTACCGCCTCGACGAGCAGGCCGCCAAGAGCCCGTTCGCGCGGACATCCCACCAGGCGGGCCAGCGACTCGCTCCACAGGGTGACGCGTCCGTCGTTGTCCACCTCGCACATGCCCTGAACCAGCGATTCGATCACATGCAGACGGTCGTCCCAGGCGACCCGGTTCACGTGAGCCCGGTACGCCCGAAAGAGGAAGAACAGCGGTACAGCGGCGGCGGGCAGGACCTCCCACGCCGAATGCGCGATCGCCTCGGCGAGCGCGACGCCGGCGGCGGCACAGATGAAATAGCCCGGACAGCGCGAGAGCGTGCGGCGCGGCCACACCCGGTTGAACGCCCGACGAGTCGCGAGCGGCCCGAACATCTCGATCCCGGCGTGCTTCACCAGGCAGTACGCGACCACGGCGGCGGCAACCGGCACCCCGCGCCACGGCCACGCGACTGGTTCTCTCGCGCCGCCCAGGGACGAGAGCGTCATGCCGGCAGCGAGCGTCGCTCCGCTCGTCGCGGCGAGGTTCGCGATCAGCCGCCGGATCGCCTGCGCGCGCGGCCGCTCGGTGAGGGCGTAGGTGGCGGTCCCTGCCGCCGCGACGAGCAGAGTCGTCGCGGGCCCGAAGAGCAGCAGCGACGCGAAATCGACGATGAAGGAGAGCGGCGGCAAGTCACGCTCGTCCGCCCCCGCCGCCGGATCGAAGAAGGCACCGAGGACCCCCGACAGCATCAGGACAGCGAGCGTCGCGGCCGCGTGCGGACGGTGCGGCACGGCCGCAGCGCCCACGAGGGACCCGGCGACGGCCGCTATCGCCGCCAGGCTGAGCGCACGGGAATGACGAACGAACCGTTGCATCCGGGCGTTCCGCGTTCGACGCTCGACACGTCGAGCCACGCGGCCGGCTGTGCAAGGCCGGGTCCAGGACAGGTTGCCGGTCGCAACGGCCGTCACGACAGCGGGTTAGGAAATATTCTGACCGCCGAATCGTCGCGTGATGGCGCGCCCGCCTGTGCCGTTTCGGCACAGAGGGCGCGGGATCTGCCATCGCGTCAACGGAGGAGGGCCGGGCCTCTACGCCGAGCCGTCGACGGCTCTCTCGAAATCGGGCCCACGGCCCGGTGCGAGCACTTGTACACTTGTGCCTGCCGCGCGGCCTGACGCCGGCGATCGGCTCCCGCCGTTGGAGGCGCAGATGAAGCTCACCGAAGTGTTTCTTGCACAGCTGGACGCCGAAGCGCAGCGGACGCGACGGGCGCTCCAGGCGGTTCCAGAGCGGCCTGACTGGAAACCGCACGACAAGTCGATGCCGCTCGGCCGGCTGGCGATGCTCGTCGCGAGAATGCCGTCGTGGCTGCCGCTGATCATCGAGCGCGACGATCTCGAGCTGGGCGGGTCGAACATCGATCAGCGGCCGTTGCGGACGAGCGCCGAGCTCGTCGAGGCGCATGATGCGGCCTTCGCCGATGCGCGCCGCGCCCTCACCGGCACGACCGACGATCTGCTCATGAAGCACTGGCGATTGCTGATGTCCGGGAAGGTTGTCAGCGAGGATCAGAAGTACGTGGTCGTGCGCGACACGTTTGCGCATCTGGCGCACCATCGTGGCCAACTGACGGTCTATCTGCGATTGAACGGGGTGGCGGTGCCGGCGATCTACGGACCATCGGCCGACGACGCGCGATTCCTCTGAAGGTCGAGGCGCGGCTCGCGCGATTCTGCGACCGACATGGACCAGCCCCGGCCACCAGGGCGGCGCCGATCACGCCGGGATGGGAATGTACTGCGCGGCCTGGCCCTGGTCGTCGAACAGGGTCACCTCGAGCAGCGCGCGTCGCGTGTCGGGCGCCGACGGGTTGGTCCGCCGCACGAGCTCGTCGATCAGCATGAACGGGAAGCTGGCTTCGTCGCCTTCGCCCGCGTCCATCAGTTGAACGACGAGGCTCTCGAGGAATCGCTCGAGATCGCCGATGGGTCGTCGGTCGGATACGGCGACGCTCGCGCGGAATGCGTCCAGAAACGCCGCGAGCTCGCGGCCCACGACGGTATGCCGGCTCGCCCAGCCGAACGCGACGTTCGGAATCGGCAGCCGCAACACCTGCTGGTCGATGGTCGTGACCGAGAGGCTTCTCCACGGCTCGGTCTGGGCCATCGCCGTGTTCTCCAGCAGCTCGATGACGACGCCGGCCGCAAACAGCGCCGGGAGCGCGTAGGTCGCAGGCTTCGGCGACCGGCCGACGATGTAGCTCGCAATGAGCCGATCGATGTACATGGACAGCAGGGCCTGACGGTGATCCGCGGCCTTGATTCGGACCGCGCGGGGCCGCTGCCCTGGCTCGGTCCGGGCCCACCAGTTGATCTCGGTGCCCGTGAGATCGGTCGTCAGCGCGCGCGCGAGCGCCTCTCCGTCGAAACCGACCGTGTAGGTGATGCCCACCTTCCGGAAGCTCCCGCCGTCGAACGCCGGCGGCGCGCCGTGGGCCGGCCGTCGCAGCTCCTCTATCGATCCAATCAGACGCGCCGTCCGACCCGGCCCGAGCACGCCGAGCTGCACGCCCACTGCGAAGTAGCTCCGCAGCTCGTCGAGGCTGGTCAGCGGATCGGTGATCGCGTAGCTGAGGCTCGTCTGCATGCGCTTCAGCTCGTCGAACGCGCTGACCGCCTGCCGCCGGAGCGTGGCGTCGGCTTCGAAGCCGCCTTTCACCTGCCCGGTCACCTGAAACAGGTAGTTCAGCTCCAGCAGGCGTTTCGCGCTCTTGCGGACCGATTGTCCCTTCGCATCGATGCTGTACACGGTGAGCATGCCGGTCGGCGTCTGCTGAACGGTGGCGTCGAGCGACACCAGCACGGAGTTCACCTGCTGGTAGTTCCAGCCGAACACGTTCACGTCGAGCGTGCCGACCCGCGTCAGCACGTCGGTGAAGGCCGCTGAGGACACGCTGACCAGCGGGGCGTTCTCGTCCTTCAGCACCTCGTCGAAGCGTCCCCGGGCGGCGTTCGCATACACCTCGCGCGCCTTCGACGCCAGCGCGGGATCGTCCGGCTGAACGTTGATCTGGATGTCCACGAGCTTGTCGCCCTCGCGCACCTGTTGGTAGGCGTCGCTCACCTCCAGGCGCCCCTTCGCGTTGAGCGCGCGTGTGACGATCTCGTTGAAGCGCTGCAGCAGCTGTTCGATCCGGTTCGCCACCGCGTGCACGTCGTCAATGAGCGCCGGGAGGTCGGGGCGGGCAAACAGATCGGGAATGGAAAGGCCGGTGAGCCGTTCGACGAGGGCATCGATCGCGGACGTCGTCCGCGCCCGGAGCGCATCGGCGCTGTCGATCCGTTTCAGCTCCTCGAACAGCGAGGCGAGGTCGAACATCCTGGCGCGCGCTTCGATGAACGCCCGGATCGCCCCTTCGTCGGCGCTGATGAAACGGCGGAAGCGCTCGACCCGCCCCTTCAGCTCGTCGAGCGCGCCGGTGTAAGAGGTGACGATCTGGCCGAGCGTGCGGTCGACGAGCATCGACACCAGCTGTCGAACCGCAGGATCGCTGATGCTCCGGAGCAGAGCGTTCCGCTGCGCTTCGGGAGACGGCTCCGCCAGGGCGCGTTCGAGCGTCTCGAGAGCCGGTTCGAGATTCGCCACGAGATAGCGTTCGTACAGAGCGATGACACGATCCTCGGCGGCCACGATCTGCGTGGCTGCGCCGGTCATCGTGACCAGCGTTGTTCCGACCTCCCCGGCGTTGACGGCGTCGAACGGCCGCCCGACATATCCCTCGACGAGCGCCTTGATCGCACCGTCCGCCTTGCTGCTCGACCCCGACGAAGGCTGCGCCAGACCGAGTGCCTGGCGCGCCAGTTGCGGCGTCTGGAACCCGAGAATCGATTCGAGGAGCGCGAGCGAGGACTGGGCGGTGTCGGGCAGGCCGCGTGTCTTCAGCCTGGCGTCGAAGGTGACACCGACGCCGACGTCGAAGGTCGTGCTCCGCTGCTTTTCCACGATCAGGCGCACCCAGCCCGGGCGGACGCCGGGCAGGACGATGATCCGGAAGGCGCCGGCGAGGCCGAATCCGACGCTGAGCTCGGCGTCCGCCTTCACGACGAGGCTCGTCGCGAGATCCAGCTTTCCGAGCTTGTAGTTCGTCGTGCCGCCGACGTTGTACCCGAACGCCGCCGTGGCGCCGACGTTCAGGAACCCGACGTAAGCCGAATAGAGGATTTCGTTTGGCGCGAGCAGCAGCGATCCGGGCCTGCCGGCCGCCCCGGGCGGATTGGATTGTGGCAGCCTTGCGCCGGCCAGCGCCGCGCGAAGCGCGCCCAGCAGGGTATCGCCATCGCGCGCCGGCCGGCACACCATCCAATCGACGCCGGCGCCGCCCTTGAACGACACGCCGACACGGGCTCCGCCGGCGTTGAGGATGTTGGCCGCGAAGTCCGCACCCGCGTCGCCTCCTGCCGTCAGCACGACCAGCGCATCCCCGTCGCCCGGATTCGTGTGATCCCGCAGCAGCGATCCGAGGTCGGCGGGGTGCTCGTCCTGCAGGGCCCCAAACACCTCGGGCCCCAGGATGACCAAGACGTGCGCGGTCGCGTCGCCATGCACCGAGAACGACACGCTCTCGGTGCCCGCGCCGCCGTTGTTCGCGCCCAGACGAATCGGATCGGCGGGATCGACCTTGAACGTCAACGCCGATTGCAGGAAGAGCGGCTTGTTCGCCTCGCGCAGCTGCGCACGTACGGCGCCGAGCGTCACGTTGGGGTCGCGCTCGAGCGCCGCGAGGATCGGCTCGGAGACGATTGTGAACGATCCTTTGCCGTTCCAGAACGAGGTTGGGTATTCCCTGTCCAGGAATGACGCGAGATCGAGCGAGTCAAGCAGCCCTGGCATGAGCAGTGTCCCCGATTGAACGCGGCCGGGAGGTGATTGAGCGCGCAATCTCCACGGTCTCGTCCAGGCTGCCGTCGCGCACGAGGAGCACGAGGGCGATGACGTCGTGAGAGAGTTCCCCGAAGGCCATACACAGCGTCTTTGCCGGGTTGTACGCCGGCGGCACGATCAGGGCGACCTCCAACCTGTATCGATGTGGGGAGCAACGGCTTCTCCGCCGACGCCCCGTGGCGCCGGCGAGACATCGTGGATTGTGAGAGCCGCCGCGCGGTCGCGCCTATAATACGGCCAGCGACGCCACGTCGGACGCCGGGCGCCTTTCGGCTTCTTCAGGAGGGAGATCCGCATGAGCAGGATGTGGCGGTGTTGCGGGGGAGCGCTTGTCGCCGTCCTCTGTGGCGCGGTCATGGGATGCGGCTGATCGAACGCTTCACGCCCGCCGCACCCAACAGGCTCGAATGGTCGGTGACGATCGACGATCCGACGACGTGGACCCGTCCGTGGACGTTCGAGATCGATTTGACCAAGGACGCGACGCAGCAGGTGCTCGAGTATGCGTGCCACGAGGGGAACTACGCGATGACGAACATCCTCAACGGCGCGCGCGCGGACGAGAGAGGCGGCCATCAGAGCGTGTCCGGCTCGGGCGGCGAGCGCTGAAGGCTCCCGGTGGCGTGTAGTGTGTTGAACTGCGACACCGGGCCAATCAGCAGCGACATTTTCTTGCGGTTGAACGTCTGTGTTCGATATCAAAACTGAGCCGTTCGAGTTACACGAGTTCGCTTGAGTTCGATATTCGAGCATAAAGCTGACATCGACGGCTTCCCTATGAACTTTTGACGGGTTCTGTGTGTATGTTTTCAAGACACACGGCCTCCTCGCCGCCCCCCTGTTTGCATAAAGCCCTTTCAACGCAATCACTTACGTGAGCTGGCGCTCTGATTGCCAGGCGGTTCGCCAGCGCGGCCGCACCACGCTGCGCGATCCGATCAATCTTCGCGATCCCATGCCCTAGCGCATCGCTGAGTGCTGTTTCTCCGCACTGGAGCGCCTCTCCGCGGTGCGTGCATGAGACGCGTGCGGCGGAGGCTAGGTGAAATTCGGCCGGCAGATCCGGAGGCATGTCGCGGCGTCGGCGCTTCTCATGCTGGTGCTGGCTGCGCGCGCATGGGCCGGCGCCGACATCGACACCGAAGCGTCATCGGGAAGCGGGCCGAATGTCGGCACGTCAGCTCGATCGGCCTCGGTTCTCGCGATGGCGTGCCCGCCCAGCCAATCAGTCACGTCGGCGATCGGAGGGGCCGTCGCCGTGAGCTATGCGGCACCGATGGCCACGGGCGGTTCACAGCCGGTCACGATCAGTTCGTCGCCGGTTTCCGGCAGTTCGTTCCCTACCGGCTGGACGACCGTGGTTGCGCGCGCCTCGTCGGCCGACGGGCAGACCGTGACCTGCACGTTTTCGATCAGCGTCATGTCGTCGCTGGTCTTGAGCTCGGTCCCGAACCAGACGGCCACGTCGGCCGATGGCGATCCGGTGCGGGTGGCGTTTCCGGCACCCACTATTGCTGGCGGGATCGAACCCTATTCGGCGATCACGTGTTATCCGGCGAGCGGGTCCCTGTTTCCGGTCGGGACGACAACGGAGACCTGTCGTGTCAGCGACGGCGAGTCGCCGCCCGCGACCGCCTTGTCGACGTTCTCTGTCACGGTCACGCCTGAGGTCGGCTCATTGACGATCGCGTGGGACGGGAATGTGTTCTCTGGCGATGTCACGGAGTTCCAGATCCTTTACGGCACGGCGAGCGGACGGTACTTCGGCTCGCTGAACACCGGCACCCTCACGACCGGCACGCTCACGGGTCTGACGAGAGGCACCACCTATTACGTCGTCGTCCGCGCGTTCAACGGTTTCTGGAGCGACAACAGCGCTGAAATCGTCGGCACGCCATGAGCGCTCACAGTTGCCTTCTCGACGACCCGTCTCAACCAGGGTTGAGGTCGGCGCCTGGTACCAGCTTCCGCCGCGCTCCCTGCGCGCACCGGGTTAGAATCATCGGCCGAGGCTGGAATGACTGCAAGAAGCAAGAGTCGGAGGGTCCTGTTTGCGGTGGCACTGGCTGCCGGTGCGGCCGCGATGCCGACTGCGCAAGGACGGCGTGGAGGCGCTCCGCCTGGAGGCCCCCGCCATGGGAGCGTCGAACACATCACCGTGCACGGCAAGGCGCTCGAAGGCAATCTCGAGGCCGACTCCCCCGATCGGGAGGTCACCGTCTACCTGCCTCCGAGCTACGCCGGCGATCAGAACCGCCGGTTTCCGGTGGTCTATCTGCTGCACGGCTACGGCGGACGCGACGACACCTTCAACGGCCGTCTCGCCAATCTTCCTGGCAGCGCCGACAAGCTTGCCGCGGCGCAGGGCTTCAGCGAGGCGATCGTCGTGACCCCCGATGCGTTCTCGCTGCACAAGGGCAGCATGTACTCGAGCTCGGTCACCACCGGCGACTGGGAACGCTTCGTGGCGGAGGATCTCGTCATCCACATCGACGGCCACTACCGTACGATTGCCAGCCGCATGAGCCGCGGCCTGGCTGGTCACTCGATGGGCGGCTACGGTGCCGTTCGGATTGGCATGAAGCGGCCCGACGTGTTCTCGAGCCTGTACATCATGAGCGCGTGCTGCCTGACGGCGAACGTCGACGCGCGGCCGGAAGCGATGGCCGCAGCCGAGGCGATCAAGACACGCGAACAGGCCGTGGAGGCGGCCGGCGCCCCCGGGTTCGGTCCGTCGGTCAGTCTCGCATCGGCCGCCGCGTGGTCGCCGAATCCCAACAACCCGCCGCTGTACCTGGATCTCCCCTTCCGGGCCGGCAAGCGGCGGCCCGACATCGTCGCCAAATGGGCGGCCAACGCCCCGCTCGCGATGATCGATCGTTACGCGGCGAACCTGCAGAAGTACTACGCGATCGCGATCGACATCGGCACCAAGGACGGGCTGATCGCGTCGAACAGGCAACTGCACGACGCGATGACGCGCCTGGAGATCGGCCACAGCTACGACGAGTACGACGGCGATCACACCAACAGGGTCGGCGAACGGATCGAGCGGAACGTGCTCCCGTTCTTCTCCAAGAACCTCGCGGCGCCGGCGAACCCGACGTCTCCAGCGGTCCAGCACTGATCAGCGACGTCATCAGGACAGCCCTGACGAGTGCGATGGCAGCCGCGGCTGCCATCCACGTATCCTATCGCTCCCCGCCTCAAGTAGAATCACGCGCCAACCCGAAACGACAATCCATCGGCGAGGAAATCGCATGAAATACGCGAGAGGGTGTACGCGCGACCATGCAAGGCTCGAGAAACCTGTGGTCCTGATCGGTCGCGCTGCCATCCCCTTCTTGTCTTCAAGAACGCTCTCGACCTGCACGGCGATCGGGTGCCTGCTGGTCGGCGCGCTGAGCTCGACGGTGTCAGCTCAGGTCGCCGTCACGACGCATTACAACGACGCCAGCCGGACCGGAGCCAATCCCGACGAAACCACGCTCAACACGTCGAACGTCAACGTCAGCACTTTCGGGAAGCTGTTCTCGCGCAGCGTGGATGGGCAGGTATATGCCCAGCCGCTCTATGTCTCCGACCTCGATATCCCGGGGCAGGGCGTCCACAACGTGGTCTTTGTCGTGACGGAGCACAACAGCGTGTATGCCTACGACGCCGACGATCCGGCTCAATCGACGCCGTTGTGGTCCGTCACCCTGGGACCGTCCGTGCCGATTTCAGTGCTGAACATCACCGACGACCTCGCCAACGAGGTCGGCATCACGAGCACGCCGGTGATCGACCTCACGACCAGCACGATCTACATCGTCGCGCACACCTACGAGAACGGCGTGGTGAGCTTCAGACTCAATGCGCTGGACATCGGAACGGGAAGCCACAGACCCGGCAGTCCTGTCGTCATTCAGGGCAGCGTGCCGGGAACAGCGCCAGACAGCGTCGGTGGCGTCCTCGCGTTCAACCCGTGGATGCAGCTTCAACGTCCGGGTTTGTTGCTCTTGGATGGCCAGGTCTACATTGGTTTTGGCTCGCACAACGATCTGGAGCCCTATCACGGCTGGGTCTTTGGCTACGATGCGGCCACCCTCGAACAGACAGCCGTCCAGTGCCTGTCCCCGGACGGACTGGGGGCCGGCGTCTGGCAGGGCGGCGTCGGTCTGGCTGCCGATTCTGCGGGGAATATATACGTTCAGACCGGCCACTCGTCGGTGTACGGTCCGGGAGTTTCCTACTCGAACAGCCTCGTCAAGCTGAGTACGACCAACAACCTCGCGATCGTCGATTACTTCACCCCCGCCAATCGGAGCGCGCTCGACCAGGCGGATATCGACTACGGGGCCAGTGGTCCGATTCTGATTCCGGGAACCTCGCTCAGCGTCGGCGGCGGAAAGGACGGCCGGATCTATCTGAACGACACGAACAACCTCGGAGGGTTCCACCCGGTCAATCAAGTGGTTCAGGAGTGGCAGGCCACCTTCAGCTTGATTACAGGTCCCGGCGGCCTCTTCGCGAGGAACGTGTTCTACAACTCGACGCTCTACCTGTGGGGCCGATTCGACAAGCTGAAGGGATTCGGTTTCCAGGGATCGAATTTCAACACCACGCCGGTCTCCGAGAGCACGTTCACCGTGCCGGATGGTTACGCGAACGAGCCCGCCTTGTCGATCTCGGCGAACGGCACCACTCCAGGCACGGGGATTATCTGGGCCGCGTATTCCTCGACGGGCGGCTCCAACGGCGGAGCGTTCCCCGGAGTGCTGTCCGCGTTCGATGCGTCGGATTTGAGCCGAGAGCTGTGGAACAGCGACCAGAATCAAGCACGGGATTACTCCGGCAGCTGGGCGAAATGGTCTCCTCCCACCATCGCGAACGGCAAGGTGTATCTCGCGTCGTTTGACAATGTGCTCAATGTCTTCGGCCTCATAACGCCGGGCCCGGCCAGTGTAACGGCGACGGCCGGGACGCCGCAGAGCACGGTGGTGGACACGGCGTTTGCGACGGCGTTGCAGGCCACGGTTGTGGACGCGAACGGCATGCCGGTTCCGGATGTCACCGTCACGTTCACGGCGCCGGGCGGCGGGGCCACGGCGAGCTTCGGCGGGCTGCCCAGCGTGACGGCGTCAACCGACGGCAGCGGCGTCGCGCCGGCGCCGCCACTGACGGCCAACGGCGTGACCGGCAGCTACGGCGTGACGGCCAGCGTCGCCGGCATCGCGACGCCGGCCACCTTCACGCTGACCAACCTGGCGGCCGGGGGCGGCGGCGGCGGGGCGCTGGCGGGCAGCGTGACGACGTCGGGCGCGGCGGTGAACCTGAGTGCCGAGGGGCCGACCGATTGGGTCCACTGGGGCGAGGCGACGCTCACGCGCAAGGCCGGGGGCGCGGCGCCGCTGAGCACCTATACGCCCATCGGCGCCGGCGCGGTGCTGTCCTACGGCGACGACCCGCGCCCGATCTCCTGGACCGGCGGCACGCCGACCGCCACCGGCACCGACAGCCCGCGGGGAGTCTATGTGCCGGGCATCGGCAACGGGTTTGCCGTCACCGCGCCGGCCGACGCCACCACTCACCAGCTGCTGGTCCACGTGGGCGGCTATCTGAGCGGCGGGCGCCTCACCGCGCACCTGTCGGACGGGTCGGCCCCGGACTACACCGACCTGGCCGCCACCGCGACCGACACGGTCAACAACTACGACCGCAACTACACGCTCACCTACCAGGCGGCCGGCCCGGGCCAGACGCTGACCATCACCTGGGTCATGACCTCCGGCACGCACAACGTCAGCTTGAGCGCCGTGGCGCTCTCGGCGGGGCCCGGGCCCGCGTCTGCCAGTGTAACGGCGACGGCCGGGACGCCGCAGAGCACGGTGGTGGACACGGCGTTTGCGACGGCGTTGCAGGCCACGGTTGTGGACGCGAACGGCATGCCGGTTCCGGATGTCACCGTCACGTTCACGGCGCCGGGCGGCGGGGCCACGGCGAGCTTCGGCGGGCTGCCCAGCGTGACGGCGTCAACCGACGGCAGCGGCGTCGCGCCGGCGCCGCCACTGACGGCCAACGGCGTGACCGGCAGCTACGGCGTGACGGCCAGCGTCGCCGGCATCGCGACGCCGGCCACCTTCACGCTGACCAACCTGGCGGCCGGGGGCGGCGGCGGCGGGGCGCTGGCGGGCAGCGTGACGACGTCGGGCGCGGCGGTGAACCTGAGTGCCGAGGGGCCGACCGATTGGGTCCACTGGGGCGAGGCGACGCTCACGCGCAAGGCCGGGGGCGCGGCGCCGCTGAGCACCTATACGCCCATCGGCGCCGGCGCGGTGCTGTCCTACGGCGACGACCCGCGCCCGATCTCCTGGACCGGCGGCACGCCGACCGCCACCGGCACCGACAGCCCGCGGGGAGTCTATGTGCCGGGCATCGGCAACGGGTTTGCCGTCACCGCGCCGGCCGACGCCACCACTCACCAGCTGCTGGTCCACGTGGGCGGCTATCTGAGCGGCGGGCGCCTCACCGCGCACCTGTCGGACGGGTCGGCCCCGGACTACACCGACCTGGCCGCCACCGCGACCGACACGGTCAACAACTACGACCGCAACTACACGCTCACCTACCAGGCGGCCAGCCCGGGCCAGACGCTGACCATCACCTGGGTCATGACCTCCGGCACGCACAACGTCAGCTTGAGCGCCGTGGCGCTCTCGGCGGGGCCCGGGCCCGCGTCTGCCAGCGTAACGGCGACGGCCGGGACGCCGCAGAGCACGGTGGTGGACACGGCGTTTGCGACGGCGTTGCAGGCCACGGTTGTGGACGCGAACGGCATGCCGGTTCCGGATGTCACCGTCACGTTCACGGCGCCGGGCGGCGGGGCCACGGCGAGCTTCGGCGGGCTGCCCAGCGTGACGGCGTCAACCGACGGCAGCGGCGTCGCGCCGGCGCCGCCACTGACGGCCAACGGCGTGACCGGCAGCTACGGCGTGACGGCCAGCGTCGCCGGCATCGCGACGCCGGCCACCTTCACGCTGACCAACCTGGCGGCCGGGGGCGGCGGCGGCGGGGCGCTGGCGGGCAGCGTGACGACGTCGGGCGCGGCGGTGAACCTGAGTGCCGAGGGGCCGACCGATTGGGTCCACTGGGGCGAGGCGACGCTCACGCGCAAGGCCGGGGGCGCGGCGCCGCTGAGCACCTATACGCCCATCGGCGCCGGCGCGGTGCTGTCCTACGGCGACGACCCGCGCCCGATCTCCTGGACCGGCGGCACGCCGACCGCCACCGGCACCGACAGCCCGCGGGGAGTCTATGTGCCGGGCATCGGCAACGGGTTTGCCGTCACCGCGCCGGCCGACGCCACCACTCACCAGCTGCTGGTCCACGTGGGCGGCTATCTGAGCGGCGGGCGCCTCACCGCGCACCTGTCGGACGGGTCGGCCCCGGACTACACCGACCTGGCCGCCACCGCGACCGACACGGTCAACAACTACGACCGCAACTACACGCTCACCTACCAGGCGGCCGGCCCGGGCCAGACGCTGACCATCACCTGGGTCATGACCTCCGGCACGCACAACGTCAGCTTGAGCGCCGTGGCGCTCTCGGCGGGGCCCGGGCCCGCGTCTGCCAGTGTAACGGCGACGGCCGGGACGCCGCAGAGCACGGTGGTGGACACGGCGTTTGCGACGGCGTTGCAGGCCACGGTTGTGGACGCGAACGGCATGCCGGTTCCGGATGTCACCGTCACGTTCACGGCGCCGGGCGGCGGGGCCACGGCGAGCTTCGGCGGGCTGCCCAGCGTGACGGCGTCAACCGACGGCAGCGGCGTCGCGCCGGCGCCGCCACTGACGGCCAACGGCGTGACCGGCAGCTACGGCGTGACGGCCAGCGTCGCCGGCATCGCGACGCCGGCCACCTTCACGCTGACCAACCTGGCGGCCGGGGGCGGCGGCGGCGGGGCGCTGGCGGGCAGCGTGACGACGTCGGGCGCGGCGGTGAACCTGAGTGCCGAGGGGCCGACCGATTGGGTCCACTGGGGCGAGGCGACGCTCACGCGCAAGGCCGGGGGCGCGGCGCCGCTGAGCACCTATACGCCCATCGGCGCCGGCGCGGTGCTGTCCTACGGCGACGACCCGCGCCCGATCTCCTGGACCGGCGGCACGCCGACCGCCACCGGCACCGACAGCCCGCGGGGAGTCTATGTGCCGGGCATCGGCAACGGGTTTGCCGTCACCGCGCCGGCCGACGCCACCACTCACCAGCTGCTGGTCCACGTGGGCGGCTATCTGAGCGGCGGGCGCCTCACCGCGCACCTGTCGGACGGGTCGGCCCCGGACTACACCGACCTGGCCGCCACCGCGACCGACACGGTCAACAACTACGACCGCAACTACACGCTCACCTACCAGGCGGCCAGCCCGGGCCAGACGCTGACCATCACCTGGGTCATGACCTCCGGCACGCACAACGTCAGCTTGAGCGCCGTGGCGCTCTCGAACGGACCGTAGATCTCGCGTCGGCTGTTGCCCGTCCTTCGGGGCGCTCTGGCAGGCTGTCGTTCAGACGCGTTGCCGCTTGGATGCGGTCACCAGGCTGGTGCCGGCGAACGGATTGCCGTACCAGAAGCGCCACCCGAGTCCGCGCCGCGCGATTGCTGTCGCGCCAAGCCTGCCGAGCGTCGCCGCGTAGGCCGCGGTGGCGCGGATGTCGGCGATCGCCAGACGTCCGCCTGGCTTGAGCACCCGCCATGCCTCCGCAATCGCTTGCGCGCGGGCAGCGTTCGAGTGGATGTTGTGAATGGCGAGACTGGATACGACGACGTCGAAGCACGCGTCCGGAAACGGCAGCGCCCGCATGTCGCCCGTCTCGATCTCGATTCGATCCTGCACCCCTTCGAGCGACGCGTTTCGCATCGTCACGTCGCGGGAATTCCCGGACTGATCGTGTGTGCTCCACAGATCGAGCCCGGTCACTCGCCCGCTCCTCAACCGCCGGGCGACGGCGGTGAGGACGGCACCGCGGCCACAGCCCATGTCGAGCACGCGTTCGTCGCCGCGAAGCTGAAGTCCGTCGAGGACTTCGTCCCAGACCTGGAACTTGCCGCGCCTGGTGGTGTAAAGGAAGCTGAACGCGTTCGCCAGAAAGAACACGCCGTAGAGTCCCGTCGTCGCCGCCAGATGTCCGCGCTGGCCCCACAACGAGACGAGCGCAGCGGCCACGCCGGCAGCGCCGAGCGTGGCAAAGGTCACCAGAGCGTAGGGGGCGTCATAGCCGTAGTCGCCGCGGCGACCCATCGTGACGACATTTTCATCGCAATGAGCGGGGAGGACAATGGGCATCAACGGAGCTGACGGGTAGCGTCGGTCTGCCTGGGTGTCGCCCCGATCCAGAGCCGCTTCGATCTCGGCGATCAAACAGGTCGGCGATCAAACCGGTTGACAGCTGTGGGCCCATCCCCTAGCTTCACTGTGGGTCGCCGAGCGGTCGCTGGCGATACCCCGTCAACAGGATCAGCTCGTGAAAGAGAGCGCTGATGTGAGCTCACCGATGCCCTGTGCGTGGACGAAGGCCCGCATGTTGGCGGGCTGGGTTGCCGTCACCGGCAGCCTGTTCCTGTTGTCGCTCGGCGTGTCGGGCGCGCCATCGGTGTACCCGACGGGCACGACCATCTACCGTCCCGACCGGACCTGGAACGGGTTCACCGTGTTCATCACGCCTGACTCGGACGGCGTGATTGTCATCGACATGAACGGCCAACCGGTCAAGCAGTGGACCGGCCTGTCGGGAGCGGCGGGTGGGCCGGCCCGGATTCTGCCGGTGGATTCGTCGTCGCCGGCACGGGCAACGGCGCCCCGCATCAGGAGTCGCCGGCCCTCGTCGAGCTCGATTGGAGCGGCAAGGAGGTCTGGCGCTTCGACCGCGCCGAGCAGGTGAAAGGCGCCGATGGCCGCGAGGTGTGGTCCGCGCGCCAGCATCACGACTGGCAGCGCCCCAGCCTCGCGGCCGGGTACTACGCGCCGGGCGCTCGACCGGTCGCGACCGGCGAGCGGACGCTCGTGCTGACGCACAGCAACGTCACCAGTCCTCAGATCAGCGATCGGCCGCTCGATGACGATCGGCTGATCGAGGTCGCGCCCGACGGTCGCATCGTATGGGACTGGCGCGCGAGCGACCATCCGACGAGCTCGGATTGTCCGACGAGGCCCGTGGCGATCCGCAAGGCGATCGGATTCAACCGTCCGCGCGACAGCTACGACTGGCTGCACGTCAACGCCGCGTCCTACGTCGGGCCGAACCGGTGGTACGGCGCAGGCGACATGCGCTTCCTGCCTGACAACGTCCTGATCAGCAGCCGCGAGGCCAGCTTCATCGCAATCGTGGACCGCGCCGGCAGGATCGTGTGGCGCATGGGACCCGACTATCGTGAGACCGAGGCGCTGCGGACGCTCGGTCAAATCATCGGGCAGCACAATCCACACATCATTCCGAAGGGGCTGTCGGGAGCCGGCAACCTGCTGGTGTTCGACAACGGAGGCGCCAGCGGATACGGCTTCGCGAATCCCTCGGCGCCCGATGGACGCAATTCGATCCGCCGCGGCAGTTCGCGCGTGGTGGAGGTCGACCCGGTGACGTTCGCGAAGGTGTGGGATACTCGATCGCGGGACAGGAGAACTATCGGTTCTTCAGCCACTACGTCAGCGGTGCGCAGCGGCTCGCGAACGGCGACACGCTGATCACCCAGGGCGCCGACGGCCGCCTCTTCGAGGTGACGACCGGCGGCGACATCGCGTGGAAGTACGTCAGCCCGTATTCAGCCAGAACGGGGCAACCAATCGCGTCTATCGCGCGGACCGGGTGCCCTACGAGTGGATCCCGCAGCTGGAAAGCCCTCGAGCGGGCCGTCATTCCACCAAACGTGCGGGAGTTCCGGGTTCCGACCCAGTAAGCCGATGCACTCGCGACCGCAAGTCGATTCAACGCGGGGTCGGCTTCCCTCCGCACCTTCTCTCTGCCGCCGAACGAGGCCCGCACCGGGACGGCCGCCAAACGAGCGCTTGCAGCGCGGGGCGGCCGCGCGATCATAGGCCGCCGGCGCCGAAGGGGCGGCGGTCCCCATCAGCTCGGAGTAGACTGGTCCGGGTCGAGAAGTGGCGTAGCCGACGCTGTGGGCGAGCGCGGGCATTCACGAAGGCGGCTGCGGCGATGCGGACCGCTCTGAACCGATCGCGCGCGACCGAGATGAATGAGGAGATGCAGATGAAGCGAATGGCGCTCTTTCTGGTGCTCGGAACGATTGCGGCGGTCGCGATGCGAACCTCCGCGATGATTCCGGAACAGGTCAAGGTTGACACCGGTCTCCTCGCGGGCACGACGGGCGCCGGTCAGCCGGGCGTGCGGGTGTTCAAGGGCATTCCGTTTGCCGCGCCGCCTCTCGGTGAAAACCGCTGGCGCGCCCCGCAGGCGCCCGCCAAGTGGGCTGGCGTCCGCAACGCCGAAGCCTTCGGCGCGCCGTGCACGTCCGGGCCCGCTGGCGGTCGTGGCGGGCGTCGCGGAGCGCCGGGTGCCCGCGGCGCGGCCGCGGCCGCCCCTCCGGTGCAGGCCGCTCCCCGGGAGCCTGCGCGGAGCGAGGATTGCCTGTACCTCAACGTCTGGACCAGCGCGAAGAGCGCCGGCGATTGTCGGCCTGTGATGGTCTGGATCTACGGTGGGGGCTTCACGGGCGGCTCCGGCGGTCTGCAGTGGTACGACGGCGAGAACCTGGCCGCCAAGGGCCCGGTCATCGTGACGTTGAATTACCGCCTCGGCTCGCTCGGGTTCTTTGCGCATCCGGAGCTGGCGAAAGAATCCGGGCACAACGCCTCGGGCAACTACGGGATGATGGACGCGATCGCCGCGCTCCAGTGGGTGAAGAGGAACATCAGCGCGTTCGGCGGCGATCCTAACAACGTCACGGTCGCCGGTGAGTCGGCGGGCGCGATCATGGTGGGCGCGCTGGTCGGTTCGCCGCAGGCGAAGGGCCTCTTCACCCGCGCGATCGCCGAAAGCGGCGGCTGGATGGGGCTGACGATGGGCCGATGCGTTCGGGCGCCACCGCCGAGGCCGACGGCGTCAAGACGATGGAGGCGCTCGGCGTCAAGACGATCGCCGAGCTGCGCGCGAAGCCGCTCAACGAGCTGACTGGTCTTTCGGCGGGCGGCCTGGTCGTCGACGGTACATCATTCCCGAAGACGAGTCGCTGACGTTCATGAACGGCAAGCAGAACGCCGTCGACGTCCTCACCGGCTCGAACAAGGACGAAGCGAACTTCGGCGTCTGCGGACCGGGCGCCGGCGTGGCAGGTCGCGGCGGGCAAGGCATGACGGCCGACGCGTTCAAGACCGTCGCCGAGCGCAAGTTCGGCGAGATGGCCGATCAGTACCTGCGGCTCTATCCCGCGTCCTCAGACGCCGACGCGCAGCGCGCGGCGCATGAAGCATGCGCCGACGAGATCAACTGGAACATGCGCCAGTGGGCCGCGGCCAGGCGAAGCTCGGAAAGAAGGCGTACACCTTTTCTTCACCCGCATTCCGACGCTGAACGGCCAGCCTTCGCCGCAGGGGGCGACCCACACGGCGGAAATCTCGTACGCCTTGAACAACCCCAAGGGTCAGGCGACGCAGACGTGGAACGAGATCGACACGAAGCTCGCCGACACGATGTCGTCCTACTGGGTGAACTTCATCACGAAGGGCGATCCGAACGGCGGGGGGCTGCCGCAGTGGCCGGAGTACAAGGATCTCGCCACGAGCAGGGTCATGGTGCTCGGCGATACGCCGCAGGCGGAATCGGCGCCGCCGACCGCCAAGCTGAACTTCTACGAGGCCGCCTTTCAGCGGCAGGTGAAGACAGCGGGCTCCAATTAGTCGGGGACCGCGCCGCCTCGATCTCGCCGGGGCCCGGCGCGCCGCTATTTCGCCGACTTGATCCAGGCGCTGATCATGTCGATCGGCAAGGGGAAGACGACCGTCGTGTTCTTCTCGGCGCCGATCTCGGTCAGCGTCTGGAGATAGCGGAGCTGAATAGCGGCCGGCTGGGTTTCGAGGATGCGCGCCGCGTCGGCCAGCTTCTGTGACGCCTCGAACTCGCCGGCGGCATGGATCACCTTGGCGCGCCGCTCGCGTTCCGCCTCCGCCTGCCGTGCGATCGCCCGTTGCATCGCCTCCGGGATGTCGACCTGTTTGACTTCCACCTTCGTGACCTTGATGCCCCACGGGTCGGTGTCCTCGTTAAGGATCATCTGCCGAGCTTCGCGTTCACTTTCTGCCCGATCCGAGAGAAGCTCGTCCAGCTCGAACTGGCCGCCACACGCTCCGGAGCGTCGTCTGCGACAGCTGCGAGGTGGCATAGAGGTAGTTTTCCACCTCGCGCAGCGCGCGGTTCGCGTCGACGACCTTGAAGTAGCAGACCGCGTTGACTTTGGCCGACACGTTGTCGCGC